>CAZJYU010000078.1:0-2651 GCA_964550305.1 uncultured Vicinamibacteraceae bacterium | reverse complement strand
CCTTCCGGCCTCGACCAGGCAGGTGTCCGCCGTATGTTCCACCTGCCGGCCCGCCCCCGCAATCCGGAACAGCTCGTCGACGCTCACCGACGCGAACAGCGGAAGCTTGCGCAGCCGGTCGACCACCGCGACCGCGGGCAGTGCGCCCGTCCAGGCGCCGTCCGCCCGGCTGCCGCCTCGCGACGCCAGGCGCCAGGCGGCGGCGTCCGTGACGATCCGGTCCACGTCGCGGCTGGCGGCCAGGCGATCCAGTTCGACGTCGAGGCTCCGGACGCCCTGTGCGCCGATCAGATCGGCCGCCGCGGCGGCTACCACCGGATCGCGGTCGGCGATCAGCGCGCGAAGCGTTGCGTCGACACCACGCGGCCGGTTCTTGAGCAACGCGTCAGCCCGTTTGACCCGGTCCACGATCGGCAGGTCTTCGAGCACGGGGATCAGCCAGGTGCGCAGCTTGCCGGTGAGGACATTGTCGAGGTATTCCGCCGCACCGGCCCGCGCCCGCGCATCGCCGTGGGCGATGGCCCACCGGGCCGCCGCAATGTCCTTCCACGCGTGCAGCAGGCTGAGGAGCCGGTAGATCCGGTCGACCGAGAAATCGAGTTTCTCGCTGAGTTCCCTGGCGAGGATCGTGTCGGTCGGCAGCCTCCCCCGTACGAACAGGTTGTAGTAGCTCCCGAGACGGGAATAGTAGACGCTCCCCTCGTCCAGGGCGACCTGCTCGATGGGCTCCCGGGCTACCGTGAGGTCGGGATGGTCGCGATGCAGCTTCTCGATGGCGGCGATTGCCTTGAATCGCAGGAACCGGTCGTCGGTCCGCAGCGTGGCGACGAGGATGTCCATCGACGCCTGCGTCGGGATCCGCGCCAGCGTCGCGGGAATGTGGCGCCGCACCCAACGGTCTTCGACCGGGTTGTCCAGGCAGTACCGGAGCACGTCTACTACCGGTTCGCCGTACCGCGCCAGCGTGTCGCGCGCGCTGTTCTTCAACTGGCGATGGCCGAGCAACGACACGAGACGTGGCACGAACAAGGCGTCCGGCCTGTCGAGCGCGCGGATGCTCCGCATCGCTTCCGCCGCAACCTGCGGGTGGGGGTCGTCGAGCAGCAGGATCAGCAGGTCGCGGGCGCGGGGAGTCGCCGCCCGCCCGGCCGCAGCGGCCAGGTCGCGCCTGACGCCGGCCGACTCCGCGCTCGTCTCCCGCGTGAACAAGGCGAGCGTGCGCTCGACGACGCGCCGATCGGCGTCGTCGTCGCTCTTCGACAGAATCACGGCGGCGGTAGCGACGATGTGCGGGTTGTCGTCACGGATCAGGTCGCGCGCATTCGCGAGCGCGTCCTCGTGGCGAAGGCCGACGAGGGCGCCGATCGCCGCGGTCCGCGTTTCCGGCTCGGGATCGGCAACGAGCCGCTCGATCTCCGGCGCCCACAGACCGGCGACGTCAGGGCGGATGGCGTCGATCGCGCCAAGCACTCGCGCCCGGACGCGGCTGGATGGGTGGCGCAGCAGGAGGGGAGTGATCAGGTGCTGCTTGCCGAAGGACTCCAACAGGTCAATGGCGTAAAGCACGCGCCGCTCGTCGGGATGCGCCAACTCTTCGACCAGCGCTTCGACCGTGGACAGGTCGGCTGTACTGAGCCGCGCTTCCGCCGGACGCACGCGTCCCCGGGCAATCGACGCTCGAAACGTCGCAAGGTACTGCCGGTGCGCCTTGACCGCACCGACGATCCAGAGCGCGGTGATCGTCAGGCTGACCCAACTCAACTGGTGCCACGACAGCCCGAGCCCCCACGGCTGAATCAGCACCAACGTCAGCGCCGCGCCAATTCCCTTGGCGAACCGGTCGACCGTGACGTCGACGAAGGGTTTGGCGCGCCGTCGCAAGTCCACGGGCAGCGGCAGGAAGAGGATCTCGCGCGTCGTCTTGTCCACTGTGTACCGCAGCCCTGCATCCACCACGCGCCCCGCCGCCGCAGCCCAGAGCGCTCCGGTCACCAGGATCAGCCCGCCGGTGGCGCCCAGGCCGATCGGCAGGATCAGGATGGCGAAACCGATCCCGAGATGGCGGTGGATCCGACTGGTGAGCCAGATCTGAACCACGAAACCGGCGATCGAAAGATACAACTGCACCTGGCCGAGGAAGGCGGCGATGCGGTCCGCGCCTCCCGCCCCCGCCGCTTCCTCGACCGCCATGTTCAGTTGCTGGTCAAGCAGGCCGGCGCCGATCGCGGCGAAGCCAATCACGAGGGCGATGAGCTGCAGGTGACGCGACTCGCGCAACAGCCGGATCGCCTCGCGCCCACCCACGCCCGACTCGCCTCCGGCGGAGACGGTCAGGGTTGCGCCGGGCGTCTGCCGCAGGACGGCGGTGACGACGCCGGCCCCGACGAACAGCATTGCCGCGCTGACGAGCAACAGGTTGTTGGTTCCTACCTGCCCGACCGTGAAGGCGACCAGCGCCGACGCCGTGATCCCGCCGAGGCTCGCGCCGCCGCCGATGAACCCGAAGAGCCGCTTTGCCTGCCGCGCGTCATAGATGTCGTTCGCCAGCGTCCAGAACTGGCTGATAAGCAGGACACCCAGGATCTGGCCGCTGAAGTAGAAGAGCACCGAGGCGCCCGGCACGTCCGCCCGGAACATCCCCCAGAAGACGA
>CAZJYU010000077.1:0-3549 GCA_964550305.1 uncultured Vicinamibacteraceae bacterium | reverse complement strand
CGCACATCTCCATCTTCTGCCTGACGGCGCGCCGGATGGGCCAGTTCCGGAAGACGGTGATCTTCTATCCCCTCTGCATCCTCGCCATCTGGCTGCCCTGCACCTTCCTCGGGCTCGCCGCGAACGCGATGTCCGACGTGCCGGCGATCGAATCGAAGCTGGAGGCGCGCGCCGAACTGGCGGGCGGGCGCGACGCGCTGACGGCGGAAGAGACCGCGGCGCTGCAGCGCGAGGCGGCGGGCGACGACGTCATCATCCTGATGCTGGAGCACTACGCGCCGCTCTGGCTCGCCGGCCTGCTCGGCGCCGGGATCATGGCGGCGGTGATGGCGAGCGACTCGCAGATCCTGGCCCTCTCCACGATGTTCACCAAGGACGTCTTCACCTACTACGGTGGGACCGCCCGCTTCGGCCCGGCCGTGCAGGTCCAGACGGGACGATTATTCGTCGTCCTGATTGCGCTGGTCGCCTACGTCATCGCCCTCAACGTATCGCCCGGCATCTTCGGCCTCGCGGTGCAGTACGCCTTCTCGGGCTTCACGTCGATGCTGCCGCTGCTCGTGGCGGCGCTGTTCTGGCGCGGCAGCACGAAGTGGGGGGCGCTCGCGGTGGTGATCTGGACCGCATTGACGATGGCGGGCGTCGCTCTGCTCCAGGCGGCCATTCCCGCCCCGCCGCCGGGGGTCATCATCCCCGTCTGGACCGTCGGGGGCGCCGAGATCATCACGCGAACGCCGGGCGGCACCGACGTCCTCGGTTTCATGCCGGTGCTGCCGATGCTGCTCGGCTCGTCGCTGCTGATGGTGGTGGTGTCGTGGCTGACGCCCAAGCCGGCCACGACGACACTGACCCGTTACTTCCCGGGGCAGACGCCGCCGCAGCAGCCCTGACGCGCCAGCGAGGCGATGCGTCACCTCGACGCCGTCGGCCTCTGGTGCGCAATCGGTTACGCCGCCCTGGCCCTGCTGGCGCGGCAACCCGGCGAACCCGACCTGTCCGCCTTCTTCCTGCTCGTTGCCTGGACCGGCCTGCCGGTCTTCGGGCTCTATGGGTTCCTGCGCCGGCGCGGCGAGCCGGCGCCGGTGGGCCGGCTCTTCTTCTGGGCTGTCGTGTTCCGGATCTGCGGACTCGCGGGCGGCCCGTTCTACGAAGACGATTTCTATCGCTACCTGTGGGACGGCTACCGCTTCGCGACCACCGGCACCCCCTACGGCGCGGCGCCGGAGACGTTTTTTCTCGATCCGGGCGTTCCCGCGCTGTTTCAGGGCGTGCTGGGCGGGATCAACTACCCGGAATTGCCCACCATCTATGGCCCGACGTCACAGCTCATCTTCCTCCTCGGCTACTGGGTGCAACCGGCCAGCGTCGCCGTGCTGCAGGCGATCCTGATTGCCGCCGACCTGGCCCTGGCAGGACTGTTGCTGCGCCTCGCGCCAGCCAACGGCGTCCTGCTCTACGCATGGTGTCCGCTGGTCGTGAAGGAGATCGCGTTCACCGCCCATCCGGACGGCGCCGGCGCCTGTCTTCTGGTGGCGGCCATCGTGCTGGCGCGGGAGAGACACTGGCGAAGCGCTGCCGTCCTGCTCGGCCTCGCCACCGGCGCCAAGGTTCTGGGGCTCGTCCTCGCACCGCTGGTGCTGGCGCGTGCGCGCATCGGCCATTGGATCCTGTTTGCCGCGACCGTCGCGGCCCTGTACGCGCCGTTCGCCCTTCAGGGCGGAACGGACCTCGCGTCGCTGGAGGTGTTTGCCCGGGAATGGGAATTCAACTCGGCGGCCTTCGGCCTGCTCGCGACCGTGATCCCCCGCTTGGAATCGCGGGTTGTGCTGGGGCTCGTGTTCGCAGGGTTCTGGGCTCGTTACTACTGGTCGTACACCCGGGGTGGCGGGCACGGCATACCGCGAGGCGACTGGCTGTACGGCGCCCTGCTCTTCCTGTCCCCGGTAGTGAATCCGTGGTACCTGCTCTGGCTACTGCCGTTTGCCGCGATCTCTCCGACAAACTGGGCATGGACCGCCTCGCTTGCCGTCCTTCTCAGTTACATTACGTTCCTCAACCTGCAGGACTTCGCCATGGATCCCTACGCCCAGCCCATTCTCGTCCGTTGGCTGGAATTCGGCCTGATTCTGTCGGCACTCGCTTGCGATCTGCTGCGACGCGGGAGGGACGCGCGAGGCCAGGAGGAGCGACCGTGAGCACAGTCGGAACCGAGGACACGCAGCAACCGCGGGGCGGACGATTCGCGCCGCTTCTGGTGGTCATGACCCTGCTTGCGGCGGCGTGCGGCGCGTCCGTACCGGAAGGGATCGAGGGATGGGACGTGAGCGACGAGACCCGCGTCGAACAGCTCGACCACGGCCCGTGGCAGGAGATCCTTGACGGCTATGTCACGACCGACGAGATGGGGGTCAATCTCGTCGACTACGAAGGCCTCGTGGCGAACGCCGCGGACACCGCGAAGCTGAACGCGTATCTGGAGTATCTGCAGGCGCTGGACCCGCGCGACTATTCCCGCGCGGAGCAGATGGCGTACTGGATCAACTTCTACAACGCGTTGACCGTCAAGGTCGTGCTCGATGCCTATCCGGTCGAGACCATTCGGGACATCCACGAGGGCGTGGTGCCCTACACCGGGCCGTGGGGCGACGTGCACGCGCAGGTCACGGGGGAGGACCTAACGCTGGACAACATGGAACACGGGATCCTGCGTCCCATCTGGAAGGACGAACGGATCCACTACGCGGTCAACTGCGCCGCGTACGGCTGTCCGCATCTGCTGGATACCGCCTTCACCGCCGCCAATACCGAGGAGTTGCTTGAGGCCGGGGCGCGGGACTACGTGAACAATTTCCGGGGCGTCGACGTCGTCGACGACGACTTCATCGTCATCTCGAGCATCTACGACTGGTACGCCGAGGACTTCGGGAACACCGAGGCGACGGTGATGGAGCATCTGCGCAAGTACGCGGACGGGGAGCTCGCGGCGTTCCTGGAGAGCTTCGAAGGGGCAATCGAGTACGACTACGACTGGAGCCTGAACGACCAGAAGCGCTGACGTCCCCTTCCGGGAGCGGCTGATCGAGCCGCGGCGCGTTAATGACAGAACTACACTACTGTGGGACACTCCCCGCGCAACCTACGAAACTGTCCACGATCCGACTGGGATGAACACGATGAGACGCTACTTGTTGCTGGCCGTGCTGCTTGCCGCCGGCGTTGGCCTTGTCCACGACTCGGCGGAGGCGTCCGGCTCCATAGGTACCGGCGCCGGAAAGGTGAGCCCGCGGGCCGCGTACTCGCAGGGAAAGGCGCTGACGTTCGACCTTTTGGTCTGCGACTCCTGCCCGGTCCAGAGGGACGAACTCGATCGGGATCGAGCGGTGAGCCTGACGGCCAGCCTCGTGGCGGTCTTCGATGGCGACGAGACCGGATCGCCCGACGACGAGGCGGTCACGGCAGTCTGTGGCGGCGGGGCGGTGCAGAGCGAGGAGTGCAATCTCCGCATGGAGCTCGTGCACTACTTCCTGACTCGCCGCTTCAAGCTCTAGC
>CAZJYU010000076.1:0-3969 GCA_964550305.1 uncultured Vicinamibacteraceae bacterium | reverse complement strand
ACGAGGCGGACCACGACGACTACCACGCCATCATGGTGAAGGCGCTCGCCGACCGTCTGGCGGAGGCGTTCGCGGAGTACCTGCATGCGCGGGTCCGGCGCGAGTGGGGCTACGGCGCGGACGAAGAGTTCTCCAACGATGACCTGATCGCCGAGCGCTACCGCGGCATCCGTCCCGCGTTCGGGTATCCGGCCTGCCCGGATCACAGCGAGAAGTTCAAACTGTTCGACCTGCTGGATGCCCGCGCGGCCGGCCTCGACCTGACCGAGAGCGGCGCGATGACGCCCGCCGCGAGCGTCAGCGGCCTCTACTTCGCGCATCCCGAGGCGCGCTACTTCACGGTCGGCCGGATCGGTCCGGATCAGGCGGCCGACTACGCGGCGCGCAAGCAGATGCCGCTCGCCGAGGTGGAGCGCTGGCTCTCCACCAATCTGGCCGCCTCGCCGGCCGAAGCCCCTTCACTCGCGGCAACCGAACGCTGACCGAAGGTGCACGACCTCGGCATCCTCCGTGACCTGGCGATCATCGCCGGTCTCGCGATCCCGGTCGTAGCGCTCGCGCAGCGCCTGCGCCTGCCGCCGCTGGTTGGTTTCCTGGTGGTAGGCGTGCTGATTGGACCGTCAGGGCTTGCGCTGATCCCGGATGCGGACGAGGTATCGGCGTTGTCGGAGATCGGCGTCGTCCTGCTGCTCTTTGCGATCGGCCTGGAGTTGTCGCTGTCCGACGTCCTGCGGTGGGGGCGTTCGGTCGTCGTCGCCGGTGGCCTGCAGGTGGCCGCGTCGGTCGGCGTCGTGTCCGGTGTCGGTCTGGCGATGGGGCTGCCTCCGGGACGCGCGCTCTTCTACGGCACGCTCGCGGCGATGTCGTCGACGGCGGTCGTTACCAAGGCCTACGCGGACCGGGGCGAGCTGGACACGGCGCACGGCCGCGAGGTCATCGCGATTCTTGTGTTCCAGGATCTCTGCATCGTTCCGATCATGCTGCTGCTGCCGCTCGCTGCGGGCGGGACGGCGGACGCCGGCGCGGCGGCGGTCGACCTCCTGGTGGGCCTCGCCGTGATGACCGCCTTGCTCTTTGGCGGGCGCGCCGTGGTGCGCGCGACGCTCGACCGCATCGTTCTGCTGCGCAACCGCGAGCTGTTCACGCTCTGCGTCGCTTTCGTGGCCCTCGGGACCGCGCTGGCTGCAGCCGGCGCGGGCTTCTCGCTCGCGATCGGCGCGTTCATCGCGGGCCTCGTCATCTCGGAGTCGGAATACGGCCTGCAGGCGCTTTCCGACGTCATCCCGTTCCGATCCCTCTTCAGCGGTGTCTTCTTCACTTCGATCGGGATGCTGCTCGACCTGGGCGTCGTGATGCAGGCGCCGCTCGCGGTCGTCGTCGGCACGCTCCTCCTGATGATGGCGAAGGGCGTGATTGCGACGGCTGCCGTGGTCCTGCGCGGCCGCCGTCTGGAGACCAGCCTGCGGAGCGGCATCAGCCTGGCGCAGGTGGGGGAGTTTTCCTTTGTACTCGCCGCGGTCGGTCTCGATCTGGAACTCTTCGCCGGCAACGACTACCAGGTTTTCCTGACCGCGGCGGCGCTCTCGCTGATGGCGACGCCGTTCCTCATCGGGTCGGCGTACCGCATTTCGGAAACGGTCGGCGGGGCGGTGCGCGGCGTCGTCCGGCGCGACCGCGACCGCGATTCCGCAAGGCGCGGCGCCGGCGAGTTGAGCACGTTGCGCGACCACGCCGTGGTGGTCGGCTACGGCGTCGCCGGCCGTTACCTGGCCCGGATGCTGGAGGCGGCCGGCATTAGGTGCATGGTGGTCGATCAGAACGCCGAGCTGGTGCGGCAGGCGCGCGCCGACGGATTGACAGCGGTCTACGGCGACGGCGCGCGCCCGACCATGCTCCAGGAGGTGGGGTGCACGCGGGCACGGCTGGTGGTCTATACCATCTCATCGCCGGTGGAGGAACGCCGCGGGGTGGCGGCGGCGCGCGAGCTGGCGCCCGGCGCAACGATCATCGTCCGGACCCGCTACGTCCGGGCGATCGACGACCTGCTGCGGCTCGGTGCGAATGAGGTGGTGGTGGAGGAGTTCGAGGCCTCGCTCGAACTGTTCGCGCGCGCGCTGCGCAGCTACGAGATTCCGGCCCGCCGCATCGCCCACGAGCTGAACGCGGTGCGCGACGAGCACTACGGGCTGTTGCGCGGCACCTCGGCGCCCGACCTGACTCTCGACGCCCTGCAGCATCTCGGCATCCACGATGCGCTGGAGCTGGTGGAAGTGGAAGCAGCGTCGACGGCGGACGGAGAGAACGCCCGCACTCTCGATCTCCGCCGCGCGACTGGCGCCATCCAGGTGGCGGTGGTGCGCGACGGCGTGCCGATCTACCGCCGCGACGACAACTTCCGATACCAGCCGGGAGATACAGCGGTCATCGTTGGCGATCCGGACTCGCTGGAGCGTGCTGCGGCTCTGTTCCGCAACGGCGAGGCTTCCGGGTAGCCGCGCGAAGCGGTCATCTCTGGTCGCCTTCGACCCGCCGATCCCTTCTCGAGCGGCGGCGAGCCACGGGTGTATCATCCCGACCGCAGCACCATGGAATACCGTATCCGGCAGTACGGCCTCCAGCAGGGTGCCCTCGAAATCGAGTACATCGAGGAGTACTTCGGGGAGTTTCCCCGCCGCAAGCGCGCAAGCGAGGTCGTGGCCCGCCTCGGCGACCGCGATCACCAGATTCTGATGGCGGAGGCGCCCCTGCCGGACGACGCGTCCACCATCGTTCCGGTCGCCTACAAGGTGTCACACGAGCTGCGGCGCGAGGAGACCGAACTCAAGCTGGCCGACCTGGTGGCACGCCTGCAGTCTTCGATCGACTTCGACGGGCGCAAGATCCTCTATAGCTGGATTGGTGGAACGCGGCGCGACTGGCGCGGCCGCGGTTTCTTCCGGGCCCTGACCGAGGAGCAGGAGGCATGGGCGCACGACAACGGCTTCGCCGAAATCGTCGTGAAGACGAAGAACCGCCTCTACGGCATGCGCGGCACGCTCGATCACCTGCAGTTCAATGTCATCAAGTTCGAGCCGAACGAGGCGGACAACCGGGAATCGAAGGTGTATCTCAGCAAGCAACTCGGTCTCGAGGTGCTTGATGGCCACCGCAGCCAGCGCTCCGTTGTCCGGTCGGTGTGATCCCCGTCACGGTCGATGAAATAGACGATCCGCGCGTCGGTGATTTTCGGGTGGTCTCGGACCCGGCGCTGATGCGTGAGCGGGGGCTGTTCGTTGCGGAGGGATCCCTGGCCGTCGAACGGCTGCTCGCCTCGCGGTTCCGTGCGCGCGCGTTGCTCGTCACCGAGAATGCGCTCGCCCGGCTGGGTTCGGCCATCGAAGCTTCCGTGGCGGCGCCCACCATCTACGTTGCCGGTTCGTTGGAACTGCGTCGGATCACGGGTTTCCGGTTCCACCGCGGTTGCCTGGCCCTGGGGGAACGGCCCGCGGACGGTTCCACGCCGGGCGGCCTGCGGCCACCTCGTGCCGGCGCTCCGGTCGTCGCCCTTGACGCCGTTGCCGACCCCGACAACGTCGGCTCCATTTTCCGTAGCGCCGCTGCCTTCGGCGCGGCCGCGGTCCTGTTGTCGCCCCGCTGCGCCGATCCCCTCTACCGGAAGGCGATCCGCACGTCCATGGCCACCACGCTCTCGCTGCCGTTTCAGGTCGCCGCAGCCGGTGACTGGCCCGGAGCGCTGGAGCGGTTCCGCGACACCGGGGCGCGCCTGATTGCGCTTACTCCGGCCGGTCACGCCGCGGGCCTCGAGTCCGTCGCTCCGTCGGCGGCCCAGCGACCGCTCGTCCTGATCGCGGGCAACGAAGGCGACGGCGTCAGTCGGCAAGTGCTGGACACGTGCGATACGGAACTTCGGATCCCGCTCGAGCCGGCGGTCGATTCTCTCAACGTCGCGACCGCGGTTGCGATCGCGCT
>CAZJYU010000075.1:0-4021 GCA_964550305.1 uncultured Vicinamibacteraceae bacterium | reverse complement strand
CGGGTCCCGCCCGGCGCCGTCTCCGCCGACGCGGGCCGCGCCGCCTACGACTCGGTCGTCGCCGCCGTTCGCGATGCGCGCGCCGGCCGCGTCGACGCCCTCGCCACCGCACCGATCAACAAGGCGGCGTGGGCCGCGGCCGGCCTGGCCTGGCGGGGTCACACCGACCTGCTCGCGCACCTCACGAACACCGCCGACGTCCGGATGCTGTTTCACGCCGACCGCCTGAACGTGGTCCTCGCCACCGTGCACGTCCCGCTTGCGGAAGTCCCCGCGCTCCTCACCCGGGAGCGCATCGACACGACCATCCGGCTGGCGCACGACGAGCTGCCCCGCTTCGGCATCGCGCGTCCCCGCCTCGCCCTCGCCGGCCTCAACCCGCACGCGGGCGAGGACGGCCTGATCGGCGACGAGGAGCAGCGCGTCCTCGCCCCCGCTGCCGGCCGCTGCCGGGCCGCCGGCATCGACATCAGCGGCCCGGTTCCGGGTGACGCGGTGTTCCGCCGCGCCGTCAACGGCGAGTTCGACGCGGTGATTGCCTGCTACCACGATCAGGGGCTCATCCCGGTCAAGCTGATCGCGTTCGGCGAGGCCGTGAACGTCACGCTCGGCTTGCCCATCATCCGCACCTCGGTGGACCATGGAACCGGCTTCGACATTGCGGGCAAGGGGATGGCCGACCCGTCCGGCCTGGTGGCCGCGGTCCGGCTCGCGGTGAAGCTCGCGGCGACCTCCGCACGCGCCCCCGCCTCGGCGTAAGCTGGACAGGGGAGACCGATCGATGGCGACGGGAACGGCGGTAGCGCCCGCCACGGGCGAGCGACTGATTGCGGACAACCGCAAGGCGCGCCACGACTATCACATCTTTGACGTCTACGAGGCGGGCATCGTGCTGCTGGGCACCGAGGTCAAGGCGATCCGCGAGGGACGCGTCAACCTGCGCGACAGCTACGGGCGCATCGAGGCGGGCGAGGTTTACCTGCATGGCCTGCACGTCAGCCCGTACAGCCATCGCGGCTATAGTGAGCACGAGCCGCTGCGGCGCCGCAAGCTGCTCTTGACCCGACGGGAGATCCACAAGCTGACGGGGAAGGCGGTGGAGCGCGGTTTCACCCTCGTGCCGGTGCGGATGTACTTCAAGCGCGGCCTGGTGAAGGTGGCGCTCGGTGTCGCCAAGGGAAAAAGGTCGTACGATAAGCGGGAGACCCTTCGCCGCCGCCAGGTCGATCGCGAGACACGCGCCGCCATCAAGGAGCGTTCACGGTGAAGGTAGTGGTAACCGGCGCCCGGGGCCGGCTCGGACGGACGCTGACGCGCGCCGCCGCGGCGGCCTACGGCGGCGAAGACGCGGTCGTCGCACTACCGCGCGCCGCGCTCGACGTGAGCGACGCGGCCGCGGTGAGGGCGGCCATCGCCAGACTCCGCCCCGACGCGCTCCTGAACGCCGCCGCCTATACCAACGTGGACGGCGCCGAGGACGAAGCGGATACGGCCCTGGCCGTCAACGCATTCGGCGCCCGCGCGCTGGCCGAGGCTGCGAGCGCCGTGGGCGCGACACTCGTCCACTACAGCACCGACTTCGTCTTCGACGGCAAGAAGGGCGCGCCCTACGTCGAGACCGACGACCCGAACCCCCTGGCCGTATACGCCGCGTCCAAGCTGCTGGGCGAATGGTTCGTGGAGGGACCCAACCGCTACGTGCTCCGCGTGGAAAGCCTCTTCGGCGGCACCGGCGGCGGCACCATCGATCGGATGGCCGACGCGTTGCTGGCCGGCAGGGAAGTGCGCGCCTTCACCGACCGCGTCGTGTCGCCCAGCTACGTCGAGGATGTCGCCGCGGCCACCATCAAGCTGCTCCGAAGGCTGCCGGCGCCCGGTCTCTACCACTGCGCCTCGGCCGGCCACGCCACGTGGATCGAGGTCGCGAGGGAACTGGCGCGGCAGCTCGAGGTCACCGCCCCGGACATTCGCCCGACCACGCTGGAGGAGATGGCGCTTCGAGCGCCCCGCCCCAAGTACTGCGCCCTCAACTCGGACAAGCTCGCCGCTGCCGGCATCGTCATGCCCAACTGGCGGGACGCCGTCGCCCGTTACGCGCGTTCGCGCCTGGCGACGTAACCGGGTGGTGCGCCGGCTGCCCGTCATCTCGGGAGACCAGTTCGTTCAGGCTATGGCACGCGTGGGCCTGACGCGAGATCAGTTCGTCACTCTTCTGGGACCATAAGTCCATTTGAGATGGTTATATTCACGACCTACAATGTGACAACATGGTCTACGTGAACATCGCCGACGCCAAGGCGCGCCTTTCCCTCTACCTCGACCGCGTCGCACGCGGAGAGACGATCATCCTTTGCCGGCGCAACGCTCCGGTCGCTGAAATCCGGCCGCTTCCCAAGCCCTTGACGGAACCTCGCCCCGTCGGAACCGATCCCGACCTCGTGGTTCCCAACAGTTTCTTTGAGCCGCTTCCGGAAGATCTGCTGCAGGCTTTCGAGGGACGTGGTCCCGAGACGCGGAACGAGGGACCTGGGCCGGGTGCGGACGACCGCAGTCCGTAGACCAGGAGACGCTGGTCGCCACGGCAGAGAGGCTCCTGACGGCCACTCAGGCGACGGGCGGCGGTCGATGAACAGCCGCCTGACATCCTTGTCGCTGAATCGGGCGGGCTGGGGAAGTGGACATTCCCTTGATCTGGATGTTCAACAGATCGCTGTGGCGCGTGATCCGAACCAGTTGCCGAACCTGTTGAGCGTCCGGGCCAGCCAGCGATCGAGCTGGTCAAGGGATGGCGGGGCCGGCCGTTCTTCTGGGGCAGTCGCGACATCGACGAGGAAGAGGTTGAAGCCGCCATACACGGCATGGCGCCGAACAGCAGGTTGCAGTTGCTGAGCGTTCCTGCCGGGCGCGACACTGCGGGGACGCCGCGCGCCCGAATCCTGCAGTCCGAGGACGACACGGCACTGCGATTCATTCAACACGTTCCGGAGGACGCGACGATCCTCGCGGGTGTCGTCGAACGGTTGTGCGACACCGGTGTGCTGGCGCAAAGCACGCCAGAAACTCGTCCGCCGGAAAGCCGCTCTCTGACCCGCACGGAATTCCGGCGGACCAACAAGGCGGCGCCGCCGGTTACACGGTGGCTTGGTGGGCATGGTACGCGCGCACAGCAGGCGGCGGAGCAGCGAGCCGGAATCCCGTGGCCGGTTACGCAGCGCTGGTCGCTGGAGCTATCGTGACGCTCCTTCTCGATACGTGCACTTTTCTGTGGCTGGTGTCCGATGATCCTCGACTGCCGTTACGTGCCCGCACGGCATGTCGCGCCTTCTCGAACACCGTGTACCTCAGTGCGCTTTCGGTCTGGGAGATCGTGATCAAATGCCGTCTCGGCCAGTTGCCGCTGCCCGAGCCGCCCGAGTCGTTCGTCACCAGCCGCCGAGTGCGGTTGCAGATCGAACCATTGCCTTTCGACGAACGTGATGCCGCCCACGACACGCTGTTGCCGCCGCTTCATCGGGATCCCTTCGACCGGGGCCTGGTTTCGCAGGCGATCCTGCGCGGCCTGACGATTGTGACGCCGGACTCGGACATCGCAAGGTACCCGGCGCCCGTTCTCTGGCTGTGATCACCGGAGCGCGTGGTCGACCAGATCGGCCACCCGTTCCGCAATGGCGAGACACGCCGTCAGCCCGGGCGAATCGATGGCGGCGGCGTGCACGAGCCGCGGAACGTTGGCGTCGCGGTGGATGCGGAAATCCGAGAAGGTCTGGTCCGCCGGCGCGCCGCGCGCGCGGATGCCGCTGCCGCCCGGACGAAGCTGGTCGAGCCGGAGCGCGGGTAGCATCCGCCGCGCCGCCTCGTGGAAGTGGGCGAGGCCGTCGCGGTCCGACTCGTAGTCGTCCCTCCGCGCCTGGTAGCGCGCCGTCGGACCGACCGTGACACTGCCCCAGGTGGTGCGGCTCAGATGGACGCCGAGCCCGTGCCCGCTCGGGAACGGCAGCGGGTACACCAGATGGCGCACGAG
>CAZJYU010000074.1:0-4387 GCA_964550305.1 uncultured Vicinamibacteraceae bacterium | reverse complement strand
GAATCCGTTCAAGTCTCCAGCGGTCAGTTGTCCTCCGCGCCGCCGTTGATCCACTGCTTGATGACGTCGATCTGCTCGGTCGTGAGCGGATCATCGGGTGGCATGGGATCGCCCACTATGCTCGTGCGGCCTTCGAGCTTGTGGATCAGGTAGCTGTTCTCCGCATCGCCGGGTTCCACGCGATCGAGCGCCGGCCTCTGAAAGCTGGCGACGTTCACGAGGTCGGCGTAGGACATCCCGTCCGTGAGATCGAGGTCCCCTTCCGTCGCGTGATCGCCGTGGTGTTCGATGCACGACGCGTTGAAGATCATTTCCTGGATGCTCGACAACGTCGGCATCAAGGTGTTGGGGCTCGGCGCCGGTGGCGCCGGGGTGGGGGTGGTCGGTACGGGTGGCGAATCGTCGCCACAGGCAGCAAGGCCAAGCGCGAGGACGAGAACGACGAGCAGTGCGGGGAGTCGAATTGGTGCGGCCATGGCGCCACGCTACAGGTACAGGTGCAACTGGGCAAGCAGCGTCCGGACGCGCCGGTCGTTGAAGGGCAGGTGGTCGCGGTAGTAGGACACGTTGACGTGCCAATGCGTGCGCGGATAGAAGTCGAAGCCGTAGACCATGCGGCGGATTTCGCCGCGCGGGTCCGCGTCGGTCCAGCGTACCTGGGGCGATACGCGTAACCAGAGCCCGCGCAGCGCCTCGACCGATGTCTGGTTGACGAGGATGTAGGAGCGGTTGCTGGTCCGCAGGGCCTGGCGCTGCATGTCTACATGGGTCCAGGTAGTGAGCCAGGCGGCCGGAGCGTAGCCGACGGAGAGCCCAGCGCCGGTGCGCGAGGGACCGGCAGCCGATGCGCCACGGTAGAGGACGGATGCCGCGATGACGGTTCGGGGATTGACGTCGAACTGGAACCGGCCGCTGCCGGTGAAGGCACTGCGTCCGTCCGCGTCGATTAGCGATTCGGCCCGTCCCGGACCGGCGGATACCTGGAGCAGCGTCCGGTCGGTCGAGATACCCACCTCGACGCCGTAGATTTGATCGTCCTGGGCGAGATCGAGCCGCTCGCGCGTGAACGACGTGTGGTCGGCGAAGCGGACGCCGTAGGCGGGCAGGAAGCGCCCGCCGCGCACGCTCACGGTCTCGGTGGCCCGGTAGGAGACCCAGTGTTCGTACGACACGACCCGGCCAGCGCCGCCGCTGGGCTCGCGTCCGACCGTGCCGTAGGCGGTCCAGCGGTCGCGCTGCCATGCCGCCTGCAGGTCGAGGGTCATGAGGAGATTACGAGCGGCCACGGTCCGACCGGGAAGGCTGACGCCCAGCCGCGAGGGCCGGATGTCGAGACCGAGCTGCAGGGGGCTCTCGTTGCCGAGCAGGCCGTAGAGCGATCCTTCCTCGCTGGCGGGCGCCTGCGGGTCCACGCCGGCGCCCTGGCGTCCGAACGCCGAGATCTCCTCCCGCGACAGCGATCGTCCGTACGGCGTCAGCAGTCCGCCCCCCGACTCCGCATAGTGGCAGGCGGTGCAGCGCGGATACTGCTTGGACAGGAAGATCGGTTCCGCGAACGCTGGTCCGGCGCCCCATGCGGTCAGCAGCGCCGCCGCGCCGAGTGCGAGGCGCGTGGCGGCCTGCCGCCGTCCGGTGCAGGCCACCGCGTATCGCCGTCCGGAGCCGGTCATGGCGTGCCACCAGGCGGCGCATCGGCGCGCGCCGCATCGAACGTGACGGTGATCTCCACCGTGTCCCGGACGCCGACTCCGAGGTAGCGCGGCGGCGGGATGTCGAAGTCGTCCAGACTGATGTCGAAGGTCGCCTCCACTTGCATCCGTCCGTCGCGGCGGCGCAGGTCGGCCTCACCGCTGACCGGGCGCTGCACCCCATGGAGCGCAAGCATCGCCGAGAACTCCGTCTCGTGCCGACTGGTACTGGCCGGCACCGGATCATCGAGGAGGATGCCGGAGAGCACGGCGGACTGAAACTCGGGGCCGCGTTGCACCTCCAGATACGTGTCCTGGAGGTGGGAGTTGCGCAAATCGATGCCGGTGTCGAGGGTGGTGAGGTCCGCGCGGAGCTCGCCGGCGTAGTCCGCGCCGTCCTGCGTCGAGGGCAGGAGGGTCCCGGAGATCGCGCTGGTGACGATGTTGAAGCTGCCGCCGACGGTAAGGCGGCACCGGACCTCGACCGCTCCCGAAGCGATCCTCCACGCCTCCGCGGCCACTGCGGCGTGCGCACCGGCCAGGGCGAGCACGACCAGCGTTGCCGCAGCGATCGTGCGCTGTCCGGCGCGCCGGCCGGAGAGCCTCACGGTGCGCCGGCCTCCAGGCGGGCCCACACGCCTGTTATGGTATGAATTCCGTCTTATGGGTGTCATGCTAAGAGATGGATAGTGTCTGAATGTATGGGTCTGGTCCACATAAGTGGAACGTCATAACATTTGTGGAGTACTGTGCCATAAATGGTAGTCTAGCGTCGGGTGGAGTGACGCCGACCGCGGATGGGCGAGTACGAGCGTTGGCTTCCGTACGCCTGCGCTCACTGCTCCTGCGGAGTTCGATGTAGTCCACCTCCACCCCCCGGAGTCCGCGGAGCCGGAATTCGACATCGCGGGTAGTCCGGTCGATCGCGAAGTCTGCCGTGGCAAATGTCCAGCCAGGAGCTGGGATCAGTTGAAAATCGTGGCGAACAATGAACTCGTGGCCCCGGTTGGCGACCACGTCGAGCACGCCATCGCCTCGTTCGGTCGCGTGCCTCACCGCCGCGATGATCTGGTACTGCCCAGGCTCGAGTGTGATGAACGGTCCGGCCACGGCATAAACGTTGTTGGCGTTCTGTCGGCAAATGCGGCCATTGCTGGCGCCCCCGCGGGGAAGCACGGTGCACCGCTGCGGCGTTTCTTCGGCTTCGTATCGACGGGGTACGGTGTTGGAGCGATCCAGCGTGTCTTCAACCGGCAGCAGGAACACGGCAACGACAGCGGTCGCCAGTAGCGGTAGGTACCGCCATCGTGAGGACCGGAGCCAGCCTGCGGCAACCAGCGACAGCGCGCCCGCGGTCCAGACGAGGTTCGGAAAATAGGCGAGGTCGGCATGAGGACCCAACTTCGGGAGCGACAGCATCAAGGCGTGCGGGAAGAGTGACGGTTGCCACATGCCGGGACCAAACAGCCCGTTGAACAGGCGTTGCGGCACCGGCACCCACTGGAATGCGAGCACTGCCTGGTAGGCGACGCCCGCGAGTACGGTGAGCCGGACGGCTCGCGAGAATGACGCCCGATCCCGTAGTTCGTGGATGACGATACCGATCGGAACGAGCCAGAGCCACATGGCCGACCAGCCGTACCGTCCGGCCGGCGCAATATGACCGCCATACGGAATATGTTGCAGCGCGTTGGGGGCGAGCAGCGATGCGTACAACACGAGCCAGGGCAGCGTCAGCGGATGCCGCCGGCGGATCATCCAACCCAGTGCGACGAGACCCGGCAACAGGATCGGTTGCTGCACGAACAGGCCGTGCACCTGATCGATGTGCAGTCCCACGAAGAGCTCCAGGGCCTGGAGGAAGCCGAGGTTCAATTCCCCGCTGCCCCTGCCGCCCATGATGTTCCCGAATGCGGGGACCGAGAATGCCCAGAACAGGACCGGGCCCGCCAGCAGAAGACCGCCGAAGGTGAAGCAACTCGCAGGGGTGAAGCGGAGATCGCCGTCGCGCCGGAGTTGCCAGACGCCGAGTGCCGCCAGCACGGCGGTGGCCGCGTAGTACTTGACGTGCAGCCAGCAAAACAGGCCGGCTACGCACCAGTAAACGCACCATCCGAGGTAGGAGTGCCGTTCGCTTCGCCAAAGCCAGCCCAACAGCGTGAGCGCGGCGGCTCCCATCAGGAGGTCCGGGTAAATCTGCGACGCCCCGAAGACAACCGGACTGCAGGCCAGTACGCCGACCGATGCCACCGTGGCGTCGAGCGGACCCAAACAGCTTCGGCACCACCGATAGACGGCGATGGCAAGCACCGGAATGACCAGGAGCGGGAGCGCCGCCCGAGCGCCAAGCGCGCCGCCCAGGCCGAACGGGATCGCGAGCAGCACACTGACGCCTGGCATGCGTTGGGGCCACAGGTGGGGCCCATCGCGGAAGGCGTGCGGCGCCAGATCACTGGGGAATACCTCGCGGGCGCTGTTTTCGTACTCGTAGTTGTTCGCGACGTCCAGGTCGCCGTCGCGCACCACGCTCGCCGACGTGATCAGGTAGTGCGGTTCGTCGCCAATGATGGGGAGAGCCCCGGACGCGGTCCAATGCACCGACAGATAGACGCTGCCGGCGACGAGCAGGACGTGAGGCAGAAACAGGAGAAGACGCCGGGTCATGGCAGCACCGGAATCAGGTCGATGTAGTCCACCAG
>CAZJYU010000073.1:0-5018 GCA_964550305.1 uncultured Vicinamibacteraceae bacterium | reverse complement strand
TCGCGCGCGCCCGCAGGTGCGCCACGATGTCCGTCGTCTCCGGCGCCGGCGTGCTCGCCAGCCACTCGGGCTCGTCGCCGTAGGCCACCAGCGTCATGTACCAGTCGCCGCCGCCGCCCTCGGCCGAGTGACGCTGCTTGAAGTTGGCGCGCGCCTCGGCCAGCAGCTCGGGATCCGGCTCGACCTTCGGCAGCTCGGCTACGGCAGCGTCGCCGCCGGCAGGACGATCAGCACCGCTGCCAGCAGGATCAGGCCCGCCGCCAGCATCACCACCTGTATCCGCTCCGCCGTCGGCGCGGTCTTCCACATCCACATGAGCCGCATCATCTCTCTCCGCCGCCAGGTGCTCGCGCTTCTCCTGCGGCGCGATGCCTTCGAGCCGCTCCAGCTCGTCGGCGAACGGCTTCCACCCGTCCCACACCTTCTGCTCGCGCCGAGCGTCGGCGGCGGTAAACGGTGCGGTCGGTTCCGGCTGGACCAGCGAGCCGTGCCAGACGCGCGGGCGGTAGCCGAGCGCCCAGAGCGTCCGATACCAGTTGGCGCCGTAGCCCCGGCCCGGGTGCAGCTTGTCGCCGTTGAAGTTGCGCTGCGCCATCGCGACGATGCGCATGTTCGCGTTCGCCTTGCGCTCGGCGTAGCGGGCGCGCTCGGCCTCGGCGACGTCCAGCGCCGCCTGGGTGGCGCGTTTCCCCGGAGTATCCTCCGGCTCCTCGGACCGCTCGATGTCCGCCGCGGTATGGACCCGCTCGGAGCCTTCCCACTCGCCGTCCCAGCCGCGGCCCTGGTTTTCGAGCTCGACCCACTCGCCGTCGATCTCCGCGAAGTCGAACCACTCGCCGGCGTGGCGGAGCGAACGGAACTGCCCGAACCACCAGCCGTCCTTCACCGCCGAGACCTCGAAGCGGTAATCGTCGTCGGTCAGGCGCAGCTCCTCGATCGTGGTCACGCCGTCGAACGGGTTGTCGGGCGGCGCGACCGCGCGGGCCACGTGGTCGTCGCCATTCAGCACGACGAGCTCGATCCGCTCGCAATGTGCCTTGAACCGCAGGGCGCGGCCCGGCGTGTCGCGCACGCCGAACAGCACGCGCCCGTCCTCGGCGATCTCGCAGTAAAACTCGAAATAGGACAGGCGCTCTTCCGCTTCCCGGTCGGGCGGCCGGCGCCAGCCGATCCCGTTCAGGTGCCGCTCGAGCTCGGCGTGGAACGGCTTGCCGTGGAAGTCGTTCAGCAGGCGCGCCCGCCGGCGGACGCTGTCGGGCGGAGTGAAGGAAACTCCGCTCATCCATTTCCGATACCCCAGCCAGTAGAGCGCCGAGGCGTGCGGATTGGTCTTCCCGCCGGTCTCGATCTGCGCGGCCTGGTCCTCGAAAATGGCGACGGCGAGCTCGCGGCGGTCGTCGAAGACGTCGGGCTCGGTCGGGTGCGGGCGGCGGTTCATGCGGCGCCTCCTTCGTATTCGGGATGTCCGGGCAGCTTGCGCTCGGCGGTCACGATGCTTGAGGCGAGGACTTCCTCGCCGTCGATCTCCGGCAGGTCGAGCGTCAGCACCGGGCGCTTGAGCGCCGCCTCGACACGATCGCTGCTCCATCGGTTCTCGCGCCGCGTGAACCACTCGGAGAACCACTCGTACCTGGTCGCCCGCTCGCCCCGGATTACACGCTCGATCTCGTCGAGACTGTCGAAGTCGAGGCGGTACTGCTGGGTCCCGTTGCCCGGCAGGACGCCGCGGCCGGTGACCCGGCATTCGAGCCGACCGCGCGCGACCAGCCGCAGGGTGGCGCGCTTCACCGACGACTTCTGGAGCACGTCGAGGTGCGTGAACGGGGCGGCGGTATAGGTCCGCTCCTGGGCGACCTCCAGCGCGTCGAGACGACGGTTCTGCGAGCCGAATTTCCGGTCGATGTAGTTCTCGACCGCGAGCCCGGTCTGCACTTCCCCCTCGGCGATCCCGATGGTCCCCGAGACTGTCGTCTGGAGGGTCTGGGTGATCTTCGAGCCGAGGCCGGTTTCCGCCGACCGCGCCTTTTCCCGCTCGATGAGCCGCTTCCAGTTCGTCTTCGTCGGGACCGGCTCCGATCCGCCGTTCGTCACGCTGTCGATCATGTTGGTCTGATCGCTCGGCTTGCCGGTGTCCACGGCATCGAACGTGCGGTCCAGGACCTCCTCGATCTCCAGCAGCCGGACGTTGCGGAAGTCGAGATTGCACTCGCTCGCTACACCGCTGTCCGGGAAACGCGGGCGGTAGCGGTAGACGTTGCCGCCGTCCTCCCACAACTCTTCCAGATTCAGCGGCAGCGAATAGTCCATCCATTTCGTGGACGGCGCGAGCGGGTTCAGGTTGCCCGCCGGGTGGCGGATCGGCGCGATCACGTCCCGGAACAGGACCGTCGCGAACGCCGGAAGGATCTCGTCCTTGAGGCGGATGAGGTTGTCGTGCTGTTCACCCATGTCGCGTGCCCATGGTGAGGTCTCCTAGCTGAGCCGAAGGATGCTCAGATCGTGAAACTGCACGGCGCCTGTCGTGGCGCTTTGTCCGCGAATGCGAGCCTGAAGGTCGACAGCTGTCTTCGCGGGCACCTCCACGAGCAGCTCGTAGCTTTCAGGATAGAAGTGATCCCAGACATCCGTTCCACCCACCCTGATATAGGGGTTTGTGATCTGTCGGCTCCACACGTTGTTCCCATTCATCCGAAACGCCGCATTCAACCTAGCGTTGTTGCCATCGAATACCGCCGTGCCGGTTGTAGCTTCCCGGAAGGGCGCATCGATCACGCACAGATACAGACCCGGCTCCAGGGTGACGCGATTTGCCAGACCGATCGTGGCCCATGGCTGCAACGTCCGTTCCGATGAGCTGCCGAAATTGACCCCGGCGAAGGTCCCGGCGGCCATGACAGGCGCTACCCCGCCCGTCAACTGAATGCGTGTCCGGCCACTGGCGGCGTGCCAGCCGAGCACGTCCCCGGCGAACCGTGGCCCCAAGCCGTCGCGTGCTCCGGCTGAGGGCAGCGCGGGCAGCAGCCGCGCCGCCACCGCCGTAGCCAGCGCGTCGATATCGACGCTGCCGTCTTTCAGCTTCTCGCCTCTGAGAACAGTGACGATGGCGTTCTTCTGTGCCTTCAGCAGATCGCCGGTATTCAAGTTGACCGATATCTGCGCGTCGGAAGTCTCGGACGCCAGGAAGTAGGCGTCCAGGTGGAAGGTGTCCTCCGCCAGACGCAGGCCGGTGGTATAGGCTCGCCAATACTCCCCGTCCTGCGGCCAGGTGGTAGTGGTGCCGCCCCTGACCCTCCGCAGCCGATAACCTTCCGGGCGGACTCCGCGCGGCACCCAGAGGGTCAGAGCCTGATTCACCGCGTTCTGGTTGATCGTTAGCGTCGGGTGGCCGTGCGACGGCGCCGCAGAGCCGCCTGGGTCTGCCTCATGCCCGACGTGAACATGGTCGCTCTCGACCGTATCCACCCAGGCGGCCGTGTCCAGGACATGCTCCGTCAGCCCGTCAAGCTCCTGCGAAAGCGCATCGGTGGAAAGAGCCAGGGCGTTGATGCGGGCGCGCTCGTCGTCGCTCACAGGTTCGCTGCGAGACATGCCCACGTCGAGGCGCATGCCCTCGACAACGGTGTTGTCGGTCGAGCTTCCAGTCAGGACTGCGCGAACCACCTGCTCGGGGTAGCCGCCGGAGACATCCGTGGGCACCGCGGCGAACAGGCGGCCGGTCCGGCGGCTGGTAGAGAGCGCCACGGTGTCCAGCGTCTCGAAGCTGCCGGATGCATCGCTCTCGATCTTCAGCGTCGCTTCGTCGCCGGCAGCGATCCGGGCCGACACGAAGACGACCAGCCGCGAGCCGTCTACGGCATCGTCGAAGGTGCCAAGCTCGGAGTCCACGTCGACGCTGAGCGTGTGCGCTTGTCCGGCCGTCAGCGTGCCGCCGGCCCACCGCTTGAAGATACCGCCGACAGCCAGATCCAGGATTTCCCGAGTCACCATGCCGGGGAGAGCACCATCGATCGCTGCCGCGTCCACCAGTTTCCCGTCCGCGCGGGTGCTGCGCAGCTTGTCGGGGAAATCGATCGTCATGGCGCTCTACCTCGTCGCATAGCTCAAGGTGAGGGTCCGGCGGCCGGTGCCCATGATCGCGGCGCTCTGCGCGGCATTGGTGGACCAGACCAGGTAGGCCGTGCCGCCCCGGCCGGCGTTCGCCCGTTGCGTGAAGCCGCCCAGGATGTCGTGGGTGTTGCCGTCGTAGTAGGCGGCGTTGGGCGCCCCGACGCTCACCGGAACGGCGAAGAAGATGTGGCCGTCGTCGGTCTCCTTCGGGATGGCGAGCACGTTGTCCTGCTCGGTGTCGGCAGCGTCGATCTCCGCCTGCGTCGGCACCGCCGCCGCCGACCAGCCGATCAGTCTGTCGTGCGTGCCGCCGCCCGGGGTCGAGGGCGTGTCCGAGGAAGAGTCGCCAGCCGAAAGGTCGTAGAGCGCGGCGTAGTTCCCCGCCGCCCACTCGTCCCCGTCGTTCCTCAGCGCGAGGTTGCCGGACGCGAGCTTGGCGGCGAACAGGGTTTCGGCCGAGACCGGATCGCCTCCGATCTCCATGCCGCCCGCCGATGCCCCTGCCACAACGGTTGCCAGCGCCTTGATTTGCGCGCCGCTGATCGTGGAAAACGTGCCGCCGTGCGGGCCGAAGGCTGATGCCAGCGCATAGACCGCGTTGTCGTTCGGGCTGGCGGGAAGCGCGATGCCGGTGTCGCGGAAGTTCCCGTTGTTCTGTGCCGTCGCAATCCACGTCGTGCCGACTTGCGCCAGGCCACCGCCGCCGGGGATTGTGATCGTCTTCTCCGCGCCTTCTCCGGTCACCGCCACGCCCGTCCCGACGAAGTTGAGCACGGTAGCCGCCGTGGCGAGCGGCGTGCCTTCGTCCTCGACGGTGATGGCCGCGCCCCCGCCGCCGCCGACCGCCGCGATCGCCGCGCGGATCGCGGAAATGTCGCGCACCACCCAGACGGCAATATTCGATATCGCCG
>CAZJYU010000072.1:2975-5027 GCA_964550305.1 uncultured Vicinamibacteraceae bacterium | reverse complement strand
TGGCGATCACCCCTCCGCTACGAGGAGGTCGCCGTCCGCTCCCATCACAGGCTCAAGGCCGGCCTCGGCGTCCGTCGCCGTGCCCGCCACCAATGTGGACCACTGGCCCCCGGTCGCAAAATACGTCGCCGCCAGCCGATCCCGGAGCGCGCCCGCGTTGACGGCATTCGAGGCGCCGTAGTTACAGACGTGGAGATCCACAGTCGCGCTCTCCAGCTCCGGCCAGACGTGCAGCACCAAATGTGACTCGGCGAGCACCCACACCAACGTGAGCCCGCCGTTGTCGAACGGCACTGCCTGGGTCGCCATCACCTGCAGGTGGCACGCCTGCACGTGACCCGCGACCTCGTCCAGTAACCGGGCCGGATCTCGCTGACCGCGTCGCAAGGTGTCCGACCAGCCGCCGGTGCCAATAAAGTGATGTGAGATCACTGAATGCCTTCGGTGAATGCCCTAACATCCCGTTGGGGCCACAGGGCACTTCCGCCCGAACACTCCAGCGACGCCCACCTTTCGCGCATGGACTATAGAACCTTCTCCGCCGGGATACAATCGCAACACGCCGCCTTGCCGCACGCGTTCGGTGCTTTCCCAGTCACCATCACGCGATCGGCGGTTGCCGGTACTTCTGAAACAGGTCGTTGATGGCTTCTCGGAGCAGGTCCTGCACGCTGCTCCGGTCCTGATCAAGCGCCATCTGCTTCAATTGCTTGGAGACCTTCGGGGCGAAATAGCCGATGACGGCCTTCTTCCCCCGCCGACTGGCCGGCTTGGCTGCTGCCACCCGCTTGCGCGTCGTCCTGTCCATCCCGACAACGGGCTCCTGGCTGACATACTGGCCCATACTGCCCATGCCCTCATGCTTACATGAAATGACGCTCACCTGCAACCATTAAACGGCAACTGATGCCCACGGCCACGCGCGCAGGGCGGGTCGCCCGGGCGGCATGCCGACGGCGCAGGCCACCACTCCGGGACCGACGCCCTGATCGATCGCGTAGGATTCGGCACGAGGCACCAAGTGATTGCCGACAAATCGGCACTGATCGTCACACCCGGGCAGGCCCGGACACTCGCGCGGTGGGCGGAGTGCGCTCGGCTGGCCTACAACTGGGCGCTCTCGGAGTGGGCACGCCAGTACACCGATCACCGCGCCGGGGTGGGGACCTGGGACGATCCGGACACGCCGCAGCCGACGCCGTCCGCCTACCGGATCGTGCGCATCTTCACGGCGTTGCGGCGGGCGAATCGACTGCCGTCATGGGCCAGCGAGACGCTGGCCCTCACGCGCAACCGGGCGCTGATCGACGTGGACCGGGCGTGGCGCAACTTCTTTGAGGGTCGCGCGGGCCGGCCCCGGCCGAAGCGCCGCACCGCACGACCCACGTTCTACCTCCATAACCAAACGCTCACGGTCTCGGGCCGGTTGATGCACGTTTCACGGCTCGGCACGGTCCGGCTCGCGCGCCAGCCCCGCTACCCGCAGCACCGGATCGTGTCGGCCACCGTGACCTACCACGATGGGCGCTGGCACGTGGCGATCGTGCGGGACCTGGTGCGGCAGCGCCGGGCGGCGCCTGGCGGCGCGCTCGGCGTGGCGGTCGGGACCCAGACGCACGCCACGGTGTCCGACGGCAGCCGGTGGACGGCGGACACGCTGACCGCCGCCGAGCGGCGGACGCTGACGCGGCTGCAGCGGGCCGTGTCCCGCCGCATGGATGCGGCCGGGGCGGGCCGCACCGTGCGGCGGCGGCAGGTCTGGGATCGGGCCACGCACCACCTGACGGACGCGCACGGCAGCGCGAACTACCGCCGCGCCGTGGAACGGCTGCGGCGGTTTCGCCAGCGGGTGACACGGCGGATCGCGGCCGATCGCCACGCATGGACGCGCACCATGGCGGCGCGCGCCGCGGTCGTCGGCCTGGAACAGCGCAGTGCGCGGCGGAGGATGCGCGGCGGCGGGGCCGACACGCGCGCCCTGAACCGGGCCATCGGCGAGGCGGGGTGGCACGAGCTCCGCCGGCAGCTGGCCTACAAGCTCGCGGAGCACGG
>CAZJYU010000072.1:0-2875 GCA_964550305.1 uncultured Vicinamibacteraceae bacterium | reverse complement strand
TAAGCCCTGTCGCGCGGGCCGGCAACGGCTCGGACGGCGGGCACGGGATGCGGAAGCGGGAAGCGCCACCGGGGCGCACTCGACACCGCCGCGCGACACCGCGCGGTCGTGAAGCATCGGCACAGACGGCGGACACCGCCGCTGGACTGATGGGACTGCGTGAAAAGACACCCGCGCGGGCTGGCGTGACGAACACGTCATTACCAGTCGGTTGGTGATGGTGTTTGTCCGGTCCTTGTGTTCCCGCGCCGGTGATGGTGTTTGTCCGGTCGCTGCGCGGGCCTGGGGTGCAGTCGGCGTCAAGCGCAACCCCGCGCGGATGTCGTCAGGGAGGCGTTTGGCCTCTCGCCGACCAGAGAAAACACAGACGTGAACGTCTTCACACGTGCACTCTAGAACTCGTTCACACCATCCACGATCTGGAGGCTGGGCAACACTTCAGCGCGTGCAGGCGGCACCCTCGCGCTGGTGGGCGCCGGACGCCCCCAGCTTGGTCTGGACCCCTTACTGGTCCTGCGTCGGGAGGCCTCTGTTCTGGAACAGGAGCTCGATGGCTTCCGCCAGCAACGCTTGCACGCTGCGGTTCTCCGCCACCGCAAGATGGCGCAGCTGCGTCGATATGCGGGGGTCGAAGTACCCACCGATATGCTTCAGGCTGGCACGGGTCGTGGTGGCCGAGGCGGCTGGAGGGTGCCGGCGGTTGAGCGCAGTCGTGAATTTGTTAGCCACTGGCGACGACTCCAGAATGGGATGACGTGATGTTATGAACAAGTTCAAGAATGAACGTGTGAAGACGTTCAATTTCTTCGGCCGCTTTCCCGCCCGGGGCATGCTCCTGGACGGTTTGGCCGGTGATCAGCGCCCGCGCGTACGCCACGCGGTGGCCGACGCGGACGGGGCACACGTTCAGGGTGAGCGTCTGGAGCGCGTCCGCCGCGTGATCGGCATCGCGTCCATACGAGGAGACCGCATTCAGCACGACCAGGGCCGGCGTCCCGGTGGTGGCGAGAAACTGTGCCGTATCGGTGATCGCCTCCAGGTCGAGAATGGCGGTGCGGCACGGGATGAGCACCAGATCGGCCACGCGCGCGACTTTGAGCGCGGCGCTGTCGGAGTGGGGCGCGGTGTCGAGGTAGAGCAGCTCGACGCCGGCCTCCTGCGCGCGCTCCAACTCGGGACGCAGGCGGCTCGCCGGCGCCGCGAGGACAGTGGGGCGGGCCGCCTCGCGACGGTCGGCCCAATGCGCCGCGCTGGCCTGCGGGTCGAGGTCGATGATCGCGGCGTGTCGGCCAGCGTGGGTCGACGCGACGGCCAGATGCAGGGCGAGCGTCGTTTTCCCGCTGCCGCCTTTTTGGCTGACCAGGGCGATCGTGCGCATCGTGTCGGCTCTCGTGTGAACGTGTGAACACAAGAAAGCGTTCCAAGTATAACGTGTGATGGCATCCGGAAATGAAATGAGCCGCGCCTTTCCTCGACCCGACCGGACAAACACCATCACCAGCCAACCCGACTTGTGATGGTGTGAACGAGTTCTAGCGTGAATGTGTGAAGACGTTCACGTCGGTGGCAACAGGCCAACCTGCCCCCATGACGATCGCCAATGCACCCCAGGCTCGCCGCCGCCAACGTCACGCATCATCGACCGGACAAACACCATCACCAACCGGCCCCGACCTGGACGACGTGATGGTGTGAACGAGTTCAAGAGTGAAGACGTGAAGATGTTCACGCCCTAATCCCTCAATGGACGCGGGGCGCGCCGCGAGGGGACGCTCAGATCTCGATGAGGTCTTGCGGGAGCGCGAACAGCGACCGGCTTGGCCGAACAATCAGCGCCCACCGCTTCTTGGGTCGCCCGCCGGACGAGGGGAAGGCCCCGTCCTCGACGAGGTCCGCGTTCAGACGGCCACCCGTGGCATGCATAATCTCGCGGTGGTAGCGTTGCAGCCTGCGGATGACATGACGGTCATCCTGCTGGTCGGTGTCCCGAAAGAGCGACACCAGGGCCTCGTGCGGCACCCGCGACGAGGTCTTCGCCGCCCCACACCGCGCCACCAGGAAGCAGAGATAATCCCAGCCTGTGGGCTTGTCGATGTAGAGCTTCAGGAGGTTCAACGGCACGACGAGCCGGTTTCTGGTCTTGAGGAGGTGATTCCAGAAATCGCCGCTCAAGACCACACCGTACGTGTAGGCGCGATGAAACGTCAGCTGGCCAGCCTGCTCGATTAGCAGATCCCTCCGGCTTGGCAAAGCGTATCGCTGGATGAGGAAGACCTGCTCAACGTGCACGTGCTCCTTGAGCTCCGCCTCTGAGCTTCCAAACGCCAACCGTACCGAGAGGCCCGCCAACCGCGCGAAGCGTTGCCGCAGACGCGCCACGGTCCGGCCATCCTCGTTCAACCCGAACGTCTGCAATAACGAGCCGACCCGGTCGAACAGCACGGTCGGGGAGTTGTGCTTGAGCGCGAGGTGCTGAATCCCGGCGAGCACAAACCGATCTTCGCCAAAGGGCAGGTCGTGGCCTTCCTGGGCGGTGTAGGTCACGCGGAGCCACATGTCGGTGCCCACCCGGAGCGTGCGCGAGAGGTCGCGGGCGTGGGTTCGCCGTTTCGGGAGGCCGGCGATCGCCAGCGCCCTCGCCGTTTGGACGGCTTCGACATGCTTGGCGTGCTCGATTTGGTCAACGATGCTGACCAGCTCGCCAGTCCGACGGAGCTCCTTGTCCGCGCGCTTGCTCCGCGTGCCCGCCTCGTCCGTCTCGCGTGTATCCACCGCTAGGGGCAAAGCCTACACATTCATCACATTTCTGCAAAGTTTTCCACGTGCATGAGATCCCGAAAGTCCCCCGGTTTTACGTGCATGAGATCCCGAAAGT
>CAZJYU010000071.1:0-5975 GCA_964550305.1 uncultured Vicinamibacteraceae bacterium | reverse complement strand
GCGCGGGGCAACGGGGTCCCCGCTAGCAGCCGCCGGGGGTTTGGGGCGCAGCCCCGAGATGATGATGACGCCTGGAGGAATGCCATGCGAAGAACCGTGCTGCTCGGGTTGCTGCTCGCGTCCGGCGGACTGCTGATGACCGCGGCCGCATGCGGGGGACCGGACGGTCCGCCGCCGGTTCCCGCAATCGAACAGGTGCGCGGCGACCTGTACGTGATCCAGGGCGGCGATCCGACCGATCGCGCCACCTTCAGCGGCGGCAACGTGGCGGTCTACGTGATGGATCAGGGCGTGGCCGTGGTCGACTCCAAGCTGCCCGGCTACGGCCAGCAGATCATCGACCAGATCCGGACGGTTACCGACAAGCCCATCCTGGCGATGTTCCACTCGCACACGCACAACGACCACGCCGGCAGCACCCCCGAGTTCCCCGATACCATCGAGGTGATCACGCACGAGAACATCAAGGCCAGCCTGACCCGGGAGGAGTGCCTGCCGGTCACCAACTGCCAGACGTTCAAGGGCGAGAACGCGCGGTACCTCCCGCAGACGACCTTTTCCGAGAAGATGTCGGTGTGGTTCGGCGACGACCGGATCGACCTCTACCACTTCGGCCGGGCGCATACCAACGGCGACACGCTGATCGTGTTCCCGGCCGAGCGGGCCATGCACTCCGGCGACCTCTTCTCGCTGAAGCGGCCGCCGTTCATCGACACCAACAACGGCGGCAGCGGCCTGGAATATCCCGAGACGCTGGCGAAGACCGCGGCCGGCATCGCGGGGGTCGACACGATCATCCCGGGGCATACCGCCGGGACGTTCACCTGGGCCGAGCTGGAGGAGTACGCCGAATTCCAGAGCGACTTCGTGGCGATGGCGCGCGCGGCGCACGCGGCCGGCAAGTCCGCGGAGGAAGCCGCCGAGGAGTACGTCATCCCCGACCGATTCGAGGGCTACAACCGGTCGGATCCGATGCGCATCCCGACCAACATCCAGACCATCTACGACGAGCTGGAGCGATAGCCCGCGCGGCTCGACGGCGTTCTGCCGTCGGCCGGCAGCGCAGCAGCCTGCACAATCTGTAACTCGACCTTATATTTGTCAGGCAATCATAAGACTGTGTGATTGATCGGTGGGTTCAGGGTCCCCTTGTAACGGCTATCCCCTGGTCCGCCCTGTGAGGACAGCGCGCGGGTTCCGCGCCGCCGCGATCAGCCTGCGGGATGGGCGAATCGGTTGTCCTACGAACCGAGACGAAGAAGGGCCACGCCCGGCTCGCCGGAGCCATCGGGGGCCGCCCCGACGGCCACCAGCACCAGCGAGCCCGACACGGATACGTCGCGCGGCGGGCCCGACGGCTCGTAGGTCGCCACGAGCGCCGGCTGCGCGGGATTCGACAGGTCGACCACCTGCACCAGGAACGGCGGATAGATGTCGGCGATGTAGGCGAGCGGTCCCTCGAAGCGTACCCGCGGCGCGGCGATGTTGCGTCCCGCGGCCGGCCGATCCGGATGGCGGTAGCTGCCCACGGCTGCCGGCGCGGACGGATTGGACACGTCGAACAGCTCCAGGAGCGTGTCGGTGGTGACTATGGCCGCCAGCGTGGCGCCGGGAGCGCCGGGATCGAGGCTCACCGCGGCGGTGGTCGCCGGCCGCTCGGCGGAGCCGACCATCCCCGCGGCCTCCAGCTCGTCCGAATCGCCCGACTGCTCGAGGTCTACAATCGACAGCCCGCCCGGCCGGTCCACGACGTAGGCGTACGAGCCGACGGCCTTGACGTCGGTCCCGTACCCCTCGGTGAAGTACGAACCCACCAGTGTCGGTGCGGACGGATCCGATACGTCAATCACCTCCAGGCCGGAGAGACGGTTGGAGATGACGGCGGTGTCCCCGCTGACATCCACTGCCAGCGCCTGCCCCGCGGTCTGGTATTCCCCGAGCGAGACCGGCGCCGCGGGATTGGATACATCGATGATTCCGAGGCCGCTGAAGTCGATGGCGGCGTACGCCGTCGACCCGGACACCCGGACGCCGTAGACGTTCTGCGGAAACGTGTGCGAACCGAGCGCCGCCGGCGCCGCGGGGTTCGATACGTCGTAGAGGCGCACCGTGGGTCCGTCGACGACGTATGCGATCCCCTCGTGCAGGTGCACGTAGCCGGCCGCGCCGGGGATGAAGCCGACGCGCTCCAGCGAACGCTCCTGGGCAAAAGCCGGTCCGGCGGCTGCGCTGCCGCAGAGGGCCGCCGCGAGTGCGGCTGCGATCCAGGTCTTCACGGACTACGGCGTCTCCTCGATGCGGTACAGGTGGCCGGCCGTGCGGATGAACAGGCTGCCGTCGGCGATGGCCGGGGTTGCCATGGCCATCTCGTCGAGCACGTTGCTGCCGAGCACCTCGTAGTCGGGACCGGCGTTGATGACGAACGTCTCGCCTTCCTCGCTGAGCACGAAGATCTTGCCGTTGTACGCCCAGGGCGACGCCGTGAACGCGGTCGCGCGCCGGGCGATCCGCTTGCGCGAGTACACCTCGCGGCCGGTCCTGGCGTCGGTGCAGATCAGGAAGCCCCGGTCGAGCAAGGTGTAGAGGAAGTCCCCGTATACCAGCGACGAGGTGCTGTATGTGCCGAGCTTGGGGTTCGACCAGGCGATGTACTCGTTGCGGTCGCGGCCTTCGCCCAGCGTGATGTCGCCGATCGCGCCCGGCCGGATGGCGTACACCGGGCGCACCGCGTCGGCGAGGAAGCCGGAGCTGACGTACAGCAGCCCGTGCTTGGAGTACGGCGTGGGCGCCGTGATCCACGTCATGCCGGTGAGCTCCCAAAGCAGCTCGCCGTCGAGGCCGTAGGAGCGCACCTTGTCGGTGCCGGCGGTGACGATCTCCGTGCGGACGTTGTTCTCCCAGATGAACGGCGTGGCCCAGTTGCTGCCCTCCTCGCGGTCGACGTGCAGCACCTCCTCGCCGGTGTGCTTGTCGTACGCCGCGAGGAACGACTGCCCCTCGTTGTCGTTCACGATGTAGAGGCGGTCGTCGTGCACCACCGGCGACGCGCCGCCGCCCCAGCCGTGCCGGTACTCCAGGGGCTGCATTTCCTTCGACCACACCGGATTGCCGTCCATGTCGAAGGCGTACAGGCCGATGCCGCCGAAGTAGACGTAGATCCGCTCGCCGTCGGTGACCGGCGTCTCCGACGCGTAGGTGTTCTTGCCGTGGCGGGCGATCGGCGGGGCAGACGCGCGCACTTCCTGCTCCCAGCGCACGGCGCCGGTCGCGCGGTCGAGCCCGTACACCATCCAGCGGTGGATCGCGGTCGGAATGTCGGCGGAGGAATGGCCGTCGTACAGCCCGAGCTGCGGTCCGGGCCCCGGATCGTCGCTCACGGCGGAGGTGACGACGACCAGGTCTTCCCAGACTATCGGCGAGCTCCAGCCATGGCCCGGGATGGCCACCTTCCACACGACGTTCTCCGTCTGGCTCCAGGTATCGGGCAGCGTTGGGCTATCCTCTGCCACACCGGCCCGGAGCCCGCGGAACTGTGGCCAGTTGTCCTCGGCCGCCGCGGCGGGAATGCCTGCGGCGCCGGCAACCAGCAGCAGCGCCGTCGCTAGAGCAATCAACGACTGAGACTTCATGGTGCCTCCTGCCCCGACGAACATCTGCGCATCTTCTCGCAAGGCTGCCGAAAGTGCAAGGCGGACGCGGCCGGTCTGAGCGGCTGCGGCGCGCAGCCCTCTGCACGTGCGTGCTCGGCTCGCTCGGGACCTGGCTGGCTCCCGAACCGGCTGCCCAGGGCGGTTCCGCGGCGCGCAGCGTGCAGGCCTTGCGGCTGGCGCCGGACGAGCGGATCGCGCTCGACGGGCGGCTGGACGAGGCGGCGTGGGCGCGCGCCATGGTCGCCGACGGCTTCCTGCAGCAGGAGCCGGTCGAGGGCCGGCAGCCGACCGAGCGCACCGAGGTGCGCGTGGCGTACGACGCCGACAATCTCTACGTCGGCGCGACGCTGCACGACGGGGATCCGGACGGCATTCTCGGCTACCAGCGGCAGCGGGACCACGACCTGGATTCCGACGACCGCTTCATGCTGATCCTCGACACCTTCCTCGACGGACGCACGGCGTACTTCTTCGAGACCAATCCGGCCGGCCTGATGGGCGACGGGCTGGTTCGCAACACCGGCTACGCCTCGGTCAACAAGGCCTGGGACGGGATCTGGGAAGCGCGCACCGCGCGCGGCAGCTTCGGCTGGTCGGCGGAGATTCGCATCCCGTTCCGCACCCTCAACTTCGACGAATCCTCGGATGCCTGGGGCATCAACTTCCAGCGCACGGTGCGGCGCAAGAACGAGGAGCTGGTGTGGTCCGGGTACCGCCGCAACCAGGGACTGCTGCGGCCGATCCACGCCGGCCGGCTGACCGGCATGCGCGACCTTTCGCAGGGGCTCGGGCTGGAGGTCGTGCCGTACGGCGCGGCCGCCTGGCGCGAGGTAACGGGCGAGCCGGCCCAGACGCCGTTGAACGCCGGCATCGACGTCAACTACAGCGTCACGTCCAACCTGCGCGCCGCGGTGACGGTGAACACCGACTTCGCGGAGACCGAGGTCGACCGCCGCCGGGTAAACCTGACGCGCTTTCCGCTGTTCTATCCCGAGCAGCGCGATTTCTTCCTGGAGAACGCGAGCATCTTCGAGTTCGCGCCGCTCAACGCCGTGAATCCATACTTCAGCCGGCGCATCGGGCTCGACGAGGGCGAGGGCGGCGGCGGGCAGGTGATCCCGATCGACTACGGCGCCCGCCTGGCGGGCCAGGCGGGAGCCTATGACCTCGGATTCCTGCAGGTCCGCACGGGCCCGGTCGACGGCCGTCCGGCGGAGCAATTCACCGTCGGCCGCGTGAAACGCAACTTCCTGGCCCAGTCGAGCATCGGCGTCATCTACACGCGGCGCTCGACGGCGGCTGCCAGGGAGCTCCCCGCGCCGGTCGATCGCCATACCGTCGGCGTCGACCTCGACCTGTTCACGTCGACGTTTCTCGGCGACAAGAACCTGCAGATGCAGGCGTTCTACGTCGTGCACACCGATCCCGAGCGGGGCGGCATCAAGGGCGCCGCCGACCGCGCGTCGCGGGGCTTCCGCATCAACTATCCGAACGACGTGTGGCGGGCGCATATCTCTTACCGCGAGTTCGGCGACGAGTGGGATCCGGCGGTTGGCTTCGTGCAGCGGCGCGGCTTCCGCCGCGCCAACCCGGTGGTGCGGTACTCGCCGCGGCCCGGCTGGTTCGCCGGCGTTCGCAACCTGGAGTTCGGCGTCTACCACGAGCACCTTTCCGACCTGCACAACCGGCTGCTGACGCGCGAAACCGGCCTGGAGCTGCTGGGGGTCGTTTATGACAGCGGCGACCGCTTCGACCTGCGGCGGAACTTCCGCTTCGAGCAGCTCGACGGGCCGTTCGAGATTCACCCGGAGGTGATGCTGCCGGTGGGCCGCTACACGTTCGACGCCTGGGTGCTGAACGCCGAGAGCGCCAGTCACCGCCGCCTGTCGGGGCGGACCCGGATTACCTTTGGCGAGTTCTGGTCCGGCCAGCGCTCCGCGGTGGAGCTGGGCGTCACGGTGCGGCCGCTGCACGGCGTTACCGCCACGACCGAGTACGAGCACGAGGACGTCGACCTGTACGAGGGGCGTTTCACGACCAACCTCATTCGCCTGCTGGGCAGCTGGCACGCGAGTCCGTGGCTGGCGTTCGACGGCAACCTGCAGTACGACACGGTCACCTCGGTCGCCGGCCTCTACACGCGGGTGCGCTGGATCCTGCGTCCGGGGCGTGATTTCTACTTCGTCTACACGGAGAACTGGCGCTCCACCGCCGACCGGTTCATGACGCTGTCGCGCGGCGCCACCACGAAGATCAACTACACGCACCGCTTCTGACCTGAAACATCCTGATCCTCAAGCGGCGTAGTCGTTGGGGGTGAGAGTG
>CAZJYU010000070.1:0-6194 GCA_964550305.1 uncultured Vicinamibacteraceae bacterium | reverse complement strand
CTAGTTACCATCGCCCGGATCGGAGTTCCCGGATCCGCGCTTCGAGATCGGGCGGCGCCTGGAAGACGTTGAGCTTGCGTCCGCGTTTTTGCCGGTCGAGCAGACGCAATTCCGCCAATCGGAACAGATCCGCACGGGCAGTGGCGTAGACCACGGCGTGACTGGTCATATGGGACCGCGTCGTGTACTCCCAGTCCGGGTGCCGAACCGCGTGAGCGAGGAGTGCGAGCTGGCGGTGGTTCAGGTCCGTCCGGTTGCGGAGCAGCCGGTCGATCCGTGCCGCCTGCGCCGCCTTTAACTGGAGATACCTGTCCAGCGCGTCAAGCGCCCGGAGGATTATGTCGACTTGGTGCACGATGAAATAGGTGGCGTCGCGCCCATCGGTCTCGGAATGGAGAAAGGCCTGGGCATACTGCACGGGAGCCGCCTTGAGAAACCGGCTGATCGACAGGAACTCGAACATCCAATAGCCGCGGCGCAACATCGCCCAGTAGAACAGTGCTCGGGCGGTGCGCCCGTTGCCATCGGCGAACGGATGGTCGTACGCGAGCCAGAAGTGCAGCATGATCGCACGGATGGCCGGGTGCAGAAAGCGGTCGCCATGCGATGTTTGCGCCCCGTTCTCAGCGTTGGCGAACTGGACCATCGCGCGCAGCCGCTCTGGCAATTGTTCCGCCGGGGGCGGTCGGTGAAGCACCTGCCCGTCGGCGTCGCAAACCTCCACGCGATCTTCGGCCGGGAGCTGCAGCCGGCCGGCGGCAGCCGGATCGTCGAGCGTGCCGTCGGTGACCGCCCGATGCAGGGCGAGCACAGCCTCGGCGGTCAACGGCTGATTCTTCATCTCGCGGACCTCGCACATCGCCCGATAGTTATTCAGAATCATCCGTTCGCTACGATTCCGTGGCCGCCGCCCCGCGCGGATCATCTTCGCCGCCGCGGCGCGTGACGTCGACGCCCCTTCGAGCTGGCTCGACGTGATTGCCTCCCGGATCAGAGAGTTGACGATGAATCGATCGCGAGTCGCTGGGTTGGTCACTGCCTCGGTGACACCGATCCGACCGCTGGCGCCGCTGTCGATACGGTGCAGCGCCTCGTGGACACGGTCCGGGAGCGTGTAGAGGAACGGCTGGCCGCGCGTATCGCAGAGCGGGAGGGGTTTAGCCTGACTGAACCGGGCCAACCGGATGCCGGTCCACCACTCTCCGGCGCTCAGATCAGCCGGCCGGGGTTTCTTGCGCCGCAGCTTGTCCCAGTGGATATAGAGGCCGTCCACCGTCGGCTGCCCGCCCAGCCTCAGTACATCAGGTAGACGTTGTTCGTGTTTCTTGAGGAGATCCTCGAGCGCCGGCGGGGCGACGGGTTTCCTCATCAGCCTGCTTCCCGAATCATCAAGTCTGGAAATATTGATGAACATTGATGCACATGTACCGTTGCTGAGTCACAGTTTGCCCCAGCAGCGTCCAGACCAGCAGCATTCATCAATATTGTGATTATTGATGAATGCTGACGAAAGTTCAACGCTCCGAGGAACGGGGGGCGTACGATCCGAGGAGCTGCCGGTCCGGACGGCAGCCGGTCATTGGGGGGTGAACTGGAAGGTTCCGGCGAGTGCCATCCCGCAATCACGAGTTTGCCAGGTGCCCTCCATTCGCGTGGCGGTGGCGATCGCCACGACCATGGAGATCGAGCACTCCGCCGTGTCGTACGGCTGCAGTGTCAGGAGTACCGTTGATCCGACGACCGTCCCGGTCAGGGTCCCGGACGTCGATCCGTCATTCTCGAATATCGTCCAGAAACCGCTGAGAACGACACCGGTCTGGAAGAACGTCACCGTTGCGGTCCTGAGTCCCGCCGACACACTGCTGAACCATCCCAGCCAGGTTCCATCCAGCGACGGACCGGACGGCACGGTTGGAAGGGTCGGGCCATCCTCGCCGCAACTGCCGGCCAGCACGGCCAACAGGACGGCATACCGCAACCAGCGCCTCCGCCGGCTGACCGCGCCGAGGATCCCGCCGGCCCTCATGGTTGGCGTGGACACGTCCCTTAGAGCACTCCGGGAATCACGGCCTTCCGTCCGGCGGGGTAGTCTGCGAACCGTTCCCGGTACCACCGGTGGTGGCTGATCGCTCTCGGAACAAGGTTGGCCGCCGTGTAGGTGAAGAACGCGAGGCCGCCCAGCGACCACGTCGCCACCGCCCACCCCGACCATTCCAGCAGCTCTCCCAGATAGTTTGGACAGGAGACGTAGCGGAACGCCCCGCCGCGCGGGATGGAATAGCCGGTTCCGCCGGGTTTGCGCAGGCCGAGCAGGATGTTGTCGGAATGGACGTTCAGGGCCAAACCGGCCGCAAAGAGGCCCAGCCCAACCAGGAACCGCGGATCTCCCAGCCACTCGGCGCCGTAGATTCCAAACTCCGAGATGAAGCGCGCATTGACGTACGCGTTGACGGCGTTGAAGGCGAACCCGGTGCCGACGACCGTAATCGGCATTCTCTTGCCCGCGGTTCTCGTGCGAAGGGAGTAGACAAAGGTCCGGTGCAGGTAGTGGCATTGCCAGATGCCGAGAAGGACCAGGGGAACCGGCTCGCTGGCTGCCGTCCCCATGAAGTAGATGCCCGCGAAGAGGGCGGTCGCCGGAAACTCCATGACCACCCACCCGGCCCGGTTCGGCATGCTGGGACCCCAGCCGCGTCCCGAATAGTGCCGTCCGTACGGCGCCGTGAGACGCATCAGGCTCGCGAAGGTCAGGACCGCCATCGCGAATACGGCCCATACCAGAGCCGCGTGGAATGTCTGCTCGGGCACCGCCGCTTCCTCTAGGCCGGGCTCCGCTGGAGGACACCTTCCCTGACCAGTCGCGTCACCAGGGTCAGCTTCCCCTCGGCATCCAGACAGTCGGGCAAGTCGTCGACGGCGAACTCGTCCGTCGTCGTCGCGAACTGCAGCGCCGGCCATGCCGCGACGGGCAGCCGGAGCTCACGGCCGCAGAACCGGACGACGCACGTCTCGCCCTCCGTCATGGCTTCGGTGAGCAGTCCGGGACGGCGCCTTACCCGCGAACGCAGCGTCGGTCGGTCGTTACCGAGCCGCTGGCTGAACAGATCGGTGAACAGGGGTACGTCGGTGGCCAGGACCTCGTCGGCAAACCGCCGCCATACGGCCTGCGGGTCGAACCGCGACTGCACGAATGCCAGCTTCTCGCCAAAGAGACGCTCTCGCTCGGCGGCAGGGAATCCCTCGCGCGCGAACCCGCGAGGGAGATTTCGGCGCAGCGATTCCTCCTCCAGGGCCGCCGCGGTGACGCTTTCGGCCAGGAACTCGGCCCAAGTGAAGGCGGTAAGCCCGAGCGTGACGTGCAACGAGGCTTCGCCCGTCGAGCGGGCCGAGTGCATCAGCCCGCGCGGAAGGTAGACGGCGCTGCCCGGGCCGATCTCGAACTCGTCGCTGACGTCGCCGGGAGGCGTGCCCCGTTCGAAGCGCTGGCCCCGGAGCGGCAATCTCACCTTCGTGTCGTAGATCGACCAGCGCTTCGTGCCGCTGATCTGCAGCACGAAAACGTCGTGCGTGTCCCAGTGCGGAGTGAATCCCTGCGCGTCGGGCGGCGTGAGGTAAACATTGGTTTGCACCCGCGACGAGAACTGCCGCCCCAGCGCAACACACAGCCGCGCCAGTGCCGGCACCCGCGCATGGAGCTGGTTGAAGATGACGGTCGCGCCGTCGTCGAAGAGCCTCGCCACCTCGAGCGGCTGGACCCGGCCGGCGTCGTTGGCGTACTCGGTGGCGGGGATGTCGGCATCGCCCCGGACCAGGGTGATGTCGCGATGACTGGCCGCGTGGGTGCCCAGCACCGTGTCGAGGTCGGCCACCGACAGGAGTTCGGCGTAGTACGGGGACGCTTCGCGCCGGATGTGGAGAAGCCGCTGCTCGTAGTAGTCGCGTTCGAACTCCGCGGGCGGCAACGGATGGATGAGCCAGCTAAACCAGTCGCGGTGGGCCGCCGGTCGTGGCTCGGTGTGGTCCGTCATCTGATGGCCTGTGCGATGCGATCGATCGTACTGCGTTCTCGCGCGTGGGTTCCCGGGCCGCGTCGCCACGTTCGCTTGACAGCCACGGCACGCGCCACTAACGTGCAAAGACCGCTTTCGTCTTGGATTCCAGGAGGAGTGACATGCGCAGACCGGAGAACCGCGAGACTGACGCGAACCATTCGGGATCGCCGGCGACGCTGAAAGACGCGGACATCACCACCGTCCGGGTGGATCGGCGCTCGTTTCTCTCTCGCGCGGTTGCGGCCGGCACGATCGCGGCGGGCGCCGCGCTGACCGCGGCCTGTCCCAGCGGGTCCGACTCCGACGGAGAGGGCGACTCCGAATCGCAGGCGACCGACTCCGACACTTCTCAGTAGGGCGCTCGCGGCGCCGTCCGGGATGCGCAAGGCCATCTTCTGGATTCATCTGGTGGTTGGCGTTGCCGCCGCCATCGTGGTCCTCATGATGGCCGTGACCGGCGTGCTCCTTACCTACGAGGCGCAGCTCAACCAGTGGGCGCTTCGCGAGTATCGCGCCGATCCGCCGCCCCCGGACGCCGAACCGCTCGCGCTTGACGCGCTGATCGCGCGCGTTGCCAGCGCCCGGCCCGCCCTTGCCGTCACGTCCGTGGCCTTGAGAAGCGATCCGCGGGAGCCGGCAGTCGTCCGGCTCGACGACGGCGCCACCGTCTATGCCGACCGGTTCACCGGCGAGCGGCTGGGCAATGGCGACACCCGAACGCGGCGCTTTCTCCAGAGCGTCCTGTACTGGCACCGGTGGTTTGCTCTCGAGGGGGAGTATCGAATTGTCGGCCGGACGTTCACGGCAATCGCCAACCTCGGATTCCTGTTTCTGATCGTCAGCGGCGTCTACCTCTGGTGGCCATCGACCCGACGCGGCGCCGCCTGGAGACAGGCGCTGTGGTTTCGCCGCGGTCTCAGCGGGCGGGCGCGCGATTTCAACTGGCACCGCGTGATCGGGTTCTGGTCGGCCGTGCCGCTCGCTGTCATCGTGGCCAGCGGCGCCACGATCTCGTATCAATGGGCCGCCGATATCGTCCATAGGCTGGCGGGCGACACCCCGCCGTTTCAGACGTCGCCGAGGCCGGCGGGATCGGTGCCGGCGGTCGGCCCGTCAATCTCCCAGGGCCCGCCGAGGCCGCCGGTCGAGTTGCAGGCGCTGGCCGCGACGGCGGCGGCCGAGACGCCCGGATGGCGAACCATCACGGTCGATCTTCCCGAGTCGATTGATGAGCCCGTCGTGGTCGCCGTCGACCGCGGGACGGGCCGCCAGCCGTCGAAGGGCGAAGACCTGCTGTTCGATCGGGCAACCGGCGAGCTGGTCGGGCGCGCCGGCTATCCGACTTTCAGCCGCGGCTTCAAGATCCGCCGCTGGCTGCGGTTCGCCCACACTGGAGAGGTGTATGGCGTCATCGGGCAATCGATCGCCGGCATCGTATCGCTGGGCGTCGCCTTCATGGTCTGGACCGGTGTCGCGATGAGCTGGCGCCGTTTCTTCAGCGGAGGGAAGCGGCCGACGGGTTCGCCAACTCCAGTTCCTCGACCACGGCCCTGAGGAATCGTGCCGCCTCGGCGCCGGTGACCGCCCGGTGGTCGAAGGTCAGCGACAGCGGGAGGACGCGATGGACGGCCGGTTCGCCGCCCGCGGCGACGACTTGCTGCGTCATCCGTCCGACGCCGAGGATGGCGACCTGCGGCGGCACCACCACCAGCTCCGCGTGCTGTCCGCCGACGCTGCCGAAGTTCGACAGCGTGATCGTCTGTCCACGCAGCTCGCCGAGCGGGATCCGGCGTTGACGAACATCCGCCTTGAGCCGGTCGAGACCCCGCCTGAGCTCCACAGGGTTCCGCCCCGCGACATCCCGGAGCACCGGGACGAACAACCCGTCGTCATCCAGATCCACCGCGATTCCGAGGTCGATACGCTCGTGCAGCCGGCGGGACATCGTCTCCGGCTCGAACCAGGCGTTGAGGGCAGGTGAGGCCGCGCAGCCGACCGTGACGGAACGGATGAGACGCAGGGTCACGTCCGTCCCCTCCGGCCACGCGTCCACGTCCGCCTGATCCGTCACCGTCGCCGGCACGACTTCGGCATGGGCCTTGGCCATGCGCTCGGCCATCGCGCGGCGGGGGCCGCGGAGCG
>CAZJYU010000069.1:0-6281 GCA_964550305.1 uncultured Vicinamibacteraceae bacterium | reverse complement strand
GCCTGTGCGCGGGGCGCCGGCGTGGAGCGGGTCGGAGGTGCGGCCTCGCTGCCGCCGCGGGAACGCGCTCGCTGCGCCGCTTCCGCTGAAATCGCATGAACGGGCGCCCCTAGCGCGAATACCAGGAGCGCCGCCAGAAGGGACGAGGCGAAGTGTGGCATGAGGCGTGACATTTGTGGATCTCCTCTTATTGTGCGGTCGGCGAATCCACCGCGATGGCATTTCGCGATTGAAGCGGTGCATACCGCGTGCCACTCTCCGCGGCATCGCGGGCAGGCCGAAAAACAAGGAAATGGTGTGAGTTCCGGTCTGCGCCACCGAGGGTGCTGTCTCGCCGGTGGACGAACACGTCCTCCACAGGGGACGGTGAGGAGACCAGGCCAGCGCGTGGCCCGGACCCGCGGCGCCGGTTTTGTGCCTTGTCGGATTTGCGCCACAATACACAGGAGTCGCCGGCGGCCTGTCCGGCGGCGCGCCCGGACTTTCATGGCGATGGGGAGTTTCCTGATGCGAGCAAGGCAGCGGCGGCCGGTACGGACGGTACGGGGAGGGGTGGTTGTGGCGGGCGTCCTCGCGCTCCTGGCGCCGGTGGTCGGCGCGGCCGACTGGCCGGAATGGCGGGGTGCGGGGCGCGTGGCGGTATGGACCGAGGACGGCATCGTCGACCGCTTTCCGGCCGACGGATTGAAGGTGATCTGGCGGACGCCGATCGGGGGGGGATTCGCGGGTCCGGCGGTAGCCGACGGGCGGGTGTTCGTTACGGATTTCGAGTTCCTGCCGGAAACGCGGGTGATGGATGGTACGGAGCGGCTGCTCGCGCTCGACGAGGAGACCGGCGCGGTCCTCTGGACGTACGAATGGCCGACCGCGTACCGCAACCTGCAGTTGTCCTACGCCACCGGTCCCCGCGCCACGCCGACGGTGGACGGCAACCATGTCTATGTCGCCGGCGGCGCCGGCATGCTCGTCTGCCTGCGGGCCGATACCGGCGAAGTGGTATGGCAGCACGATACGGTGGCGGAGTACGACACGACGGTGCCGGTCTGGGGCACGGCCAGTGCGCCGCTGGTTGATGGCGAGCGCCTTATTCACATCGTCGGGGCCGAGCCGGACGGACTGGTCATGGCGTTCGACAAGCTGACCGGCGAGGAGATCTGGCGCGCGATACGGGTGACCAACGAAATGGGTTATGCGCAGCCCGTGATGTACGAGGCGGGAGGCGTGTCGCAGTTGATCATCTGGCATCCGACGGCCGTGAGTTCGCTCAATCCGGAGACCGGCGCGATCTACTGGTCGGTGCCGTGGGACGTGCGGTCCAGCATGACGGTGAGCACGCCGGTTCGGGACGGCAACCTGCTCTTCCTGACCCAGTTCTACGGGGGATCGATGATGCTCCGTCTGGCGACCGATCGCCCCATCGCCGAGCAGGTCTGGCAGGCGACGGGAACGAGTGAGATGCCCGACGACACCCGAGCGCTCCATTCCCTCGTTACGACGCCCATCGTTGACGGCGACTACGTGTACGGCGTGGACAGCTACGGCGAACTGCGCGGCCTCGATGCGCAGACCGGCGACCGGCTCTGGATGTCGGACGAGATGACGGCACAACGACGGTGGGGCGCCGCGTTCATGGTGCGCCATGGGGACCGGTACTTCGTCAACAACGACGCGGGCGACCTGATCATCGCGCAGTTCACGCCGGAGGGTTACGTGGAGATCGACCGGACGAAACTGATTGATGCCACATCGCGTTCCGGCTACGGCCCGCGCCGCTTCGAGGACCGCGCGGTGAACTGGACGCACCCGGCGTACGCCAACCGCCACCTCGTGACACGGAACGACGAGGAGATCATCCGTGTCTCGCTGGCCGCGGAGGACTACGAGTAGGCAGCCGCAGAGGGCATCACGGAGGGCATGACGATGAGACGGAGGCTGAAGGCTCGGTTGGGATGGCCCGGGGTGGCGGCGGCCGCGGCAGCGATCGTACTGATTGGGTCAGGAGCCTACGGCGCCGGACCGGTCGCCCTGTCGGCAAGCGGGGCGGCGGACATCGTTGTCGTGGAGCCGGAGTCGGTCGGCATGTCGACCGAGCGGCTGCGGCGGATCAACGGCTTCATTGAGGAGTACATCGACACCGACCGGATCGCGGGCGCGGTGACCCTGGTGGCGCGCAGGGGGAAGGTGGTTCATTTCGAGGCTCAGGGCTGGCGGGACGTGGCGAACGAGGTTCCGATGACGAAGGACGACATCTTCGTCCTGATGTCGATGACGAAACCGATTGTGTCGACCGCGCTGATGATGCTGTTCGAGGAGGGGAAGTTCCTGCTCGATGACCCGATCGCGAAGTGGCTTCCGGAGTACGAGAACCACGCGGTCCGGATCAATGCCAATGGCGTGCGCCCGGTTACGGCGCCGGAGGCGCGGCCCGTCACGGTGCGGCATGTCCTGACCCATACTTCGGGCCTGTCGCTCAACCCGGCCGGCAAGGGACTGAGCGACGCGCAGGTGGCGACGGTGACCAACAATGGCCGGGGCTGGCCGACGCTCGCAGAGCGGGTGGCCGCGGCTGCCATCATTCCGGGCGCGTTTCATCCGGGCGACGAGTGGCAGTACGGCGACTCCACGGACTACGTTGCCGTCCTCGTGGAGAAGATCTCGGGGCGGTCTCTCGACGACTTCCTCCGCGAGCGAATCTTCGAGCCGCTCGGCATGACCGACACGCACTACTACGTTCCGCGCGAGAAGGTGGAGCGGATGGCGTCGGTTTACCGGCCGGACGCCGAGGGGAAGATCGAGCTGATGGTGCAGCCGGAGTACATCGAGCCGCGGCCGATGTTCCGGGGGGTGGCCGGGCTCGCGGGTACGGCGTCCGACTACTACCAGTTCGCGCAGATGATCGCGAACGGCGGCGAACGGAACGGCGTGCGCCTGCTCGGCAGGATGACCGTCGACAACATGATCAGCAACCACATCGGCGCCGGCAAGGATGTCTACGTCCGGGGGCCGGGTTACGGGTTCGGCCTCGGCTTCGGCGTCCTTACCGACTCGGCCCGGGCGATCGACGCCCTGTCGATCGGCAGCTACACCTGGGGCGGGGCCTACGGGACGCTCTACTGGGCCGATCCGGCGGAGGATCTGATCGGCCTGCTGATGATTCAGATCCGGCCCTACAACCACCTGAGCATCCGTCCGCTGTTCTCGAACCTCGTGACGCAGGCAGTGGTGGACAGCGTGGCCGATCAGAAACCACGGATCAAGGGGCGGCCGACTCCGCGCTGACGCGGAAGGGACCGCCCCCGGCAGCGGGGAAAATTGGGAGATGACGATGAGGCAGAGCGCGTGGCGGTCGGGGCGCGTCCAGTGGTGGGGGGGAGCGCTTGCGGCGGCGGTACTCGTTGTGCTGCTGGCGGGCGTGTTCGGGCCGCCGGTGGCGGGGCAGGACCGCGGCGACGTCTTTCCGTTCCCCGTCACCACGTTCGAGCTCGATAACGGCCTGAGAGTCGTCGCCGTCGATTACGACAGCCCCGGCGTCATCGCGTACTACACGGTGGTGCGGACCGGGTCACGGAACGAAGTGGAACCGGGCTTCTCCGGCTATGCGCACTTCTTCGAGCACATGATGTTCCGCGGCACGGAGAAGTATCCCACCAGCGCCTATAACGAGGCGGTGAAGGTGATGGGCGCCGACTCGAACGCCTTCACCACGAGCGACTGGACGGCCTACCACTACGTCGCCGCGGCCGACGCGCTGGAGACGATCATCGATCTCGAGTCGGACCGCTTCAGGAACCTGCGCTACAGCCAGGAGGACTACCGCACCGAGGCAGGGGCGATCCTGGGGGAGTACAACCTCAACTTTTCCAATCCGGTGGCGTTGCTGCGGGAGCGGCTGTACGACCTGGCTTACGTGACGCATCCCTACAAGCACACGACGATCGGCCTTCTGGAGGACATCCGGAACATGCCGAACCACTACGACTACAGCCTGCAGTTCTACGACCGCTACTACCGGCCGGAACACTGCATCATCGTGGTGGTGGGGGATGTGGACGCGGCGGAGCTGGAGCGGCTCGTCAGGCAGTACTACGGCGACTGGGAGCGGGGGAGTTTCGCGCCGGAGATTCCGCAGGAGCCGCCGCAGACCGAGGCGCGCGAGGACCGTATCACCTGGCCCAACCCGACGCTGCCGTGGCTGATGATGGGCTACCACGCGCCGGCGTTCTCGGACGAGCGGATCGACATGCCGGCCCTAGACGTCCTGTCGCAGTTGCTTTTCTCGGAGACTTCACCGCTCTTCCGCGAGTTGTACCTGGAGAAGCAGGTGGTCGACGTGCTGTCGGGTGGGGCCGCCGACAGCCGGGATGCGCCGCTGTTCACGATTCTCGCGCGGATCACGGATCCGGCGCGGATCGAGGAAGTGCGCGACGCGATCATTGCCGGCATCGAGCGGATGAAGACGGAGCCCGTCGACGCGGACGTGCTGGCGGCGACCAAGTCTCACATGCGCTACGGCTTCGCGATGGGGCTCGACAATCCCGGCGGCATCGCACGGACGCTCGGGCACTACCTGCAGCTCACGGGTGATCCCGAGACGGTCAATCGGGTGTACCGGCTGTACGATCGGGTGACGCCGGAAGATGTGCAGTGGGCGGCGACGGAATACTTCGCCGAAACGAATCGGACGGTGGTGATCATGACGCAGGAGGAACGGGAGTGACCGCGGCGCGGCCGGCGCGACGTGGCGGCGCGCGCGGCGAGATGGCGCCCCGGTCTCCAGGCCGGCGTCGTCCGCGGTTGCCTGCCGCCGGCGTCCTCCTCCTGGCCGTTGCTGCGTCCGCCTGCCTCCCGTCGGACCCTGGCAACGGCAGCGATGCGGCGAGCCGGGCCGGCATTGTGGAGCTGCCGGCAGCGGATTCCCCGCTCGTCACGCTCCGGATCGGCTTCCGGACCGGCTCGGTCGACGACCCGCCCGGGAAGAACGGCCTGAACGCCCTCACCGCGCTGATGATGGGCCGGGGCGGCACCGCGTCGATGACTTTCGAGGAAATCACCGAGGCGTTGTACCCGTGGTCGGCGGCGATCCGGGCGCAGTCCGACAAGGAGATGACGGTGCTCGTCGGCGACGTGCACGTCGATCACCTGGAGCCGTTCTTCGCGATCGTACGCGATCTCGTGACCGCGCCCCGCTTCGATGAGGCCGACTTCGACCGGAATCGCGACTTCCTCGTGAACAGCGTCTCCGCCGGCCTCCGCGGGAGCGACGATGAAGAGCTGGGCAAGCAGGCACTGAACGTTCTGCTGCATGAGGGGCATCCCTACGAGGCGCCGCCCATCGGCACCGAGGAGGGGCTGGGGGCAATCCGCCTCGACGATGTCCGCGCATTCCACGCTTCGCACTACACGCGTGACCGGGCGCTCATCGGTATCGGGGGCGGCTATCCCGATGGCTTTGTCGATCGGATCGAGACGGAAATCCTCGACGCCCTGCCGGCGGGGGAGGGGTCGCGCACCGTCATCCCCGCGCCCGCCGCGCCGGACGGCTACGAGCTGCTGATCGTCGAAAAAGAGGCGATTGCCACCGCCATCTCGATGGGGTTCCCGATCGACATCACCCGCGCCGACGACGACTTCTTCCCGCTGATGGTGGCGAACTCCTACTTCGGCGAGCACCGGACCTTCAACGGTCTGTTGATGAACGTGATGCGCGGCGCGCGCGGGCTGAACTACGGCGACTACTCCTACATCGAGAACTTCATCCAGGACGGTTTCTCCCGCCTGCCGGCCCCGAACATCCCGCGCAGCCGCCAGTTCTTCAGTATCTGGATCCGCCCCGTGCCGCACCACAACGCGCACTTCGCCCTCCGCCAGGCGGTTCGCGAGTTGCATCGCCTGGTGGACGACGGGCTGAGCCAGGAGGACTTCGAGGCGACGCGCGAGTTCCTCCTGAACTACTCGCGGCTCTACGTCCAGACCACCAGCCGGCGGCTGGGTTACCGGATGGACTCGCGGGTTTATGGGAGCGACGACTTCATCGAGGAGATCGCCGAACGCGTGTCGACGCTGACCGTGGATGACGTCAACGGCGCCATCCGGCGACACCTGCAGGCGGACAACCTGGCGGTTGCGGTCGTGACGCGCGATGCCGAGACGTTCCGCGACGCGCTACTGGCCAACACGCCGTCACCACCCACGTACAACACCGACGTCACCGAAGCCATCCGCGCCGAGGACAGCGAGATCGAGGTCTACGAGCTTCCGTTCAGCGCGGAGCGCACGCGCAT
>CAZJYU010000068.1:0-6424 GCA_964550305.1 uncultured Vicinamibacteraceae bacterium | reverse complement strand
CGGCCTCACGCTGCCGCTTGTGGCGTTCATCGGCGTCACGTTCCTCGCGCCGCTGGCCGTGATGCTGTCGCGCAGTGTCTACGACCCGGTAGTGGCGGATGCGCTGCCCGAGACACTCGAGCGACTGGAGGCGTGGGATCGCGCCGGCGTGCCGGACGAGGCGACATTCGCGGCGGCGGCGCGCGAGCTGCGGCAGGTGCGCGAGGCTCGCACCATCGGCCGGGTCGCGGGCCGCGTCAACCGCGTTGCCGGCGGTCTCCGGAGCGTTCTCGTCAGAACCGCCCGCGCCCTGCCGGAGGAGGAGTTGGCGCCCGCGGGAGGCTGGCGCGCCGCGTTCGTGGCGGCCGATCCGGCGTGGGACGACCCCGCCACGTGGCGCGCGGTCGCCACGGCGGGGGAGCGTTTCACGATTCGCCACTACCTGAACGCGGTCGATCTGGACGAGGGCGCGGACGGTGCGATTGTCCGGCAGCCCCCGGAACGCCGCATTTATCTGCCGCTGCTGTGGCGGACGCTGCTCGTCAGCCTCGGGATCACGTTCCTCTGCCTGTTGCTCGGATACCCGATCGCGCACCTGGTCGCGCAGGCGCCGCCGCGGCGCGCCAACCTGCTGCTCGCCCTGGTCCTGGTGCCGTTCTGGACGTCGCTTCTCGTCAGGACCACCGCCTGGATCGTTCTGTTGCAGCAACAGGGAGTGATCAACGACCTGCTGGTGGCCATCGGCTTCGTTCCGGACGGCGAACGGCTCGCGATGGTCTACAACATGACCGGCACCGCCGTCGCGATGACGCACGTCCTGCTGCCGTTCATGGTGCTGCCGCTCTATTCGGTGATGCGGGGGATCCCGCGCCAGCAGATGTCCGCCGCGGTGTCGCTGGGCGCCGGTCCGTGGCAGGCGTTCCGCCGGGTCTACTGGCCCCAGACGCTGCCGGGCGTCGGGGCCGGATCGCTCCTCGTCTTCATACTGGCCATCGGCTACTACATCACGCCGGCCCTGGTGGGCGGGCAGAGCGGGCAGTTGATCTCCAACCTGATCGCGTACCACATGCAGACGTCGCTCAACTGGGGCCTGGCCGGTGCGCTCGGCGGCGTGTTGCTGGCCTGCATCATCGCGCTCTACGTCGTGTACGACCGGCTTGTCGGCATCGACCGGATGAGGTTCGGCTGAGATGGCGGCAGACGAAGCGGCTGTCGCCCATCCCTCGATGGCGCTACAGGAGCGGGTGCTGCGGGCGGTCTATCTGGCCGCCTGCACGCTGATCTTCACCTTCCTGCTGGCGCCCATTCTCGTGATCGTCCCGCTCAGCTTCAACGCCGAGCCGTACTTCACGTTCACCGAAGGCATGCTGCGGCTCGACCCCGACGCCTGGTCGCTCCGTTGGTACCGGGAGATCGCGGCGGGCGGCGCGTGGACCGGCGCCCTCGCCAACAGCCTGCTGATCGGCGTTGTCGCGACCGCGCTGGCGACCGCCCTCGGCACGCTGGCCGCGCTCGGACTCGCCAGTCCCGCGATGCCGATGCGCCGCCTGGTAACGGCGCTCCTGATCTCGCCGATGGTGACGCCGGTGATCATCTCCGCCACCGGCATGTTCTTCTTCTATTCCGACCTGCGCCTGACGCAGACCCACATCGGCATCATCCTCGCCCACGCGGCGCTCGGGACGCCGTTCGTCGTGATCACGGTCACCGCGACGCTCTCGTCGTTCGATCCGACCCTGCTGCGCGCCGCCGCGAGCCTGGGAGCGAGTCCGCTATACGCCTTCCGCCGCGTGCAGTTGCCGCTGATCGCGCCCGGCGTGCTGTCGGGCGCACTGTTCGCCTTCGCCGCGTCGTTCGACGAAGTAGTCGTCGTGCTATTCATGGCGGGCGGAAGCCAGCGCACCATCCCCCGACAGATGTGGTCGGGCATCCGCGAGCAGATCAGTCCCGCCATCCTCGCCGTCGCCACGTTCCTCATCCTGTTCGCCGTTCTCCTGCTCATCACGGTCGAGTACCTGCGCCGGCGAAACGCCACGACGTCCTGACGGCACCCACTCGTGAACTTACGCACTTGAACGAGTCCACGGTCCGCACGCACGTCACGAGCGCCTCCAGCGACGTGCTGACGATCGAGCTCGATCTGGAGCGGAACCGCGAGGCCATTCATTCTCGGCGCGGCCAGGTGGCGAATTCTACGTTCCGGCGTGAGCGGTGGCGGAGACCGGTGCGCCCGTCGGTTGCCGCAGCATGCGGAGACCGTTGAAGGTGACCAGCAGCGACGCACCCATGTCGGCGGCGACGGCCATCCAGAGCGTCGCCGCGCCGAAGGCCATGACGACGAGGAAGAGCGCTTTGGCGCCGAGGGCCAGCGCGATGTTCTCGATGATGCGCGCACGAGCCCGCCGGGCGTGATCGATCAGGAACGGCAGGAGGCGAAGGTCGGGGCGCATCAGGACGACATCGGCCGATTCGACCGCGAGATCGGACGCGTTGGCGCCGAGGGCGATGCCGACGGACGATGCGACCAGGGCCGGGCTGTCGTTGATACCGTCGCCCGCCATCGCGGTGACGCCGTGGCGGGCCCGCAGCTCGGCAATCGCGGTTGCCTTGTCCTCCGGCAGCAGTTCGGCACGCACGTCCGAGAGCCCGACGCGCGTGGCGACGCTGTTGGCGGTCACCCGATTGTCACCGGTGAGCAGCACCGGGCGAATTCCCTGTGCGTCGAGACGCGACACCGTCCACGACGCTTCCGAGCGGACCGGGTCCGACAGGGTAACGACGGCCCACGGCTCCGTCCCGGCGCCGCAGATGACCACGGTCCGGTCGGCGTCGGGCAGTTCGGACAGCTCCCGCGGCAGCCGGTCGTGCCCCAGCTTCTCGCGGGCGAACCGCGCGCTGCCCACCCAGAATTTCTCGCCGTCCACGGTTGCCTCGGCGCCGCGTCCCTCGATAGCCTCAAAGTTCGCCAGGTCGGGCGCCTCTGCGCCGTGCTCGCGCGCGTAGCGCACGATGGCGCGTGAAAGCGGGTGTTCGCTCCGTAACTCGATGGCGAGCAGTCGCGACAGGACGTCGCGTTCGGTTCGGCCGCCGACCGGGCGGAGTTCCCGCACCTCCGGTTCTCCCTGCGTGACTACGCCGGTCTTGTCGAACGCGAAGGCGCGGACACGGGCAAGGTTCTCGAGGTGGACGCCTCCCTTGATCAACACGCCACGCCGCGCGGCCGCGGCCAGCCCCGCCGCAATGGTGACAGGGGTCGAGATAGCCAGGCCGCACGGGCAGGAGATCAGCAGGATCAACATCGCCTGATAGAACCAGTAGTCCCACGCGCCCGCCAGCAGAAGAGGCGGGACGACGCCGACCGCAGCGGCGACGACAAACATCAGCGGCGTGTAGTACCGCGCGAACGTGTCGATGAACCGCTCCGACTGCGCGCGGTGGTGGTGACTCTCGCCCACCATCCGGATGATCCGCGCGAGCGTCGTGTCGGACGCCGGCTGCGTCGTCCGCAATTCGACCACGCCGTGGCCGTTGACGGTACCGGCGAAAACCGGGTCGCCGGCGGTCTTCCACGCGGGCGCCGACTCGCCGGTCACCAGCGCCTGATCGACGTACGAGCTGCCGGCGGTCACCACGCCGTCGCAGGGGATGCGTTCCCCCGGCCGGACACGCACCTGCGCGCCGACCGCCACGCGGTCGACGGTGACGCGGTGTTCGTGCTCGCCGTGGATCACGGACGCCATGGCGGGCGAAATCCGGATGAGCGACCCGATTGCCTTCCGCGCCCGCAGGGCATTCCAGTTTTCGATGAGGCCGGACAATCCGTACAGGAAGGCGAGCGTCCCTGCTTCCGCCAATTCTCCCAGCGTGACCGCACCCACGACCGACACCAGAACGAGGGCGTTCATGTCCGGGCGGAGCCGCACCAACGAGCGGACCGCGGCGGGCGCGGAGTGGAACAGTCCGGCGATGATGGCCGTGAAGAACAGCGCCAACACAGCCGGTTCCAGGCCTGCGCCGCCGTGATCATGCGCAAGGAGGGCGGCGGTCAGCCGTCCCGTCGCGAGGCCGTGCCAGGCGAGCGCAACCGCGAGCGCGGCGCCGCTCACCGCGACCAGCGCCTGGCGGCCGAAGGCTCCCCAGACCGACGCGCCCGGCGGCGCCGCCGCGGTGTCGGTGGCCGGCGCCCACGGATGCGCCTTCATGCCGGCGCGTTCCACCGCGGCGGTGACGACGTCCGGGCCGCACACCGAACGATCGACATCCACCGACATCCGCCCCTCGATGATGTGGAACGCGATGTTGCAGACACCGGTGCAGCCCGCCAGCTCCCGCCGAATCAGCGTCGCCTCCTCGGTGCAGTCCAGTCCCTCGATCTGGAAATCGAGTTGCTCGGTCGGTGCGCTGTCGCCACGTGCGAGGGAAGGTGGCGTCGCCGCTGCGGTGGTCGTCATCGTCGCTCGTTTCACCTTAACCGATGTGGTGGTCCGAAGCTTGGGTGGCTGGACCCACTGCGTCGTCGGCATACTTGAGGGTCCGCCTCAGCTTCGCCGCCACGGGTTCCCTGTAAACTGCCGGCGTGCCGCAACGCCGCCCGCCACATCAAACCGCGCGCGCCGTCAAGGCCACGTTCGCAGCCGCTTCGCTCGCGATGGCACTCGCGCTTGCCGGCGGCGCCGCGCCGCTGATTGCGGCCCTGGGGGCAGCCGCCAACGCCCGGACCCAACCCGACGAGCCGGAGGTCGGACCGGTCCCGCTCACCGTCATGACGTTCAACATCCGCACATCGGGCAACAGCGATCGGGACGGGGAGAACGGTTGGCCCCACCGGCGCGCGCTGGTGGCGGAGACCATCGAGCGCCTCGCGCCGGAGGCGGCCGGCGTGCAGGAAGCGCTCGCCGAGCAGCTCGATTACCTCTCCGCGGCGCTGCCCGACTACCGGTGGCTCGGCGTCGACCGTGGCCTCAACGGCGGCGTTGGCCTCAGCGAGTTCACGCCAATCTTCTACCGCCACCGCGAGTTGCTGCCCGTCGAGTCGGGCACGTTCTGGCTGTCTCCGACCCCCGCCGCGCCGACCGGCACCGGATTCCGCCGCCGCGTGTCGCGCATCGTCACCTGGGCGCATTTTCATCACATCGCCTCCGACCGCCGGCTGTACGTCTACAACACGCATCTCACCCTCCGGCGGGGCGAGCGGCAAGTGCAGTCCGCGACCATGATCGCCGAACGGGTCGCGGCACTGCCCGAGGGGACTCCAGTCGTCGTCACCGGCGACTTCAACGCGATGGCGGAGGTGAGCGACACCTGGCGAGCGGCCACCGCCACCGGCCTGCGCGACGCCTGGCTGCTCGCGGGCCATCGAATCGGCCCCACCCGCACGTCGAGCGACTTCCGTCCCCCGGAACAGGCGAACGAGGGCCGGATCGACTGGATCCTCGTGGACGGGCCGGTTGAGGTCCGCTCGATCGAGACCGTCATCGATCACGACAACGGGCGGTACCCCTCAGACCACTACCCGGTCGTCGCGCACGTCGTCCTGCACCCGTAGGCGCGTGATGCCCACTCCCCATGGGCTCGCGCTGACTGCGCTGGGCGCCCCGAGTTAGAAGAATCGCACGGAGTAGCCCACCTTCAGGCCGCGGCCGATCTCCGGCGCCAGATCCTTGATGAACGAGGTGTGGTTCCGGTACACCGCGTTCGTCAGGTTGTAGCCCGTGACGCTCAGGATGTGCGCCGTGTGCTGGCGCGGCCAGACATACGACGCGCGCAGATTGACCACCGAGTAGCCCTCGGTCGCCGTCTCCTCGCGGTACAAACGGTCCTGCGCGCCGGCGAACTCCAGTTGGGGACTGAACGTGAAGCCCCCGAGCGGCAGGTCCAGGCTGAGCGTGCCGCGCAGGGGCGGGATCCGAGGCAGCGCCTCATCGGTCGTAGTGAGCCGCGCATCGACGTAGCCGAGGCCGAGCGTCACCCACGCGTTCTGGGCGAGACGGACGCTGCCCCGCGCGTCGAAGCCCACGAAACGGCTGTCGCCCTGCCTGAACAGGAGCACCGGCAGGGTGTCTTCCAGCGCGTCCGTGCGCTCGCCGTAGATGAAGTTGTTGATGCCGTACGTGTAGAAGTTCAGCTCGCTCCGGACCCGGTCCGACCGGTGCCGCAGGCTCAGGTCGACGCCGAGCGTCGTCTCCTCGTCGAGGTCCGGGTTCCCTACCTCGAACGCCAGGTTTCCGACGTGCGGGCCGAAGTTGTACAGCTCCTCAAGGGCGGGGGCGCGGTGCGACTGCGTGAGGTTGGCGACGAACGCCGTGTCGCCTCCCAGATCGGCATGCAGACCTATCGAGGCTGAAGCGCCCAGGAACTGCCGGTTGCGGGGATCGGGCACCACCAGGTCGTGGTCGTGGTCGTCCTCGTCGGCGTGGTCGTGGTCGTCCTCGTCGGCGTGGTCGTG
>CAZJYU010000067.1:0-7164 GCA_964550305.1 uncultured Vicinamibacteraceae bacterium | reverse complement strand
TTGCCGGCCTGGGGGCCGGCGCACCGTTGCGAGGCAAGCGCCCGTCAGGGAGCCATCTCCGGGGGGTCCGCCTCCAGCAGCTCCACGACGGCGAACGCGACGCCCAGGGTCCGCGTGTCGTCCATCCGTGGCACGTGCGAACCGCTCACGAAGTCGATCACCGCGATGTCGCCGCGGACCGGGCACCGGTCGAACGGGTACACGGCCGACGACCCGCCCGTGACGATTCCCCGGTGCACCGTGCACCCGTTGACATCGATCCGCAGCACCTTCCGCGCCGGCCGGCCCCCCGTCATGGCGACTTCGATGCCGAGCGCCGCCGGAGGCGACCGCGGGTCGATCGGCACTTCCAGCCGCCCGTGGCCATCGGTCCATCGAAAGGAACGCATGCCGGCCCACTCCTGCAGGTAGAACCCGGACAGGGCGGCGCCGCTTGACGCGGCCACTTCGTCGACGATCAGGTTGTTCGGGGCCGGCGCCACGGCGGCATCGAACCGGTACGCCGCATCCAGGGCGATCGCGCCCCCATCGTCCTCGCGAATCGCGAACACCTCCACGGTGTTGGCGCCGGCAGCCAGCCAGCGGGGAGCGACCAGCGCCTCCCACATGCCAATGCGGCCGCTGACCGAGAACGCATAGGGCTGCGTGACGGCGGCGACCGTGCCGTTGAGGGCGATGGCGAGGGGCGCGGTCGACGCCGGTAGCTCCGGCGGGATCACAGCGCCGGTGAGCTGCGCCGGCACGAAGTCGCTGTCCGGTCGAACGTCGTTCAGCAGGCTGACCGCGTCGAGTGTCGCGTCGAACGGCGCCGGCTGGCCGGAGGCGTAGGCGGCTGCCGGTTCACCCACCAGCCGTTCGTACCCCGTTGCGGTGCCCGGCGGATCCAGGGGACTGCCGTCTTCGAAGATCGCGAACTTGCGCGCCACCATCTCGGCAAGCTGATCGCTCAGGTCGGCCGGTCCCTCCATCTCGCGCTCCGCGTCGAACAGGAACAGCGTCTTCGCCGTCCGCTCGGCCGGCGGGGGCCCGAGCGCATCGGCCCCGTCCACCTCCCACGGCAGCGCCGCCCCCAACGCGCCGGCGATGGTGGGAAGAATGTCCACCGTCTCCACATTCGCCCGCTTCACGCGGCCCGTCCGTTGCCCCGGCAACTTGATGAGCAACGGCACCGATGCGATATCGGAGAACGAGTAGTCCCGGGGCCGGCGAAGCGGATGCCCGGGTCGAAAGCTGGCGCCGTGATCGGCGACCACCACGACCAGCGCGTCGTCCCAGGTTCCGGCGTCGCGCAGCCGGGCAACGATGTCGCCCAGGATCGTGTCCACGTAACCGACCTGCAGCAGGTGGCGCTGGTAGTTGCGGGCCACCGGCCGGGGATCGTCGATCCAGTTGCTGTTCGACGACAGGCCGGGCACGTGGGGGCGGAGGCTGAAGCGTTGGCCGGTCGGCAGATACACCCACGGCTCGTGCGGCAGCAGCACGTGCAGGAAGTGCAGCACCGGGCGGCTTCCGCCGCCGCCGCCGCCGAGCCGCGCAACGAACTGCTCCACGGTCCGGCGGCGGTCGTCCCGCCGCTGTTCGCGCCATACGTCCTGAAACGTCGGCGCCTCGAGGGCCGCGAAGTCGGCCCAGGTTTGCGTCACGGGCGGCAGCGACCGGGTCAGATCCTCCGGCAGCACCGTCTGGAGCCAGACGACGCGCAGATCGCGCAGCACGGCGTCGAGCCACGCCACGACGCCGGGACGCTCGACCGGACAGAGCGACGCAGGGCACAGACCGGTGAGCGGCTCGATCACTTCGAGGTGATAGCGCGAGCCCAGTAACGTGAACAGGTTCTCCGGGTGGTCGTCCGCCGTCGGCAGGAGCTCCGGCGCCGGGTAGCGGCCGGTCAGGATGGCGGGCAGGGCGGAGCTGGTGCTGGGGCTCACCGCGCTCGCGTTGCGGAACCACGTCGCTTCGTCCGCCAGCGCCGCGAAGTGGGGATACAACGCCCGGTCGATCGCCCCGTCGCGGTCGAGGAGGGAGGCGAGCGGCAGTTGATCGAAGACCACCACGACCACCGGCGGCGTCGTCTTGAACGTGGCGCCGGCTATCGCGTCGCGTTCGGTCTCGGGGGGCGAGAGCAGCGGCGCGATCGCCGGGTTCAGCAGGAAGACCGCCGGCACGACGAGCGCGGCCGGCGAGAGGAGCGTGGCGAACAGCCGGACCGGTGCGGCCCGCACGTAGGCGTATCCGGCGGCGACCGCCACCGCCGCGGCCACCCCCAGCGTCGGCGGACCGCTCCAGTCGCCCCAGGCGCGGATGGCGGCGAGGGCGATCGTCCCGGACAGGGCGCCGACGACCACGCCGAGCGTGACGGCGCGCCACCGCGCTCCGAGGCGGTCGGCGGCGGCAATCGCCAGGATGCAGGCGGCCGGGCCGATCAGTCCGAGCGTGAGGATCAGGGCGACGAGGTCCAGGGGGCGCGCGTCATGCGCGACGAAGAACTCGGGGCTGCGGCTGACGACGTCGTAGAGCGGTTGCGCCACCGCCACGGCCCAGAGGCCGGCGACGTGCAGGCCGGCGACGTGCAGGGCGGCGACGGGCAGTCCCGCACCGGGTTCGGCTTCAGTGCGCATCGCGCTTCGACCCCGCAGCGCCCTTCGGCCGGCAGTGGTAAAGCGTCCGTCGGTCGGCGGCCACCGTCTCGTCGGTCACGACCTCGAAACCGCGCGCGAGCGCCGCGCGGACGGCTTCCGCGGAATACGCAATCGGCTGATCGCCGCGGTTGCGCAGCAGTCGCTCCACCATCGGGTCGTCCCGGTGGACGAACTCCAGAACCACCTCGGCTTCGAAGTCGGCGAGCCAGGCGACGAAGTCGTCGAGCGGCACGTTCCGGCCGATGACCACGTGGTGCATCAGGGCAAGACAGAGGATGAGGTCGGGCCGGGCGCGGTCCGCGAGCGGCCGGCGCTCCGTGCCCCGCCACCCAAGGCCCGGCGACGGATCGGCGACATCCGCGACCAGCGGCAGGAGGTTCCGGCAGCCGTCGTCCTCCTTGAGGGCCGCGTATAGCCGGTCGATCACGAGGTGGTCGGCGTCGAGCGCGAGCACCGTGTCGGCATGCTCGGCGGCAATCCGCGAGTAGACGCCGGTGTTGCAGCCGATGTCCCAGGCGAGCGCCCGCCGCCGCGCCGACGCCACGCGCCGTACGAACGCCTGTTTCCGCTCGACCTCGGCCTCGTCGTAGCTGTGCTCGTCCTGGTAGCCGGACCACGTGGATCGCGGCGGCGTCCACGCCAGGCGCTCCACCGTGCGCCGCAGCCGCGCGACGTTGTTGCGGATCAGCGCCGCCCCGAAGCCGGCGTCGCGCAGCTCGCGCCGGACGTTGCCCTCGCTCCGCTCGTAGCGCGCCTGCGCCTTTGCCTGCAGCACGACATGGGCCAGGACGCCGGGGCGCAGCCAGTCGCGCAGCGAGAAGCAGGCCCGGCACTGCTCGGCCGTGATCCCTTCCAGCCGGCCGCGCAGCAACGGATGAAACGGCAGGTTGCGGTAGGCCTGGAGGAACAGCGGGTAGAGGAACGTCTCGCAGAACTGCCGGTAGCCGGCCCACGGATCGCCTGGCGCGTAGGTCGTGAACGATCCCACGTCGATGAAGGTCGGACGCGCGCCGATCCACTGCACGTTGAAGGGCGTCGCGTCCTTCAGCGTCATCCCCTCGTCGAGCGCGGCAAGGGTCAGGTCGAGCTGCAGCAGCGCGGCGTCGCGCAGCATGCCGAACGACCACTCGTACGGATACGAGACGACCGGCACGCGGTCGTGTTCGAGGACGGCGGCCCATTCGTCCGCCGCCGTCGGGGGCGCCGGCAGCGTGTCCGCGGAGGCGCTGATCTGCCGTGTCGGGATCAGCGAGCCCGCTTTGGAGAAGCGGGCGAAGAAGCCGGTGGCGGCCAGTTGGGTCCAGTCGGCCAGCGCCCGTTCGGTCAGGCCCCGCAGGACGGCGCCGTCCTGATGGAATACGCGCGTGTCGGGATCGCGGAACGAGCCGGGTTCGACGCGGGGGCGGGCAGCCGGATCCACGGCGGCTACCGCCTGTGGGGATCCTGCTTTCGTCCGAACAGCGCGGTCAGCCGGTGCCAGTACAATCGGAGCGCGACGCCGACGGCGGCGAATCCGCCCAGCAGCACCTGGAGCAGCATGCTCCCGCTGCCCGGGTCGAGGTAGGCGGCGGCGGGTCGCTCGACGAGGACGAGCACCAGGGCGACCAGCATCAGCCGCGCCATCAATGGTTCCAGCCGGGATCTTCGCAGCCGCTCACGCATTCGCATGGCACTCATGTTAACAGAACGGAAACCCGCGGGTAACGTTTCGGGCGCCGGTCGCAGCGGTGAACGCCTGGCCGGAGGGCGGGCAGCATCGGTATGAAACCAGCCATTTTTCTCGACCGCGACGGCACGATGAACGAGGATGTCGGCTACCTCGAACGGGTCGACCGCCTGCAACTCTACCCGTGGACGCTCGACGCGGTTCGCCTGCTGCGGCGGGCCGGCTTCGCCGTGGTCATCGTCACGAACCAGGTCGGGATTGCGCGCGGCATGCAGGACGAGGCGATCGTCGAGGCCGTGCGCGACCTGATCGATCACCGGTTGCGCGCGATCGGCGAGCAGCTCGACGGCCACTACTACTGTCCGCACGATCCGCATGCGCCGGTCGCGGCCTACCGCCGCGAATGCGAATGCCGCAAGCCCAGGCCCGGGATGATCCAGCAGGCGGCGCGCGAGCTGGATCTGGACATCGCCCGTTCGGTGGTGGTGGGGGACAAGTGGGGTGAGATCCGGCTCGCGCGCAACGTCGGCGCGCGCGGGATCCTCGTCCGGACCGGCTACGGGCAAACCCAGGAGCAGACGCCCCGGGCCGACCTCGCTCCGGACGCCGTCGTCGACACCCTGATCGACGCGGCGAGCTGGATCCTCCGCCACCCGCCCGCGTAATGGAACGCCGGCTGCCAGGCCGGCATGCAGAAACCGCGCGCCGACCGCCCGGCCGGCGCCCTGCCCTGTGGTAGATTCCAGGATACCGTGCCCTTCCGCGACATCGTCGGTCACCGGGGGGTTTCCACCCGCATCGCGCGGGCGATTGCCCGCGACACGCTTCCCCCCAGCATTATCCTGACCGGCCCCGATGGCGTCGGGAAGCGCCTGGCCGCCCTGGCGATAGCGGAAGCGATGTGCTGCGCGGAGCCGCGCACCGACGACGCCGGCTTCGCGACCGACGCCTGCGGCGCCTGTTCCGCCTGCCGCCGGATCGGCCGCGGCGTCTTTCCGGACGTCGTCGTCGTCGAGCCGCCCGACAGCGCATCGGGCACGATCGCCATCGACCAGATCCGCGAGCTAGTGGAACAGGCGGGCTACCGGCCCTTCGAGGCGCGGCGCCGCGTCATCGTGATCGACGAGGCCGACCTGATCGCGACGCAGGCGCAGAACGCGCTGCTCAAGACGCTGGAGGAGCCGCCGTCCGCGTCGAAGTTCGTTCTGGTCACGGCGCGTCCCGACGTGCTGCTCGACACCGTCCGTTCGCGCTGCCCGCGCCTTCGCTTCGGCCTCCTCGCGGACGACGACATCGCCCGCGTCCTGATCGACCGGCACGACATCGACCCGCGCCTCGCCCGCGCGTCGGCGGCGTCGTCGGGAGGCAGCCTAGGCCGCGCGCTGCGCTCCGCGGTGGGCGAGCTGGCGGTGTCGCGCGATGCCGCGGTCGGCCTTCTCGAGTCCGTCGCCGCCGCGCGCGACACCCGGGCGCGGCTGGACGGCGCGAAGGCGTTCAGCGCCAGGTCGGGAGCCAAGCGCGCGCCGGCGGCCGACCGGGCCGAGGTACGCCGCCGCCTCCGCGCGCTCGCGACATTGCTGCGCGACATCGAGGCGGTGGCGGCCGCGGCCGATGCGCCGCTCGCCAACGCGGATCTGGCGCAGGCGCTTCAAGCCCTGACACCCGTGTACGGCGGCAAGCGGGGCCTGCGGTCGTTTCGTGCCGTCGACGAGGGCATCGACGCGCTGGACCGAAACGTCAGCCCGAAGACCGTCGCGGATTGGGTAGCGTGTCACCTCTGAGAATGAGAAACTGAGAGCGCGATGGCCAGCGCCACGCCGTTCGCCAGTGTCAAGTTCGAGCCGGTCGGCCGCGTCCGGCGCTTCCTGCTCCAGGGCGTGGCCTTCGATCCGCCCCTGCAGCCGGGTGACGATGTCGTGGTGATGCAGGGTGAAGAGCGCGCCTACGCCCGCGTCGTCCGGACCATCCCGCAGGTCGCGGAGCGTCAGGCGCCACCCAATCCGACCGACCGGGTGGTGCGCCGCGCCACCGCAAGCGACATAGCCGCGCGACTGCGCCACGAGCAGCGCGAGCGCGACGCGCACCGGCTCTGCATCCTCAAGGTGCGGGAACACCACCTGCCGATGAAGCTGGTCCGGACCGAGCTCAATCTGGACGCGTCGCATCTGACGTTCTATTTCACGGCGGACGTCCGTATCGACTTCCGCGACCTGGTGCGGTCGCTCGCCTCGGAGTTCCATTGCCGGGTCGAGATGCGGCAGATCGGCGTGCGCGACGAGGCGAAGCTGCTCGGGGGGTACGGCGTCTGCGGCCGGCCGCTCTGCTGCACGACGTGGCTGCCCCGGTTCGAGCCGATCTCGATCAAGATGGCCAAGCAGCAGAGCGTCAGCCTCACGCCGTCGCGCCTCTCGGGCGTCTGCGGCCGGTTGAAGTGCTGTCTCCGCTACGAGCTGCCGAACGCGGCGGGGGAACAGTACGCCGGGTGCGCGCACGAGTCGTCCTGCAGCCGTTCGGCGGACGGCTGTGGCGGCGGGTGCGGATCGTCGGGCGGGTGCGGCAACTGCAGTGGCGGCTGCGGCAGCGGGTGACCGCGCGTACCCGCACCGGTGCGCCGGCATGAGTGAAACGACCGATCGGCCCCGCATCGCCATCACCACCGGCGACCCCGCCGGCATCGGCCCGGAGATCGCCACGCTCGTGGCGGCCGATCCGTCCATCCGCGCCCTCTGCACGCCGGTGCTCTACGGCCCCGACGCCGCCGCCGCCCGCGCCCGGTTCCCGCCGGGCGCCGTCTCCGCCGACGCCGGCCGCGCCGCCTACGACTCGGTCGTCGCCGCCGTTCGCGATGCGCGCGCCGGC
>CAZJYU010000066.1:4194-7421 GCA_964550305.1 uncultured Vicinamibacteraceae bacterium | reverse complement strand
TCGTCCGCGGCGGCGATCACGTCGGCGTCGCGCTTCGAGCCGCCGGGCTGCGCCACCGCGGTGGCGCCCGCCTGAGCAATCGCGTCGAGGCCGTCGCGGAACGGGAAGAAGGCATCCGAGGCCGCGACGGTCCCCCGCAGATCGGTGCCCGCCTGCGCCGCCGCCTTCATGGTGGCGACGTTCACCGCGTCGACGCGGCTCATCTGTCCCGCCCCCACCGCCGCGGCGCGGCCGGCGCGCGCGAAGATGACGGTGTTCGACTTGACGTGCGCGCAGACCCGCCAGGCAAAGCGGAGTGCTTCCCACTCGTCGGCAGTCGGTGCGCGCTTCGTGACGACCCGAATCGGCTCGCCGGAGACTACCTCGACGCCATCGCCCCAGGCCTCGGCGCATTCGACGACGCCATCCCGCTCCTGCACGAGCCAGGCCCCCAGAATGGAGCGGGCATCGCGCCGCGCCGCATCGTCGCCACCGGTGAAATCGGCCACGACCAGCCGGAGGTTCTTCTTCCGCGCCAGTACCGAACGCGCCTCGTCGTCGACGGCCGGGGCGACGACGCACTCGATGAACGTCTCCGCGATGGCTGCCGCGGTCGCACCGTCCAGCGCGCGGTTCAGTCCGACGATGCCACCGAACGCCGACAGCGGATCCACCTCGCGCGCCGTGACGTAGGCGTCGCGCAGGCTCCCGGCCGTCGCCACGCCGCACGGATTCGTGTGCTTGATGACCGCGGCGGCGGGCTCGTCGAACTCCAGTGCAAGTCGCGCCGCGGCGTCGAGGTCCAGCAGGTTGGTGAACGACAGCGCCTTTCCCTGCAGGACTTGCGCCCCGCCGAAACCCCAGTTCCGGTCGGCGTAGAGCGCCGCGCACTGGTGCGGATTTTCGCCGTAGCGGAGGTCGCGCAGCTTGGCCCCCCGGACGTGCAGGAGGTCGGGCGTCACACCGTCCAGGGTCAGCGCCGACCGCGCGAACGATTCGCCGCCCGTCTCCACGGCGTCGAGTGCGGCGGCGATCGTGGCGTCGTAGTCGGCCGTGTGCGCGAACGCCTTGCGCGCCAGTTCGAAGCGCAGCCGCCGCGCGTCGGGATCGCCGTTCGCGCCATCCCCGTCGAGTAGATCGAGCACGCGCCCGTAGTCATCCGGATCGACCACGATCAGCACATCCTCGAAGTTCTTGGCGGCCGCGCGCACCATGCTGGGGCCGCCGATGTCGATCTGCTCGATCAACTCGTCGACCGACGCATCGGACGCCGCGGTCTGCGCGAACGGGTAGAGGTTCACGACGACCAGGTCGATCGGCGTGATCCCCTGCCCGGCGATGGCCGCCAGGTCGTCGGGCCGGCGGCGACGGGCCAGGATGCCGCCATGCACCGCCGGGTGAAGCGTCTTCACTCGGCCGTCCATCATCTCCGGGAAGCCGGTCACGTCGGAGACGCCGGTTACGGCGAGGCCCGTCTCGGCGAGAGCGCGCGCGGTCCCACCGGTTGATACCAGTTCGACACCTCGATCGATCAGGCCGCGCGCGAATTCAGTCAGGCCGGTCTTGTCGGAAACGCTCAGTAGTGCACGCATCGTCTGGTGGGGTGAAATGAGGTTGGAATCCGGTTCGAGTCAGTGTCAGCCTCGGGAGTTCAAGTCAGGCCCAGATTCAGGTTACGGGTTTCCCGCGGGTCCCGCGCAGACGCAACATCCAGAGCAGCGGCAGCCACAGTTCGCGCGCAAACGGGACCGGCCGGTCGTCTATCAGAACCTCGCAGTCGTCGGTCGCCTCGATGAGGGAATAGAGGGCATGGAGCGCGTCCACGTCCGGCGTATAGAAGCGGGCGCGGTGACGGAAACTCGTCCCCTTGCCCACGCCGCGGTAATCCGCGGACGCCCGGGCCAGCTCCACCGCCCGTTCGTAGCCTTCCCCGTCGAACGGCGCGAAGCTCAGCGTAATGGAGAACGGCCGTTCAGCCTGCTCGAACAGGGCCTCGGCCAGGTCGGGATCCATCGCCGCCAGTTCTTCGTCGGTAGGTCGCTCGGAAAGCTCGGCGTACGGCCAGAACGACTCGCTGGGACGGTGCGTGGGCCGTTCATCCGGCGGTGGGCGGTCGGGGGACATCCGGCTGTCGCTCATCGCGGGGTGCGGGATCGTACCATACCCATCGCGGCGATCGGATAATTCAGCATGTCGTCACGCGCACGGATCATTCCGTCGATTGAGCAGCTCCGGCAGCGGGAAGCGGTGCAGCGCCTGGAGGCGCACTACGGATGCGCGCCCACGCTTGCGGCGATCCGCCAGGAGACCGCGGCGTTGCGCGAGCGGTTGACGGGCGGTTCCGGCGACGCTTCACCGACCGACCCCGAGACCGCCGCCGCCGTCATTCTGGCGCGCCTCGAATCGCGCCTGCGCGCCGCGCTCGCGCCGTCGCTCCGGCCCGTCGTCAACGCGACCGGGGTCATCGTCCATACCAACCTGGGGCGCGCGCCGCTGGCCCGGCCGGCGCTGGATCGCATCGCGGAGGTGGCGGGCGGTTACGCCAACCTGGAATACGACGTCATGGCGGGGCAGCGCGGGTCCCGCACCGTCCATGCGGCCAGGCTGCTGAGCCAACTGACCGGCGCCGAGGCGGCGGCCGTCGTGAACAACAACGCCGCGGCGGTGCTCCTCGTGCTGGCCGCGCTCGCCGATGGCCGCGAAGTGATCATCTCGCGCGGCGAGCTCGTGGAAATTGGCGGCGGCTTCCGGGTCCCGGATGTGATGCGGCAGTCCGGCGCGATCCTGCGCGAAGTGGGAACGACGAACCGGACGCGGGCGGCAGACTACTCGGCGGCCATCAGCGAACGGACAGCGCTGATCCTCCGGGTCCACCCGTCCAATTTCCGCATCGAGGGCTTCACCGAACGGCCGGCACTTGCGGAGCTGGCGCAGTTGGGCGCGCGGTTCAAGGTCCCGCTGGTGGAGGATCTCGGCAGCGGACTCCTGGCCGGGGGGGCGGCCGAGGACGCGGTCGGCGACGAGCCGACCGTCGGCGCCAGCATCGACGCCAGCGTCAGCGTCTGCACGTTCAGCGGAGACAAGCTCTTGGGCGGGCCCCAGGCAGGAATCGTTGTCGGGCGCCGGGCGTTGCTCGACCGCATCCGGCGGCATCCGCTGATGCGGGCCCTGCGGGTCGACAAGCTGACCCTCGCGGCGCTCGAAGCCACCCTCATAGAACATGCCACGGGCCGCGCGGACCGGACGGT
>CAZJYU010000066.1:0-4094 GCA_964550305.1 uncultured Vicinamibacteraceae bacterium | reverse complement strand
CCGGAACAGGACGACGCCGTGGCCACGGCGTTGATTCGATGCGTCGGCCTCCCAGCCGACTAGACGCTCACGTCGGTTGTCGCGCGCCGCTTCGGACACGCCGCGCAACGGAGCGACTCGCCGTTCGCATCCAGTGGATCTTCGCCGCCGCACGAACCGCGCAGGCAGGGGTAACGGAAGAGGAGGCCGACCGCCATCGCCAGCATGATGGCGGCGATCACCGCGACGGTCAGCAGGAACAGACCCACTTCCCCAATCCTACACCTGTCACCGGCGCGTACTCGGGCGCCGGGGAGTGCGCCGGCCTCCCTGGCCCGCAGGCCCAACACCCCCGCATCTCCATCACCTACAATCCATGAAGGCCGTGACCCGACTCCTGCCCGCGGCAAGCCTCCTTGGGCTTCTCGCCTGCACCGCCGCGCCGCCCGACGACTCCAATCCGTCTGGCCCCCAAACGCACCGATTCCGTGGCGAGACCATGGGCACCACCTACGAGGCGGCCGTCGTCGCCGACGCGATCGCCGACGCCCGCCTCGCCGCCCTCGCCAACGCGATTGCGACTGCCCTCGAACACGTCGACGCAACCATGTCCACGTGGCGACCCGAATCCGAGTTGAGCCGCTTCAACGAGGCCGCTACGACCGATCCCTTTTCCGCTTCGCCGGACCTGATCGCCGTCTTCCAGCACGCGCTGTCCATCAGCGAACTCACCGGCGGCGCGTTCGACATCACCGTGGGCCCACTCGTCAATGCCTGGGGATTCGGCCCGCCCGGTCATCCTCCGACCGCCCCAGCCGCGGCCGATCTCGCGCGCCTCCGCGAGCAGGTCGGATGGCAGCAACTCGCGGTGGACACGGCCGAGTCGACCGTTCGAAAGCACGCGGCCGGCCTGTCGGCCGACCTGTCGGCCCTCGCCAAAGGCTTTGCGGTGGACCAGGTGGGCGAACTGCTGGAGCGCGAGGGCTTCGCGAACCACCTCGTGGAAGTGGGCGGCGAAGTCCGCGCCGCCGGCCGGAACGCGCGCGGCGAGGCGTGGCGCGTCGGCATCGAACGCCCTTCCCCCGGACCACCCGCCGTCTATCGAACCGTAGCCCTAGGCGGCCACGCCCTCGCCACCTCCGGCGATTACCGCAATACCTATCTGCTCGACGGCCAGCGCGTCTCGCACACCATCGACCCGCGCACCGGACGGCCGGTCACGCACGCGCTCGCCTCCGTCAGCGTCATCGATCCGCTTTGCGTTCGGGCGGACGCCATCGCCACGGCGCTGATGGTGCTCGGCCCGGACGACGGCTTCGCGCTGGCCACCGAACAGGACTGGCCGGCGCTGTTCCTGGTTCGCCTCCCGGACGGCGCTCTGGAGGAGCGCGCCACGTCGGCGTGGGGGCCGTTCAACTCACCATAGGGCGGCAAGGAACCCCGAACCGGATCGGAACAGCGTCCGGGACGCTTCCGGGAGAGACGCATGAGAACGATGACGACGCAGACGCTGGTGCGGCCGAGGCCGCGAACGGCCAACGTGCGGGGGTACGTGATGCTGACGTTCGCGGTGCTCGTGCCGGCGTGGATCGCATCTGCGCTTCCTGTGCAGGGCGCTCCCCGCAGCCACGCTCGGCAGGACCAGGCCGAGGAGCAAGCGACACCCACCGAAGAGCTGGCGCGTCGACTGGGGATGACGCCGGCCGAGATCGAGGCGTTGGGCCTCACGCCCGACGAGATGCGACTCCTGCTCAACGGATTCACGGAGGAGACCGCAGTCGTCGGCTCCCGCGCGGAACCGCGGACCGCCACCTCGTCGTCCGTGCCGGTCGACGTACTGCCGGCCGAGGACATCGTCAACCAGGGAGCCGGCGACCTGAAGGACCAGCTCCGCACGGTCATCCCGTCGTTCAACGTCAACACGCAGCCGATCGGCGGCGCGTCGACGGTGGTCCGGCCGGCCATGCTCCGCAACATGGCGCCGGACCATACGCTGATTCTGGTCAACGGCAAGCGCCGCCATCGCTCGTCAGTCATCGACTGGCACGGGGGCAACGGCGTAGCGTACGGGTCGCAGGCTCCGGACATCTCGACCGTGCCGGCGATCGCGCTCCGTCAAGTGGAAGTCTTGCGTGACGGCGCCGCCGCCCAGTACGGCTCCGATGCGATCGCCGGCGTGTTGAACATTGAACTCAAGGACGCCTCCTCGGGCGGGATCGTCACGTTCGACGCTGGCATGTTCGGCGCCGGCGATGGAGAATCGTCCCGGCTCGCGGGCAATGTCGGACTGCCGCTCGGTGCGGGCGGCTTCGCCAACCTGAGCCTGGAGTACGGCGGCTCGAATCCGACCAGCCGGAGCGCGCCCCGCAGCGACGCGGTCGCGCTGATCGCGGCCGGCAACACGCACGTCGGATCCGATACGCCGCAGATCTGGGGTGCGCCGGACGTCGATGACGACCTCAAGGTGTTCGGAAACTTCGGCTACACGGCGACCGGCGGCATGCATCTCTACGCCCACACGAACTACGCCCGGAAGACGGTGACCGGGGGCTTCTTCTTTCGGAACCCGAACCGGCAGCGCGGCGTCTTCAGCAACGACGACGGCCGCACGCTGCTGATCGGTGACGTGCTGCTGGCGCGAGGCGCCGGCTCGGGCAACTGCCCCACGGTCGCCGTCATCGATCACGCACCCGATCCGGCCGCAATGCAGCAAGTGCTTGACGACCCGAACTGTTTCTCGTTCCAGGAGCTGTTCCCGGGCGGCTACACGCCGCAGATGGGCGCCCGGGCGTCGGACGCGGCGCTCGTCGCCGGCGTGCGGGGCGCGACCGCCGCCGGCTTCGACTGGGACGTGAGCGGCTCGCTCGGAGTCCACGGCAGCGACCTCTTCATCGGCAACACGGTCAACGCCTCGCTCGGCCCGGACTCGCCCACCGATTTCGACATCGGAGCCAACCGCCAACGGGAGATCCACCTCAACGTCGACGTCTCCTATGCCCTGACCGAAACCATGAACGTCGCTGCCGGCGCGGAATGGCGCGACGAGCAGTTCCGGACGACGCAGGGCGATTCGGCATCCTGGGCGATCGGTCCCTACAACGGGCAGGGCTTCTTCTCCGGCGCTCACGGGTTCTTCGGACACGGGCCGCTGCAGGTCGGCGAATGGAGCCGCTACAACGTCGCGGCCTACGGCGATCTGGAGGCGACCGACCCCGACGGCGGGTGGACGCTGGGAGGGGCGGTCCGCATCGAGAACTTCGAGGACTTCGGCACGACGGCGAACGGCAAGGTCTCCGGCCGCCTGGGGTTCGTGCGCGCGAGCGTGAGCACCGGGTTCCGGGCGCCGACACCCGGGCAGCAGAACGGGTTGAACATCTCAAGCTGGTTCGACCCGGCGGTCGGCTCTCTGATCATCAAGGGGGTCGTTCCTCCAACGTCGCCTGTGGCGCGGCTGCGCGGAGGCGCGCCGCTCGGTCCGGAGGAGTCGATCAACTACGCCGCCGGCGTGGTGTACGACGCGGGATCGTTCACGCTTACGGCCGACTACTTCCGGGTCGAGGTCTCGGAACGGATCGGCGTGACCAGCGAGTTCACGCTGACGGCAGTGGAGATCGCCGAGTTGCAGGCGGACGGGGTGGATGCGGCGCGCGACCTGCGGTACTTCCAGTTCTTCACCAACGGTTTCGGCACGACGTCGCAGGGGGTCGACCTGGTGACGACGTGGACGCCGCTTGCGCTCCGGGGGAATACTGCCCTCAGCGCGGTCTTCAACTACACCGACACCGAGGTGACCGACAACGACAAGGGGCTGCTCGGCTTCCGGCGGCTGACCGAGTACGCCTACGCGCTCCCGCGCACGCGCTGGAACGTCGGTGTCACGCAGCGCATGGGGCGGGTGCGCCTGCTCGGCCGCGTGAGCTACTACGGCGGCTGGTACGACTGGGACAGCGGACGTAACGAGGTGTTCGTGCCCGCAGGCGGCCTCGAACACGGGTTCTTCGAGGGCCGGCCGATCGTCGACCTGGAGCTGAGCATCGACCTCGGACGTGGGACCACGCTGGCCGTCGGCGGCCAGAATGCGCTGAACACCTACTCGCAGGTCACGGCCAACGCGA
>CAZJYU010000065.1:0-8367 GCA_964550305.1 uncultured Vicinamibacteraceae bacterium | reverse complement strand
GCGACCAGATTCGGAATCAGGTCGCCCCGCCGCTGCAACACGTTCTCGACCTGCGCCCAGGCGCCGTCGATCTGTTCGTTCGAGGTCACGAGGCTGTTGTAGCGCGAAACGAGCAGGCCGCCGATGATCAGCACGCCGAGCAGCATGACGCCCAGCACGCCGAGCACGACCATCGCGATGAGTCCCTTCTTCATCCGTTCGTTCCTCCGATAGCTGCCGCCGTGCCGCCCGACGGGGGCGCGAAGCGGTTGATCCGGCCGACTGCCGCCGTCAGCGCGCCGTAGTACCGGGCGAAGAGGGCCGACAGGTCCGACCCGGCCGTTTCGCCATGCCGGAGCCGCGCCACCTCGTCGAACGGCGCGCGGTCAAGTTCCGCCGCCTTCGCGAACGCCGCCGCCACCTCCTCATTGTGGACCGGTACCGGGTCGCCGTGCAGGTGAAGGCATCCGCGGAAGATCGCGACAAAAGTGGAGTACGAATCGGTCAGCAACCGGGTCAGCGCGCTCGGCGCGTCATGCGCCTGGAGGTACGCTTCGCGCAGGCGCATCATCTTCTCACGCAGTTCCCGCTCGCACTGCGTGCGGAGCTGGTCGAGGTGGACCTCCATCCTGGCGAACGGGTCGCTGCCGTACAGCACCCGGTGCGACGCGCGGATGTCGAGGAACTCGATCGGGAAGACGTCTGCCGACTCCTGAATGATGGCGGGCGACAGCAGCCGGGGCATCGGCTGCCCGCTCCGGTCCCACCGCCGGACGGGTCCGCTCAGGTGCTGGAGCGCCTCCGGCGTCAATTCCCTTGCCACGATCAGTATGTTCAGGTCGCTCGCCGCCGCGTCGTAGTCGCCGCGCGCGGCGGACCCGTACAGGACGACGCTCACCAGATCGTCGCCCAACGCCCCGCGCAATCCGTCCACCAGCCTCTGCAGCACCGGACTACCGCTCAGATCGACCGTCGCCATCAGAAACTCCCCCCGGCGCCGCCGCCGCCGAACCCGCCGCCGCCGAAGCCCCCGAATCCGGCCCCGCCGCCGAACCCGCCGCCGCCCCCGAACCCGCCGCCGTAGCCACTGCGGTAACGGTAGCCCCCGTAGCCGCGCCCCATACCGGAGAACATCAGAAGAAAGAACAGGCTCGGGTGTCGAAACAGAAGGAATCCCATGGCAAGCATCACGAGGAGGCCGACAATGCCTCCACGCTGCTGGTCGCGCGCGCCGCGCGGGCCGCCGGCAGCCGCCGTACCGAGCGTCGCGCCATCGATGGTAACGCCGAATTCCTCAGCCGAGAATGCGGTGAGGGCCTGGCTGATCTGCAGAAGACCGGTCGAGAAATCGTTCTGCGCAAGGGCGGGACGGGCGAAGTCGCGAATCGCGCCGACGCGGCCGTCCGGCAGGAAGCCCTCGACGCCGTACCCGGTCGCGATGAACAGTTCCCGTTCCTCCAGTGCAATGACCACGACCACGCCGCGATCCTCTCCGGCGCGCCCCGGCTGCCACGCCTCGGCGATCCGAAGCGCGAAGTCGGCCGCCGGCTCGCCCTCCAGCGAGGGCATCGTGACCACGACGATCGCGACGCCGGTCTGTGCGAACAGTCCGCGGTGCAACCGTTCCATCGTGTCGACGGCCTCGTTGGACAGGACACCGGCCACGTCGTGGACAGAACGGTCGGCGCGGGGCGGAAGCGGCACCTGGGCGGCGGCGGTCGCCGCAAATGCCGAGGCCGCCAGCGCCAGCACCGTCAGGCCGGCCGCGAGCCTGCGTGTCACGCAACTAAGCGTACCACTTCCCCCGAATCGTGCAGCAGTGTGCAGATTCCGGTCGCCAGCGCTATCATGGAACCTTCACCCCAACCCAAACTCCCGAGGTAAGGAGCGGCCCGCCGATGAGCAGCCCCGACAGGATCACAAAGGAACGCGGCAAGGCCATCGACATGGCGGTCGGCCAAATCGAGAAGCAGTTCGGCAAGGGGTCCATCATGCGCCTGGGGGAACGCGGCCCCGTCGCGGCGATCCCCGCCATTTCCACTGGATCGCTCAGCATCGACTACGCGCTCGGCATTGGTGGCGTGCCGCGCGGCAGGGTGGTGGAGGTGTTCGGCCCGGAGGCATCCGGCAAGACGACGCTGGCGCTGCAGGTGATTGCCCAGGCCCAGGGCCGCGGCGGCAACGCCGCCTTCGTCGACGCGGAACATGCGCTCGACCCGACTTATGCCCAGAGGCTGGGCGTCGATCTCGACAACCTCCTCGTCTCGCAGCCGGACCACGGAGAGCAGGCGCTGGAGATCACGGAGACGCTGATCCGTTCCGGGGCCGTCGACGTCGTCGTGGTGGACTCGGTGGCAGCGCTCGTGCCGCGGGCCGAGATCGAAGGGGAGATGGGCGACTCGCAGGTCGGGCTGCAGGCGCGGCTCATGTCGCAGGCACTCCGGAAGCTGACCGGCGTGGTTTCGAAGTCGAGCACGTGCCTCGTCTTCATCAATCAGTTGCGCGAGAAGATCGGCGTCATGTTTGGCAACCCGGAGACCACGACGGGTGGGCGCGCGCTGAAGTTCTACGCCTCGGTGCGGATCGACATCCGGCGGATCGGCGCCATCAAGGATGGCGACCTCATCGTGGGCGGCCGGACCCGCGTCAAGGTGGTGAAGAACAAGGTAGCGGCACCTTTCCGGGCTTGCGAGTTCGACGTGATGTACGGCGAAGGAATCTCGCGCGAGGGCGACCTCATTGACCTCGCCGTGGAACACCGGATCGTCGAGAAGAGCGGGGCCTGGTTCTCGTACGCGGGCGAGCGGCTCGGCCAGGGCCGCGAGAACGTCCGCAAGCTGCTGAAGCAGAAGCCTGACCTGTACGCCGCCATCGAGGGAAGAGTGCGGAAGGCGCTCGGGCTTGCGCCTGGGGCGGACCCCGACGGGGGATCATCGGATGCGACGGCCGGCGCGCTGTCGACGAACGGAAAGGGACCGGCGACGGCCGGGAACGCGGCGGTGTAGGCGCCTAGCGTTCGGCCTCGCCGCCCTCGCCGACGATGAACAGGAGTTCATCAGGGCGCATGAGGCCGAATTCGCGACGCGCCTCCTCCTCGATCCGCACGGGATCTTCCCGCAGCCGACGCGCCTCCTCCAGGAGTGCGAAGTTCTCCCGGTGCAGCGCCTCGAGCCGCGCCGCCACCGCCGCGTAGTGACGGTTTGCCGCCACCGTCGCAAGCAGGCCGCTTTCGCCCACCAGCGCGTTCAGGATGAGAACGGCGGTGGCGAACAGCAGCGCGGACCGCACCGTGGGACTGAGTGGCCGTGGCCCCCGGCGCCGACGCTGATTCGAGCCGGTCACGCTCCGCCCACGATACACGAACCGGATGCCCCTCGCACGCTCCCCGCGGCGACTACGGCGTCTCGGGGTACTCCATGGTGAACGGGTCGGGCAGTGGAATAGCCGTGATCGCGCCACCCGCGAGCCCTTCCAGTTGGATCTCCGGATTGTCGGGGTCGCCTGCCTCGATGGTTGCCCGGTCCCCAACCACAAGAATCACCAGCCGGTCGGGGGCGAGGTACTCCTGGGCGACGCGGAGCACGTCGTCGCCGCTGACGGCGCTGATGTTGTCGCGGTAGGTGGCCAGGTAGTCAGGGTCACGGCCCGTGTACTCGTCACTGGCGAACAGCCCGGCGGTAGAGGCGGGCCGGGAGAAGTTCCGACTGAACGTTTCAATGAACGACGCCTTCGTCGTGCGAAGCTCCGCCTCGGAGACGGGTTCGGTCCGAATGCGCTCAATCTCGTCCAGCACGATCGCCGTGGCGCGCGCCACCGTCTCGCTCCGGGACTGGAAGCTGGCGCGGAAGGCGCCGGGGTAGTACGTGCCGAGGCCGAAAGACGAGTACGCGCTGTAGGCAAGTCCCTCGTCGGAGCGGATGCGCGTGAGCAACCGCGACGTGAAACCGCCGCCACCGAGGATGTCGTTCATCACCATCAGGGCGTAACGGTCCGGGTTGTCGCGCATGGCGCCTTCGTGGCCGATTACGACGCGCCCCTGGTTCACGTCGTCCTTGTCGACGACGTAGATGCCCGGCTGAAGCTCGTGCCCGGGTGTCGGCACCGAGTCCGTCACGGGGTCGCGCGCCGGCCAGTCGGCCATCCGCGCCTCGAGCCGCGGCAGGATGTCGTCCGGGTCGACATCTCCCGAAATCGCGAAGATGAAGTTGCCCGGGTGGTAGTACTGCTCGTGGAACGCCACGAGGTCGTCGCGCGTGATCGCCTCGATCGTGGCGCGCGTGCTCGGGATGGTCGTGAAGTGATCGGCGCCCCGCAGCAGGCGCCCCCACTCGCGCATCTCGATGCTCTGGGTGGCGTCGTTCCGTCGCTCCATGTCCTGCAACACGCGACTCTTCGCGAGCTCCAGGCGATCCGCATCGAACTGCGGGCGCCGCAGCATGTCGAACAGCAGATCGAGCGACGCGTCGAGATCCTTGGTCAGGCAGTTCACGCTCGCCCGGCCGGACGTGTCGCCGAGGCCGCTCGACAGGTTCGCGGCAAGGAAGGCCGCTTCCTCGTCGAACGCGGCCGGGGCGCGGTCGCCGGCGCCGCCGGCACGCATCTGGCTGCCGGTCAACGCGGCCAGCCCTGCCCGTTCGGGAGGTTCCAGCCAGGCGCCCGCCCGTACGATCACCGACACCGTGACCAGCGGCAGCGCGTGGTCCGGCACCACGAACGCAACCACCCCGTTTGACAGGACGTGCCGGTGGGCGGCCGGGTCGGGCGGGTCGAACTGAAGCGGCTCGAAGACCAGATCGGTCGGATGGGCCGGTATCGTCTCGGCCTGGGCCTGCGCGAGCGCCGGCGCCGCAACGGACGCCAGCGCGAGACCTGCCGCTGCCACCCAAACACTCAACCGCCGTCGCGCAGGACCGCTCACTGTCCACCTCCGCTCTCTTCGATCCGCCGGCGGACCAGCTCCACCAGCGCCTGCGCCAGATCCTGACTCTCCGGCGGCGCCTGCCCCACGGCTTGTTCCGCCTGGGCCAGGAACGCCTGCAACTGCTCCGCCGGCACCTGGGCGATCATCGCGCGCATTTGCTGGAACTGTTGGCGTTCCTCGTCGCTCAGGCCCTCCACCAGCGGATCGTCCGGCTCGGCCGCCGCGCTCTCGTCGCGGTAGTAGATGGCCACGGCGCGCGTTTCCGGGGTGAAGTAGGTGCTGGCGACACGCATCACATCCTCGGCGGTAACCGCCTCATACAGTGCCGGATCGGTATTGATGTGCTCCCAGCCCCGGTTCCCCTCGCGGATCAGCAACTGCATCATCAGGCCGAAGTTGCTGTCGAGGTCGCGGAATGTCCCCGCCGCGTTCTGGTTCTTCACCTTCTGCAGCTCACGCTCCGCCACCGGTTCGGTCTTCAGACGTTCGAGCTCGGCGTACAGCGCCTGCTCCACCTCCTCGGGGGTACGACCCTGGCGGGCCGTTCCTCGCAACTCGAACATCCCCTCGAACTTGTAGCCCGCCTGCCCGCCCGACGCCGAGGTCGCCACCTCCTGCTCTTCGACCAGCGCACGGTACAGGCGTCCCGTCCGCCCGCTCAGCAACTGGCCCAGCACGACGAGCGCCGGCTCGTCGACGTGGCCGTCGCGGACGGTGTGGTAACGGACCACGACCTGCGGATTGGTATCGGCATAGGCGACCATCCGCTTCTCGGCCAGTTGCGGCATCTCGCGCGTGCGCGGCTCCAGCGGCGGCCGCTCGCCGCGCTTCAGTCGGCCAAAGTAACGCTCGGCGAGAGCAATCGCCTCATCCGGATCGAAATCGCCCACCAGAGCCGCCGCCAGGTTGTTGGGCGCGTAGTAGGTGTCGAAGAAGGTCAGCGCCTCGTCTCGGGTGATCCCCTCGAGGTCGCTCGGCCATCCGATGACCGGCCAGCTATAGGGTGAAGACTGCCAGAACATCGCCTCGAACTGTTCCCGGAACTTCCCGATCGGGGTGCTGTCGGTCCGAAGCCTGCGCTCCTCGTGCACGACGCTCCGTTCCGCGTAGAACTCGCGGAACACCGGATTGGCGAGGCGATCGCCTTCCATCCAGAACCAGAGCTCGAGCTTGTTCGCCGGGATGTTGATGAAATAGATCGTGAAGTCGTAGCTGGTGCCGGCGTTCATGGCGGAGCCGCCCTCCGCGGTGTAAATCCGGCTGAAGTCTTCCTTGATCAGCAGGTTGCTCTGCTCGGCCAGCAGTGCGTCGAACCGCTCGAGCAGTCCCTGGTGGCCGGCGCTGCGGGCCGATGGGTCGTCCGGATCGTCGATCTGACCCAGGGCGAAACGACGGTCGAGCTCCGCCTCCTCCGCCTGGATCTCAGTCCGCAGGGCGTCCAGCTCCTCGATGATCGCCAGGTCGCGGTCGATGTCCTGCGTCCCGATCGTGTGGGTTCCCTTGAACATCATGTGTTCGAAGAGATGCGCGACCCCGGTGATGCCGGGGCGTTCGTAGACCGAACCCACCTTGGCGATCCAGCCCGCCGCCACGTTCGGGTCGCCCGGTCGCGGAACGAGCAGCAAGGTGAGGCCGTTGTCGAGCTGATGCTCGATCACCTCAACCTCCTGCGCGTTCGCGACGGCGGGAAGGGCGAGGCACGCGGCCAGGACCAGAGAGCGGAGCAGCCGTGCAGTCATGGGATCAGTGTCGCACAGTCGGCGATGGGACGCCACCAGCAGCGACGCGCCGGTCCGGAGGTCGCGCGGCAGTACCGGCGCACCGGTACGCCTCGGCAGTTTGCGCGGCCGGCGCGGCTACGGTACATTCAGGGTTTCGTTGCACACCCTGGTTGCCGAGGTAGCTCAGTCTGGTAGAGCACATGACTGAAAATCATGGTGTCGGCAGTTCGATTCTGCCCCTCGGCACCACTCCTGTTCCTTCCTGCCGTCCCGCACCCTTTTGAATGTCCGCCTAAATCACTCTTGAGCGGTGGTTCATTGGGACGACAGTCCCAGGTGTCTTACAGTCTCAGGAGGAATGTTGGGCAATTCTGTGGGGACCATGAAGCGGACGTCGAAGGCCGCGCCCTATCTGGTCGCGCTCGCGCTGGCGGCGCCGGCGCCCGCCGTGGCTGACACGCGGTCCGAGGCGTTCGGCGGCGGTGCCTCCGGACAGGCCGTCGGCGCCGACGGCGACGCGTGCGCGCCATCGCTGGCGCTGGGGGGCGTCGGGGTCGCGGCCGGCGCGCAGTTGCGGCTCACAGGCAACCAGGCCAATTTCGGTTTCCACCAGCGGACGATCGGCAGCGATCCGCTGGCGACCGATTTCCTCAACCAGCGGCTGCGCGTCTGGGTGAACGCGCACGATCGCGAGTCGTGCCGTTACGGCGCCTACGTTCAGGTGCAGGCGGGTCACGTCGAGCTGGGAAGCAGCGGACGCGAGCTGCCGAAGACGTTCGATGTCGAACTCGGCCATCTCACGGGCACTGACCCGGCGGGCATCGCCCTGCGGCGGGGGTTCCTCTGGTACAAGCCGACGCCCACCTCGCTGATCCGGGCCGGCATCCTGGCCTGGGAGGACCGCTTCGGCGAGCGGCCGACGTTCGATGATCCGCTGTGGGCGGTGAATCGCTACGACACATCCCAGGCGCCGCTGGCGAACTCCGTCTGGGACTTCAACGTCGGCGGCATCACGTTCGAGGCGGCGGCGGGTGATTCGTGGCGCTATGCGCTCGGAGCGCTGATCCTGCAGCGCGAATCGCGCGCCGGCGACGGCGACAACTGGCTCCTGACGGCCGACGTGGATCGGATGGTGGGCTCCTCGCTCTGGGGAGCCAGCCTGTACTACTCGCGCGACCGCGCCGGCAACCTGTACGGCGCGTTCGGCGGTCCGGCGGCGACCTACGGCCGCGTGCCCGGCGAGTTCATCCGGCGCGGCAACGCCCTGTGGATCGGCGGGCGCGGCCATCTCGAGCACGGCAGCGGGTCGACCTCGCTGTTTCTCATCATGAACCGCGGTGAGACCCCCGACTACGACTGGTCGCACACGGGTTGGGCCGCCAAGGTGGCGACCGCCGTCGAGGCCGGGCCCGGCACGGCGCATCTGCGGGTCCTGTACTCGACCGGCAACCGCGGGGACGATCCGCATCGCTCGGGCGAATTCCGGACCATTGCCCAGAGCGCGCGCGACAATCGGGGCGCGCAGGCGTACTGGAGCCTGCTCGGGCTGACGTCACCGCGCGGGCCATCGGACGGCAACCATCTCGGCATCGGGTTGCAGAACGACGGGCTCGGCCTGCTGACCCTGCAGGCGGGATACGAGCAGCCACTGGGCGGGCGCTGGGTAACCCTGCTGGCGGCGGGCTGGCTGCGCGCGGACGAGCCCCATCCACTGAGCGGGTCGCCGGCCATCGGGACGGAGCTGCT
>CAZJYU010000064.1:0-9079 GCA_964550305.1 uncultured Vicinamibacteraceae bacterium | reverse complement strand
GGTCGCGACTACGCCATCACCGGCACCTGGGGCGCCGACGGCCACTCCTTCTTCTGGGACGTCACCGACCCGGCAGGCATCGAGAAGATCCAGGAAGTCCAGGTGGACGCCCGGACCGTGAACGACGTGAAGGTGTCCGCCGACGGCCAGGTAGCGGTGATCGGCCGCGAGGGAGCGTCGAATCGGCGGAACGGTTTCGTCGTGCTCGGCGCCGCCAATCCCCGTGAAGGGGTGCCGATTCTGTCGGAGTTCACCGATCAGTTGACCGGCGGCGTGCACAACCTCTTCATCGACGACAACCACGTGTACGCGTTGAGCGCAGGCCGTCGCTACGACGTGATCAGCATCGAGGATCCGCGTGATCCGGTGCGGGTCGGGAGGTTCGAGCTCGAGACGGCGGGCCATGCCGTGCACGATGTCTGGGTCCAGGACGGCATCGCCTTCTCGTCCAACTGGTCGGACGGCGTGGTCGCGGTCGACATCGGCGGCGGGGGCCGGGGCGGCACGCCGGAACGCCCGGTCGAGCTGGGGCGCTACGCGTATCCCAACGGGTGGAACCACGCCGCATACCCGTACCGCAGCCAGTCAACCGGTACGTTCTACCTGTTCGCGGGCGACGAGGCGTACCCCTACGGCGGCCTCTCGGCCGGCGATCCGCCGGATGCCCTGCCGTTCCGGACCGCGGGCTGGATCCACGTCATCGACTGGAGTGACTGGGACAACCCGCGCGAGGTGGCGCGCTACCAGGTGCCGGAGGCGGGGACCCACAATATCTGGGTGGAGGACGACCTGATGTACGTCGGCTTCTACTATCCGGGCGGCCTCCGCGTAGTGGATGTGTCCGGCGAGCTGATGGGCGACCTCTACCGGCAGGGACGCGAGGTGGCGCGCTTCGTGCCCTTCGACCCCGAGGGCTTTGCACCGAACGCGCCCTTTGTCTGGGGCGCCCAGCCCTACAAGGGCCACGTCTTCTTCACCGACTTCAATAGCGGCCTCTGGGCGGTCCGCCTGCAGGAGAAGACCGGCCCCGCGCGGGTTATCGGCGAACCGCAATAGGTGTGGCGAATGCCGGGACGGGCGACGATCGTCGCGTTGCCGCTTATCCTGACCGCCGTCATCGCGGTCATCGCTGCAGAGGGAGTCCCGCCGCCGGATCCCCCGACCCGCAGCTACTGGGTCTACGTCTGCGCGGAATCGGAGGACGAGGTGGCGCTGGTCCGCTACGGCCCCGCCGGCGCCGCCGTGGAGAAGACGATCCCGGTCGGCAGCTACCCGAACGAGATCGAGGGCCCGCACGGCATCACCGTCGACCCGGACGGTCGTCACTGGTACGTCTCGCTCGCCCATGGACTCCCGTTCGGCAGTGTCCACAAGTACGAGACGGGTACCGATGCATGGGTGGCCGATGCCACCCTCGGCATGTACCCGGCAACCATGGACGTCTCTTCGGCGACCGGACTCCTCTGGGTGGTCAACTTCAATCTTCACGGCGGCATGCAGCCGAGCAGCGTGTCGGCCGTCGAAACCGAAACGATGGCGGAGGTCGCGCGCATTGACAGCGGCGTGATGCCTCACGGATCGCGTGTCAGTCTCGACGGCACACGGCACTACTCGGTGAACATGATGGGCGCCGAGCTGGTGGAAATGGATGCGCTCGCCTTCGAGGTTTCCCGCCGGCTTTCACTGGGTGACGGCGTGCAGCCCACGTGGGTCACCCGGCCCACGCCGGACGGCGTCGTCTACGTGACGGGCAACAACGTCGCGAAGATCTTCGAGGTCGATCTGGAAACCTGGGCGATTACCCGCACTTTCGAGACCGGCCCGGGCCCCTACAATCTGGCCCTCACGCCGGACCACGCCACGCTCGTCGCCACCTACAAGAGCGGCGACGCCGTCGCCTTCTGGGACCTGGCGTCGGGCGCCGAGCGCGCCCGCGTGGCCACGTCGCGCACCATTCCCCACGGCGTAGCGATTACCCCTGACGGGACCTATGCCTTCGTCACCCTCGAGGGTGTCGGCAGCGATCCGGGCACGGTCGAGATCTACGACATCGCCGCCGCCGAACGCGTGGCCGCCGTCGATATCGGCAAGCAGGCGGGCGGCCTCGCGTTCTGGAAGATGAACTGACCGGAGGCTGTCGATGAGTCATCGAGTTGTGACCCTTCTCGTGATGCTCGGCGCGGTCGCGGTCGCTCCGGCGCTTGCCCAGACCGACGCCTGGACGCCGCCGATCACCCCATGGGGCGATCCGGACCTGCAGGGCCAATGGAACAGCCAGACCTCGATTCCCCTCGAGCGGCCCCTCGAGGGGCCGCTCGCAAGCAGGGAGTCGCTGACCGAAGAGGAGGCCGCCCGGTGGGAGGCCGACAACCGGGCGGCCTATGACCTCCCCCCGAGGGAGGGGAGCCCCGGCACCTACAATGCGTTCTGGCGGGACTTCGGGAATCCCCTGGCGCAGACCTCGCTCATCATCGATCCCCCGGACGGCCGAATTCCGCCCCTGACGCCGGAAGCCGAGGCCCGCATTGCGGCGGAGCGGGCGGAGCGCGCAACGCGAGGTCCTTCGGATTCGCCCGACACCTACAGCGACCTGAGCAACTGGACCCGGTGCATCTCACGCGGCTGGAACGGGATCGGGAGTTGGTACAGCAGCAACTACCAGATTTTCCAGACGCCCGGATACGTCGTGGTGTACCAGGAGCTCATCCACGAACCACGGATCTATCCGCTGGACGGGCGCCCTCCGGTGCCGGAATCCATTCGCCTGTGGATGGGCGACTCGCGCGCGCGCTGGGAGGGAAACACGCTGGTGGTGGAGACGGCGAATTTCTCATCGAAGACCAACTGGCGCGGCTCGCGCGACACCCTCCACCTGACGGAGTACTACACCCGGGTCGCCGAGGACAGAATCGATTACCGGTTCACGGTCAACGATCCCGATACGTTTACGCGACCGTGGACCGTCTCACGCCCGATGACCCGGATCACGGACCGGGTCTCGATCTTCGAGTACGCGTGCCATGAGGGGAACTACGCGATGACCGGGATCCTGGCTGGCGCGCGCGCCGAGGAAGCGGCAGACGCCGCCGCGACGGCCGGCCGAAGGTAGTAGGCGAGCCCCGCTCCGCGGCCGGGCGCACCCGTGGCGCGGTGGCACCCGGGCGCCGGAGCGCGTGGGTCACGGGGACGGCTCGATGCGGAGCAGCGCACCGTCGTCGTGGTCGGTCAGCACGTAGAGAAGCTCGTCGGGTCCCTGGCGCACCTCGCGGATCCGCTGCCGCAACTCCGTCAGCATGGACTCGCGCCGCAACTCCTCCATGTTCTCGTTGAACACGATGCGCTGCAGGTGGCCGGTGCCCGGTATTCCACCCTGGCGCAACGATCCGACGAACAGGTTTCCCTTCCACGCCGGGAACTGATCCCCCGTGTAGATGGCCATGCCGGCGGCCGCGATGGCGGGTAGCCAGACAATGGTCGGCGACTCGTAGCCGTCGCGGGTCGGATGCTGGGATACCCGCGCGCCGGGGTAGAGACGCCCGAAGCTCATCAGCGGCCAGCCGTAGTTGCCGCCCGACTGCAGGACATTGAGCTCGTCGCCGCCGTTGGGGCCGTTCTCGTGCTGCCAGATGTCTCCCGTTTCGGGGTGCTGGATGAGGCCGAGCGTATTGCGGTGGCCGATGGTGTAGATCTCCGGCCGGTGACCCGGCTCATTGACGAACGGGTTGTCGTCCGGCGCCGAGCCGTCGTCATTGAGGCGCAGCACCTTGCCGCGCAGGATCGCGGGATCCTGCGGCGCGTCGAGCAGGTCGCCGTCCGGCGACACGATCCGGCCGCCGGTGGACATGTAGACCTTGCCGTCGCGGCCGAAGGCGACCCGGCCGTTGAGGCCGGCGTTACTGCTATAGGGCTCGGTGACAATCAGGTCTTCCACGTCGTGGAGCGCGTGCCCCTCCAGTCGGCCCCGCGCGAGAGCCGGCGATCCTCGGCCGTCGTCGTGCCGCTTCGTATAGGTGAGATAGACCAGGCCGTTGTCGACAAAGTCCGGGTGGAGGGCTACGTCCATCAGACCGCCGTTGCCGTCGGTCCGGACTTCCGGCACGCCGGAGATGGCCTGCGCGTCGAGCATGCCGTCGCGCACGATGCGCAGCCGGCCCGGCCGCTCCGTGATCAGCAGAGCGTCGTCCGGCATGAATGCGATGGCCCAGGGATGCTCCAGCCCCCTGGTCACGACGCTGACCCGGATCTTGTGTTGCTCGGCGGTATCGATGACCCAGGGGCCGTCGCCAAGCGGCGGCACCGGGACGCCGATAGGCGCGTCCTCCTGCGCGCCGCCGACCGTGACGAGGACGAGCAACAGAGGCGCCGCCAGGAGAACCGAACGTCTTGCCGTCATGCCAACCTCCCCTGCAAAACCGATCCGGCCCGCAGACACGCCGGCGCGCTCCCGACCATTCGCCCCGGCTCTACGGGACGGGAAGGAGCGGCTGCACGCCTTGCGGCAGGCGCTGGTCGAAAGCCGCCAGCACCGCGGCGTCCGCCGCGTGGGCTCCCATCAAACCGACGATGTCCACCAGATCCTGCACGCCGAACGCCTGCTCGGCGCGCGCGTAGGTTTCCGCGCTTACGTTGTGATCGTTGAACAACTCGCGGCCGAATGCAATGAGTACGGCGTCCGTCGCGGCGAGTCCGGTCACTGGCCGTTCATGGCGCACCACGTCGATCACTTCCGCCTCCAAGCCCGCTTCCAGAGCCTTCGGCTCGTTCGTGGTCCAGTCGTACTGCGAGTCGTGCGCGCGCGCCGTCACGAGTATCGCGAGCAGCATGAGTCGCCGTCCCACCCGGGCTTCCAGCGACTCCGGTCCGGCGCCATAACTCCGGATCACTCCCGGTCCGATGCCGGAGGGCGACAACATGCGGCCGTAGAGCACGGACACCGATGTCCGGCTCTCCGGGCTCCGCAACGGCACGCGGCTTCGCGAATCGGGATGGATGTCCTCCGGATGGGTGAAAGGCAGGGGCAGCGACTGTCTCCATCCGGACGGCATCTGCTGATTGAACGTGGTAAGGGTGGCCGCGGTGCTGGCGTAGCGGCCCATCACGTCCGCGACATCCACGAGATTGGTCTTGCCCAGCAGCGCCAGTGCCCGCGCGTAGGTGTCGGATCCGAGCCCGCGGGCGCCCAGCAGCTCGCGGCCCACCTCGATGATGACGGCCTCTCGCGCGGCCAGTTCCGTGAAGGGCCTGCGGTGCCGCACGATGTCGATGATCTCCGCGTCGAGCCCGACCGCAAGGGCCTCAAGCTCGTGCAGCGCCCACTCGTACGGCTGGTCGTACTCGCGCGCCGTCGTCAGGATGGCCAGCTCGGTCAGTCGACGCCCAATCGGCGCGTTGAACCGGAGGTCGGCGCCCGACCCGTGCAACCGGAGCGCCGCGGCGCCCTCGGGCGCGCCGGCCGGGCTTTGGACCGCTGCGTCGTACGCTGCCCGCCGCGCCGCATCCAGTTCCGCGCGATCGATTGGCGGCAGGCGGCTGCGCGACGCCGGATGAATGTCGCCGGGCAGTTCCTGGCCGCCATGCGCGACCTCCGGCCCGGCCGGGAGGGATCCGGCCAGGGCAAGGACAACCGCCGCCAGTATCCATCGCCTCATGCCCGCCTCCGCGTCTCGCGAACCGCAGCGTTGTGCCCGATTCTAATGCGATACGGCGCGGCTGGGCCTCGTTCCGTCAGGGCCGGCCATCACCCGGCGGATCCACCGGTTCGGCGTAGAGCTCGAGGATGCCGCCGGCCCGCAACGCGCTGACCGAACGATCGAGAAGGGTCCGGAACGGACCGGGAGGCGCCGGCCGGCCATGCGGCGGCGTTTCCCATTTCACGACGCGGAAGCCCGCCGCCCCGACCAGGCGACGGAGCGTCGCCGGGGTGAAGAACCAGAGGTGATGCAAGGCGCCGTAGTGCTTCCAGCGCCGGCGCTTCAATCCCAGGCGGCTTTGCCAGTTCTTGAGGCGGATGCCCCACGCGGCGAGGTTGGGGACGCCGAGCAGCAGGATGCCCCGGTCGCTGACCATGCGGCGCGCCGCGTGCAACTGGGCGAGCGGATCGGGTGTGTGCTCCAGGACCTGGTTGAAGCGAATGGCGTCGAAACGCTCGCCATCGAAATCGATGTCGGGAAGCGCGGCTTCCACGGTCCGTATCCCGGTGCGGCGCACGGCGTCGGTGAGGTGGATGTCGGTCCCGGCCACGTCCCAGCCGGCGGACTGCGCGAAGCGAAGGAATGCGCCGTCGCCGCAACCGACATCCAGCAGGGTGGCGGGGAGCGCGACGTGGTGCGCGAGTCTCGCGAGCTGGTGCGCGAACGCCCGCTCGCGGTACCGCCCGGTTCGTGCATCTACCGGCGGGTGATAGTCCGCGTGGTAGACCGCGGTGTCCAGTTGGGTCGGGACGGGCCGCGGATGCTGGAATTCCAGCCCGCAGGCCGGGCAGCGGGCGAGCTGGAATCCCTGGAAGTCGACTCCGAACCGATGCGGCTCGCGGCCGCAGAGGGGGCAATTCACCCGCTCCCGGTCCGGCAGGGCTGCCTCGACCTCGGTGCGGGACCGCCCGAACAGCGAGTCTGACACGGAGGGATCGTGGCACATCTGGCGCCGGGTGCGGGACACCCCGCGCGCGCATTCCGGTCACCCGTCACGGGACCCGGCGTCGCGCAAATGCGTCCGAGGTTAATTCAGGCGCTCGACCGCGAGGGCGACGCCGTTGCCGCCGCCAAGGCAGAGTGTCGCGATGCCGCGCTGGAGGTTCCGCTTCCGGAGTGCGTAGAGGAGGGTGGTCAGGATGCGCGCGCCGCTGGCCCCGATGGGGTGACCGAGGGCGACGGCGCCGCCGTTGACGTTTACCCTTTCCGGGTCGGCGCCCAGTTCGCGGATGACCGCGACCGCCTGGGCGGAGAACGCCTCGTTCAGTTCGATCAGGTCGACGTCATCGAGCGACCAGCCCACCTTCGCCAAGAGCTTCCGGACCGACTCGACCGGTGTCATCAGCAGCCACTTCGCGGGGCGGCCGCTGACAGCCTGGCCGACAATCCGCGCCATCGGCGCCTGGCCCAGCGCACTCGCCTTCGCTTCCGACATCACCACCAGCGCCGCGGCGCCGTCGTTGACGCCGGGTGCGTTGCCGGCGGTCACGGTGCCGCCCTTCACGAACGCGGGGCGAAGCCTCGCCAATGCCTCCGGCGTCGAGTCGGGCCGGACCCCCTCGTCGTACTCCAGGCGGATCGGATCGCGCTTCCGCTGCGGGATCTCGACCGGCAGGATCTCGTCCCTGAAGTGGCAGTCGCGGATAGCGGCGGCCGCCTTCCGGTGGCTCGCCGCCGCGAAGGCGTCCTGCTCCTCGCGCGTCACGCCGTAGCGCTCGACCACCGCCTCGGCCGCTTCGCCCATCGACCAGTGCTCGACGGCGCACCGGAGCCCGTCGTGCATCATCGAATCGAGCACCTCGGCGTTACCCATGCGCATCCCGCTCCGCGCGTTCGGCAGGACGTAGGGGCAATTGCTCATCGACTCCATGCCGCCCGCCACCGCCACTTCGATGTCGCCGGTGGCGATCCCCTGCGCCGCGAGCATCACCGCCTTGAGGCCCGAGCCGCACACCTTGTTGATGGTGAGGGCGCCGACGTGGTCCGGCAGGCCTCCGGCGAGCGCCGCCTGGCGGGCTGGCGCCTGGCCGAGGCCGGCCGAGACGACGTTCCCCATGATGCACTCGTCGACGATCGCCGGATCGAGGGCCGCGCGCCGAACTGCCTCGCGGATGACGCGCGCGCCGAGATCGGTGGCGGGAAGCGGGCTAAGCGCTCCGAGAAACTTGCCCGTCGGCAGGCGGACGGCGCTGGTGATGACGGCGGAATGCATGCTCGGCTCCCTCGGTCGTAACGGTGATGCGCTTGATCGGTTCCGGTCCCAGGATCTCGCGCAGCCGCGCGGCGATCATGCGGCGGGCCGGGTGGACGGCACGGCGCCATTCGTCGTTCGCCGCGCGGACCATCAGCGTTCCGTCGGCACGGAGTTGAACCGTCGTCGCCCGGTCGATCCGATCGCCCACCGCCGCCCGCCAGGCGAATCGCACCTTCGCCTCCGTGACGGGTTGGTGGCGGAGCAGTTTGCCGAGGGCGCGGGTGCTGTTCTGGCGAATCGGGACCATCCATCGCGAGTGTATCATCGCCCCGTGCGCCTCCTTCTGGCGTCGCGTTCCCCTCGCCGAGCCGACCTGCTGCGCGAAGCGGGGTACGAATTCGACGTGGCCCCGGCGGATGTCGACGAGTCTCGATTGCCGGATGAACCGCCCCGGGACTACGTCGCCCGGTTGGCGCGGGCCAAGGCGGCCGCGGTGGCTTGGGGCGCCAGCGTCGATGCCGATGACGGGGCGGGCGGCGACCAGGTGGTGGTGGGGGCGGACACGATTGTCGTGATTGACGGCGACGTGTTGGGGAAGCCCGCGGATCGCCGGGAATCGGCGGCGATGCTGGGCCGGCTCGCGGGACGGACGCACGAAGTGCTGACCGGCGTCGCGGTAGCCGCGGCGGGGCGCGTCACCGTGGCCGTGGAAACGACGCGAGTCACGTTCACACCCCTGGATTCGGCACGGATCGCCTGGTACGTGGAGACCGGGGAGGGGGACGACAAGGCGGGAGCGTATGCCGCGCAGGGTGTGGGGTCGCGGTTCATTGAGCGGATCGAGGGCTCCTACACGAACGTGGTCGGGTTGCCGGTTGCGCGAGTGGATCGGCTCCTGCGCGCGCTGGCGACGGTCGTACCCGCGTGAGAGGGCGTGCGACTGCCCCCACGGCCGGCGCAGCGGGGAGGGATCGACGCGGCGTTGACGGGCTTGCAGCGGAGCGATATCCTAGAGCCATGGCTAGCACTGCACTGAAGATTCTCCTGACTACCGGCGTGCTCTGCGCCGCGTTTGCGGGGTTGCTCTGGACCACGATGCAGGAGGGCACGCAATTCTACCTGGAGGTGGAAGAAGTGCTCGCCGAGCCTGCCGAGTGGGAAGGCAAGCCGCTTCAGGTGCATGGCTACGCCGCCA
>CAZJYU010000063.1:0-9111 GCA_964550305.1 uncultured Vicinamibacteraceae bacterium | reverse complement strand
TCGGCGTGACGCAGCGCCTCGGACCGGCCAGCCTGCTCGGCCGCGTCAGCTACTACAGCGGTTGGTACGACTACGACAGCGGCTACGGGGAGATCTTCACGCCGTCCGGAGGTCTCGCCCAGGGCTTCTTCGCGGGCAGTCCCATTGTGGACCTGGAACTCAGCTTCCCCGTCGGCCAGGGAACAACGCTGGCCGTCGGTGGCCAGAACATCTTCGACATCTACTCGCAGGAATCGGCGATCGCGATGTCCGTCGGCGAGCGGTACAGCGAATACACGCCGTGGGGTTACAGCGGCGCCCACTACTACCTCCGCGTCGGCTACGCGTGGGGTGGCTGAATCGATTCGAGCCCCGATCAGAACGACACCGTCGCGGTCATCGAAATCGTCCGCGGCGCGCCGAGCCACGCGGCATTCTCGGTGATGGCGGAAAGATAGGCCTTGTCGAACAGGTTGTTCGCCACAATCGAGAACTCGGTGGAGCGGAGCAGGTCGCTCAGCGCCTCGCCCGAGAAGCTGAGGTAGGCATCGACCAGCCAATAGGCGTCGGCGTACCAGTCGGACGTCAGGCTGACACGCCGCGACGACGTGTACTTGGCGGTCAACCCCGCGCCGACGGGACCGCTGCGGTCGAGCGACACCACCAACAGACGGGCCGGCACGCCGGTCACGTCGGTCCCCGCGACGATGCCCTGGTTGGCGTCGACGAGAGGGTCGCCGGTCCCCAGGTACGTCGAGTCGTTGAACGTGAAGGCGGTGTAGAACGACGTTTGCCGCGGCATCTGCACGGTCGCGGAGAACTCGATGCCGCTCGTGTCGATGCCGCCCGCGTTGAAGTAGGCGCCGCCGCCGGGGATGAGGTAGTTCGGACCGGCGGGCGTCTGTGGGCCCAGGTAGAAGATCCGGTTCTCGAAATCGATGTTGTACCAGGTCGCGCCGAGCGCCACCCGCTCTCCTGCGTACTGCAGACCGATATCGATGTTCGAGGCGGTCTCCGGCTCGAGGAGGTCCAGGCCCCGGCCCGGCACCTCGAGCAGCGTGGCGCTGATCGCCTTGAAGTTCTCGGAATAGCCGGCGAAAAGGTCGAGCCCCTCGGCGGGCGTCTCGTACGTGACCCCGCCGGAGAAGAGCAGGTCCGAATCCGAATCGACGGTCAGGTCCGGGTCGACGTTGAACAGGTCCTCGCGCGATACGCCCACAAGAAACTGCTTGACGCCACCGCTGAGGGCGAACGGGCCGGCGTAGATCGTCTCTTCGACGTACCACTTGAAGACGTGCTGGGGAAAGTCCCACTCGTATTGGTGCCAGTAGGCGTGCTCGTTCCACTGGAAGCTGAGGACGGGGTCCAGTATCCGGTGCCAGTCCCGGCCGAGGTCGCGGCGCGAGTCCTCGTACCAGATACCGGCGCGAAGCGTGCTGCCGGCCGCGCCAACGGATGCGAACCACTCCTCGTCGACCGTGACTCCGAAGCGGTGCTTGCCGTAGTGGCTTTGCCGGTACGACTGTACGGCCGTGGCGCCGGGATGGCACGCCGGGTCGACGTCCGGCCTCGCCCGAGCCGTAGTAGTTGAAGATGTACGACGAGGTGCACCCAGGCGTCGGTCCGACGGCAACGCCGTTCCCGTCCACGAAGCGGATGAGACCGAGCTGCGATCCGCCCTGCACGGTCCGACCGTCCAGGAGTTCCGATTCCGGGCCGCCGCCATCGTCGGCTACGTCGACGATGTAAGGCGGCAGCCAGTCGCCGCGCCCCCAATTGCGATGGAGATAGGCGCCCAGGCTGACCGACGTGACGTCGCTGAACGACCAGTCCGCCTTCAGATAGCCGAACGTGTTGTTCCGGCGCGTCTGCCAACCGGGCCGGTAGAACTGGTTCAGGTACGGCACGCCCGGCCAGTCGCCGACCAGGCGGTCCCAGCGCGGATTGGCCCTGAAGTCGCCATCGCTGTAGAGCCGCTGGTAAGTGTCCTCGTGGATGCTGTCGTACGAGAGGTAGCTCGTGAGGCCGAGGCGTCCGTGCGACGAAACCAGCTTGGCCGCGACGTGCTCCCGTTCGTTCCGCGCGGAGCCCTGCACCCAGTCGGTCGACTCCTGGCGAACCGCGGCGATCCAGGCGCGTGTCTCACGGCCGAACAACGGCCCCGTGTCGACCCGCATGGAGAACCGCTGACCTTCGTTCTCGCCGATGGTGGCCGACGCCGCGTAGGTCCGTTCCGCCGCCGGGTCGTCCGTCTGGTAGTCGAACGTGCCGCCCAGCGCCTCGACCGAGCGCGAGGCGATGTCGGCCGTCCCCTGCGAAACCTCGACCCCGCCGAGGTTCATCGGGTCGATGAAGCGGTTCGCCTTGGCGCCGCTGAAGTAGTCGGACGTGCCGTTCGGAAAGCCGTCGATGGTGGTGCCGATCTGCGCCTCGCTGATGGTCACCTGGAAACCGCGCACGGCGACGTTGCTCGACCAGTCGTCGAATCCGTACGCGTCCCCTTCCTGGATCGATACGCCCGGCAGGTTGTCAACCACTGACGTAACGCTCGTGATGCTCGACTGTTGCAGCATCATCGGCTCGGCGACGATGTTGCGGGCGAAGATTCGGGGCGCCTCGGCGACGACGCTGACCGTCTCCAGCAGCCTTGCGACCTGCAGGACAACCGGGACGGTCTGCGTGGCGCCCGCCACGACGGTCACCGGCAACTCCACTGTTTCGAAGCCCGGCAGGATCGCCGCGACCACGTAGCGGCCGGCCGCCAGGTCGGCAACCGCGTAGGAGCCGTCGACGCCGCTCACGCGCTCCTCGCGTACGGCGGGGCCGGTCACCGTCACGACGACGCCGGGCAACGGGCTACCGTTCCCGTCGACGACCGCGCCTTCGATCGCTCCGGTCGGCTGGGCCACGGCCAACGCCGGCCATGACAGCGCGATGGCGGTGATGCACAGTCGGACAAGGGTGGTGGCGGAATGTCTCATGGCTCTCACAGCCCCGTAACGACGCCCGTTGTAGGATGACACAACCTCACTCTCATGGCCCTTCCTCACACCCTGGTGCTGGTTCCCACCGAAATCGAGCGCCGTCACCTCACCCGGCACCGCGGCTTCGGAGTCGATGCGCCGTGCGAGCTGTGCGGCTTCGGGCCGGTGGCGGCGGCGGCGCGAGCCCGGGACGCCATTGCGGCTCACGAACCGGAGCGGGTCATCCTGGTCGGCATCGCCGGCACCTTCAACCCTGGCGGCCTCCCGGTCGGCACCGCGGCCGTTTTTCCCTCGGTCCTGATGCACGGGGTCGGCGTCGGCGTGGCCTCGTTCGTGCCGGCTGCAGCCCTCGGGTACCTCCACTGGCCGCGGCGGGGCGACGACCCGCCCGACGGCCCGGAGGCGCTCGCTCTCGCCCATCCCGTGCCACCGGCGGCCGGCCCGCTCCTGACGGTCTGCACCGCCTCGGCCGCGGAGACGGAGGCCCGAGAGCGCCGAACGCTGTTCCCTGCCGCGGTCGCCGAAGACATGGAGGGCTTCGCGGTAGCACTGGCCTGCCGGCTCGCAGAGGTTCCCCTTGTCATTGTGCGCGGCATTTCGAATGCGGTGGGCGACCGGCGGTTCGAGCGCTGGCAGATCCCGGAAGCGCTGGACGCCGCCCACCTTGTCGCGGCCGACCTGCTGGGCCGGCCCACCTGGAGCCGCGCCGCGTGACGCCGATTCATCTCGGCATCTCCACCTGCCCGAACGACACGTTCGCCTTCCACGGCATCCTGGAAGGGAGAGTGGACACGCGCGGCCTCGACTTCCGGATCGAGCTGCTCGATGTCGAAGAGTTGAACCGGAGGCTGTTCGCGGGCGACTTCGATGTCGCGAAGGCGAGCTTTCACGCCGCACTCCTCCTGCGCGACACGCTCGGCGTGCTGCCGGTCGGCTCTGCTCTCGGCTTCGGCGTGGGCCCTCTGCTGCTCGCCGCGCGCCCCGGCGCCCATCCCCGCGATCCCGTCCCGCAACCGGGCGCCGCCTCGCGGCGGGCCCGCGTGCTATGCCCGGGGGCCCACACCACGGCGACATTGCTCTACGAGCTTTTTCATGCTGGCGAGGGAGGCGTCGAGCAAGTCGTGTTCTCGGACATCATGCCCGCGCTGGAGGCCGGCGCCGCCGACTTCGGCGTCTGCATCCACGAGGGCCGATTCACCTGGCGCGCGCGCGGACTGGCGCTCGTCGAGGATCTCGGCGCGGTCTGGGAGAAGGCCACTGCGGCGCCGCTCCCCCTTGGCGGCATCCTCGCGCGGCATGCCCTCGGCGCCGGGACGATCGACACCGTGAGCGCCGTCATCCGCGACTCGCTCGCCCACGGCCGGGCGCACCGCGACGAGACCGTACCCACCATGCGCCGCCACGCCCAGGAACTGACCGACGACGTGATGTTTCAGCACGTTGACCTGTACGTGAACGAGTGGACCAGCGACCTGGGCGACACGGGACGGGCAGCGCTGGAAACCCTGGACCGCCAGGCAAGTCGGGCCGGTCTCGCCACCGACGGCGCGGCGCCGCTGCGCGTGTACTGAAACCCGACACCGTATCGCCATGGACACCGTTGCGGTCGGCGTCATCGTTGCCTATCTGATTACCGCCACGGCTATCGGCAGCCTGATGGCGCGCCGAACGACGACCTCCACCGGCTGGGCAGTGGCGGGTGGCGGAATGTCGTCGGTGCTGGTGGCGGTAGGCATCGCCGGGACGCGCATCGGCGGCGCCGGCACCTATGGCGTGGCCGGCGACGTCATCAGCGGCGGGGTCTGGAACCTGTGGTGGTACGGCATCAGCACTTTCCTCGCCCTCTCCCTCGTCGGGCTCTTCTTCGCCGTCTACTACCGCCGGCTGCGGCTGCAGACAGTCGGCGAGATCTTCACCCTCCGCTGGGGGAACCGCCGCTGCCAGTGGCTGACCAGCCTCTGCGTGCAGACCGAGTACGTCATCGTCAACCTGATCGAGGCTTACGTCATCGGCGTCATCGTCAGCACCCTCACGCCCCTGTCCATGTTCGCCGGCGTCATGGTTGCGGCCGCCATCTTCGCCACCTACGTGTCGCTGGGTGGACTGTGGGGTACCGCGATCACCAACCTGATCCACTGCGCGGTGGTCCTCGTCGGCCTGACGGCGGTCGGCGTGCTGGGCATTGACCAACTCGGCGGCTGGAACGGCGTGACGGAAGCTCTCGCGGGCCATCTGTCGGCGGCTTCACGAGACGCGGAGGCGTGGTGGGGATTCACCGGCGCCGGCTGGCTTCCGGTGTTCGCGATGATCTTCTCGGCCGCCATCCACACCCCAGCCGCCTCCGTCTACACGAACTACGCGGCGGCGGCCCGGAACGAGCGGCAAATCGCCCCGGCCTTCGTCGCGGCGGGGATCATCGCGGCGCTAATGCCGATTCTGGCCGGTCTCATCGCCATTCTCACGACGGCGCGCTACGGGCTCGACACCGGGCTCACCGGTTACCGCAATCTGACCACACTGGCCTCCGAAATCAGCCCGGTAGTCGGCGGCGTGGCGCTGGCCGCGGTACTCGCCGCAGTCATCTCGTCCGGCGGACCGATCCTGCTATCGAGCGCCACCATGTTCGTTCGCGACTGGCTGCCGTTCGCTCGCCGCTATGACTCGGCCCGCAGGCTCCGGGCGTACCAGGCAACCACCGTCATCTACGCCATCGTGGCCGCTCTGGCCGCATGGTTCGTGGCCACCCGGACCGCCATCTCCATACTCGACCTGCTGCTCTTCGGCTTCGCGATGGTGGTGCCACCGGCCATTGCCGTCGGGTATCTCATCTACTGGCGACGGACCACCGAGCGGGGCGCGTACTGGGGGATGGCGACGGGCTACGGCGCAGGACTTCTCTGGTTCGCGCTCATCAAGGTGGCCCTCGCGACCGGCTTCAGCGCGCCCGAGGACGCCTCCGCCCTGCACCGCCTGCTCGCCTACTGCCTGACTGTGGACGGCGAGGGCATCGACCCGTCGTACGTAACGACGTTCGTCCCGCTCATCGTGATTCCGCTGGTTTCGCGGCTCACCACCGACACCTCGGGCGACGGCGCGCGTTTCTACGCGATGCTGGGAGACGAGAGAGGGGTGGACGGTTAGGCGAACGGAGACCAGTGGCGATCACCGCCCACTCCAAACGGAACTTGCGACGGAGAACGGCGGCGAACTCGTTGAGCACCTGCACGCTGATCACGCCGCCCGCGAGGATCACCTCCAACGCCTGGGGCAGCCGAACGCCTAGGCTGTTGCTGACCGTTGTTCACCTCCCCGCAGGTCTCGCCGGCCATCAAGGTGTTTTCGTCACTGTTTTGGTACTTAATTCACTCATTGGATCGTCCAATAGTCACATAAAATGGTCTAGCATCTACCTTGCCACGACACCTTGGCGTCGAAGGGCGCCCAGACATGAATCTGCCAACGTGACCGGCGTGATCACTCGATCTCTCCCATGATGCGCGGGTGGCTTAGCGGCGCCATCGAGTACATCCGGTTCGTGGCCGAGGCCCCCGACGGCGGCGTAGACCTGTTCGTGCGTGATTCGGAGGCGGATCAGCCGTCGCGGTTCCGAATCGCCGAAACGCTCGACGCGCTATGCGATGCGCTGGACTGTGCGCGCGTCGCGGCGCCCGCAACGGGGGCGCGACCAGTCCCGATTCCCACGCCGCAGTCGTTTCGTGCGTCGCCGGCTGGAGACCCAGAGACAACGCCGCAGCGAGACGCGCCATGAGACCCTGCTGGTCGAGCCGTCGCCGCCGGCCCAACTGGCGGTCGGCGCCGCTCCACGGCGCAGACCACTAGGGATCGGCTCGTCCAGGCATCCTGTAGCCGACCCCGCGCTCGTTGAGGATGTATCCCGGGCCGGCGCCGTCGTCCAGTTTACGGCGGAGTCGCTTGACGACGGCGCGGACGAGCTTCGGGTCACGGGAGGCGCGACCTCGCCCACGCCACGCTTGGCGCAGGAGCGCGTCGTACGTCAGCACCCGTCCGGCGTTGACGGAGAGTACCCGGAGCAGTTCGTACTCGGTGGCGGTTAGCTCGACCGACCGCCCCCCGACGGCGACCCGCCGCTGCTCGTAGTGAATGGCCAACTCCCCGAGCACGAACGGCTCAGGCTCGGCACGCCGGCGCAGAGCCGCCCGAACGCGCGCCGTGAGTTCAGACGGCGAGAACGGCTTGACGACGTAGTCGTCGGCGCCTGCGTCCAGCGCCCTTACCACCGTCTCGTCCCTGCCGTAGGCCGAGATGAAGATGACAGGGATGTCGCCCAACTCGGGGACGCGTTCCATCAGCTTGATACCGTCCGTCCCAGGCAGCAGCAGGTCGAGCAGGACCAGGCCGGGTTCGTGCATCCGGATGAGGCCGGGCAAGTCCTGTGGATCGCCCGTGACGACGGGCGAGTAGCCCGCCTGGGTGAGCGCGTCGCGAACGTACCGCAGGGTCTGCGGGTCGTCGTCGACCACGAGGATGCGCGTTGGTTCCCCCCCTTGCAGAGCCTTCCGGGAACGGCTCGGGCTTGTTCCGACGGCGGAGGCGTGCCCTTCTTCGGCCACCGGCACCGTGAAGGTGAAGCACGCACCACGGCCCACACCGTCGCTTTCCGCCCAGATGCGCCCGCCGTGCGCCTCGACCAGGCCCTTGCAGATGGCCAAACCCAGGCCGGTTCTCCCGAGACCATGCTCACGCTCCGCGCCCCCCACGTCGGCGTGCTTGCGAAAGAGGTACTGCAACTGGTCGGCAGGCAGGCCTCGGCCCTTGTCCTTCACCGAGATCGCGACATGCACGCCGTCCCGCGCAGCCGAAACACGGATTGGAGACGACTCGGGGGAATGCCGCGCCGCGTTCGAGAAGAGGTTGTTGAGAACCTGGACGATGCGCGCCCGATCTGCCATCACGTGCGGCAAGTCCTCCGGCAGGTCAATGCTCAGGGGATGGCTGCTGGCCCCGCCTGGCAGCATGCCGCGCGCCTCGTCCACTAGCGTGGCGACCTCCACCGGCTCCGGCGACACTGACAACGTACCCGTCGCGATGCGGCCATGGTCGAGCAGATCGCCGATCAGACCGCGCATGTGGTCGGCCTGTTGGTCGATGAGCCGGAAGAACTGCAGCATCTCGGCCGGTTTGGGGACCGGCGACGCTCCCAGCACGGTCGCCGTCGAGCCCTTGATTGAGACGAGCGGCGTACGCAGCTCGTGGCTCACCAAGCTCAGGAACTCGGCCCGAAGCCGCTCGAGATCCTCCAGCGGTGCGAGATCCTGCAGTGTGACCACCACCGACCCGACCGCACCTCCCGTCGAAGGAATCGGCGTCGAGCTGACCAGCGTGGTAACGGTCCGGCCATCTGGCACCGAGAGCGTCATCTCCTCCGCGCGTACCGTTTCGCCATTACTGAACTGTTGCGCGAGCGGGTAGTCGCCCAAGGCGATCTCGCGCCCGTCCGCCCGCCGGCATGTGACCGAGTCCAGCAGTTGCTCCGGGGACCACTCCGGCATGCTCAGGCGTTCCACGATCCGCCGTGCCTCCCGGTTGAACGAGACGGGTTTGCCGGTTCCGCCGTCGAATACCACTACGCCCACTGGCGACATCTCGATCAGAGCCTCGAGGCCGGCCCGCGCCTGCCGCTCGTCATGATGCGCGCGCGCGTTAGCGATCGCGGACGCCGCCTGCGACGCGAACAACGTGAGAATCTCCTCGTCGGCGCCGCTGAACTCCTGCCCGCCTTCCTTCTCGGCGATGAAGAAGTTGCCGACGTAAGTGTCTCCGTGGCGCATCGGAGTACCCTGCAGCGTCTTCGACCGCATCAGGTCCGACGAGAAGCCGAGTGCCCGCACGTAGGTGGGAAGGTCGGCCAACTGTAACGGAGCAGCAAGGTCGCGGAAGTGCTGGAAGAGCCGCGGCCCATCGGACCAGGTGGCCATTTGGTCCGTCTCGTCTGGCGTGAAGCCAGACGTGACGAAGTCCTGAACCCGCCCGCCATCGTCGACGGTCGTGATTACGCCGTAGCGGGCACCCGTCAGCGCGCGGGCGCTGTCGACGGCTTCCTGGAGCACGGTGTCGAGATCGAGACTCGAGCTGATTCGCAGAACGGCCGCGCTCAATCGAGTGGCGC
>CAZJYU010000062.1:0-9286 GCA_964550305.1 uncultured Vicinamibacteraceae bacterium | reverse complement strand
TCGCCATGTAGGACGGACACATCGTGCCCGTCAGGGTCTTGCGGCAGGCGCCGACGCCGCTGCACATCTCGACGGCGCGGCCGAGGCCGCCGTGCCCCGTATGATCGAATGCCGCGGGCGGATCCGGCGTGATGTAGGTAGCGCCGTAGCGGAGGTTCGCGGTCAGCGGCGGCGTGTCGACGATCTTCCCCGGATTGAAGATTCTCTCCGGATCGAACGTCTGTTTGATGGTCCGGAACGCGCCGTACAGCTCCGGGCCAAACATCCGCTCCATGAACGGGCCGCGGACCAGTCCGTCCCCATGCTCGCCGGAGAGTGCGCCGCCGAACTCAAGCACGAGGTCGGCGATTTCGTCGGCGATCGCCTCGAATCGCCGGATCCCATCGGTCGTCTTCAGATTGACGACCGGGCGCACATGCAGACACCCCACCGACGCGTGCGCGTAGACACCCGCGGTGGTGCCATGCTTGCGCACGATCGCCAGGAACCGTTCAATGAAGTCGCGTAACCGCTCCGGTGCGACCGCGGTGTCCTCGACGAACGAAATGCTCTTCGCGTCGCCCTTCATTGCCATCGAGAGTCCGAGCGACGATTCACGCAGCTTCCAGATACGCGCTTGATCGGCCGGCGCCGTCGCGCGCGCGGTACGGCTGGCGTGGCCCAGCGCCCGGACCGCCGCTTCGAGCCGATCCAGGCGCCGCACGAGGGCGGGGGCGTTCTCGTCGTACAGCTCCACGCAGAGTAGCGCCCCGCACTCGTCCCCGATCACGGCGCGTCGTATCGCATCAAGGGCCGGGTTCTCCCGCGCGTGATCCAGGATGGAGTGGTCCATCACTTCGACGGCCGACGGGTCATGTTCCAGGATGGCGGGCGTATCGCCCAGGGCGTCGAGCAGATCCCGATACTCGATCGTCAGCACTGCCTTCGCTCTCGGGAGCGGCACCAGATTGAGCCGCGCCTCGACGATCAGGCCAAGCGTGCCTTCGGATCCGACGATCAACCTGGACAGGTCGAAGGGATCGGTGTCGAACGTCGAGCCTCCTCCACCGTTCGCGTTGCGGACGAACGCGTCGAGGTTGTAGCCGCCGACGCGGCGCAGGATCTTCGGGTAGCGGCGATCGATTTCCGCCGCGTGGCGCGCGGCGAGGCGGCGGATGGTCCGATAGCACTCGCCCTCGCGTGTCGTTGCGGCGCACGCGGCATCGAGTTCGCGGGCCCGCAGAGGGCGCAAGTGCGCGACGGATTCATCCGCAAGGGCGACGTGGAGGTCGAGCACGTGGTCGATGGTCTTGCCGTAACGGACCGATCGCGCGCCGCTCGAGTTGTTCGAGATCATGCCGCCGATCGTGGCCCGGCTGGCCGTCGAGATGTCGGGCGCGAAACGGAGGCGATGCGGTGCGAGTTTCGCGTTCAGCTCGTCGAGGACAATGCCCGGCTCGACGCGAGCCCAGCGCTCTTCGACGTTCACCTCGAGCAGGCGGTTGAAGTAGCAGGACGTGTCGAGCTGCAGTCCGGAACCGATCGCCTGCCCCGCCTGCGACGTGCCGCCGCCGCGCGCCGTGATCGAGACGCCATGCGTGCGGGCGCAGGCGATGGCGGCCAGCATGTCGTCGCGCGAACGCACGATGGCGACGCCGAGCGGCGCGATCCGGTAGATGCTGGCGTCGGTGGAGTAGAGCGCACGGGAGACCGCGTCGAAGCGAACGTCGCCGGCGAGGCGCGCCTCGAGGTCGCGCTGCAGGTCGGCCATCCGGTCGGAGTATAGATAGAACGCGTTGGCGTCTACGGGGCGAGTTCCCCGCGCCCGGACCGACGGCGATGGTGCAGGGCGCGGGCGGCCCATGCGAAGCCGAAGAAGTACCGGCTGAGTCCGCGGGCCGAATCCGGAGGCACGTCGGGATCGAAGAAGAGCCGGCAGACTTCTTCGCGTGCGCGCAGGATCTCCTGGCAGCGGTGGCCCCGCCACCGGGGGTCGGCGGCGGTCAGGTCGAAGAGTTCCAGTGCTCTCGCGAGCGCGCTCTCAAAACGGTCCGCCCGTCCCACCCGGTGGGCCCTGATGGCGCGCTCCACCTCGGTCCCGACGTTCCCGAGCTGCTCGACCAGTTCCAGTCGCGGCCAGCTCTCGGCCGCGCCGCGGTGCAGAAGCCTGGTCACTTCAAGGTTGCCCGTCAAATTCAATCCGGCGGGACCAGGGATTCGACGACCTCCCGGATGCGCCCCCGAGTCCGTTCGTCGCCGACGCCGCGGGAACGATTGCCCTGGCTCGGACGCAGGTTGATCATCGAGTCGAACTCGATCCAGTCCTCCCCGGACTCCAGCGGATACAGGTTAATGCCCCACAGATCGTGCTGGCGCGACCCGTCCGCGAGGAGCGCGGCCTCGTCGTCGGCGTGGAGGTCCCCACCCACTGCCATGATCCCGCGCGACACGTCGACCACCGCCTTGATCCAGTCCCCGAACTGATCGTCGGCCAGACGCGCCAGGTCGGTTCGGGAAATGCGATCCCGGACGAGCCGTCCTCTGGTCACCGCGTCAGCATGTCCCCCTGCTGAGGTTCGGCCGCGCGCCCAGGTCACGCTTCAGGTCGGCCATCCGGGTGGAGTATAGAACGCGGTCGCGGACGCGGACCCGAGTGGCCGTCGGTACGCTAGATTACGAGCCATGACACACCGGAGCGGGCGCCACTTCCTGCAGATTCCGGGTCCGACCAACGTGCCGGATCGCGTCCTGCGCGCCATGGCGGCGCCCACCATCGATCATCGCGGGCCGGCGTTCCGCGACCTGACCGGGGAGGTGCTCGAACGGATCGGTCCCGTCGTCGGCACGACCCAGCCGGTGGTGCTGTACCCCGCTTCCGGCACCGGCGCGTGGGAGGCCGCCCTGGCCAACGCGCTATCGGTCGGGGATCACGTGCTGATGGCGGAAACCGGCCACTTCGCTTCGCTCTGGCGGGGGATCGCGCTACGCCTGGGCCTGGAGCCGACGTTTCTGGCGGGCGACTGGCGGCACCCGGTCGACGCGGCCGCCATCGAAGCGCATCTGGCCGCCGATGCCGGCCATCGGATCAAGGCGGTCTGCGTCGTCCACAACGAGACGTCCACCGGTGTGACGAGCGACATCGCCGCGGTGCGGCGGGCCATCGACGCCGCCGGTCATCCGGCCCTGCTGATGGTCGACACCATCTCGTCGCTCGCGTCGATCGTCTACCGGCACGACGAGTGGGGGGTCGACGTCACGGTGGGCGCCTCGCAGAAGGGGCTGATGCTGCCGCCCGGCCTCTCGTTGAACGCCGTCAGCGAGAAGGCGCGGGCCGCCGCCGAACGCGCCACGCTGCCGCGCAGCTACTGGGAGTGGTCGCCGGTCATTGCCGCCAATGCGAAGGGGTTCTTTCCCTACACGCCGCCGACGAACCTGCTTTACGGCCTGCGCGAAGCGCTCCGGATGCTGGATGCCGAGGGGCTGCCGAGTGTCTTCGCGCGGCACGACCGCCACGCCGAAGCGACCCGGCGCGCCGTCCGGGCCTGGGGCCTGGATTTGCTGTGCCTCGACGAAAGCGCCTACAGCTCCTCGATCACCGCCGTCCTGGCGCCCGAGGATTACGACGCCAACACGCTGATCGACGTTGCGCTCGACCGCTTCGACATGTCACTCGGCATTGGTCTGACGAAACTGGCCGGCAAGGTCTTCCGAATCGGCCACCTGGGCGACTTCAACGACCTGAGTCTCCTCGGCGCCCTCGCCGGCATCGAGATGAGCCTCGGCCTCGCCGCCATCCCGCATCAGGCGGGCGGCGTAGACACCGCCATGACCTACCTGGCGGCATGCGCGCACCCGGCCCCGGTCGAACCGGCGCCGGCGTGACGCCGGGCCCCGGATGACCCGCCTTCGATATCCGTTGGTCGCGGCGGCGCTGGTGGCCGTGGCGGTTCTCCTCGCCACCAACCGCCGGTACGTCTACTCCGGGTCGCTCGACGCGCTGCCGGTGCTGACCGCGGCGCATGTCGTCGATCCGCGCCATGCCGGCGCGACGTTCCGATTAGAAGGCCGCGTCACGTCCGTGCGGAGCACCCGACAGGGGATCGTGATCATCGACGTGCACGATCCGGTGAGGGACCTGTACGTCGACGTTCCGGTCTTCCCGGCGCTCGGCTGCCTGCCGGTGAAACCGGTGCGCGGCGAGACGGCGCGCGTCACCGGCAACCTGGGGATGTACTCCGGGCAGCCGCAGATCCGCCCGCTGTCGGCGGCCCACGTGGAGCTGGTGGACCTGCCGCAAGACGCGGTCTCTGCCGCTACGGCAGCGGGGCAGGTCGGCACGACGCTGTTGATCGGCCCCGTCGTCGCAGTCGATGCCGAGTTCTTCGAGAGCCGGGCCGGTCTGGAGCATCTGCGACTGACACTGGCTGATGCCGGCGGGCCGGCTGGCGTGGCAGGCGCTACGGTGGCGGGAATCCTGTTCCAGGGCGAACAGACCGACTGCGAGGTCGATCTGCTGCTGTCGGACGAGCCCTTCCTGGTGACGGCGGAGGTCGAGATGTTTCAGGGAGCGCCGTCGCTCAACGTCCAGCGGGCGTTTCCCCTCAGCGCATGGTGATCGCCGCGTCGCTGCTCGGTGCGCTCGCCGGCATCGCCACCGGGCTCGTGCCGGGCATCCATGTCAACACGGTGACGGCGCTTCTGCTTGCGAGCAGCGCGAGTTGCGCGTCGTTGGGCATCGAGTACTCGGCGCTCCTGGCATTCACCTGCGCGCTGGCGATCTCCCACACCTTCTTCGATGTCGTGCCGGGGCTGTTTCTCGGCGTGCCGGGCGACGAATCGTTCGCGCTCCTGCCCGGCCACCGGCTCGTGCGGCAGGGCTGCGGGACGCTGGCGCTGCGGTTGTCGGTGGCCGGCAGCGTATTGGGTCTCGGGATCGGTCTCGTCGTGGTGACGGCGCTACTGCTGTTCGGCAACCTCATCGGCGCGCTGGAGGAAGCCATCGGCCCCTGGATGTTCTTCGTCCTGGCCGGCGTATCGCTCGTGCTGATCCTGAGCGATTCCCACCGCGGCTGGTCGCTCGTCGTGTTCCTGGCCAGCGGGCTGCTCGGCGTCGCGGTCTTTGCATCCCCGCTTGTCGCGGGCGGGCTGGACGCGCCGGTCAATGCGCTGTTCCCGGCGTTGGCGGGTCTGTTCGGGGTTGCCGGCCTGCTCTTCGCGATTGGTACGGGAGGTGGCGGTGCGCCGCCGCTGCCGCCGGATGTTCCGGCCAGTCCGACGGCGCACGGTGTCGCCTGGCCGGGCGTTCGGGGCGGACTGGCCGGCCTGCTGGTCGGAGTGTTGCCTGGATTGGGGGCGGCGAACGCGGCCACGCTGCTGCTGCTGCTGGAACGATGGTTCGGACGGCGCGGCGATCGCGATGCGCAGGACCGGGCGTACCTCGTCACCACGTCGTCGCTCAATACCTCGGAGGCGCTCTTCGCTATCGCCGCGCTGTACCTGATCGGCCGGAGCCGGAGCGGCGCCTCGATCGCGGTGGAGCAGATCCTGGGCGGGATCGTCTCGCCGGCCGACCTCGGGTGGATCGCACTCTTCATGATCGCGGCGGGCATCGTGGCGGCGGTGATCATGTGGCGGACGGGCGCGGCGGTCGCCGCCCGGTTCCAGGCGGTCGACCAGACCCGCCTCAACTGGAGCGTCGTCGCCTTCCTGATGGTGCTCACGGTAATGCTGCTGGGCGCGGGCGGCCTCGTGATCCTGATCTGCGCCACCGCGGTTGGCCTGGTCCCCTTGTTGTCCGGCGCCCGGCGAGCCCAGTTGATGGGGTTTTTCCTGGTGCCGACGATGCTGTTCTATTCGGGCTACCAGGTGACGCTGGTCGACCGGCTGGCGCTGGAGCAGCGCACCGCGCCCTTGCTTCCGTCCGTCACGCTCTTCGGGATCGCACTGGCGCTCGTCGCCTCGGTCGGCGTGGCGCTGGCGGTCTATTGCCTCGCCGGGAGGATCGGCGGGGGTGCCGCCCGCCCCGCTCCGGGGGATGATTCGTCCATGCCGCCACGCTCCGGCGTCGGCCGCATCGCGGGCGCCGCCGCCGGAGCGGCGATGGCCGGGGTGTTGCTGTTCGCCCTCTTCGGCGGGGCATATCCCCCCGACGACGTGGGATCGTTCGCCGCTGTGGCGCCCCCGGTTCGCAACGAGGGTCGGATCGACCGGGTGATCGACGCCGATACGGCCGACATCGCCAGTGCCTGCCGGCGGTTCCGCGTCCGGTTCAGGGGTGTCGATGCGCCGGAGCTGGGCCGTCCGGAGGGCGATCGCGCGCGGGACTGGGTCCGTTCGACGCTGGAGGACCGGGCCGTCCGTTGGAGCGCAGTGGGCGTCGACGCCTACGGACGTATCCTGGGCCTCCTTGAACTTACGGACGGCACATCCGTCAACCAGGAGATCATCCGTCAGGGCTACGCGCGGCCGCTCGACCAGCCGTCGCCCGAGACGGCACGCCCGGCGCCGTCGAGTTCACCTGCCGCATCGGCGCCGAGCGCCGAGCGCCTGCCGTGGGATGACAACGGCAACGGCCGCATTTCCTGCGCCGAGGCGCGCGCGCACGGGATCGCGCCGGTGCGCCGCGGCCATCCCGCGTACTCCTACATGACGGACGGCGACGGCGACGGCGTCGTCTGCGAGTAAGTGCTTGGGTAGCCCCAGTCTCGGCCGCCGCCGAGAGCAGATGTCTCCGGCGCCGCGGGCGCGAACGCTTGCCCTGCCCGGGCGCGTCGCGGATAATATCGGGATTCTGGCCGATTAGCGGGCAATCCAAGGAGGACGGCGTGATACAGGGAATACTTGGTCGGCGCGCGGCTGGTGCGATGGCGGCCGCCGCGGTCGGGTTGGCAGTGGCCGTCATCGCGGTGGTAACCGGCGCCCCAGCGGTCACGGCACAGCAACATGCCGGGGAGTACATGCAGGAAGACATCGTCTTCGGCATGCAGGTTTATCAGGACAACTGCGTCGGGTGCCACGGGCCGGACGGGGATCTGGTAAGCGGAGTCAACCTCCGGAGCGGAGAGTTTTCGTCGGCGCAGAGCGACCGGGAGCTGCAGATGCTGATAGCGCAGGGGATCCCGGATACGGCGATGCCACCGGGTGACTACACCTCGTCGGAGTTGACCGGTCTTGTTGCCTACCTGCGGACGATGAACACGTTCGATGCAGGGGACGTTGCCATCGGCGACGCCGCGCGCGGCGAAGCCATCTACAACGGCGCGGGGGACTGCGCCAGTTGTCACCGGATCGGCAACGAAGGCTCGCGGACCGCGCCGAACCTGTCGGCGATTGCCAGAATGCGGACGGCCGCCAACCTGGCCGCCGCGCTGGTCGATCCGACGGGCTCGATGCTGCCACTCAACCGCCCGGTGCGTATCGTCACGAACGACGGCGCCACGCACAACGGTCGCCGACTGAACGAGGACACGTACACGGTGCAGATCATCGACGACAACGAACGTTTGCATTCGTTCGACAAGGCTGATCTGCGCGAGTTCACCATCCTGACCGAATCGACGATGCCGTCGTATGCGGAGACGCTGACCGATCAGGAGCGCGCCGACCTGGTGGCGTTCCTGCTCACCTTGAGGGGGATGTAACTGATGACTGGAACCATGCGTGCCCTGGCGGTGGCGGCCGCCCTGCTGATCCTGTTGCTTCCGTTCGCTGCGGCCACACCGGTGGCGCAGAGCGGCGGCGTGACGTTCGAGCGGCTGCTGAACGCCGCCGACGAGCCGCACAACTGGCTCACCTACTCGGGCACCTACAGCTCGCAGCGCCATACGACGCTCGACCAGATCACACCCGACAACGTCGATCAGCTCGAGTTGCAGTGGGTTTTCCAGGCGCAGTCGCTGCAGCCGTTCCAGGCAACGCCGATCGTCGTGGACGGGATGATGTACATCACGGAGGCGCCCAACAACGTGCTGGCACTCGACGCAGAGCGGGGCCGGGTCTTCTGGCGCTACGAGTACACGCCGTCGCCGGACTCGCGCCCGTGCTGTGGGCGGATCAACCGCGGCCTTGCGATCCTCGGCAACACCTTGTTCATGGGGACCATCGATGCCCAACTGCTCGCGATTGACGCGACGAGCGGTCAGCCGATCTGGCAGACGAGCGTCGCCGAACCGGCCGCCGGGTACGCGTTGACGCTGGCGCCGCTCGTCGTGAAGGACAAGGTGATTGTGAGCGTTGCCGGCGGCGAGTACGGCATCCGGGGGTTCGTTTCGGCCTACGACGTCGAGACCGGCGAGGAGGAGTGGCGGTTCTACACCATTCCGGGACCGGGCGATCCGGGGCATGAGACATGGCAGGGCGATGACTGGATGACGGGCGGAGCGTCCGCCTGGCTCACCGGTTCGTACGATCCGGACACCGACCTGCTGTACTGGGGAATCGGCAACCCCGGTCCGGACTGGAACCCGGCGCAGCGTCCGGGGGACAACCTGTACTCGGACTCCGTCATTGCCCTGGATCCGGATACCGGCGAGCTGGAGTGGTATTTCCAGTTCACGCCGAACGATCCCTACGACTACGACGCGGTGCAGATCCCGGTGCTCGTCGACTACCCGGCACAGGACGGCACGACACTGAAGTTGATGATGTGGGGCAACCGCAACGGCTTCTTCTACCTCCTCAATCGCGAGAACGGACAGTTCGTCAACGGCTATCCCTTCGTCGAGGTGAACTGGGCGGAGGGACTCGACGACAACGGACGGCCGATCTTCACGCCGCAGCCGCCCGGCACGACGACCTACCCGGGCGTGCAGGGGGGCACCAACTGGTACTCGCCCTCCTACAGTCCATCGACGCGCCTCTTCTACATGTCGACCTGGCAGGGCTATGGGTCGAACTTCGTGGCCGAGGAGCAGGAGTACGTCGAAGGCCGTGTCTTCCTGGGTGGCCGCCCAGGCCCGATGATCCCTGGCGCCACGGTGCCGGCGTTGACTCGCGGCCCGATTAACACCTGGACCGAGGCGGCCGGAAGCGGCGCCGTCATCGCCATCGACCCGGCGAATGGTGAGGAGCAGTGGCGGTTCGACATGACCGACGTGACGACCAGCGGCATCCTCACGACATCGACCGACGTGCTCTTCACGGGCAACCGCGAGGGCTACTTCCACGCGCTGGATGCGCGCGACGGCGAGTTGCTCTGGCGGCAGTCGCTCGGCGGCATGATTGTGATGGGCCCGATGAGCTACGCCATCGACGGCCAACAGTACGTCGCCGCCGCAGCCGGGAACAGCTTGTTCGTCTTCGCCCTGCG
>CAZJYU010000061.1:0-10097 GCA_964550305.1 uncultured Vicinamibacteraceae bacterium | reverse complement strand
CTTCGCCGATGCCGCCTGAATACGTTGCCGAACTTATGACCCAGCGGTACTTAGCAACCTGCGCCGGCGCCGCCGTCACCGAATCTCCGACCGGCGATCCACTCGCGGCTCACCGCCGTCGTCCGCTACACGTGGTTCAGCAGCGCCAGCTCCTTCGGGTGCGGGTCCAGGTAGGTCTGATCCAGCAGGTATGTGACGTCGAGCCGCCGCCCGCGTCGACCGGATCCGCATGGCGGACATGAACTCGTCCTCGTAGCGACGGCCCAGCTCGGCCCTCGGAATCTGCTTCGCCTCCGCCACCAGGCGCCCGAGCTCGCGGTACCGAAGGGGGGAGTGGGCCATGAGGGCCAGCTTCTCGGTGGTGTGCCAGCCGACGAGGGCGCCGACGTTCCAGCGGCCGGAGAAGAGCGCCCGCAGGCGGCGATAGGCGAACACGCGCTCGAAGAAGTTCTCGCGCAGCACCGGATCCTGCAGCCGGCCTTCCTCCTCGACCGGAAGGTTCGGGTACTGCCGCAGCAGCTCGGCCGCGAAGATCCCGCGGCCATTGCGCTCCGATGTCCGGCTGTCGTTGGCGCTCCAGACTTTTGCGCGCTCCATGCCGCAGCTCGGTGAGTCCTTCTTCAGGATGTAGCCGCTCAGGTCGTCCTTCGCGAGGGCGCGGACGCGACTGCGGGCAAACTGCCGCATCCGGCCCGACAACCGGATCCCGCTACGGCTGACGAGCCGCACGCCGTCGGTCTGGCTCGTGTCGCGAACCAGCCGGATCGGCTCGCGCGGGATCCCCAGGCCCACCTCCACCTCCGGGCAGACCGGAACCCACTCGACCAGCCGGCCGAGCGTTTCGACCAGGAACGCGTCGCGCTTGTGCCCGCCGTCGTGGCGGACGTTCTCGCCGAAGAGGCAGGTGGAGATGCCGATCCGAACCGGCGTGTCAACGACCGTTGTCGTGCGGCAGTCCATACCCTATATTGAAGCGTCAATCGGGACGTCGCGCGCACCCGCGCGCACCCCAGCCTGCAGGGGTGGAGTTGCAGGGAACCAGCAGGAGCAGGGCAATGGTGGACCAGAAGAAGATTGACAAGCGCGTCTTCGATCTCTACGACGAGTACTGCCACGGCCGGATCGACCGGCGCGAGTTCCTCGCCCGATCCGCCGCCATCACGATTGGTGGCGTATCCGCGCTGTGGATGGCGCAGGCACTGTTGCCGCGCTACGCCGAGGCGCAGACGATCTCCTTCACCGATTCCCGGATCAAGGGCACCTACGTCGAGTACCCATCGCCGGGCGGCACGTCGGGCGAGATGCGCGGCTACCTGGTGCAGCCGACCGGCGAGGGTCCGTTCGGGACGGTGCTGGTCATCCACGAGAACCGCGGCCTGAACCCCCACATCGAGGATGTCGCACGTCGCGCAGCGGTCGCCGGGTTCCTCGCGCTCGCCCCGGACGGGCTGTCGCCGGTGGGCGGCTATCCGGGCAACGACGATGATGGCCGCGTCCTGCAGCGCGAGCTCGATCCGGACGAACTGGATCAGGACATGATCAACAGCGCGCGGTTCCTGAAGGCGCACGCGCTGTCCAACGGCCGGTTGGGCGCCACCGGCTTCTGCTGGGGCGGCGGGATGACCAACCGCCTCGCGGTGGAGCTGGGTGAGGAAATGCACGCCGGCGTGCCGTTCTACGGCGCCGCCGCGGCCACCGGGGACGTGCCGAAGATCACCGCCGCCATGATGATCATCTACGCGGAGTCCGACCCCCGCATCAACGCGATGTGGCCGGACTACGAAGCGGCGCTGCAGGCAGCCGGTGTCGACTACGAGATGCACATGTTCCCGGGCACGCTGCACGGGTTCCACAACAACTCGACGCCCCGGTTCAACGAGGCGGCGGCGGGGCTCGCCTGGAATAGGACGGTAGGCTTCTTCCGTCGGCATCTCGCCGGCTGACGGTCTTCGGCGGTTCATCGGTTCTGTTGCCTCTCTACGCCAGGCGTGCGTACCCGGATCCCTGCGCCGCTTGAACACGGGGTTCGCCCGGGGCATAATTCGAGCCGAACCGATACCTCTCAGGGAGGCGGAAGATGAGCCAACGACATCTCGCGACAGCGTGCGCGGTCATCGGATTGCTGGCGCTTGCACCGCTCGGCGCGGCGGCGCAGGACGCGGCGGAAACGCCCCGGACGCCATGGGGCGCGCCGGATCTGCAGGGGGTCTGGGACTTCCGGTCGATCACGCCGATGGAGCGGCCTGACGACCTTGCCGATCAGGAATTCCTGACGGCGGAGGAAGCGGCGCGTCTTGAGCAGGAGACCCTCGACCGGAACGAGGAGCTGCTGCTTCGGCCCGCCCAGCGGACGGAGGCGACCGACAGCGTGGACCAGGGTGAGGACGGCGCGCCCGGCTTCTACAACAACCTCTGGCTGGACCGCGGCACGACGATCGTTGGTACCCGCCGCACGTCCCTCATCGTGGACCCGCCGACCGGGAAGATGCCGTCCCTTACGCCCGAAGAAGAGCAGCGGCGCGCGGAGTACGCGGAGCTCCGCGAGGGCGTCGACACGCACGCCCCCACGCCCGGCGGCTGGATGGAGGAACTGGGGACCAACGGGCTGCAGTTGCGGTGCATCACCGGATTCAACTCGGGCCCGCCGATGACGCCGGGCGGCTACAACAACAACGTCCAGGTGTTCCAGACCCCCGACTTCGTCGCGCTGCTCAACGAGATGAACCACAACGTGCGCTTCGTTCCCCTCGACGGGCGCCCGCACGTCGATCTGCCGCAGTGGACGGGCGACTCCCGAGGCCACTGGGACGGCGACACGCTGGTCATCCAAACGAACAACTTCCTGCGCGAGACGAGCTTCGCGCAGGGGCGGACCGGTCCGAACCTGCAGCTCGTCGAGCGGCTCACCCGGGTCTCGGAGGACACGCTCCTCTACCAGGCGACCACCAACGATCCGACCGTCTGGACGAGTCCTTGGACCTATGAGGTCCCGATGGTCCTGAACGACCAGCCGCTCTACGAGTACGCCTGCCACGAGGGCAACTACGGGCTGGAGAACATCCTCGCTGGCGCGCGGGCCGAGGAGGCGGCGGCGGAAGGACAGTAGTCGCCGGCCTGACCGTTCGCGGTAGCGACAGCCCTTTGTGCGCAGCGATCGAGCAGGTGTAGAGTTCGTCAGCTACCCGCCGGCAGCGTGCTGTCGGCTCAAGGGCTGCTCTCCGGAGCGGCCCTTGCTATTTTCGGGGGCCAGCACGGACCAAGGTTGACCATCTGACGAATGGCGACTCCTCTCCGCTGCGCTGGCGCCGGCCTGCTCGCGTTAGCCGCGGTTGCCTGCGGGCCCGCCGTGCCGGACGACGCGGCGCCGAGTGCCGTTGCGCCGGGCGCCTCGGAGCTCGGCCTCCTGACCCGTGCGGAGCGCACCGCCTACGAGGAGACCACCGGATACGACGAGGTCATCGAGTTCATCGAGCCCGTTGCCGGCCGGCGTCTCGCGACCCGGGCCGTCCCGCGCCGCTCACCCGAGTCAGTGGAGATCCTGCTGGGTCGGACGGAGGAGGTACCGCACCCGGAGACCGGCGAGCAGATCTCCAGCCGGCGGCGCTCCGCATCCTGCGGCCTCGGGACCACGCGGTCGATTTTCCTGTTCTGGCGAAATGGCTACCGAAATGTTGGTCCGGTGGGCACACAGGGACTGTGATACAGTGAGGCTGTGGGAGTGCTCTCGTACATTTGCGCGTTCTGATCTACGCGGTCAGTCCGCCTGTCGGAGAGGCCGAGAAACGCCGTCTGGCCCAGGAGCTGTTGCGGGAAGGCGGTCTCGCCGTCTCGGTCCAGGTGCTACAGGAATTCTACTTCCAGGTCACGCGGCCACACCGCAAGGAGCCCTTGACCCACGAGCAGGCGATGAAGTTCATCGACTCGATTCGCGAGTTTCCGGTTCGGGACCTTACCCTCGAGGTGTTTCGCGCCGGAGTCTCGATCTGTCGGCGATTCGGGCTGTCCTACTGGGATGGAGCGATCCTCGCCGCCGCACGCGCGTGCGGCTGCGATGTCGTGTACACGGAAGATCTGAGCGATGGGCACGACTACGACGGCCTGCGCGTGATCAATCCCTTCAGGGAGCTGCAGAGGCGGCCGTAGGCAACCGGCGATGAGTGCACCCCAAGAAACCACGTCGAATCCCCGCCTGCGCTACGCGGTGGACGAATTGCCGTCGCTGGGGCTCACGCTCGGACTCAGCCTGCAGGTCGTGACGCTCGTCCTGACCGGCATCATCATCACTCCGATCATCGTGCTCAACGCCGCGAACTATCCGCAGGGAGTGGAGTGGACGGTGTTCGCGGCGCTGGTGGTCAGCGGCTTGGCGACCATCCTCCAGGCCCGGCCGGCGGGGCCGATCGGCGCCGGGTATCCCCTCTACATGGGGACATCCGCCGCGTTCATCGGCGTCTCGGCGTCGGCCATCGTTGCCGGCGGCCTGCCGCTGCTGGCGACGCTCGTGGCCGCCTCCGCGCTGGTGCAGTTCTTCTTCTCCGCACGCCTGTCGCTCTTTCGCAGGCTGATAACCCCCACCGTCGGCGGCACGGTGATAATGCTGCTCGCCGTCAATGTCTTCCCCATTACGACCGACCTGCTGGCGGGCGTTCCCCCCGGGGTCGACTCCCTCCACCTGGGCATGCCGCTGGTTGCCCTTGCAACGTTCGTGACGATCACGCTGGTCTCGCTCTATGCGAGCGGCGCAACACGCCTGTGGGCGCCGCTCATCGGGATCGTTGTCGGCACCACCCTTGCGGGCCTGCTCGGCCTGCTGAACTGGACGCCGGTCCTCGAAGCAGCGTGGTTCGGACTGCCGCAGACCGGCTGGCCGGGAATGGACCTGTCGTTCGACGCCCGGTTCTGGGGTCTGCTTGTCCCCTTCATGATCGTCACCATCATCGGGGCGCTGGAAACCTACGGCGACGCCATCGCCATCCAGCGCGTATCCCACCGCACCCTGATGCCGGTTGACTTCAAGGTCGTCCAGCGCGCGCTGAACGCGGACGGGGTCGGAAACCTGCTCTCCGGCCTGGCCGGCACGGTTCCGAACACGACCTATTCCAGCAGCATCTCCATTGCCGACCTGACCGGCGTCGCGGCGCGGCGGGTCGCCCTCTTCGGCGGGATCATCATCGTCCTGGCCGGGTTCGTTCCGCTGTTGCCGGCGCTGCTGCAGATGGTGCCGGACGCGGTCGCGGGCGCGTACATCTTCATCTTCATCGTGCTGCTCTTCCGCCAGGGCATGCGAATGGTCACGGCGGGCGGGTTCGACTACGAGAAGGGGCTCATCGTCTGTATCTCGTTCTGGGTGGGACTGGGCTTCCAGTATGGAGTCGTCTTTCCCGACCATCTGCCGGCATGGTCGCGGGGCGTTTTCGACAACGGCATGGCGAGCGGCGGCATCGTCGCCATGGCTCTCACGCTGCTGACCTCGTTTCGGCGTCGCGCCCCGGCGGTCGTACTTGAACCCAGCGTGCGGTCGGTTTCGAAGTTACGCGCCGCTCTGGACGTTGCCGCGGAACGCGCGGGCTGGGACGAGACGGCCACGAGCCGTCTGGAACTGGCGGGCGAGGAGGCGTTCCTGTATCTGCTCGAACGGCAGGACGAATCCAAGCCTCAACCCGTCCGGGTCGCGGTCCGTCCGGTGGAAGACGTACTCGAGATCGAGTTCGTCAGCGGTCCCGACAGCGCCAACCTCGAACTGCGGCTCAGTGAGCTGACCGAGGAGCGCGTCGTGCTGGAGGACGTCGGGGCGCGCCTGCTTCGGCACGTCGCACGTGACGTACGGCACGAACAGTTCTACGATCTGGACGTGCTGACGATCACCGTGGACACCCGGCCGCTCGCGTAACGATGGCATCCCGCGGCGCCGAAGAACGGCGAGACGTTCGCTACGAGCCCGACGAGAGACCCCCGGGCGCGCTCTCCTTCGGTCTCGCGGTGCAATACGCGATGGTCGCCGTCCCGAGCGTCGTGCTGAGCCCGACAATCCTGATTACGATGGCGGGCGGCAGCGATGCCTATCTGTCCTGGGCGGTCTTCGCCGCGCTGGTCATCAGCGGGATCACCACCGCCATCCAGGCCCTCGGTTTCGGGCGCGTCGGCGCCCGCTACGTGGTGCTGATGGGCAGCAGCAGCGCCTTTCTCGCCGTCTGCATCTCGGCGTTGCAGCAGGGCGGTCCGGGACTGCTGGCCACGCTGATCATCGTGTCGTCAATGGTCCAGTTCGCTCTGGCGGCGCGGCTGTCGGCGCTGCGGCGGATCTTCACGCCGACGGTGGCGGGCACGGTAATCATGCTGATCCCGGTGACGCTGGCGCCGGTCTTCCTGGCCAAGCTCGTCGACGTGCCGGAGGGAGCCTCGCCCCTGGCGGCGCCCGTCACGGCGGGCGTGACGCTGGTCTGCATCGTCGTCACCGCGCTCCGGGCTCGCGGCGCGTGGCGGCTGTGGGGGCCGATTCTCGCCATAGTCGCGGGCAGCGCGACGGGCGGATTCGTTTTCGGGATCTACGACACGCAGCGCGTTCTCGAAGCGAGTTGGATCGGCCTGCCGGCGTTTGCCTATCCCGGCCTCGATCTCGGCTTCGGGCCCGAGTTCTGGGCGCTTCTGCCGGCGTTCGTGATGGTGACGCTGGTGGGCGCGATGGACACGCTCGGCGACGCCATCGCCACCCAGCGCGTGTCGTGGCGCAAACCGCGCGCTGTCGATTTTCGGTCGATTCAGGGCGCCATGACGGCCGATGGCGTCGGCAACCTGCTGTCCGGCCTCGCCGGCACGCTGCCGAATACGACGTACGCCACGGGCATCACCCTCGTGGAACTCACGGGCGTGGCCGCCCGATCCGTCGGCGCCTGCATCGGGATCGTCTTCGTCGCGATGGCGCTCGTACCGAAGTTCATGGCCCTCGTCATCGCCATTCCCGGGCCGGTGGTCGCCGCCTATTTCGTCCTCATCGTGGCGCTGCTGTTCGTCTTCGGCATCCAGATCCTCCAGCACGATGGCCTCGACTCCCGGAAGGGCCTCGTCGTCGGCCTCGCGTTCTGGATCGGCGTCGCGTTTCAGCTCGACTGGGTCTTTCCCGAGTTCTTCCAGGGCCAGTGGAGCGATCTGCTCGCCAACGCCGTGACCGTCGGCGGGACGACGGTAATCGCGTTGACGCTGTTCCAGGAGTTCACCGGAGCGCGCCGCCAGCGCCTGCGGGTCGGCCTGAGTCCCGATGCGTATCCCAAGCTGGATGCATTCCTCGTCAAACTGGGCGCGCGCCGGCGGTGGAACGACGAGATGGTCGAGCGGGTCCGGGCGGTGGGCGAGGAGACGCTCCTGCTGCTGAGCCGCGCGGACGAGGATCGCGCGCCGGACGGGGAGCGGCGTCTGCTGCTGATCGCGCGCGGCGACGCGGACGCGGCCGTGCTGGAGTTCATCGCCGCCACCGACGAGACGAACCTGGAGGACCAGATGGCGGTCCTCAGCGAACGCGCCGTGAGCGGCCTGGTGGAGCAGGAGGTTTCCCTCCGGCTACTGCGCCACTACGCCTCGTCGGTGCGCCACAGCCAGTTCCACGACACCGACGTCATCACCGTCCGGGTCGAGTCGGCGCAGCCGTAACCACCCGTCCGAAACTTCCCTTGATCCTGCGCTTGCGCGTGATACGTTGGCGGCGAGGCCCTCATGACTGAAGAACCCACGAATGCACCGGCGGCGCCTGGGTATCCGCTCAGGCTGGAGATCGACTACCCGGAAGGCGGCCTGAGCCGTCTCAAGACCGCGTTCCGCCTGATCCTGGTGATTCCCATCGGCGTGCTTACCACGCTGCTGACGGGGGGCGCCGCTCAACCGACCGAGATCGACAGCGGGGCGGATGGCTGGTCGGCATTGGTCTACGCGGGCGGCGTCGTATTCCTGCCGGCGCTGCTCATGATTCTGTTCCGGCGCAAGTACCCCCGCTGGTGGTTCGACTGGAATCTCGAACTGGTCCGCTTCTCGACCCGTGTCGTCGCCTACCTGTTCCTGCTCCGCGACGAGTACCCCTCCACGGACGATCAGCAGGCCGTTCATCTGGACATCGACTATCCGGACGCCGCGCGCGACCTCAACCGGTGGCTTCCGTTGATCAAGTGGCTGCTCGCGATTCCCCACTTCCTGCTGCTGGTCCTGCTCTCGGTCTTCGGCCTGGTCGTGACCGTCATCGCCTGGTTCGCCATCCTCATCACCGGCCGCTATCCGCGGCCGTTGTTCAACTTTGCCGTCGGCGTGACCCGCTGGTCGCTGCGGGTGCAGGCGTACATGCTCCTGCTGGTAACTGACCGTTACCCCCCGTTCCGTCTCGACCCGTAGGGGCCCGGCGAGCCGGACGACGCCGTTCCCGTGTGGCGAATCTGCGTGATGCGGATGCCGGTCATGGGGAGTATGATGGCCGGTAAAGCGTTGCGGAGCAGTGTGAGGAGGAATCCGATGAGCGGCAAAGATCCAGGCGAGCGGTTGACCCCGCGGCCCAGCCGGCGGCGGTTTCTGACGAAGGGCGCGGCGGCGGCCGGCCTTGTTGCTACGGCCCCGGCCCTGGAGCTGGCCGGCGGTTCGTCCACGGCGGCGGCGCAGGTCCCGGTGGTGGCGGACAACAACGCCATCGAGAGCGTGCTCTACGGCCGGCGCTCGCGTTTCGTCACGACGACGCGCGAGATCGAGGGGCGCAGCCACAGCGAGACGGCGCGCATCCGGCCCAATCCACAGCGGCCGAGCGCGCGCACGCCGCTGGCCGAGCTGACCGGCACCATCACGCCGACGTCGCTGCACTTCACGACGCAGCACTACTACGGCATTCCGGACATCAATCCGGCCGAGCACTCCCTGATGATCGAGGGGATGGTGGAGCGCCCGCTGGTCTTCACGATGGACGAGCTGCACCGGATGCCGTTCGTCTCGCGCATCCACTTCCTGGAGTGCGTCGGCAACCGGCCGAATCCGCGGGGCGAGACGGTGACGGCGACGCACGGCCGCATGGGGTGCAGCGAGTGGACGGGGGTGCCGCTGTCGGTGCTGCTCGACGCGGTCGGCGTGCGCAACGGCGCATCGTGGATCATCGCGGAGGCGGCCGACGGCGGGAAGCACACCAAGAGCGTCCCTCTCGGCAAGGCCCTCGACGACGTGCTCGTCGCCTACGGGCAGAACGGCGAGCCGGTGCGGCCCGACCACGGCTATCCGCTGCGGCTCCTCGTGCCGGGATTCGAGGGCATCTACAACGTCAAGTGGCTGAAGCGCATCAAGGTGGTCGACCAGCCCTACCTGTCGTTCCAGGAGCATTCGCGCTTCCTGACGCCGGATCCGAAGACGCAGCGGGACAGTTACGACTTCGGGCCCAACTCGGTCATCACCCATCCGTCGGGCGGCAACGAGCTGTCCGCGCCCGGCCCCTACGTCATCAGCGGGCTGGCGTGGTCGGGCAGCGGCAGGGTCTCGCGGGTCGAGGTGTCGACGGACGGCGGCGCGACCTACCAGGAGGCGGAGCTGGTCGGCCCGGTGCACACGAAGGCCCACACCCGCTTCTGCCTGCCGTGGCGCTGGAACGGCGAGGAGGCGGTGCTGCAGTCGCGGTGCCTCGACGAGCGGGACCAACTCCAGCCGACCGAAGCCGAGTACGCCGACTACTGGGGTCTCACGCGGGGGCAGCTCTACGGGACCATCCAGAGCCAGCTCGGCCACTGCAACTGGATTCAGCCGTGGAAGGTAGGTTCCGATGGCAAGGTCACGAACGGGCTCGAGCCGACCGACGTGGTGGTCGACGTGCACGCGTAGCGGCCTGCGCGGCGCGCGCCGCGACGTCACGGGCCTGCGGATCGCGAACCCGCGCATCGCCGGCACGCGTTGCCTGGGCGTGCTCCTCGCCGTCGTCCTCTTCGGCGGGGTAGCGCACGCCCAGCAGGAGTCGCCGCTCGCCGGCCTCGGCCGTCCTCCCAGCGCGGGCGAGATGCGCGACCGCATCATCGGGCCGGAAGGCGCGGACCTCCCCGAGGGGAGCGGCAACGCGGCCGAGGGCGCGATGGTCTTCGCGCGCCGCGGCTGCT
>CAZJYU010000060.1:0-10125 GCA_964550305.1 uncultured Vicinamibacteraceae bacterium | reverse complement strand
CGAATCCGAGCCCGAACCCGTAGCCGGGACTCAGGTAGTTCCCGAGCTGGATCGGAACCAGCGCGTCGGGGAGCCGGTTCGAGCGCATCATCGCCACCGTCTCCGGGGCCAGTATCCGCACGTCGCCGAGCGCGCCGTCCCCGAGGAGCATCTGCGCGAAGCGGATGTAGTCGGAGGCGGTGGACGCCAGCCCGCCGCCGCCCGAGAGCCAGGCCGGCGGACGCGTATATTGCCCGTCGTCCGGCGAGTCGATCATCTGCAGCGCGCCGTCCGGGCGCGCGTAGTTCGCCAGGAAGCGCCCGCGCTTCTCCGCGGGCACCATGAACCCGGTGTCGTCCATCCCGAGGGGGTCGAAGATCCGCTCCTGCAGGAACGCATCGAACGACTGGCCGGAGGCGGCCTCGATCACCCGGCCCAGGATGTCGGTCGACACGCTGTAGTTCCACCGATCGCCGGGGCTCGCCAGCAGGGGGAGCCCCGCCACGCGCCGGGCGAAGTCGTCGAGGCCCTGCGACTCCGCGAAGAATCCCGATTCGTTGTAGAGGCGGTCGACCGGCGAGTCACCGAAGAAGCCGTAGGTGAGCCCCGACGTGTGGGTGAGGAGGTGTTCGATGGTGATCGGGCCCGCGGGCGCCACTCGCTCGCCGTCGTCGTCCAGGACCCTCACGTCGGCGAACTCGGGAATGAACTTCGACACCGGATCGTCGAGCGCCACCGCGCCCTCCTCGACCAGCATCATCACCCCGGTGCTCGTGATCGGCTTCGTCATCGAGTAGATGCGGAAGATGTCGTCCGGTTCGAGGGGATCACCGGCGTCGAGGTCGCGCATGCCGGCGGCGGCCCAGTGGACGACGTGGCCGCGCCGCGCCACCATGGTCATCACGCCGGCCACGCGGCCGTCGTCGACGTAGGCCTGCACGGCAGGCTCGATGCGGGCCAGCCCGTCCGCCGACATTCCGACCGCGTCCGGACCGGTCATCGGCAATCCGGCCGCCGGCGATTCGTCGGCCGCCGCCGCCTCGACCGTGCCCTCGGATAGCTGCGACGGCGCGTCCCGGACTTCCGCCGGTCCGCAGGCGGCAAACGCGACGGATCCCGCCAACAGCGCCACCATCCCGGTCAAACGGGCCGCCGGCCGCCGGTCGCCAATCTTCTCGCCAAGTGGGTAAGTCATTCGCCGATGGTAGGAATTCCTGCCCGTGTCTGCAACACGGTCCCGCCATACAATGCGGGCGCGCGATGCGTGACGCCATAGCCTGGTACGACGCCAACGCCGAGCTCGCGTCCCACCGCTACGAGTCCGTCGCCTTCGAGCGCGTCCACGGCTGGCTGGCCGACCTGTTGCCGAAGCCGCCCGCCGCCGTCCTAGACGTCGGTGCGGGCAGCGGTCGCGACGCCGCCCACCTGTCCGCGCTCGGCTACGACGTCGTCGCCGTCGAGCCGTCCGCCCGCATGCGCGAGCTCGCCCGCGCCCGCCACGACGACCCGCGCATCCAGTGGCGCGACGACCGGCTTCCGGCTCTGAAGGACACCTTTTCCACCGGGCTCTCCTTCGACGCCATCCTCGTCAGCGCCGTCTGGATGCATCTGGCGCCAACCGACCGCCCCCGCGCCTTCCGCAAGCTGATCACGCTCCTCAAGCCGGGCGGCCTGCTCGCCATCACCCTGCGCGACGGTCCGGACGACGACCAGCGCGGATTCCATCCCGTCAGCGTGAATGAACTCCGCCGTCTGGCGACGGATCACGGCGCCTACGTCGAGCGGGAGTCGACGAACGCCGATCACATGGGCCGGGGCGACGTCCGCTGGCGGCAGGTCGCCATCCGCCTCCCGGACGATGGGACGGAGGCGCTGCCGCTGTTGCGCAACGTCATCCTGAACGATTCGAAGAGCTCGACCTACAAGCTGGGCCTGCTCCGCGTTCTGTGCCGCATCGCCGACGGCGCGTTCGGCCTCGCGGAGGAACAGGGCGAGGACCACGTCGTGATCCCCATGGGACTGGTCGCCCTCACCTGGATCCGGCTCTACAAACCACTGCTCGACGCCGACATTCCCCAGAGCCCGGTCAACGATCGCGGCGGCCGCAAACTGGGATTCGTCAAGCCTGCCGGGGTCGAACACCTTGATGTCTCGCACCACGATCTCCGCGTGGGCTTGCGGTTCTCGGGCGACGACCTTGCCGCCCTGCATCGGTCCCTGCTCGACGTCACGTCCACCATCGTCCGGATGCCGGTCCGCTACATGACCTATCCGAACAGCGACGATCCGATTCTTCCCGTTCGGCATTCCGGGCCAACAAGACGGCCGACACATCCTGTCGGCGGCAGACTGACCGCCGACTACCTCGCGAGCTTCGGCACCCTGCGTGTTCCGATACATCTCTGGATGGCGATTCGGCGCCTGAGCGTGTGGATCGAGCCGGCGATCATCGCCGAGTGGAAGCTGCTGATGCGGACGTACGCCGATCGGCAGGGACGCTCCCTCGACGAGCAGGGGCTGGCTCAGGCCATGACATGGCTCGAACCGGCACGCGACGCCCGGCTGGCCCGCCAACAGGCGGACCGCCTGTTGGCGGCGAGACCGCTCCATTGCGTCTGGACCGGCCGCCGGCTATCCCCAGCCAACCTCGACATCGATCACTGCTTCCCGTGGGCGATCTGGCCCTGCGGCGACCTCTGGAACCTGATGCCGACGCACCGGCAGGTCAACCAGCGGGAGAAGCGCAACCTCCTGCCCGGGGATCAGATCCTGCGGCAGGCCGAGGAGCGCATCCTGGCCTGGTGGGACGACGCGTACCGTAGCGCACCGAACCGCCTCCTCGGTGACCGCTTCGCCATAGAAGCCGCCACCAGTCTCCCCGGCGTGTCATCCGGCAGCAACCGGCTGGACGATTACTACGCGGGACTCGCGCTGCAGCGCCTGCGACTGAAGCACAATCAGCAGGCGCCGGAATGGACCGGCGAGCGGTATCTTCCGAAGTAGCAGATGCCTACCGGACGTCGCCGGGCGCCAGCCGCGGCGTGGAATCGTCGGTTCGGATTTCGAGGCGCTCCTCAACACTCACGAGTCGCTCTTCAACACCCGTGAGGCGCCCCTCGACAGGGAGGAATCATGACCAAGAAGCAGATCGTTCTCTCGACCTTCGGCTTCTATGCCGGCGTGCTCATCGGTTTTCCCACCCATCTGTTTCTGAGCGTCGTGATAGTCGACTTCGCCTACACGCTCGCCTGGGCCTGGACACTTCTCGAGATCGCATGGGGCGTCTCGGTAGGCGCGGTCGTCGGCAGGATCGCGGGCGCACCCGCGCCCGGCGCGGCGACAGCCTGATCCGAGCTGGACTCGCGGTACAGCCGTCATCGATGAGTGTCGCCGAAGTCGTCATCGGAGCCGTCGACCACTACGCGCGGGCCGAGCTGGTCACCCTCGCGATAGAAGGTGGCGCCCCCGTCTTTCTCGATCGGCGGCGCGTTGCGCTGATCGACACGAGACTCCCGAGCGCGCCCTACCACCACGAGGCCCTGGAAATGGACCTCGGAGCGGCCACAGACCTCGTGAAGCGGGTGAGACAATCGGTGGCGGAACACGCGCGGGCGGCGATTTCGACCATGCTCGCGACCTATCGTGCCCAGGCGCTGGTCCTTCCCGCGAGTCCGTACGACAAGCTGCCCGACTCGCTGGAGGAGGTCCTCCGCTCACGCCCCTTGATCAATGCCGCGGACGGCATGCTGTACCGGGAGTTCCTCGCCGACGCCGCCGTCGACCTCGGCATGGAAGTCCGGCGGTACCCGCGCAGGACCGACCCGACGGTGCTCGCCGCCGAAGCGATGGGCGTCGAGGTAGCCGCGGTCACCGCGCTCATCGCCCGGTTCGGCCGGGAGGCGGGCGCGCCCTGGCGCAAGGACCACAAGCTGGCCGCGGCGGCGGCCCTCAGCGTCCTCGGGCATCGGATTCGCCAGTAGACCTACCAGGCGAAGCCGCCGCGCGTTCCGATACGGCTCCGGAAGGACCTCCGCCGGCGCGACCGGAATCGTCTCGGCAGATTGTCCTTTACAAAATGACAAATTTCCATATATTGTCATTTCACCAGTGACAATTTCACGAGAGCTCCTGGGCGCCAAACTGGACGAGTCACTGGCGCTGCCGCTCCGGCGCCTGACGCACCGGGATATGCGGCTGCCGGCGATCCCAGGCAAGGCGTTTGCCGTCATCGGCGTGCGCCGCAGCGGCAAGACCTCGTTTCTGGCGCAGTGCCGCTCCGCGCGCCTGCGTGCCGGCGCTCCCCCCGAATCGCAGTTGATGCTCCTGCTCGAGGACGAGCGGCTCACCGGTCTCACCGTCGCCGACCTCGGCTGGCTGATCGAGGAGCACGCCCGCCGGTTTCCACACCTCCATGAAGACAACGTCGTCACTGTCTACCTGGATGAAGTCCAGCAAGTGCCAGGCTGGGAAGGGCTGGTCCGGCGTCTGATGGACACCGGCGGCGTCGACGTGTTTCTCTCCGGCTCCTCGGCCCGCCTCCTGAGCAGGGAGGTGGCCACCAGCCTTCGTGGGCGGGCGATGGAAGTGCTGGTTCATCCCTTCAGTTTCCGGGAAGCGTTGCGCCACACCGGGGACGAACCACCGGCGCGCGCCGGGTCGGAGGAATGGCCGGCGGCGGCGCTCGACCAGCGCCTGCGGCGCTATCTCATCGAGGGCGGTTTCCCCGAGGCGCAGGGTGCGGACCCGCGAGACCGGGCGGCGTTGCTGAGCGGCTATGTCGACATCGTCGTGCTGCGCGACGTGATCGACCGGCATGGAGTCACGAATCCCTTGGCGCTGCGCTGGCTGCAGCGGCAGTTGCTGGCGAACCCCGGCGGGGCATTCTCCGTGAAGAAGCACTACGACACCCTGCGCTCGCAGGGGGTGCGGGTCGGCAAGGACACGTTGCACGCCTACCTCGGGTACCTGGAGGATGCCTTCCTCGTGCGCACCGTCTCCCTGCATGCCGCCTCGGAACGCCAGAGAATGGTCAATCCCCGCAAGGCCTATCCCGTGGACCCGGGGCTGATCTCGCTGTTCGCGGGCAGCGGTCGCAGCCACGAGGGCCGCGCCCTGGAGACCGCCATCCTGCTGGAGTTGGAACGGCGCGGCTGGGGAGTCTCCTACTTGCGCACGGCGGAGGGGTGGGAAGTCGACTTCTTCGCCCACCGCCCGGGAGAGCCGCCCTTGCTTGTCCAGATCTGCCTCGATACCAGGGAGGACACGACCTGGGAGCGCGAGGTGCGCGCGCTCCGGTCGGCAGGTCAGGCGTACGGCGAAGCCCGTCTCCTGCTCGTAACGCTTGATGCGTCGCCGCCCCGGCGACGGCTTCCGAACGGCGTGATCTGGGCGCCCGCCGCCCGCTGGCTGACCGAGGAACAGCGCTGATCCGGCGCCAGGATGCCAAGCTGGCTGCCGCCGCGGCCTGAGGAGGTCTCAGACGCGTGCTGGTCGAGAATCGCCGCCTGGAGACATCCAACCCTTGTCCGACAGCACTCGGGCGGCAAGTTCGATCTGCCGCCGCGAGAACTGCTTCTTCGAATCCGTCAACGAGATCTGAAACCTTGTCAAGCCGAGTCTGCGTGTCGGCGTTGTCGGCGAGAAACGCACGAGCCTCCTCCAGGGCGCCGGGTTTGAGCTGCAATTGCTTGCCGGTGGCGTCGTCCCCATCCGAGCAGCCAGACACAAAGCGGCCCTCGATGGTGTGTAGCACGTGTCCGAGATTCTCGGCGTACGGTCCGTCACGTCCCTTCTGGAACCTCAGCTTCAACGGCTCGTCCGCTGCCTGCATGAAGTACATGAGCTTGTGGGCTTCCAGCGATGTGACGAACGGGTCCAGCAATCCGAACAGGTAGCGGTGAAGCAGGCTCACGAGAGCCGCTCCGCCCGCGGTCATCTTCGGGGTGTCGGGTGCCATGCCCGCGCTCCGCCTGTGTCAGTTGACGATCGCCTGGTAGACCCAGTTGCGGCTGACGCCGTGCGTGTACTGCTGGTTGGGACCCCGGTGCTGCAGCATGCCGACGAAGACGAGGTCGTGGGCGGGGTCGATCCAGAACCAGGTGCCGTCGATGCCGAGCCAGTAGTAGGTGCCGGTGCCGTGCGGCTCCCCGGCGGCGGCCGGGTCGTCGTAGATCATGACGTCCATGCCGAAGCCCATGCCCGCGCGCATGTTCTCGGTCGCCCCGGCCGACAGGTGGTTGGTGCGGATCATCTCGACGGTGCGCGGCGCGAGCAGGCGCTGGCCGTCGAATTCGCCGCCGTTCAGCAGCATCTGCGCGAAGCGGATGTAGTCGTCGGCGGTGCCGAAGAGTCCGCCGCCGCCGGACGGGCCGGCCGGGTTGGAGGTGAACGGATCGCCGCGTGAATCGAGCACGAGGCTGCCGCTCTCGTCGATGGTGTGGCGCAGGGCGATGCGGTCGACGTTGGCCTCCGGCACGTAGAACTTCGTGTCGACCATGCCGAGCGGGTCGAAGATCCGCTCCTGCAGGAACTCCTCGAACGGCTGGCCCGACAGCTTCTCGACGAGATAGCCGCGCACGTCGACGGCGACGCTGTAGATCCAGCGCTGGCCCGGCTGCGCCAGCAGCGGAATGCCGGCGAGCTTGTCGATCATCACCTGCAACTCTTCCGTCGGGTTGAGGACGCGCTGCTCCATGAACAGTTGGTTGACGGGGTGGCGCGGATTGAGCACGTAGCCGAGGCCGGCGGTGTGCGTCATCAGCTCGCGCATCGTGATCGGATGGTCCGGATCCTCCAGCCGCATCGACCCGTCCGGGTTGTCGCCGGCATACACCTTCAGATCGGCGAACTCCGGGATGTAGCGCGCGACCGGATCGTTCAGCCGCCACTTCCCTTCCTCGTAGAGCATCATCATCGCCACGCCGGTGATCGGCTTCGTCATCGAGAAGATGCGGAAGATGGAGTCGCGCGTCATCGGGTTGCCGGTGTCGACGTTCTGCACGCCGGCGACGTCGGTGAACGCAATCTTGCCGTGGCGCGCGAGCAGTGCGACGACGCCGGCGATCCTGCCGTCGTCCACCAGCCCCTGCAGGCCGGCGTCGAGACGGCCCAGGCGTTCGGCGGACAGGCCCACCGTGGCGGGGTCGACCTCGGCAAGATCGGCGTCTCCATCTACCGCCCCGGGGAGTGCGGTGTCGGCGGTAGTCGCCTCGTACGGATCACCCAGGAACAAGGCGCCGACGCCGAGCGCGGCGGCGAGGACGCCGACCACGATGAAGGTGGGCAGGAACGAACGCGTCTGATCGGATGCCATGGAATTCCCCTCTCCGGCTCGAGGCTAGCGGGCCTGCTGCCGTGCGATCTTTGCCCAGGTATCCCGCAGCGTCACGGTGCGGTTGAAGACGGGCCGGGCCGGCGTCGAGTCGGAGTCGACGCAGAAGTAGCCGAGACGCTCGAACTGGCAGCGCGTGCCGGCGGGAGCGGCGGCGATGCCCGGCTCGACATGGCAGGTGTCGAGCGTTTCGAGCGACGCGGGGTTCATGCCGTCCAGCCAGTTCGCGCCCTCCGGCAGATCCTCCGGGTACTCGGCGGTGAAGAGATGGTTGTACAGGCGTGCCTCCGCCGCGACGGCATGTCGCGCCGAAACCCAGTGGATCGTCCCGCGGACCTTGCGGCCGTCGGGCGCATAGCCGCCGCGCGTCTCCGGGTCGTAGGTGCAGCGGAGTTCGACGACGTTGCCGTCGGCGTCCTTGACGACGTCGCGGCAGGTCAGGAAATAGGCGTAGCGCAGGCGGACCTCGCGGCCCGGCGCGAGGCGGAAGAACTTCCGCGGCGGGTCTTCCATGAAGTCGCCGCGCTCGATCCACAGCTCACGCCCGAAGGGGATGCGTCGGGTGCCGGCGCTCTCGTCCTCCGGGTTGTTCACCGCCTCGAGCTGTTCGGTCCGGCCCTCCGGGTAGTTCTCGATCACCACCTTCAGCGGGCGCAGCACCGCCATGACCCGCGGCGCGGTCCGGTTCAGCTCCTGCCGGACGGCGTCCTCGAGCTGGGCCACCTGCACGACGGAGTTCGCCTTGGCGATGCCGATCCGGTTGCAGAAGTCACGGATCGCGGCGGGCGGGCAGCCGCGCCGGCGCAGCGCGGTGAGGGTCGGCATACGCGGGTCGTCCCAGCCGGCGACGTGGCCTCCCTCCACCAGCTCCAGCAGCTTCCGCTTGCTCAGGACGGTGTAGGTCAGGTTGAGGCGCGCGAACTCGATCTGCCGCGGCGGATCCTCGAAATCGAGGGCCTGCAGGTACCAGTCGTAGAGCGCCCGGTGATCCTCGAACTCCAGGGTGCAGAGCGAGTGCGTGATGCCTTCGAAGGCGTCCGACAGCGGATGGGTGAAATCGTAGGTCGGATAGATCACCCAGTCGTCGCCGGAGCGGTAGTGGGGGCGGCGGCGGATCCGGTAGATGGTCGGATCGCGCAGGTTCATGTTGCGCGCCGCCATGTCGATCTTCGCGCGCAGCGTGCGCGCGCCGTCCTCGAACTCGCCGGCGCGCATACGGGCGAACAGGTCGAGATTCTCCTCAACGGAGCGGTCGCGGTACGGCGAGTCGCGCCCCGGCTCGTCCCAGCGGCCCCGGTAGAAGCTCACCTGATCGCCAGGCAGGTCGTCGACATAGGCGAAACCCTTGCGGATGAGGGTCACCGCGCACTCGTAGAGGCGCTCGAAGTAGTCGGACGCATAGAACGCGCGATCGTCCCAGTCGAAGCCGAGCCAGCGGACATCCTCCTCGATGGCGTGGACGAACTCCATCTTCTCGGTCTCCGGGTTGGTGTCGTCCATCCGGAGGTTGCACAGGCCGCCGTACTCGTCGGCGATGCCGAAGTTGAGACAGATGGCCTTGGCATGGCCGATGTGGAGGTAGCCGTTCGGCTCCGGCGGAAAGCGGGTGTGGACCCGGCCGTTGCGGCGGTTGTGCGCCTTGTCGTCGGCGACGATCTCGCGAATGAAGTCGAGACTGGGCGTTGCGGCGTCGGGTGTCGTCACGATGTCGGTCCTGGGGCGGCCGGGCCTGGGTTGGCCGAGTCCGGCGCGGTCGAACTGGCCGCCACCGCGGCCAGCGCACGATCAATTCTAGCGAGACAGGCCTCGCGGCCCAGAATCGCCATCGCCTCGAAGAGGCCGAAGCCGACCGCCTTGCCGGTGACGGCGACGCGGACGGCGTGGATGATGCCGCCGATCCGGATGTCCTCCGAGTCGACGAAACGGTGCAGCGCGGCTTCCACGGTGGCGGCGCCGAACGGGTCGACGTTGGCCAGCGCGGACCGGAAGCGGGCGAGCAGCTCGGGGGCGCCGTCCCTGGCGATGCGTTTCGCGAACGCCTTCGGGTCGTAGGGAAAGGCGTCGTCCGGGAGGAAGAACTCGAGGTAGTTGACGATGTCGCCCGCCACCTTCAGGCGGTCGCCGGCGGCGGCGACGACCGCGCGGAGTTTGTCGGCGTCCGCTGGCGGACCCTGGAGGAAACCGAGGAAGCCGGCCAGGTAGGGACCCACCAGCCCCACTTTCTCGTCCAGGGGCAGCCGCGCCATGCGCCGCTCCTGGAACGCCAGCAGCTTCTGCGGGTCGAAGCTGGCCGCCGACCGGTTGACGCGGTCGAGCGAGAAGTTCTCGATCATCGCAGCGCGGCTGAAGTCCTCGGTCCGGTCATCGAGCGACCAGCCCAGGAGCAGCAGGTAGTTCAGCAGCGCGTCCGGGAGGTAGCCGACTGATCGGTAGAAGCCGACCATCACCGGGTTGAACGCCTCGCCCTCCGTTGTCTCGCCCAGCGCCGCCATGATGCCCGACGCGTGCTCGTACGCCTTGCGGAAGTCATCCTGCTTCAGGTACTTGCCCAGTTTCCGCTTGCTCAGCTTTTCGCTGCCGCCCGGCGCCGCGACGTAGGGCAGATGCGCGTAGTGCGGCAGGGCGTAGCCGAGCGACTGCATGATGAAGATCTGCCGCGGCGTATTCGACAGGTGCTCCTCGGCCCGGATGACGTGCGTGATCTCGAAGTCGTGGTCGTCCACCGCGCTCGCCAGGTGATAGAGCGGCGTGCCGTCGGCCCGCTGGATCACATGGTCCTGTTCCAGCGCCCAGTCGAACGCGACGGGACCGCGCAC
>CAZJYU010000059.1:0-10129 GCA_964550305.1 uncultured Vicinamibacteraceae bacterium | reverse complement strand
CTCAGGCTGGACTCGAACCAGCAACCCTCCGGTTAACAGCCGGATGCTCTGCCAATTGAGCTACTGAGGAACACCCAGTGGCGCCACGGCACGCCGCCGCAAACCCAAGATCATACCATGCCGCCTGCGACGGGGCGGATCGCCTCACCCGCCCCCGCGGGACGGTTTGCGGGCGCGCAGCCGGGCAAGCGTGCGCAACTGGACGAGGGCGCCGCACAGCCCCAGCACGAGCCAGCCGATGGCGAAGGGCGTCTGCCCGTCTATCGGCACGATCGGAAAGAGCTGCGAAAGGTCGCCCCGCGTGGCCGCGATCGCCGCTTCGTTCCGCGACAGGGCCATCGCCCCGACGATCGCGGTCCAGCCGCCGAGAAACGCCGTCCCGACGATCAGTACGTAGCGCCGCACCACCAGCATGGCAAGCGCACCACCGATGCTGATCGCGAGCAGCAGGCGCGCATCGGGATCTCCCTCCACCGCGAGATTCAACACGAACACCGCGAGCCCGGCGCCGAGGAACGCAACGCCTGCGAGGTAAAGCCCGATGGCGAGTGCGGCGCCCGCGAGACCGCCCGCGAGGGTGGCCGCGATGAGTTGCCAGGTCCCGAGGTCGGCGGCGATGATCGGGGTCAGGATGACGCCCCCGGCGAATCCGTAGAGGGCCAGGAGAGCCCGGAGGAGGCGGTATCCCGCGAAGCTCGCCACCAGCCCGCCGGCTAGTAGAATGACCGCCACGGGTAGTTGGAGGGAAACCGACGGCATGGTCGGCTGATTATGACAGCCGCCGCCGTGACCGTTGCCCGCCGTCTGCCGCCATTCCGCCGACGATGACGCTGCCACGCCTGCTGCCTGCCGCCGGCCAACGCCGACTGCCGGATCGCCGCCCATGACGCCGCCGACCGGGGCGCCGACGGCCGTCTCGCGATCGCGCATGGCCGGCGGGCTGGCCGCCACGGTGGGCGGCCTCGCCCTCTTCTGGTTTGTCCTGCGGCAGGCCGGCGTCGGCGACGTCGTCGCCGGCGTCCGCAACCTCGGCTGGGCGTTCGGCCTGGTGCTGGTGCTCTCGGGCCTGCGCTTCACGGTCCGGTCCCTCGCCTGGCTCCGATGCATGCCGGCAGGCCACGGCCTCCGGCTGCGTGACGTGCTGCCGGCGTTCATCGGGGGCGACGCCGTCGGCAACCTCGCCCCGTTCGGCGTCGTCGTAGGCGAACCCGCGAAGTCGGTCTGCCTGGCGGATCGTGCGCCGATCAACCGCACCTTTCCGGCGCTGGTGGTCGAAACACTCTTCTACACGCTCTCGGTCGTGGTGCTCCTGATCGCAGGCGCCGCCGCCCTGGTGGTGAGCGTGCAGCCACCCGCCTCCGACTGGCGGGCGGGCGCGGCGGTGGTGGCGGTGCTCGCCGTCGTCATCGGCGTGGCGCATTGGATCCTCTGGCGGCGCGTCCCGGTCGGGAGCCGTGCATTCCGGTCACTGGCGCGCCTGGGGGGCGCGGGTGGACTGCTGGACCGCGTGTCGGGCCGCGTGGCGCGGCTCGAAGCGCACATGCAGCGCGACTACCCTCGGGATGGTCGGCGTCTCGCCGCCCTGGGCCTGTTCGAGTTGCTATTCCATGTGCTGGCGGTGACCGAGGCGTGGCTCATCCTGTCGGTCATCGGGGGACGTGCGCCGACGCCGCTCGACGCTTTCGTCTTCGAAGCGGCGAACCGCTTTGTGAACGTCGTTTTCAAGTTCGTGCCGCTGCGGTTCGGCGTCGACGAGGCGGGCGCGGGAATACTGGCCGACCTGCTCGCGTTCGGCGCGACGGCGGGGGTGACGCTTGCCGTCGTCCGGAAAGCGCGGATGCTCGTGTGGGCGGCGGTCGGCGTGGCGGTACTCGTGCGGCGCGGACTCTCGTTGGCGCAGTTGGGCGCCCTCGCAAAGACACGGCGGACGGCGGTGGCGATCATGGCGCGTGCCCCCGAAGGTGCGCGCGCGCCGAAGGAACGGCTGCGCGAGGCAATACCGGACGAGCGGGATCGCCGGCGCCTGTATGCGGCGTTCCTGGCCGATACGGTCGCCGCGTGCCGCACCGTGGACGGAGCCACGCTCCGCCTGGCGTACGCGCCGGACGGAGGCCGGGACGGCTTCCGGGCGGTGGGGTTGGCGGACCACGAGTTGATGGAACAACGCGGGGAAAACCTGGGCGCGCGCGAGCGGGCATTGTTTGAAGACCTCTTCGCGGAGGGATTCGGCGCCGTCGTGGTGGTCGGCTCCGATCTGCCGACGCTGCCGGCGTCGCATGTCGCCGACGCGGTGGGGGCCCTGCGCGACGCCCCGGTCGTGCTAGGCCCGGCCGAGGATGGCGGCTACTACCTGATCGGCCTCGTCGCTCCGGCGCCGGGGGCGGCGTTGCCGGACCTCTTCCGTGACGTGCGGTGGGGAACGGCGGAAGCGTTCGCCGATACCGTCGCCGCCGCCGGGCGCGCCGGCGTCGCGGTGGCGCAGGTGGCGCCCTGGTACGACATTGACGACCACGCCGGCCTCGCGCGGCTGCGGCAGGATCTGGGCGGCCAAGCGCACGCCCCGGCCACGAGGGCGGCGCTGGCGTCCGTCCAGGGCGCGGCGGCGCTCCCTACAACTCCCGACGGCCCTCGATAGCCTTGTGGATGGTGACGTCGTCGGCGTACTCGATGTCGCTGCCGACGGGGAGGCCCATCGCAATCCGGGTAACCCGCAGGCCGAGCGGCTTGAGCAGCTTGGCCAGATAGATCGCCGTCGCCTCGCCCTCGACGTTCGGATTGGTGGCGATGATCACTTCCTCTACTTGGCCGTCGCTGACGCGGTCGAGGAGGCTCCTGATCCGCAGATCGTCCGGCCCCACCCCCTGCAGCGGCGACAGCGCGCCCATCAGGACGTGGTACGTCCCGTGGAATTCTCTCGTCCGCTCCACCGCGCTGACGTTGTGCGGGTCTTCCACGACGCAAATCACCGAGCGGTCGCGGCTGTCGTGCGTGCAGTAGTAGCAGGGGTCGGTGTCGGTGATGTTGTTGCAGACGGAACAGTAGGTGATCTGCTCCTTGACGTTGCGGATCGCCTCAATCAGCGCCTCGACGTCGGTGCGCGGCTGGCGCAGCAGGTGGAACGCGAGCCGCTGCGCCCCCTTGGCGCCGATGCCGGGAAGCCGCTGCAACTGTTCGACGAGCTCCCGCAGCGGCCGGACTTCGGTCATCCGGTGAGTCCGGGGAGGTTGAGCCCCCCCATCATCCCGCGCATCCGGCCGCCCACCTCGTCATCCACCTTCCGCTGCGCATCGTTGATCGCGGCGACAATCAGGTCCTGCAGCATCTCGATGTCGTCACCCGACACCACCTCGGGATCGATGGTGATGGAGCGGAGCTGTTTCGTTCCGTTCATGACGACCGTCACCATGCCGCCGCCCGCCGTCGCTTCCACTTCCGTTGCGGCCAGCTCGCGCTGCAGACGCTCCTGCATCTCCTGCGCCTGTCTCATCATCTGCTGAATGTTCATGGGATTTTCTCGATGCGGGTGATCTGCGCCGGAAACACCTCCAGCATCGCTCTCACCGCCGCATGTTCCTCCACCCGCGCCCGCAACGCGTCCGTCTCGTCGCCCCCCGACGGGTCCGCGCCGGCCGACGCATCGCCCGCCGACGCGCTGTTCCCGTTCGCCGCCCTCTCCGCCGCTCCGTCACTGTGCACGGCCGCGATCCGCATGCGCCGCCCCAGCACTCGCGCCGCCGTCTCCTCGAGCCACTCGCGGTTCGCCTCTACCTGCCCCGCCAGCGTTCGCTGCGCCGGCGTGAATACAAATACGAGCCGGTCGTCCTCGAGATCGATGCGCTGCGCCTGCGCCACTACCGTTCCGTAGAAGAACTTCTTGCCCCGCTTGATCTGAGCGAGCAGGCCGAGCTTCGGATCGTCCGTCTCGGCCGCCGGTTCACCATCAGACGCAGCCGGGTCGGGGATGGAAGCGGACTGGTCCGCCCCCGGGGTACGAGCGGCCGCCCGGGCGGCATCGCGGCCACGAGGGCGCGCCGTCTCCGGTGGAACGGCGGCGGACTGCGGCGCGCTTCCCGCGCTCGCGCCACGGCCCGGTGCTTCCCCCCCGGCCCCCGGCGCTCCCCGCCCCTGCAACAGGTCCGCCAGCGGCGTCAGCTTGCGCAGATGGATCCACCGCAACAGCGCCATCTCGAAGTGGTGCCGCGGCTGCGCCGCGCTCCGAATCTCCGATTCCGCGCGCGACAGGACGTCGAACGCCCGCAGCAGGTCTTCCCGCGAGAACCGGCCGGCCAGCGCCAGCAGCCGTTCCCGTTCGTCGTCGCCCGCAATCTCCGGGTCGTCCGCCCGGGCGGGATCGATCGACAGCACCAGCAGATCGCGCACCGCGCGCGACAGTTCCCGGCACGCCTGGCGCAGGTCGTAGCCCGCCTCCACGAAGCGCCCCGCCAGACTGAAGACCGCGGCCGGATCCTCGTCCGCCACCAGGGTGATCGCATCGAGCACCGGATCGCGCCCAATCAGGCCCAGCACGGTCGAGACATCGTCGACGCCTATCGATCCGCCCGCGAACGCGATCACCTGATCGAATGCGCTCTGCGCGTCGCGCATGCTGCCGTCGGCCGCGCGCGCCACGAGCGCCAGCGCCGCGTCGTCCACCGTGATCTGCTCGGCGTCGGTGATCGACCGGAGCTGATCGGCGATCTGCCGCGTGCTGATCGTACGGAGCTCGTGCACCTGCGAGCGCGACAGGATGGTGTCCGGGATCTTCTCGATCTGCGTCGTCGCCATCATGAACACGACATGCGGCGGCGGTTCCTCGATCGATTTCAACAGGGCATTGAACGAGTGGCTCGAGAGCTGGTGCACCTCGTCGATGATGAACACCTTGTAGCGGTCGCGCACGGGGGCCATCGCCAGTCCGGCGATGACCACCTCCCGGATGTTTTCGACCTGCGTATGCGTCGCCGCGTCGATCTCCAGGACGTCGATGTCGCGCCCCTCGGCGATCTCGACGCAGGCGTCGCAGGCGCCGCACGGATCCGGGGTCGGAGCCGGGCCCGAGGTGCAATTCAGAGCACGGGCGAGGATGCGCGCGGTGGTGGTCTTCCCGACGCCGCGCGGCCCCGCGAAAACGAACGCCTGCGCGAGACGCCGGGCCGAGAGCGCGTTGCGGAGCGTCTGCGTGACCCCGCGCTGGCCGACGACATCGCCGAACTTCTGCGGCCGGTACTTGCGGGCGAGAACCTGGTATGCCATGGCGGGGCGTCAACGGGTGTGCGTGCCGTCGCGGAGGGCCGGACCCCGCCGCGACCCGGAAGACCTGCGGCACATGTCAGTGACCACTTAGCGCTGCTGCCTTCCGGCCCTGACGCGGTTCGTGGGCTGAGATTGCACAGGTTCCGAGCCGCGGCGCGATCCGCCCCCCCGCGCGGGTCCCCAGTCTACGCGCCGGTGGAGCGTCGATCAACCGGCGAGACGCCGATCAGAGCGCGGGGCAACTTCCTGCGGGGAACAACGTATCGGTGGCATCGCCGGGCGCAAACCAGCCGCCGTCGCGGACTTGCTGCCCGTCGTCAATGGCGCAGTACTCGAAACGCTCGGCGGTCGCGCGGACGTAGACGAAGTGGTTGAATCTGCCGCGGTCGTCGCGCGGCGTGGTCCGGGCGTCCGGCGTGAATGCGTCGGGCTTCCGGCTGCCCCCGCCGGTCACGATGTAACGCACGCCCCGTTGCGGCCGCAGGCGGGCGTACAGGTGCTGGTGGCCCTGAAAGACGATGTCGGCGCCATGCCGGACCAGCAGTGGCTCCAGTTGCGCGCGCAACCGGGGATCCGCCCCGCGCCGTCCGAAGATCCAGAACCGGCGACGGTCGGGGGAGTAGACGGGATGGTGCAGGGCAATCACCTGCCAGCGGGCGGTGGACGCGGAGAGCTCGGCGTCGAGCCAGACAAGTTGCGCATCGTCGGCTCCGGCATCGATCCGGACCTGATCCTCGCCGAGGGTGTTGGAATCGAGGACAAACACGTCAATCAGTGGCTCCGCGCCGCCGGGAATCGTGACCCGGTAGTAGCGGGCGCCGCCGGGGTAGCCGAACTCCGGAGTGGCCAGGTGATCGGCCGCCCAGCACTCCCGGCCCGCCACGTAGGCGGACGCATCGCGGGGCACCGGCCGCATCGCCGTCCCCTCGCACCTGCGAACGTCGTGGTTGCCGAGGGCGGCATGAACGGAGACCCCGAGACGCATGACGGGCCGGAACAGATCGACGAATCGCGGCGCGATCTGCCTTGCCTCGCCGTCTTCGTAGACGTTGTCGCCCAGCAGGAACAGGTGCGATGCTCCGGCTTCGGTGACCGTGGCGACGATGGCGTCCCGGACCGCCCGAGCCCGCCGGTCGCCCGAGCCCGTGTCCCCGACGAACAGCAGCCGGGCTTCGACCGGCGAATCGGGGGCGCCGGCCCCGGATGTCGGGAGCGCAGGCGCGGCAGCCTGGGCCAGCATCGCGGCGATCCCAAGCACTGCCACGCCGCATGCCCCGGCCATTGCGCCGGCGTACGTTCGCAGTCGCACCTCATACTCTCCAGGACGGCGGGACGGCTGGCGCGGTGCAGGTCTGTATTGAATAGTATCAACCCGTCCATGGATCGACGCCGGTCTTTCACCTGCGACACGACCCGGGCTCTCATCCTCGCGGCACTCTTCGCGGCCTCCCCCGTCGCAGGACTCGCGCACGCACCGGCGTCTCCCGCCGCGGCGCAGAGCGCGGCGGTTCCCCGTGAGGAACTCTCGACGCCACCGTCTGCCGGGACGGCCCGGGAGGCGCCGAGCGACGCCTCGGGCGCGGAATCCGAGGAGCCGCGCACGCGCCAGGAGGTCCTCCGGCGCCTCCGCGAATCGAAGCAGGCCCGGTTGACTCCGTATGCCGTCTCGCGCGCGGAGCGACGGGTCCGGTACCTGGAAACCTGGCGCCTCCCGCGGCGCCTGTTCGCGAAGGGTTTTGCGGGCTTCCGGCCGGTCGTGGGGGGAATGCCGCCCGGATCCGGACTCGTGGCGGGCGCGGGCTACATCGCCGGCGCGACGAGCGACACGCTGCAGGCGACAGTCGACGCCCGCTACTCCACGCGACGCTACGCGACGTACGACGCAAGCCTGCGCTTCTTTCCGGAAGAACACAGCGCCCGGTCGATCGACGGTCGTCTCAGCGCCCGCATCAATGACTTCGGCTTGCTACGGTACTTCGGTCTCGGCGGCGACACGCACCGCGCCGACCGGGCGTTCTATCGACTCCGGGAGCGCACGTTCGAAGGGACGGCCGGCGCCAGACTGGGGCGTTTCGCCCGGCTCGGGGGCGACCTTCGATGGGTGACCGCCGAGGTGGGCCGCGGCACGCGCGGCTCCAGTCTCGCAACCCGCTTCAGCCCCCGGGAAACGGTGGGTTTCGGTACGAGGACGAACTACGTCGTCTACGGCGGACAGGTCGCATTGACGCTACGGAACCGGGACGTGGTTCCGCACGTGGGGGTTGCATTGACCGCCGCGGCCCAGCGCTACGACGACCGAACGGGCAATGGATTCGACTTCACGCGCACGGTCGGCGAATTGCAGGTCCACGTGCCCATCGGGTACAGGAACCGGATTCTGGCGTTACGCGCGCGAACGTCGCACGCGGTGGGCCGCAACGGCGGCGCGCCGCCCTTCTACCTGATGGAGACGCTCGGCGGCGCCGACACGCTCCGCGGTTTTCGCGAGTATCGTTTCCGCGACGCACGCAACCTGCTGTTCAACGTGGAGTACCGGTGGGAGGTGTGGACCTATCTGGACTTCGTGCTCTTTGGCGATTTCGGAAAGGTCTTTGCGGAGGCGGAGAACATGAGCCTTCGCAACCTGAAGTCGGGCTACGGTTTCGGTATCCGGGGACATGCCCCGGGCGGAATGGTGATGCGGTTCGACTTCGCCTGGAGCGAGGAAGGGTTCCGGCTGCACGTGGGTTCCGGCCCAGGCTTCTGAATCGAGGCAATCGTCGATGACGATGTACCGGTGGATGGTCGCGGGAGCGGTGGCGGCCGGGTGCGTGGCGGTAACGGCCGCCGCGCAGCCCCCGAAGTTCTTCCCGGACGATCCGGTCCGGGTCGACGATGGGCAGCTCGACGTCGCGGAGCCGCCGGCGGACATCGAGCTGAGCGACCTCTTCGACCGGTTCGGGAACATCCTCGTCGATTTCGGCGCGAAGGAGCCGACCGAGGCGCAGAACGTCAACACCCTGGACGAGGTGCCGGACAGTCCCTGGTTCACGAACCGCCATGGCGCCGAGCGTCTCTCGCTCGCCGAGCTGCGGCGCGGCCCGGACACCGGCGACGGCCCCGATCTGCGCACGCCGTGGCGGATCTTCCAGAGCAAGGTCGGCGGCGTGACGCCCGGCTTCCAGATTATCGACGGCCGGGGCGACCGGTACATCATCAAGTTCGACCCGCCCGGGAGCCCGGAGCTCAGCAGCGCGGCCGAGATCATCGGAACGAAGCTGTTCCATGCAATCGGCTATCACACCCCGGAGAACTACATCGTACGGGTCGATCCGGAATCCGGGCTGGCCATCGAGCCGGGCACGATGATGGCGGACGAGTTCGACGACGAAGTGCCGCTGACGCCGGAGCTGCTTCGCCGGATGCTCCGGCGCTACCCTCGACTGCCCGACGGGCGCATCCGCGTGGCGGCCAGCAAGTACCTGGAAGGACGACCGCTCGGACCATTCCGGTACTACGGCAGCCGGAGCGACGATCCCAACGACGTGGTTCCGCACGAGCACCGCCGCGAGCTGCGCGGGCTCCGGCTGTTCGCCGCCTGGACGAACCACGACGATACGCGGGCCCAGAACACCCAGGACAGTTGGGTGGCGGCGGACGGGCTCCGGTTCATCCGCCACTACCTGATCGACTTCGGGTCCGCGTTCGGGAGCGCCGGCTTCGACGTACAGCCGCCCGACCTCGGTTTCCAGTACTGGCTGGACCTCGACGAGGTGAAGCGGAACGCACTGAGCTTCGGCCTGCGGACGCCGACGTATCGCAGGGTCGAGTGGCCCCGCTTCCCCGAGTACGGGGCGGTCGGTCGTTGGGAGGCGAAGGCCTATGACCCGGCCGCCTGGCACAGCGACTACCCGAACCCGGCGTTCGTGCGGATGACCGACCGCGACGCCTTCTGGGCGGCGAAGATCCTCATGCGGTTCACGCGGGAGGAGCTCCGAGCCATCGTGGAAACCGGCGAGTTCAGCGATCCGCGCCACGCGGAGTACTTTCTCGACGTGCTTGTCGAGCGCCAGCGCAAGACCGCCGACGAATACCTGAACCGGATGAACCCGATCGACGAGTTCCAGGTGGCGGACGGCCGTCTCCGGTTCGCGAATCTGTCCGAACGCTACGGTTTCGCGACCCCGGGGGCGGTCTATCGCGTGCAGTGGTCGCGGTACGACAATGGTGCGGACCGCGCGCAGGCGCTCGGCGCACCCCGGGAATGGACTACGCCCGAGGCGCCGCTACCCCGGGCTCCCGTGGGCCAGGCCGGACCCGATCACTTGCTGCTGGCCGAGATCCACACCCGGCACGACGACCATCCCCGCTGGAACCGGCGCGTCGGCGTCTATCTCCGGCCGGCGGGCGAGACGTTCGAGATCGTCGGTATCGAGCGGGAGTCCGATCCCGCCACGATCGGCATGTAGGTCGTCCCGGCGCCGGAGCGCCGGAGCGCCGTCCTGGAATACGTCACTATCTTGTCCATGACGCCGCCCGCCCCGTCCCGGTCCGCCATCCAGCGCCTGCTGGCTCCGATCGTCGAGCTTCGCAGCGACGAGGCGGTCGCCGTGCTGTTGATGTTCAGCCAGTCCTTCCTGGCCATGTCGGCGTACAACATCGTGAAGCCGCTGACGCGGGCACAGTTCATCCAGGAACTGGGAGCGAACAACCTGCCGTGGGTGCTCGTGGTCTCCGGCGTGCTGGTGGGCTTCGTGATGCAGCTCTACAGCCGGGCGGTGTCGCGGTTGCCTCCGCAGGCGGTGCAGGCGGCAACGCTGATCGGTGTCGGGCTGCTGCTGATCGTCTTCTGGGGGATGTTCCGGGCGGACGTGCCGGGCGCCTCGGTGCTCTTCTA
>CAZJYU010000058.1:0-11797 GCA_964550305.1 uncultured Vicinamibacteraceae bacterium | reverse complement strand
GAAGGGCCGCCGATCCGCGATCCGCTGATGGAGGAGCTGGACGAGTTTCTCGAGCTGCCGATGGACTTCGAACAGCAGGGGATTCTCGCGCTGCGGAACAGCGACTGGGATGCCGCCGCGGCAGCCTTTCGCGAGGGGCTTGCGCTCGATCCGGAGAACCCGGCGCTTCGCACGCGGTTGGCGACGGCGCTTTCCATGCAAGGCGACAACGAAGCTGCGGTCGCCGAGTTGGAGCGGGCAGTCGCCACGGCGCCTGATTTCCCGCAGGCCCACTTCGGACTGGCGACCACCCTGGCCCTGGAGGGACGGACCGACGAAGCCATCGAGCGGTTCCGGACGGTGCTGCGGTTGCAGCCGGACCATGTCGGCGCGCATATGGGGCTCGCCGAGGCGCTCCACGAGCAACAGCGGTTCGCCGAGTCTCTGCCCCACTACGCCGCGGCGGTGGAGGCGGACCCGGCAATCGTGCAGGCGTGGGTCGGTCGGGCCGATGCGCTCATGCGCCTGGCGCGCCTCGACGAGGCGCGCGCGTGGCTCGCCGAGGCCCAGCAGGCGCACCCCGACAACCCGATCCTGCGCGGCATGGCCGAGGGCGTCGCCACGGTCGGCCGGTGACGGCGGCGCGCCGGTTCAGAGTCTGTCGAGCAGGAAATCCGCGTCGAACTCCTCGATGGGTGTCGGCTGCATCCGGGGCAAGGGCCCATTCTGGAAGGCCTTGGCGTCGCGCTCAAGGTCGAAGATGTCGAGACGCGGCAAGTGGTTGTAGTCGGCCGCCAGATACTCCTTGAACGCGAGCACGCCGATGTGCCGGGCGTCATCCTCCCCCAACCTGGCGAGGGGGGCGCAGAAGTCCCGGTCGTGGCTCAGCAGCAGGATGTCGCCCTCGCGGGAGGAGAGTGCCGTGAGCGTCTTCTCGATGCCCTCGTCCACCACCTTGTGACCCTCGTTGCCGGTCAGCAGCACCGGGTGGAAGTGACACGCGAGCAGCGCCTGCACGAAGGGCCAGGGCACGCTGGACTCCGGTCGGACGTTGATGAAGAACATGGCCTTGGCGGTTCGCCCGCCCCAGAGACGCTCGGCGAACTGGTGGACCATCTCCCACCGCGGCCTGTCCTCCGATTGCGGAGGCCGGTTCAGAATCGTGCTCAGCGTGCCGTCGACGTTCTCGCCGTCGACCAGAACATACACATTGTGGCGGGGGGCTCCGTGGGCGGCGGGCATGGTTGCTATTTTCCTTTCGGCGGTTACGCGGGTTTGTCCGGAACTGCAGGCGCCGTTCCGGAATCGACAATCTAACACGCCCGCTACAGTTCGCGGACACCGTGGCTGCGGGCAAGGAAGTACAGCGCAACGAGCACCAGCAGGCCCCCGTTCAGTGCGATCACGGTCGAGGTCGGCAGGACCGTGGTGAGCCAGCCGCTTGCCAGGCTCCCGAGCGGCATGCCCCCGCGGAACGCCATCAGGTAGATGCTCATCACGCGTCCCCGGAGCTCGTCCGGCACGGTCAACTGCACGAGCGACGCGGTGAGCGAAAAGACCACCAACAGGGCGGCTCCCGCCTGCACCAGGAGCACGTAGCTCGCCATCGTGATCGGCAGCAGCGCGAACGCGGCGATCGTGGCGCCGAATAGCCCGAGCACCCACAGGAGCGTCGCTCCCATCCGGCTGAACGTCCCGAGCCAGGCAACCACCAGCGCGCCGATTACCGCGCCGACACCGAGACAGGTCATCATTCGGCTCAACGTCTCCGGGTCACCGGCGAAGACCGGCAGGAACGCGCGGATGGGCAGCCCGAGCGACGTCGTGCACGCGGCCAGGATCGTCAGGGCCAGGAAGACGCCGTGGCTGACGAAGCGAAGGCCTCCCTTCAGTTCCTCCGCCATCGGCCGGCGGCTGCCACGGTTCGGGGGTGGAAGCTGCATCAGGGCCAGCACAACGATCACAACCAGGAACGAGACGCTGTTGAGGCCGAAGCAGGTTGCCAGGCCGAGCGAGGTGAAGACGACTCCGCCGATGAACGGCCCGACTGACTGCGCCAGGTTGAATTGAATCGAGTTGAGCGCCACCGCGTTCGGGAGTGTGTGGCGCGGCACGAGAGCTGGAATGATCGACTGGAAAGCCGGACCGCCAAACGCCTGGGCGAGCCCGGTAATGAAAGACAGCACGAGGATGTAGGGCAGGCGGACGGCGCCCATCACGACCAGCGCGGTCAGCGTCACCGCGCACGCCATCTGGAGCGCCTGCGACGCCATCAGCAGGTGCCGGCGGTCGTAGCGGTCCGCGGTGACGCCACCGATCAGCGTGAACAGCAGCAGCGGCACCGCGCCGACGAAGGTGTCAAGCCCCAGGTAGAACGCGGAGCCGGTCAGATCGAAGACCAGCCATTGCTGCGCGAAGCGCTGCATCCAGGTGCCGACGGCGGAAGTGAACGCGGCGCTCCAGAGGTTGCGGAAGGGGGCGAACGTAAAGGCGGCGCCGAGGCGGAGGAGAACACCGGCGAGGCCGCCCGCGGCGGGCTGGCCTACCGGTGCGGCCACGGAATGTAGAGCCCTTCACCCAGGAAGACGATGCTGGTCCAGAGCGCCTTCGCGTGGCGATTCAGGGCGAACGGTCCGATTGCCGCCACGACCATCCAGATAACCGTCAATTGAGAAGTCGTGAGCGACGTGAAGGCGCTGGTCAGCATATAGCCGGCGGCGATGAGTGAGAGCGTCAGCCCGAGGTTGACGTAGACCGCTCCGAGCCACTGGCCCGGTTCCCGCTCGAACGCTTCACCGCACGCGGAACAGTGCTCGTGCATCCGCGTCGCCGACTTGAAGAGCCGTCCATAGCCGCAACAGGGGCACCGCAGCCGACATCCGCGCAGCAAGAGGACGACGACTTCGCGGAGCACGGTGACCCCCTGTCGCCGCGATCCTAGCACCCCGGACAGCTCACTGCCTGTCGTTCCGGGTACCTCCCGCCCGCCGCGCCTGCGCCCCCACCAGCGCCGTTTCCATCAGCGCCTCCGGTGTCGTGAGTGGTCCGTTGAGATAGCTGACGAGCGGCGCCAGGAGCGCAAAGTGTCTGAGCAGCGACCGGTAGAACTGCGGTCTGGTGGCATGGCTCGGGTCGTACGCGCACCCCGCCAGGTACTGCTTCAGCCGCAGCAGGTGGGCCGCCGGATGGTCCGGCGGATACCCACGCGGTATCCGCTGCAATCGATCGCCGCTGAGCTCGCCGAAGACTCGCAGGAACGACGGCGCCTCGACAATGGCTCTCAACTGGCGGTGGTGCGCCGCGATGTGCTCGCGCAGCCTTCCGACCTGCCGCGGCTGCGGCCGGTACAACCCGCCCCCGATGTAGACGGCGTCGAGCGCCACATGGACGTACAGGCCCGCCCCTTCGTGCTTCGGTAGATCGCGATGCGGGAGGATCGCCGCGATGTGTGTCTTGTACGGCGTCTTGTCGGGCGAGAAACGGGTGTCGCGGTGAATTCGGTAGATGGACCGCTTGGGCTCGGCCAGGAGATCGGGCGTGATCACCGGCAGATCGATCGCCAGTCGCTCGACCAGGGCCACCATCGGCCCGCGGACATGCTCCTCGTACCGGTGGCGGTTCGCGTTGAACCAGTCGCGGTTGTTGTTCCGCCGGAGCGCGCGGAGGAAGCTCAGAGTCCTGGGCGTGAAGTGCGGCCCCGTCATGTCATTCCCTCAGCGAACGAAGCGGACGGTCGGTGTGAGCGACCAGTCGAAGCGGTCGAGGCGATTCGGACCGAGCCGTTCCACTTCGGCGCGGATCCGCGCTGCCTGGGCCAGCAGATCCGCCACGTCGACGGTCTGGCACACCGGCGTAAACGGCCGCAGGTAGCCGGGCCCCCGCGTCAGCATGTGCATCGCCCCGTGATGGTTGCGCCGCCCGATGTGGTACATGGCGACGCCGATCTGCAGAATGCCCTGGTAGAGCCGCCGCACTTCCCGGGTTTCCATCCGCCACAGGTCCTCCAGCGTCTCATGCTGTTCGAAGAACTCTCGCCGGTTGAACTGCGCCACCCCGTCAAGCAGCAGCGGCGGCGGCGGCTCGGTGCACCATCCCGACATCAGCGGGATTATCGCCCGGGATAGGATCCGTCCCCGATGCACTACGTGTACCTCCACGGGTTCGCGTCGTCTCCTGCCTCCTCGAAGGCGTTGCACCTGGCGGATCGGCTGGCCGAACGGGGAGTAGTGTTGCACCGGCCAGACCTCAATCAGCCCGACTTCTCGACACTGACCGTGTCGCGGATCATTGCGCAGGTCGCCGCCCTGGTCGCCGCTCTCCCGGCCGGGCCGGTCACGCTGTTCGGATCGAGCCTCGGCGCGTTCGCGGCGCTTCACGCGGCGGACAAGCGATGCGGCGGCGAGGCGCATCCGATTGCGCGGTTGGTGTTCCTGGCGCCGGCACTCGATTTCGGCCGCGTGACAATCGACGAGTTGGGCGAAGCGGGGATGGCGCGATGGCGTGAGACCGGCTGGTGGGAGTTGACGCACTACGCGACCGGCGAAACGGCGCGCGTGCACTACGGGCTTTTCGGCGACGCGGCGCGGTACGACTCGTTTGCGGCGCGGGCCGCGATCCCCACCCTCGTGCTCCATGGTGACCACGACACGGTCGTCGACCCGGCGATGGTGGCGCGCTGGGCGGGCGCGCGCCCACACGTGAGGCTGGTCCGTCTCGACGACGACCACCAGCTCGGCGAAAGCCACGATCGGGTCTGGACAGAGATCGCTTCCTTCGTCGGTCTCCGCGGGTGAGCGCGATGACCACGGGCGGGACCGCGCGCGAGCCGATCGTCTCCATCGTGATCCCGGTTCTGCACGACTCGGTAGAACTGGAAGCGCTGCTGGACGACCTGGCCAATCAGGCCGTCACGGACCCGGATGCGGCGCAGGCGGTGGAGGTGATCGTCGTGAACGGCGACCCCGCGGATCCGCTGGTTCCTCCGCTCCGAGAGCGGTTTGCGGCGCTGCGGTGGGTAGAGAGTCCACCGGGGCGCGGGCGCCAGATGAACGCCGGCGCGGCGGCGGCCGGCGGGCGGTGGCTGATCTTCCTGCATGCCGACGCGCGGCTGGAGGAGGGCTGGTTGCCGGCGATCCGGGCGGCGGATCGACAGCCAGGCATGGCGGGCGGCGGCTTTCGGCTGGCGATCGCGTCTTCGCGCGGGTGGGCCCGGCTGCTGGAGTGGGGCGTGGCGCTACGGACCAGGCTGCTGCGGCTGCCCTACGGGGATCAGGCGATCTTCGTTCGGCGCGACGTCTTCGATGGCCTTGGCGGATACCGGCCGTTGCGGCTGATGGAGGATGTCGACCTGGTGCGCCGGCTGTGGGAGACGGGACGCCTCTGCTTTCCCGGGGCGCGGGTGCGGGTGTCGGCACGACGCTGGGAGCGGGACGGCTGGCTCCGGCGTACGACGGCGAACCTGTGGCTGCTCGCGCGCTACCTGTGCGGCGCGCCGCCCGACCAGCTGGCGCGCGCGTACTACGGCGAGGCGCTGGCGGGGCTTCCGGCTGGCCCGACCACCACGGGCGGGCTCGGGAGGGCCATGGTGATCATTCCGGCGCTGAACGAAGAAGCGGCGATTGCCGCCGTACTGTCGGAGATCCCGGACACCGTCCGCCAGGTGATCGTCGTCGACAACGGTTCCACCGACGCCACCGCGGAGCGCGCGCGCGCGGCGCGCGCCACGGTGGTGACCGAGCCGGCACGCGGTTACGGGCGGGCATGCCTTGCCGGGTTGCGGGCGCTGCCCACCGCCGGCGCGGAGGACATTGTCGTGTTCCTCGATGCCGACCGGAGCGACTACCCGGCGGAAATGCCCGCGTTGGTCGATCCGATCCACCGTGGCGAAGCGGACTTCGTCCTCGGGGACCGCGCCGGCGCCGGGCGCCCCTGGTCGGCACGCGCCGGCACCGCCCTCTGCGTCTTCCTGATCAACCGCCTCTGGGGCGCCCGCTACCGCGACCTCGGTCCGTTCCGTGCGATCCGGCGTGACGCGCTGGACCGCCTGGGCATGGCGGACTTGACGTGGGGCTGGACCATCGAGATGCAGGTGAAGGCGGTCGAGGCGGGATTACGCACCGTCGAGGTGCCGGTGCGGCAGCGCGAGCGGATCGGCCAGTCGAAGATCTCCGGCACCGTCGTGGGAACATTCCGCGCCGGTGCGCGCATGCTCCGCACGATCTGGTCGCTCTCCCGGACGGCGCGATGACCGGCCGGCTCATCGGTTGCGGCGTCGTCCTGCTGCTCACGCTCACCGCGACGGCCACCCTTGACCCGCGTGCGCAGGCCGGCGCCTTTGTCGCTCTTCTCGGGGCAGCGTCCCTGGCGTATCTCGTCGCGCTCCACGCCATCTCCCTCCGCGCGCCCACGCCGCCGTTCGCGCCCGCGAAGGCCGCGCCGCCCTCCGCGGGCCGTGACGCGCCACTCCTCGTCTGCCTGGGTCTCGCCCTCGTCTGGCGCCTCGTCCTGTTGGGCGCCGCGCCTCTGGTGTCCGACGACGTCTACCGCTACGTCTGGGACGGTCGGGTGCAGCAGGTCGGAATCAGCCCCTACGCCATCGCCCCGGCCGATCGGACCGCGGCGCCGTTCCACACCGACGTGACGCGCCGTATCGATCCGGCCAGCGCCGCCCTTCCCTCGATCTATCCGCCGCTCGCGCAACGGTTCTTCCTGATGGTGACCCTGGTCGACGACTCGGCCCTGGCGATGCTGCTGGCGATCCTGGTTTGCGATCTGCTGGTTGGCGCGATTCTCTGGCGCTGGCTTGGTGCGGCGGGCCGGAGCCGCTGGTGGGTGCTCGCCTGGGCGTGGCATCCGCTCGTAGCGATGGAAGGCGCCGGCGGCGGGCACATCGACCTGCTGGGCACCCTCCTCCTCGTCGGCGCGGCGTACGCTCTGGCGTGGCGCCGGACCCTTCTCGCCGCAGTCGCGCTGGCGGGCGCGATCGCGGTCAAGTTTCTGCCGATCGTTTTGCTGCCGCTGTTCTGGCGCCGTGTCCGTCCGATGGACGCCGCGGCCGGCGCCCTGGTGGTTGCGCTGCTGTACCTGCCGTTCGTCACCGCTGCCGGCGACTGGCTGCCGGTCGGATCGCTGGGCACCTATGTCGCACAGTGGCGTTTCAACGGGCCGCCGTTCCGGTGGCTGGCGACCGGTCTCGGCGCGACGGGCGCTGCTGCCGCGGCGCTCGCGGCGGGGCTGGCCGTGGCGGGTTGGATGCGCCGCACTCGATCGCGCTACGACCCGTCTGCGTGGGCCTGGCCGCTCGCCGCGGCGGTCCTGCTGATGCCTGCGATCTACCCGTGGTACTTGGTGTGGTGCATTCCCTTCCTGGTGCGGCCCACGGCCGTCCAGCCGGTGCTCTGGCCGCTGGCGGTCTGGACGCTCAGTGCCATGGCGACCTACCTGGTCTGGACGCCGTTTCTGGCGGGGGAGGGGTGGGTGCTGCCGGCGTGGGTGGAGGTGGTGGAGTACGGCCTGGTCGCGGCGGCGGGCGTCTGGGCAATCCGTCAGCGGCAGCTACCATCTGGCGCCCCCCGTGGCGGTTGACAAGAATCAGGCGGCGGGCGACGATGAAGACAGGCAATCGGCGCGCGGCGCCCGCGCGTCCTGACGCGAGAGAGACCAGAGCAATGCTGATCAAGAAGGCGTCCGACATCCGTTCGTCCGAGATCACCCCCGAGCACCTCTACTGGAACCGCCGGCAGTTCATCGCGGCGGCGTCGGGAGCGGCGCTCGGCGCGGCTGGAACGGCTGTGCTGGGCCAACCGGACGGCGGCCTGCGCGCGCAGGAGCCGATAGAGAACGTGCAGCCGGGTCCGTTCAGTACGGACGAGCCGCGGAACTCGTACTCCGACATCACCAGTTACAACAACTTCTACGAATTCGGTCTCGACAAGGGCGACCCGAAACGGTACGCGGACGAGTTGACGGTTGAGCCGTGGTCGGTCCGGGTCGAGGGGCACATGAACCGCCCGGCCGCCGACTATACGCTCGAGGACATTCTTAGTCCGCACGCGCTGGAGGAGCGGATCTACCGGCTGCGCTGTGTCGAGGCGTGGTCGATGGTGATCCCGTGGATCGGCTTCCCGCTGGCCGACCTCGTGCGCCGGTTCGAGCCCACGTCGCGCGCCAGGTACGTCCGGTTCGAGACGCTGTACCGCCCGGAGGAGTTCCGTGGCCAGCGCGCGCGCAACCTCCAGTATCCCTACGTCGAGGGGCTCCGGATGGACGAGGCGCTCAATCCGCTGGCGATACTCGTGGTCGGCCTTTACGGCCGGACGCTGCTGAACCAGAACGGCGCGCCGCTCCGCCTGATGGTGCCCTGGAAGTATGGCTTCAAGAGCCTCAAGTCAATCGTCAGGATCGAGTTCGTCGAGGATGAGCCGCGCAACACCTGGAACGTCGCCATTCCGCATGAGTACGGCTTCTATGCCAACGTGAACCCGGAGGTGGACCATCCGCGCTGGTCGCAGGCGACCGAGCGCCGGATCGGCGACTTCTTCCGGCGGCCGACCGAGATGTTCAATGGCTATGCCGATCAGGTCGCGCACCTGTACGCGGGGATGGACCTGCGCGAGAACTACTAGCCGCCGCGTGTACGGACACCCTTCCCGGGCGGAGATCCTCAGAGCTCGGGCGTCGGGTGTCCGGGCGGCCGGATCTGGGTTGGGGACTGCGTCGTGACGTCTGCCACCACGCGCTGGGTACCCCGCGTCAAGCCTGCCGTCTTCGTCCTCTGTCTCGTGCCGGCGGCCTGGCTTCTCTGGGACGCCTTTACCCCTGGCAGCCTCGGTGTCAATCCGATCGAGACCATCACGCATCGGACCGGTGACTGGGCGCTTCGCTTTCTGCTGATCTCGCTGGCCGTGACACCGATTCGCTGGCTGACCGGCTGGCAGCCGATCATCCGTTTCCGGCGGATGTGGGGGCTGTTCGCCTTCTTCTACGCCTGCCTGCACCTGTCGACATACGTCGTCTTCGATCATTTCTTCAGCCTGGCGGCGATCGTCGACGACGTGATCGAGCGGAAGTACGTCACGGCCGGCATGTTCGGCTTTCTGATGCTGCTCCCGCTCGCAGTGACATCGACGCGGGGATGGATCCGGCGGCTCGGCCGGCGCTGGACGACGCTTCACCGACTCGCCTACGTCGCCGCCGTGGCAGGCGTGGTGCACTTCCTGTGGCTGGTGAAGATCTCGATCTTCGAGCCGATGATCTACGCGGTGATTCTCGCCGTGCTGTTTGGCGCCCGCCTCGCCCGGCGCTACCGCGTCGCGACGTCGTACCTCAACTGACGGTCTGCCGGCGTCGTGCCGCGCGCGGGTGACGCCCCGGCGCGGAGTGCTTCAGAATACCTCCCGCGCCGGTTCGCGCCGCTTCGCTGCCAGGCTCACCAGCGCTTCTTCACGGTCGCTGCCGTCGATGCGCGCCGCAACGTACCGGCCCACCGCCGGCCCTAGCTTGAACCCATGCCCCGATCCGCCGCCGGCGAACCAGACGTTCTGCACTTCCGGATGCCGGTCAAGCAGCAGGTCGCCATTCCAGGTGTTCGCGTACTGGCAGACCCGCGCCTCGACCACCGGCGCATGCTTCAAACCGGGCAGCCGCTCGGCGGCAACGCGTCGCGCCGCCTCCATTCCTGGTGCCGTGGGCGTCCGATCCCCCGTCTCCGGATCGAAGACCGGCCCATGCTCGTGCAGCGCTACCTTCACGCCTCGGCCATCGAGCGCCGGCAAGCCGTACGCCTCGGCCCCCCGATCGATCCACGCCGGCATCGCGGGGGGCGCGAACTGCCTGCTCCCGGCCGGCGTGCCGAGGAATACCACCTCCTGACGCGTCGGCCGGATCAACGGGCCGAGCAGACGCGGAAACAGCGACGGCATCCAGGCGCCACAGGCAAAAACGAAGGCTCCGGCCGACAGCCGGTTCCCGTCGGCGAGCGTCAGGCTGTCGAGCCGCGATCCGGTGATCGCCTGCTCCACGTCATCCGTTACCGCCGCCACTCGGACGTCAACGCCCCGGCGGCCGGCCTCGTGGGCTACGGCCATGATCGCGCGCCGCGCCAGGAGCACGCCGCTCTCCGGCTCGTACAGGCCACTCGCAAAGGGCGTCACGTCGAAGTGTGGAAACCGCGACAGCAGATCGCTGGGCGCCAACCGCTCCAGCGGCACCCCGAGCGAAGTAACCGTCCGCGCCGTCATGTCCGCCACCGGATCGTCCGGCCGTGCGAACCAGACGACGCCCGTGCGCACGAACAGCCTCTCGCCGGTCCGTTCGAACAGCGCCTGCCATTGCGGCAGCGCTTCCCGCGCCCAGGCGGAATAGAGCGTCCGGTCGCCGTACCCCATTCGGATGATCCGCGACTCCCCGCCGGAGGCCGCGCGCGAGTGTCCGGCGCCGTGCCCGTCGATCAGCGCCACCGACGCGCCGGCCGCGCGAAGGTGCCATGCCGTCCAGGCGCCGAATGCCCCGGCGCCCACCACCGCCACGTCGGGACGCTCCATCCCGGCTCATGATATCGGACCGTTCGGCGGCCGGATGGCCCGTTCAGGACCGAAATGGGCCAGTTCCCGGGAATGTGCTCGCCTTGGCGGCGGAGGGCGTGCGATGCTACGCCATCACCGGACCGGCGACCACGGGATCGTGTGGCTACGAATGCCCGGCGCCGAATGACAGAAGGGTGGAGCAGTAATGCACAAGCCGATCAAGTACGTCGAGAAGGGGCTGTCAGTGGCTGCGAACGGGGCGTGGTTCTTCTATGACCGGTTCAACGCGTTCAGCCAGCGGCCGTCGTTCACGCCGAGCTGGTCTGACAAGCCGCTGCTGAAGTCGCACGAGAAGGTGAAGCCGCCGCTCGGGTGGCCGCGCGAGACCGACTCGCTCTGTCCCAAGTGCGTCCGCGAGGCCCGGCAGGAGATCCTCGACGGAAAGAAGGACTACCAGGTTCTCCTCAACGAGAAGGTAGGGGAGATCAAGGCGCAGATCATCGAGCGCGACGGAAAGATCCTGATGGTCAAGGAGTGCCCGGTGCACGGGTCCTTCGAGGACGTGATGGCCATCGACACGGAGTTCTTCAAGCATCTCGAGGAGTCGTTCCCCGGCAGCGACATCCGTGCGCACAACGACGCCAAACTGCACAACCACGGCAGCAGCACCATCAAGTACGGACGCGGGTCGGTGCTGACCATCGACCTCACGAACCGGTGCAACATGATGTGCGATCCGTGCTTCATGGACGCCAACCAGGTGGGGTTCGTCCATGAACTGTCGTGGGACGACATCAGGACGCTGCTCGACAACGCCATTTCCATCAAGCCGAAGCGGCAGATGTCGGTGCAGTTCTCGGGCGGCGAGCCGACCATCTCGCCGTACTTCCTCGACGCCGTCCGCTACGCGCGGAAGGTGGGCTACAACAGCGTGCAGGCGGCGACGAACGGCATCGAGTTCGCGAAGAGCTACGACTTCGCGCGGGCGGCGGCCGACGCGGGGCTGCGCTATGCGTATCTGCAGTTCGACGGCATCGGCAACGCCGCCAACTCGCACCGCCTCGTCGGCAACCTGTTCGACGTGAAGCTGCGGGCGATCGAGAACCTGCACAAGGCGGGCGTCGACATCGTGCCGGTCATCACGATCATCAACGGGATCAACAACGAGCAGGTGGGCCGCGTCGTGCAGTTCGCCCTCGACAACCCGAAGACCATCAGCTTCCTGTCGTTCCAGCCGGTTTCGTTCACCGGCCGCGACGAGGAGATCACCGACGAGCGGCGCAAGGCGCAGCGCT
>CAZJYU010000057.1:0-12353 GCA_964550305.1 uncultured Vicinamibacteraceae bacterium | reverse complement strand
TCCAGTTCATTCACCACGACGTCTGGGACTGGGATCTGCCGTGCGCGCCGATCCTCGCCGACGTGGTGATTGACGGCGTCGAGCGGAAGATCGTGGTGCAACCGAGCAAGCAGTCGTGGCTGTACGTCTTCGATCGCGTGACCGGCGAGCCGATCTGGCCGATCGAGGAACGCGAAGTGGAGGCATCGGACGTACCGGGCGAGCTGCTGTCGCCGACCCAGCCGTTCGTGACGAAGCCGCCGGCGTACGACCGCCAGGGGGTCGACTTCGACGACCTGATCGACTTCACTCCGGAAATCCGCCGGCGCGCCGAGGAGATCGCGTCGCGCTACAGGATGGGGCCCATCTTCACGCCGCCGACCGTCTCCGAGGCGGACGGCGTCTACGGCACGCTGATGCTGCCGGCGCAAACGGGCGGCACCAACTGGCCTGGCGGGTCGCTCGACCCCGAGACCGGCATCATCTACCTCTACACGTTCACGCAAATGGTCTCGCTCGGGCTTGTCAACGACCCGGAGCGCTCCGACATGAATTTCATCCGGGGCCGGGGCGAGGGCATCTCGGCGGCGGACGCCGCCCTCAGCGTCGACGGCATCCCCCTCGTCAAGCCGCCCTGGGGCCGCATCACCGCCATCGACCTCAAGGCGGGCGAGATCCTCTGGCAGGTTCCGCACGGGGAGACGCCGGACAACATCCGCAACCACCGGCTCCTCGAGGGAGTCGACATCCCGCGCACCGGACGCATCGGGCGGGTCGGCACCCTGAATACGAAGACCCTGGTGATAGCGGGGGAGGCCGGCACGTTCACGACGCCATCCGGCGAGGTGGGGGCGATGCTTCGGGCCTACGACAAGATGACGGGCGAAGAGGTGGGCGCGGTCTACATGCCGGCAGGGGTGACCGGGTCGCCGATGACCTACCTGCACGAGGGCCGGCAGTACATCGTCACGGCGATCGGCGGGAACGGGTTTCCGGGCGAGCTGATCGCCTACCGCCTGCCCGAGGAGTAGGCGGCGGCGCGGTCAGGGCTGCTCTTCGATCCGGTACAGATGCGTGTCAGTGCGGATGAACAGCGCGCCGTCCGAGACCGCCATCGAAGCAAGCGTGAATCCGTCGAGCCGGTTCCGGGCAAGCTCGCGGTACTCCGTTCCGGGTTCGATGACCACGGTAACGCCTTCCTCATTCTGGAAGTAGATGCGTCCGTTCACAAACGTGGGCGAGGCGGAGTGGTTGCCGCCCAGCCGTTCCTGCCAGTGAATCTCTCCGGTCAGCGCGTCGACGCAGGTCCCGATGCCGAAGTCACTGACCACGTACAGCTCGTTGCCCACGAGAATCGGCGACGGCGTGAGTGGCGCCCCGCGGCGCAGCCGCCAGGCGACGTGGGATCCTGTGACGTCGCCCGTGCCGTCCGCGCGCACGGCCATCAGCGTCGGCGTCTGAAAGCCGGTCGACAGGTAGACGAGGCCGTGGCCGTAGACGGGACGGGGAACGTTGGAGAAGCCGTTCGGGTACCCGACGCTCCAGATCTCCTCTCCCGTGGCGGGGTCGTGCCCGGTGGTGCGGAACGCGCTGACCTTGACTATCTGGTCGCGGTCTCCGACGCGTATCGTGAGGGGCGTCGAATACGCCTGCGACACGCGTTCCGGCCGGGTCGTGCGCCAAAGCTCCTCTCCCGTGCGCCCATCCACCGCGACCAGGTAGGCCGTGTCGTAGCCGTCGACGCTCACGATGAGCTGGCCATCGTAGAGAATGGGCGATCCACCGTTCCCGTGCTGCGAGATGTAAGGGAACTGCGTCCGCCAGAGGAGGTCGCCGCCAGTGCTGACCGCCGCCGTGCCCGTCGCGCCGAAGTGGACGTAGACGCGCTCGCCGTCGGGATCCAGAACCGCCGTCGGCGAGGCGAGGCTGTTCTTCGGGTTGAGCGGGTTCACCTCGCTGCTGTCGAATACCTCCACGTCGAGCGTATTCGCTCCGGTCGCCACGTCGTAGGCGAGTAGCCGCAGCGAACTGCCGTCGTCCGGATCGACCACGGCGGTCGTGATCCAGAGACGCCCGTCAGCAATCACCGGCGACGACCAGCCGAGTCCCGGAATCGGCGTCTTCCAGGCGACGTTGCGCGTCTCGCTCCATTCGAGTGGAACTCGCGCGTCGGAGGCATGCCCCTGCCCCGTCGGACCCCGGAACCCCGGCCAGTCGTTGGCCTGGGCGATGACGCCGGCGCACGTCGCGACGGCGACGACCGCGGTGGTCGCCACCGCCAGCCGCCCGATGGTCGAAACGTCCGTGGTCATCCTTCCACCCCCGCGCATTGTATACGCCGATCCGATCAGCCGGGCTGATCCAGTAAGCTATCGTTGATGTAGGGCATCACTACTGTTATGCTGTGCATAATGCGCACGACCATTTCGCTCGAAGAACGGCTCGCATCGCAAGTGCGCCGTGAGGCGGCCGCCCGGGGCGTCAGCGTGAGCGCCTTCATTGCCAGGACGTTGGACGATGCGCTCAAGCGGCGGGCGCCGGCGGAGCCGCCGAAGCCGTTCCGGTTGATTACCGTCGGAGGCAACGGCCCGCGACCTGGTGTCGACCTCGATCGGCCGCGAGCCATCGAGGCGGCGGAAGACGAGATGCAATTCGGTCGTGGAGGCGTCTGATCGAGATGCTGCTGCCTGACGTCAACGTTCTGCTGTACGCGCACCGCGAGGATTCGATCATCGGTCACACGGAGTACGCCGAGTGGCTTTCCAGGCTGGCGACGGGCCCGGAGCCGTTCGCACTGTCCGTTCTGGTCCTGTCGGGCTTCGTTCGAATCGCTACGAACGCACGCGTCTTCAGCCCACCATCCGCCCTTGACGAAGCGCTGGCCTTCGTGTCCGAGCTCGTTGAGCGCCCGACGGCGCGCGTCATCGGCCCCGGTCCCGACCATCTTGCCATCTTCGGGAGGCTCTGCCGCGGCGCCGGCGCCACCGGCAAGCTGGTCGCCGACGCGCAGCATGCGGCCGTCGCGATCGAGCATGGTTGCACGATGGTGTCGACCGACTCCGACTTCGACCGGTTTCCCGGACTCCGGTGGCGGCATCCATTGCGCCATGCCTGAGAACCCGACGATCGAACTCGCCGGGGCAGGACATCGGGCGCCGCGGAGGTCGCATGACCCGAGGAAACGGAGATGACGGCACGCATCGAGCCTCTTGTCGATCGGCTGGAGAACACGGGCATGTGGATGTCGGACACCAATCGAAATCGCGTTCTGGCGCTCGCAGGTGAAGAACGCACCGGCAAGTCACGCTGAACCGGACTTATAATCGGTCCCGACGCGTCATGGCAGCGGTATGGATGCTGGCGCGTGCGCCTTCGTCGGGTGATTGCCGGGAGGGAGAAACACCGATGACTATCCGATACCGGCTTGCCGCCGCCACCGTCGTTCTTCTCGCTTGCGCGGCCGCCGCGCCTGTCGCCGCCCAGGATGTGGAGTGGCGGGCGTATGCCTCGGATCTGGCCGGCACGAAGTACTCGCCGCTCGATCAGATCAACGCTGACACGGTCCACGATCTGGAGGTCGTCTGGCGGCAGTCGGTGATACCGGAGGCGATCCGGGCGGAGACCGACATCACGCCGCCGATTGCCTCGCAGAACACGCCGCTGATGGCGGACGGGCGGCTCTACGTCAGCACCGGCCTGGGGACGGCTGCCGCCCTTGACGCCAGGACGGGTGAGGTGATTTGGCACGACCGGCCCCCCGACCATGACGGCGAGCCGTTCACGCGGACCACCCAGACCCGCGGCGTGGCGTATTGGGACGACCCGCAGAGCGACGACGCGCGGGTCGTGGCGGTGGTGGGCCACCACCTCGTGGCGCTGAACGCACGGACCGGCGAACGCTATCCCGATTTCGGAGACAACGGCGAAGTGGACCTGCGCCAGGGCTACTACCGCGAGGTGGACTCGTTTGTCTGGCGGTCAGCCCCGATCGTCGTACGTGACATCGTCATCGTCGGCTCGGCCGTCCGCGACGTCGTCAATGCCGGCATGCCGGCGATGAAGGAGCAGCAGCCGGGTGATGTACGGGGTTTCGATGTCCGGACCGGCCGGCAGGTGTGGAGCTTCCACACCGTGCCGCAGGAGGGAGAACCGGGCAACGAGACCTGGCTGACCGCGCTCACGCAGGATCGCGCGTCGTGGGAGTACACCGGCGCCACCAACATGTGGGCGTGGCCGAGCGCCGATCCCGAGCTCGGCTACGTCTACGTGCCGCTCTCCACGCCGACGAACGACTACTACGGCGGCTACCGGCCCGGCGACAACCTGTTCGCCGAGAGCATCGTCTGCCTCGATGCACAGACCGGCGAACTGGTTTGGTACTTTCAGGCGGTCCACCATGGCATCTGGGACTACGACTTTCCCGCCGGCCCGAACGTGGTGGATCTCCGTCTCCCGGGCCGGGCCGAGCCGGTACGGGCGGTTGCGGCGGTCAGCAAGCAGGCGTTCACCTATGTCTTCGACCGGGTGACGGGCGAACCGATCTGGCCGATCGAGGAGCGTCCGGTTGCCGCCGGCGACGTGCCGGGCGAGTGGTACGCGGAAACGCAGCCCTTCCCGACGAAACCGCCGCCGTTCGATCAGCAGGGCACGACGGTGGACGACCTGGTCGACTTCACGCCGGAACTGCGCCGAGACGCCCTGGAAATGTTCAACCAGTACGTCACCGGTCCGCTCTTCACGCCGCCGTCATTGGTCGATCCGGCGCCGGGCGGCACGAAGGGGACGCTCCAGATGCCGGGCATCGTGGGCGGCGCGGACTGGGGCGGCGCCGCGGTCGATCCGGAGACGGGTATTCTGTACGTCCCGTCGGTCCATGCCGAGTCGGTGATCGGCATCGTGGAGTCGCAGCACCCCCGCTCCGACATGCGTCTCGTCGTGGAACACATCGATCTGATACAGGGCCCCAACGAGCTGCCGCTCTTCAAACCGCCCTACGGCCGGCTGGTGGCGATCGACCTCAACCAGGGCGAGATCCTGTGGTCCGTGCCCAACGGCGACGGGCCCCGCGACCACCCCATGCTGCGCGACCTCGACCTCCCGAAGCTGGGACAGCCGGGCCGGGTGTCGCCGCTCGTCACCCGGTCGCTGGTCTTCCTGGGCGAGGGCGGCAACGCCGGCGTGGTCGTCCTGAACAACCTCTATGGCGGCGCCGGCGGGAAGATGTTCCGCGCCTATGACAAGGCGACCGGTGATGTGGTCTGGGAAAAGGAGCTGCCCGGCGGTACGACGGCGGCGCCGATGACCTACCAGGTGGACGGGCGGCAGTACATCGTCGTCACCCTCGGCTGGGAGGACATGCCGTCGGAATACGTCGCCCTCGCGCTGCCGGAATAGGGTCGGATGCGCCAGCCTGACGCACGGGCCTCCAGGCCGGCAGCGCTACCGGCGGCGAATCAGCAGCCACCCCACGACGAAGACGGCGACGCCGGCGCCGAAGACGCGCGGGCTCGGGCCCCATTCGCCCGCCTCGATGATGGCGATCAGCAGCAGCCACATGCCCAGGAGCTGAAGGCCGCGGCCAGCGTAGTAGAGGAGACCCGGCATGCCTAATCCTCACCCTTGTCGCGCTTCTTTGCCTTGAGCGCGATCCACGCCTCCAGGCGCCTGGCGATCTCCCGTTCGAAGCCTCGGGTGGTCGGCTGGTAGTACCGGCGATCGGCGAGGGCGGGTGGAAGGCAGTCCATCGCGGCCACGGCGTCCGGGTCGTCGTGGGCGTACCGGTAGCCCTTTCCGTAGTCGAGCTCCCGCATCAGAGAGGTCGGCGCGTTCCGTAGGTGGACCGGCACGGGCTCGGCGGCGTCGCCGTGCGCGTCGGCTGCGGCCCGCGTGTACGCCGTGTACACCGCGTTGCTCTTCGGCGCGGTCGCAAGATAGGTCACCGCCTGTGCCAGCGCGGTGTTCCCTTCGGGCAGTCCGATGAAGTGGAGCGCCTCCTTCGCCGCGACGGCCACGGTAAGCGCCTGCGGGTCGGCGTTCCCCACGTCTTCCGAAGCGAAACGGACGAGGCGCCGGGCGATGTACATCGGGTCCTCGCCCGCCTCGAGCATCCGCGCCAGCCAGTACACACCCGCATCCGGGTCGCTGTTCCGGAGCGACTTGTGGAGCGCGGAGATCAGGTTGTAGTGCTCCTCGCCCGACTTGTCGTAGAGCAGCGCGCGGCGTTGTAACGCCTTGGCCAGCACTTCCGCGCCGATCCGACCGTCCCCGGTGCGTCCGCCGGCCAACGTGGCCGCCAGCTCCAGCAGGTTGAGGGCAACGCGCGCGTCGCCGTTTGCATGCTGTGCGATGGCGGCGAGCGCCGCGTCGTCGGCCGCGATGCCGATTCGGCCCAGCCCCCGCTCCGCGTCGTTGAGGGTGCGCCGGAGGATCCGCGCCGTCACGTCCGGCGCGAGCGGTTTGAGGACGAATACCCTCGAGCGCGACAACAGCGCCGCGTTCACCTCGAACGACGGATTCTCGGTGGTGGCGCCGACCAGCGTGATGTCGCCCGCCTCGACGCGTGGCAGGAACGCGTCCTGCTGCGCCTTGTTGAAGCGGTGAATCTCGTCGACAAACAGGATCGTCCGCCGCCCCAGGCGCCGGCGCGCCTCCTCCGCCTCGGCCATCACCGCCTTGATCTCCCGAATGCCGGAAAGGACCGCGCTGAATGCGATGAAGTGCGCGTCGGTCGCGCCGGCGATCAGCCGGGCGATGGTCGTCTTGCCGGTGCCGGGCGGCCCCCAGAGGATGATCGACTGCAATGCGTCGTGTTCGATTGCTTCGCGGAGGGGCTGGCCCGGCGCAAGGAGGTCCGCCTGTCCCTCGATCTCGTCGAATGTCCGGGGTCGCATGCGCTCGGCGAGCGGCGCGCTGGCGGCGGCCGGCGCCGTGCGATCCGTCTTCTCCGGGTCGAACAGCCCACCCGTCCTCATCGCGTGCTCATTCCGACCGGCGCCGCGGCGACCGGGGTGTGAAGCGTTGCCGCCGTGCTTCGTACGCAATCAGCGCCGCCGCGACTGCCACGTTAAGCGACTCGACGCCGTTGGCCATAGGGACGGAAACCGTTGTTTCGGCGGCTTCCGCCACCGCCGTATCGATCCCGGCGCCCTCGCTGCCGATCAGTATCACGGTCGGCGGCCGCAGGTCGATGGCGTAGATCGACCGGCCGCCGTGCGGGAGGGCGGCCACGACACGGCAGCCCGCCCGCGCCGCGCGGGCCGCCACGTCGCCGGCCTGGCCGGCGTCCGCCACCGGGACACGGAACGTGCTGCCCATCGCGCCCCGTAGCGCCTTGTCGCCGAACGGGTCGGCGCTCGCCGCGGAGACGATCACGCCGGCCCCACCCGCCGCGTCCGTGGCACGGACGATCGCACCCACGTTGCCCGGGTCCTGCACACCCGCCGCCGCGAGGACGCAGCCCCTGGATGACACGGCGCGCGCCAGGAGGTCTTCCAGCGTAACCGGGTGGTGCACGGCCAGCGCGACGGCGCGCGACGGCGAGCGGGACCGGCTGATCGCCGCCAGCACGCGCTCTCCTGCGGCGACCACGGGGACTCTCGATGCGGCGCACCTCCGAACCAGAGCGGGAACAGAGGGGTCGTCGCTATCGAGGGCCGATCCCGAAACGACGACGGTCTCGATGTCGACGCTGGAGCGCAGCGCGTCGGACACGAGACGGGCGCCGTCGAGCAGCAAATGGGTCCGTCCCCGGCGCCGCGCCCGCGTCGTCTCGCGGAAGCGGGTCACGAGCGGATTCGAGCGGCTGGTGATGGTCTCCACGACGGGCGCCCAGTCTACTAGCAAACGCCTTGCACACCTGTGCTACTCTGTGAGCCGCCCGTTCCGGGCCGCTTCCGGACTATCTATTCCCCGAGTCACTCACCCATGAAGGCACGGCTCATCAAACGGTTCGAGGCGGAAATCGCGGCGCTCGAACACGAGTTGAAGCGCGAACTTCCCCAGGAGATCAAGCGGGCCCGCGAGCTGGGCGATCTCCGCGAGAACGCCGAGTACCATGCCGCCAAGGAACGGCAGCGTCTCGTTGAGGCGCGGATCGGTATGTTGCGCGCGCGCGTGTCGGACCTCGCGCTCATGAATCTTGACAGCCTGCCGCGCGATCGCGCCGCTCTGGGATCCCTCGTCGAATTGCGCGGCAGCGACGGCCACCTGGTGGCCTACGAGCTGGTGATGCCGGAGGACGCCGACCCGTCGAAGAATCTCGTGTCCACCGCGTCGCCGATAGGCAGGGCGATAGTCGGCCGAACGAAGGGAGACGGGATCACGGTGACTACCCCCACTGGCGTTCGCCAGTTCGAGTTGGTCAGGCTCAGGACCATCCACGACGCATAGCGTTCAGCCGTGGCTGCTGCCGAGTCCTCGCGCCGCTACGTCCCGCAGTTGCGAACGGCGCTTGTACTGACCGGCACGGGCACCGCTGGCGCCTATCATGCCGGTGTCCTGCGCGCCCTTGCCGAAGCAGGTGTGAAGATCGACCTCGTGGCCGGGCGGGGCATCGGCGCAGTCGGGGCGCTCTTTGCCGCCGCCGATGGCGGAGACCGTCTCTCCGAGCCGAACGGGCTCTGGCGCGGTAGCGGAGTCCGGCCGCTCTACGGCTGGCGCCGCGCGATCCGGATCACGGGCTGGTTGCTCGCCGCCGTTCTTGCCGTTCTGGCGCTGCCGCTGCTGGTGTTGGCGGGCGCGGCAGTCGTATATCCCGCCGGCTATCTGCTGGCCGTCGTCGGCGTCGACGCGGGCGCCGCGGCGGTTGCCGCATATGGCGGGTGGATCGACGCGCTGTTCGCCCCAAGCGGCGTGCCGGCATACCTGCCGCCGCTGGTGGTGGCGGCGGTCGGCACCCTCCTTGCCTGGCTCGTCATCGATACCCTCGCGGCGACGGGGCCCCTATCACGACGCCGGTCCGCCCAGGGAGGCTTGGCCTGGCAGCTGGTTGGCACGCCGCTGGATCGGGCGGCGGCGACGGCGTGGTTCACCGGCGGGTTGTGGAAACTCATGCGGGGAGGCGCGACGGCCGCGGCGCCGGGACGCGACGACATGGGTGTCGGTTACGCCCAGCTGGTCACCGACAACCTGGGCCAGCCGGGGTTCCGCGAGTTGCTGTTGGTGGGGTACGACGTCGACGCCCGGCGCGACATCGCCTTCACCATCCTCGCCGAGCCCCTCCGTGACCGTTTCATCGGCGGCAGCGACAACGAGTCCAACCGGCGGCTCGAGGCGGTCGACGCGACCGGCGCCGCGGGACGCCACTTGATGGATGCGCTGTCCGGGGCGCTCGCGGTGCCGTTCGTCAACGATCCGCATTCGTTCACTTTTTCCCGTGAGAGCGCGTGGCGGGGGGAGACGCACCGGCTCTGCGACCGCTTCGATACCATCGCGCGCCTGCTGGATGAAGTGGCGCGGGCGGGCGCGGCGCAGGTGATCGTCGTCTCCGCGCTTCCCACTGCTGCCGGACCGCATGCGCTTACTGCCGACCGTCGCGACGTTCGCGGCCGGATGGGGCAATACCTGGTGGGGCTGGAGACCGTCGCGCTGGCGGATGCGATCGCCAGCCGGCGCGGCCGGTTCGCTGCGTTGTTCGAGGTGCGCCCCGATCACAACCCGATCGGCCCGTTTGATTTCGGTGGCTGCTACGACGAGGGTTCCGATCGCCTCGTGACCCTCGACGAGTTGATTGATCTCGGTTACGAGGATGGCGGGCGCCAATTCGTCGACGCGGTCGTTGGAGCAAGCGGCGAGCTGATCGAGACGCCGGCCGTGCCGACGCTGTCGGAACGGCTCGCGGGGCAGGATGCGCCGTCGCGGGTAACCCCCGCCACCTCGGGGCGGCCATCTGGCCACGCCTCCGGCGAGTAGGTTAATCCGGGGTCCTGCGGGCCGACGAACGACGCTCGCCTCGGCGCGGCGCTTCCAGGAAGTCGCAGGCGAGATCGCCCAGCCGGCGGGCGACCGCCCGGTTGCCGCGCACGCCGGCCTCCACGGTGCCGAACTGCTCCTCGAACCTCGCGAGCGGGATCACTGCCTTTGCCATCGACCGGTGACCGCCGGCGCTGCCAACCTGGCTGAACGTCTGCGTCACGAACGTGCCGGCGTTGCGGGAGTAGCCCAGGTTACGGACCGAAACGATCAGCTTGTCGTTCAGGACACCCGAGACCACGGACCACTGCACTTCGTCGATTTGCAGCAGGTAGTCAGCGACGAACGGCACGAGGTCTTCGCGCGGCAGGATCCCGAGGTGCGCCGAGAAAACCTGATCGCGCATCCGGCCGGTCTCGGTCGCGCGCGCGACATACCGGAGACGCTCCAGTGTGATGGAGCCCTCCATCTTCCGGACGAGCGCCGTGTCGGCGAGGGGGTACAGATAAGTGAATGCCTCCAGATCGCGCCGGTTCGTCTGGCGCGAAAGGAACAGCGTGTCCGACTTGATTGCGTAGAGCATGGCCGTGGCGATCCTCTCTGAGATGTTCAGATCGACGGCGCGCAGGTGCTCGGTCAGGATGGTGGCGGTCGAGCCGTAGTCCGGCCGGATGTCGCAGAAGCAACTCCGGTAGCCGGATCGCGGCGGATGATGGTCCACAACCAGGTCCACTTCGGGTACCAGCCCGCCGAAGTAGCTCGGCTGCACGTCGACCGTCACGGTCCGGTCGTACCGGCCGACCGATTCCGCCGTAAGCGGTTGCACCTCGATGTCGAGCAGTTCCGCCATCCGGAGATTCTCCGGCCGGGTGACGCCATGGAAGGCGCCCAGAATGGCCGTGGTCTTGTTCCGGTGGAGCAGCGCGCGCATGGCAAGGCCGCTTGCCAGAGCGTCGGGATCAGGGTCGTGGTGCAGCAGGATCAGGACGCGATCCGCCTCATCGAAGTGGCGCTGGTAGCGCTCTACGAGGGTGCGGGTGGCAGGTCGGCCAGCGTCCTTCGCCTCGTCCGCGGCCGACTTCGCCTGCCTCATCCTCTCTAGCGGCATTATAGGCATTGTGGCTCGGGGTCCGCCCCCGCACTCGCGCCCTTGGCGCCGGCCTCCGGTGAGTTATCATCTGACACGATGGTGCGACGCCGCCTCGCCGCCGTTCTCGCCGCGGCCGCCGCCTCGCTGGTCGTCGCCACCCCGCTCGCGGCCCAGCGGCCGGTGTTCACGAGCCGGGTCGACCTCGTCCATGTGGGGGTTACCGTCGTGGACCGTTCCGGTGGCTTCGTCACGGACCTGACGGCAGACGACTTCGAGGTGCTCGAGGATGGGCAGCCGCAGGAGCTGCGCTACTTCTCGGTTGGCCTCGACAGCGATGCCGACGAGGTTCCGCTGCATATCGGGATGCTGTTTGACATGAGCGAGAGCATGGAACGGTCGGAGCAGTTCCAGAAGACGGCGGCAATTCGTTTTCTGAACACGCTCACGTACGCTGCCGACATCACGCTGGTCGACTTCGACACCGAGGTGCGGGTGGGCCGGTACGGCCAGGACGACTTCGGCAGGCTGATCGAACGTATCCGCAACCGGCGGCCAGCAGGCTACACGGCCCTCTACGACGCGCTGGGCGTCTACCTCGACGGCGCGTTCGAGCAGGACGGTCGGAAGGTTCTGGTGCTGTACACCGATGGCGAAGACACGCGGAGCCGCCTCACGATTCTGGAGGCTCTTGACCTGCTGCGCGCCTCCGACGTGACGGTCTATGCCATCGGGTTCCAGCGGGAGTTGCAGGCGAACGCCCGGCTGCGCCAGCGGATGCGGCTCGGCCAATTGACGGAGTTGACCGGCGGGATGTCGTACTTCCCCGACGACGAAGACGACCTGGAAGAGATCTACGCCAGGATCGTCGAGGAACTGGCCACGCGCTATTCGCTCGGATTCATCTCCACCAACGGCAGGCAGGACGGCACGTGGCGCGAAGTGGAGGTGCGGATGCGCCCCGCGCGGGAGGACATCCGTCGAGCGGAAGTCCGGGTTCGCGAGGGCTATTTCGCTCCGTACAGCGAAGAGCAGGCCGAGGCGGACGAGGCTGAAGGCCGGCGCTGATCGCGCGGATGCCGTCCACCTACGATCACTTCACGCTCGTCACCGACTTCGAGCTGCGCGGCGATCAGGAACAGGCCATCACCGAGCTCACCGGTGGGCTGGCCCGAGGTGACCGCCACCAGGTCCTGCTCGGCGTCACCGGTTCTGGCAAGACCTTCACCATGGCGCACGTCGTCGCCACGGTGAACCGCCCGACGCTGGTCATGGTTCACAACAAGACGCTCGCGGCGCAGCTCTACCAGGAGTTCAGGCGTTTCTTTCCCGACAACGCCGTGGAGTACTTCGTCAGCTACTACGACTACTACCAGCC
>CAZJYU010000056.1:0-13067 GCA_964550305.1 uncultured Vicinamibacteraceae bacterium | reverse complement strand
TGTTGCCGGTGTAGCGCCACGAGTCGTTCAGCCACGTGTCGTTGCCGAACTCGTCCGCGCCGGGGATGGTGTGAAAGATCCACTTCCGCGCGCCGGTGTCGGCGTCGAAGCCGCGGATGTAGCCCTTCGTGTTCCGCATCGACCGGGGCGCGCCTCCGGGCACGTGCGCCGCCCCCACGACGATGGTGTCGCCGACCACGAGCGGCGTGGCGTGGAGCCCGATCTCGCCGGAGAGCGGGTCGATGTCCTGATCCATGTTCAGCATCAGGTCGACGATGCCGTCCTCGCCGAAGCTGGCGATGCGCTGGCCGGTGCGCGCGTTCAGCCCGATCAGCCGGTAGCCGGGGGTGACGTAGAAGATCTCCCCGTCGCCGCCGTTGTCGCGGTAGGCGAGACCTCGCCCCGAGCGCCGGCGCGGCGCCACCTCGGCCCGCTCACCCTCGTCGAGCCGGTGCATCCAGAGCAGCTCTCCCGTGCCCGGGTCCATGGCGATCACGGCCCGGCGGAGGCCGGCCGTCGAATAGAGGACGCCATTCGCCAGGAGCGGCGTCGACTGGAGGTTGAACTCCGGCGCCGGCCCGAAGTTGGCCGTGTTCACCCGCCAGGCGACGTCCAGCTCGTTGAAGTTGTCGGCCGTGATCTGATCGAGGGGGGCGTACCGCGTGTTCGCGATATCGCCGCCGTAGCTCCGCCACTCGCCGTTGTCGGTTTGCGCCACCCCCGAAGACGGCGCTACCACCAGCAGCCCGCCGACCGCGCCGGCCGCCACAACCCGCATCGCCCGTGTCGCCACGTTCGCCTCCCTATGTCCTTGCCGCGCCTGACGCGAGTCGATCCACCCCCGTGAGCTATTCGGGCAGCCTATACGCAATCAGCTCTCCGACGTGCCCGCCGTTGCCGATCGCGGTGACGATGTACTGCCGCCCCTCGTGCAGATAGGTCATCGGCGAGCCCGAAACCGCTGCCGGCATGTAGACGGCGCCCCGCTCCTCACCCGTCGCCTTGTCATACGCGCGCAGCATCGCTCCCTCCTCGCCCGTCTCCGTGGTGTACGACACGGGGTCGCCGGCGATCACCAGTGTCGCCGTGATCAGGGTGCCCACGCGGCCGATCCAGCCCAGACGGCCCAGATCCCGCCCGGCGATCGCGGGGTGATTCCGGATGCTGTCGGGCGGCTCGCCGTGCGGGATCTGCCAGACGTGCTCGCCCGTCGCCAGGTCAATTGCCGTAATGCGTCCCCACGGCGGCTGCACCAGGGGCAGCCCGTCGATGGTGAGGGCGCGGTCGCGGGCCGACACGCCGGGCGGATTCCCCCGGATGTAGTTCATGTCGGAACGCTCCGGATCGTTCACCAGGCCGAGCGAGGTGACCTGCGTGAACGAGTACTGGTAGAAGACGCCGGTTTCCGGATCGACCGAACCGCCGGGCCAGTTGGCGCCACCGCCCGCCGACGGCAGCATCAGGGTGCCGTAGGGTCCCTCCGGGTCGGCAACCACCGGCGGCGTGAAGATCGGACCCATGCGGAAGTTCGCCACCCGTTCCACTGCCTCGGCTCGCAGCTCCGGCGTGAAATCGATGAGATCGTCGATGCTCACGCCCTGCCGATCGTACGGGGCCGGCCGCGTCGGGAAGAGCTGGATCCGGGAGAGCAACTCGCCCGGCACGTCGGAAGCCGGCATCTCGCGCTCCTCGACCGGCCAGATGGGCTCACCCGTCTCCCGGTCGAGCACATACAACCACGACTGCTTGCTCGGTTGGGCGATGAGCTTCCGCTCGACGCCGTTCATAACGACATCGACGAGAACCGGCGCGCAGGGAAAGTCCCAGTCCCAGACGTCGTGCTTGATCACCTGGTAGTGCCACAACCGCTCGCCGGAGTCGATATCCACCGCCACGATGCTGTCCGAGAACAGGTTGTCCCCATGCCGGTGGCCCCCGTAGTAGTCGTTGGTCGGCATCTCCGTCGGCAGATAGACGATCCCCAGTTCCAGATCGGCGCTGATCTGCCCCCATACGCCGGTGTTGCCGGTGTAGCGCCACGAGTCGTTCAGCCACGTGTCGTTGCCGAACTCGTCGGCGCCCGGGATGGTGTGGAAGATCCATTTCCGCGTGCCGGTGTTTGCGTCGAAGCCGCGCACGTGGCCCTTGGTGTTCCGCATCGAGCGGGGCGCGCTTCCCGGGACGTGCGCCGCGCCGACGACGATCGTGTCGCCCGCCACCAGCGGCGTGGCGTGGAGACCGATCTCGCCCGCGAGCGGATCGATCTCCTGGTCCATGGTCAGCATCAGGTCGACGATGCCGTCGTCGCCGAAGTCGGCGAGCCGTTCGCCGGTCCGCGCATTGAGACCGATCAATCGATAGCCGGGCGTCACGTAGAAGATCTGGCCGTCGCCCCCGTCGTCACGGTAGGCCAAGCCGCGTCCGGATCGCCGCCGCGGCGCCACTTCCGCCCGCTCGCCCTCGTCCAGCCGGTGCATCCAGAGCAACTCGCCGGTGCCGGCATCGGCCGCGATCGCCGCGCGCCGCAAACCAGCGGTGGAGTAGATGACACCGTTCACCATCAGCGGGGTGGCCTGGAAGTTGAACTCCGGCTCGGAACCGAAGTTGCGCGTCTGGATGCGCCACGCCTCTTCGAGGTCGTCGAAATTGGAGGCGTCGATCTGACCGAGCGGGGCGTAGCGCGTGTTGGCGATGTCGCCACCGTAGCTACGCCATTCGCCGTTGTCGGTCTGTGCGGCGGCGGGCGGGGCGGCCACCACCAGCCCGGCGAGCGCCGCTGCAACCGCGCCGCGGAACGTCCTGCTTCCCATGGGTCGTACTCCCTGTCCGCCGCGAAACGCCGGAATGACGGTAGCCATTCTATCGACTTGCCGTTCCGGATGCGCCCGGCGGCGCGGACGCGCGCCACGGGGAAGCGAACGAATCGGACCGGCGTCCTCGGCGAGCGCTCAGATACGCTCGAAGCGGCGCTCGATCTCCTGCCGGGGAAGGCGCAGGAGGACCGGGCGGCCGTGGGGGCAGACCGTGGAGTACGACACGCGGCGCAGTTCCTGCAGGATCCACACCATTTTCTCGCGCGTCAGACGGTCGTGCGCCTTGACCGCCGCGTGGCACGCCGTGGTTGCGGCGATGCGGCCGATTGCTTCCTCGACGCCGGCGCCCCGGTCGATTCCCTCAAGGTCTTCCGCCAGGGCGCGCACCGCGGTTTCGCACGCGGCGTGATCGAGAAGCACGGGCACGGCCGATACCCGAACGCTCCCGCCGCCGAACGGCTCGATCTCGAAGCCGAGCCGGTCGAGGTCCGCCGCGTGAGCCGCCAGCGCGGCGCGGCCGGCCGGGGGAAGATCGATCAGAAGTGGCTGCAGCAGCCGCTGCGCCTCAAGGCGCCCCGCAGTCAGCCGGTCCTTGACCTGCTCGAAGAGGATCCGCTCGTGGGCGACGTGCTGATCGATCAACACGACGCTGTCGTTGTCGACCGCGATGATGAACGTGTCGCGGAACTGCCCCAGCGGGATGAGCGGCGCCGCCTCCGCACTGGCCGCCTGGGGGCGATCGCCCTCTGCCGGCGGCGCGGTCCAGGCAGGCAAGCCCCCCATCGATGTTGCCGACCGGTCGCGAGCCACCGCCGCGCCACCTGCACCCTGCTCCGGGCGCCTCCCCGGCGCCCAGCGACCGCCGGCGCCCATGGTGCTCAGGATCCCGGGGATCGCGGCGACCCGCGGTTCGGGGGGCACCGGGGCCGGCGCATCCAGCGACAGCGCGGGTACCGCATCCTGGCCCAGCGCCTCCAGCATGGCGCGGCGCACCACCTCGTGCACCACGGACGCCTCGCGGAAGCGGACCTCCGCCTTGGCAGGATGGACATTGACGTCCACCCGGTCGGCCGACAACTCGATGAAGAGATGGGTTTCCGGACTCCGGGGCTTGATGCTGGCGCGACTGTAGGCGTCGTTCACCGCATGCAGGACGGTCCTGTCCTTCACCGGCCGCCGGTTTACCCAGAGGTGCTGAGGCCCCCGGGCGGGACCCTGCTCGGCCAGCGCCGCCGCGCGTCCGAAGACCCGGACACCCCCTGCCTGCTTCCGCACCTCCACCAGGTCGGGACGCTCGCCGTAGACCTGGAAGAACCGCTCCGCCGCGTGCGCCACGGGCGGCCAGTCGAACAGGATCCGGTTGCCGCTCCGGAACTTGAAGCCGGTCTCGTGGCGGCCGAGCGCAATCTGGGTGAGGGTGCGCGAGACATGCGCCGTCTCCGCGCCGTCGGACTTCAGGAACTTCTGCCTCGCCGGGACGTTGTAGAAGAGATCCCGCACCTCGACGAGCGTCCCTTCCGGCGCACCCGCCTCCGTCACCGCCGGCGCGCCGCCTCCCTCTACCCGCACCCCGGTCCCGTGCGCCTCCCCGCGGGCGCGGGTCCGGAGCCGGAAGTGCGAGACCGACGCGATGCTCGGAAGCGCCTCTCCCCGGAACCCCAGCGTCGTGATGGCGTCGAGATCGGTTTCGGTTCGGATCTTGGAGGTCGCATGGCGCTCGACGGCCAGCTCCGCGTCGGCCGCGGTCATGCCCTCGCCATCATCCTCCACCCGGATAAGCCGCTTGCCGCCGAACTCCACCGTCACCGCGATCCGGGTGGCGCCGGCGTCGAGCGCGTTCTCGACCAGTTCCTTGATGGCAGAAGCGGGCCGTTCCACGACCTCGCCGGCGGCGATCTGGTTCGCGAGGCCGGTGGGAAGGCGCGTGATCCGGCCGGCCTGCGCCACGAAGCTCTAGTCCCGGGCGGCGAGTGCGGCCTGCGCGGCCGCCAGCCGTGCAGTGGGGACACGGAATGGGGAAGCGCTGACGTAGTCGAGCCCCACGTCTTCGAAGAAGCGGATCGATGCGGGGTCGCCTCCATGCTCGCCACAAATCCCCAGTTTGAGCTTGGGTTTCGCATCGCGTCCCCGCTCCGCCCCCAGGCGGACCAGGGCGCCTACGCCGTCCACGTCTATCGACTCGAACGGGTCGCGGGTCAGGATCCCGCGATCCTGGTAAACCTTGAGGAACTTGTTGACATCATCGCGCGAGAAGCCGAAGGCCATCTGGGTCAGGTCGTTCGTGCCGAACGAGAAGAAGTCCGCTTCGGCCGCGATCGCATCCGCGGTCATGACGCTGCGCGGGATCTCGATCATCGTGCCGACGAGATACCTGACCCGAACCCCGGCCACCTTCATCGTGTCGGCCGCGACACGGTCGATCAATGCCTTCTGGTCATGGAACTCGCCGACGTGCCCGACGAGCGGAATCATGATTTCGGGTACTACCCGGATCTTCTCCTTCGCCAGGCGGCACGCCGCCTCCATGATGGCCCGCGTCTGCATCTCGGCGATCTCCGGATAGCTGATCGCCAGGCGAACGCCGCGGTGGCCCATCATCGGATTGAACTCGTGAAGCTGCTCGACCCGGCGCAGGAGCGTCCTCTCCTCCTGAAGGTCATCCTCCGTCGCCCCGACCGCCTCCGCCTTCGCGATGGCCACCATCAGCTCCTCCCGCTTCGGAAGGAACTCGTGGAGCGGCGGGTCGATCAGCCGAATGGTGACCGGCTGGCCCTTCATCGCCTTGAAGACGCCGTAGAAGTCGTCCCGCTGGAGCGGCAGCAGCGCGTCGAGGGCGGCACGGCGCTCGGCTTCGGTGTCGGCCAGGATCATCCGCTGGACGATGGGGATCCGCTTCTCCCCGAAGAACATGTGCTCGGTCCGGCACAGACCGATGCCGCGCGCACCGAACGCGTAGGCGGTCGCCGCCTGATCCGGCTGATCGGCGTTTGCCCGGACGCCCATTCGGCGCACCTTGTCAGCCCAGCCGAGGAGCGTCGTGAAGCGACGATAGATGTCGGACTGCTTCGCATCGAGGTCTCCGGCAAGCACCTGCAGGATCTCGCTCGGCCGGGTGGCTACCCTGCCGATCTTCACCTCCCCCGACAGTCCGTCGAACGAGACGAAGTCTCCCTGCTCGAACCGCTGGCCGTTGACCGTGACCCGACGCCGCGTTTCATCGACATGCAGCTCGCCCGCCCCGACGACCGACGGCTTGCCCATCTGGCGGCCCACGACCGCGGCGTGCGAGGTCATGCCGCCGGTGGCCGTCAGCACGCCCTGGGCGACATGCATGCCGTGGATGTCGTCCGGGACGGTCTCCTTCCGGACGAGCAACACATCCCGGCCCTCGTTCGCCCAGCGCACCGCCTCGTCCGCCGTGAAGACCACCTCGCCGCTCGCTGCGCCCGGCGATGCCGGCAGCCCCTTCGTCACCGCGGGGAGCCGGTTCCAGGCTTCCGGGTCGAACACCGGGGCGAGCAGTTGGGTCAGCGCGTCGGGGTCCACCATGCGTACGGCGTCGGTCGACTTGATCAGCTTCTCGCGCACCAGATCGGTGGCAATCACCACCGCGGCATGACCCGTCCGCTTGCCGTTCCGGGTCTGCAGCATGTAGAGCTGTTCGTCCTGGATGGTGAACTCGAAGTCCTGCACATCGCGGTAGTGCTTCTCGAGGCGGGTCGTGATCCGGCGCAGTTCCTGATACGCCTTCGGCATCACCGTCTCGAGCTCGGCGATCGGCTGCGGCGTCCGGATCCCCGCCACGACGTCTTCCCCCTGCGCGTTGATCAGGAACTCGCCGTAGAACTCCCGGGCCCCGGTGGCCGGGTTGCGCGTGAAGCCGACGCCGGTGCCGGAGCGCTCGCCGGTATTGCCGAAAACCATCGCCTGGACGTTGACGGCGGTACCGATGGCGTCCGGGATGTCGTAGATGCGCCGGTACTCCTTCGCGCGCGGGTTCTGCCACGACCGGAATACCGCGTCGCGCGCCATCCGCAACTGCCGGAGCGGATCCTGCGGGAATGCGCGGCCGCTTTCCCTCTTGACAATCGTCTTGAAACGATCGACGACGTCGCGGAGCGCCGGCTCGCCCAGCTCGTAGTCGAGCTCGACGCCATGCGCCCGTTTCACCGCGTCGAACTCCTCGTCGAACGCCTCCTTTGGGATCTCCAGAACGACGTTGCCGAACATCTGAACGAAGCGCCGGTACGAGTCGAACGCGAAGCGCCCGTTGCTGGTCCACCCCTTGAGCCCCTCGACCGTGCGATCGTTCAGACCGAGGTTGAGGATGGTGTCCATCATCCCCGGCATCGAGAACTTCGCACCGGAGCGCACCGATACCAGGAGCGGGCGCCGCGCATCGCCGAGTTTGGCGCCGGCGACCCGTTCGAGCGCCCGGAGATGATGCTCCATCTCCGCTTCCATGGCCGGCGGCACCCTCCGGCGCTCGCGGTAGTACGCCGTGCACGCCTCGGTCGAGATCGTGAATCCGGGCGGAACGGGAAGACCGGCGTTGGTCATTTCCGCCAGGTTGGCCCCCTTGCCGCCGAGCAGGTCGCGCATGGTGCGGTCCCCCTCCGCGGCGCCGCCGCCGAACGCGTAAATGAACTTCTGGGCCGGGTCGCTTCCCGCCGGCCGCCTGGCAGGAGACATGGGGGCGCGGTCAGGGCGCAGCTTCGCGCCGTCGCCAGTGGTGAGGCACCGTTACACGCCGGACAGCTCTTCCACGCGCCCGTTGCTGTCGCCGATTGACTCCACCGGTACCCCCATGCGATCGAGCACGCTGACGAAGAGATTCGTGAGCGGCGTCCGGGCCGGATAGCGCAGGTGCCGTCCGCCCTTGAGCGTGCCGCCACCCCCGCCCACCATGACGATGGGCAGATCGTCGTGCATGTGCACGTTGCTGTCGCTGATGCCGCTTCCGTAAAGCAGCATCGAGTTGTCGAGCAGCGTGCCGTCCCCGTCGCCGGTCGCGGCCAGCGAATCGACGAAGTGCGCGAACTGCGCCATGTGGAAGGTGTTGATCTTCGACAACTGCTGCAACTGCTCGGGATCGTTGCGGTGATGCGAAACCGGATGGTGCGATTCAGGCACTCCGATTTCCGGATAGGCCCGTCCACTCACTTCCCGCGCCAGCATGAACGTGGCCACGCGCGTCATGTCGGTCCGGAACGCCAGCGTGAGGAGGTCGAACATCAGGCGGGCGTGCTCATCGTATGCGCGCGGGGTCCCGGACGGCCGCTCCACGAGCGGCAGTTCCCGGTCGCTCTGCGCCTCGGCCAGCTCGATCCGCCGCTCGGCATCCCGGATGGCGTCGAGGTACTCGTTCAGCTTCCATTGATCGCCCTGGCCAAGATGGCTGCGAAGGACGCCCGCCTCGCCCGCTACCGAGTCGAGGATGCTCTGTTCCTTGCGCATCCGCGCCTGCCGCGCCGCCGCGTCGGTCGTATCGCTTGCGCCGAACAGCCGCTCGAAGACCGCCCGCGGGTCGTTCATCATCGGGAGCGGCGTCGTCGGGCTGCGCCAGGCGACGGTGTTGGCGTAGGCGCAACTGTACCCGGCGTCGCACCCGCCCAGGACCTCCACCGATTCGATCGCCAGCTCCAGCGAGCCGAGCTGCGTCTCGTTGGCCAGCGTCCGGGCCGCCACCTGATCCATGGAGATCCCGGCACGGATGTCGGTCCCCTCGGTCTTCTTGATGTGCACACCGGTCAGGAACGTGCCGGCGGCCCGGGCGTGGTCGCCGGTCCCTTCGTCGCCCTGCGGCCAGCCGTACTTCTGCGCCAGACCGCTCAGCACCAACATCTGGTCGTGATGCGCCGCAATCGGCTGCAGGATGGGCGACATGGGGAAATTCGCCCCCTCGGCCCCGGGGGTCCAGTCCGTCATCATCATGCCGTTCGGGACATAGACCACGGCCAGTCGGCGCGGGCCAGTCGCCGCCGTCCGGGCGGACGCGGTCAGGGCCGGAACCATGGCGTCGAGCAGCGGCAGGGCGATCGTCGCGCCCAGCCCGCGAAGCGCCGTCCGCCGGGAAAGATGCCTGCGTGTGATCATCATGGCGTCACGCTCCTCAGCGTCACCGGGATCAACCGGAATCACTCGCCGCGTCAGCGGCAGCGCGCATCCGGAAGGGTACACTCCGGGCGATGGCGGAGACAAGCGCCGACCAGCGGTAGCCGTCGTTCTCCGCCGCCCGGACCACCTCTCGCACCGCCGGCAGGTCGTAGTATTCCAGGCCCCGGCCCAGGGCATACGTCAACAGCTTTTCGGCCAGCGTCCGGACCAGGAGATCGCCCCGCGCCGCCAGAGCGTCACGGAACTCGGCCGGTCCGTCGAACGCGGTGCCGTCGGGCATCAGGCCCGACGCGTCGATCGGAGCTCCGCCATCGCCGAGGTCCCGCCATCGGCCGGTCGCGTCGAAGTTCTCGAGGGCGAAGCCGAGCGGATCCATCGGCGCATGGCAACTCGCGCAAACCGGGTTGCGCCGGTGCCGCTCCAGGAGCTCCCGCACCGAGGCGGGGGCATCGCCATCCCCCGACTCTTCCAGCGCCGGCACATTCGGAGGCGGAGGCGGCGGCGGCGCTCCGAAGATGTTCTCGAGCAGCCACTTGCCGCGGACCACGGGCGAGGTGCGGTGGGCATAGGAAGTGACGGTCAGGATGCTGCCGTGACCCAGCAGCCCGCCCAGGCGGCGCCCCTCCACCGGCACCCGGCGGAAATGGCTGCCATAAACCTCGGGCATGCCGTAGTGGCGGGCGAGCCGCTCGTTCACAAACGTGTAATCCGCCGTCAGCAGCTCCGGAACCGGCCGGTCGTCGCGGATCTGGCTCTCCAGGAAGAGCCGAGTCTCGGTCTCGAGCGCCTGGCGCAGGTTGTCGTCGAAGTCGGTGAAGCGCTCGCGATCGGGCGTGTGGATCAGCAGGTTGCGCTGCCAGAGCCATTGCCCCGCAAAGTTCGTGACGAGCGAGTCGGCGCGCGGATCCCGCAGCATCCGCCGGACCTGCCGGTCGAGCACGGCGGGATCGTGCAGCCCGCCACGCTCCGCCGTGTCGAGCAGCTCGTCGTCCGGAATGCTGCTCCAGAGGAAGAACGACAACCGGGAGGCAAGCTCCAGGCCGTCAATCCGGTACGGCGCGCCAGCCCGCGTATCCACCGGATCGACCGGCGCCCGGAACAGGAACGCGGGCGACACCAGAAGCCGCTCGATCGCCCACTCGATGCCCATGTCGAAGCCGCCCTCGGCCCGGCCCTCCCGATAGAGGGCCATCAGCGCCTCCACTTCCGCCCCTTCGGCTGGCCGGCGGTAGGCGCGGCGCGCCAGGGTTCGCACGATCCGGGCGGCGCAGGCCTCCTCTTCCGAGGGCTGCGTCGGGTAACAGATGAAGATCTTCCGGCGACTCGCGGTATCCAGGGGCGCGGATCCGTCGTAGGGTCCGCGGACCTCGAGACGCTCGACCGCCGGGTCGGTGTCCATGATCCCCGACTCCTCGAAGCTGCCGACGGGTGGCCTCGGCAGCCAGAGTCCCTCGCGAAGGCGGGGATCGTTCACGAACGCAGCGCTCACCAGCCGCCGGCCGGCGGGGACCCGGAGGCGAACCTGCAGCACGTCGTCGGCGGTGCGCAGGTAGTCCGACGCCTGCCGGTAGCTGGACGCCGATGGCGCGGCGTCCGCATCGCCGCCGATCTCAACCGAGTGCACCCGCGCGCCGTCGAGCCGGATGTCGAACGTGTGGGGCCGCGCCAGCCCCCGGATGCGGTCGGTCGACGTGCGCCGCAGGCGGGCCGCGATCACGTACTCTCCGTCGACCGGGAAGTGGTGGTGGACGGCGATGCCGCCGCGCGATCCGAACGGCAGATCGTTCCCCATCCGCGTCTCCTGGGCCAGGTACGGCGAGACGTGGTACGTCTCCGTGACGGGGGTGAGCGTCGGGTCGCCCACGGCGAGCCGACCGATCCGGTTGGCCGCGATCAGGTAACGGTCGAGGAGGCCGGGAGAGATCGACAGGACATCCGCAACGTTGTCGAAGCCATACCCCGAATCGTCCGCCGGCAGGACAGCCCGCGGGTCGATCGCCACGCCCAGGAGATCGCGCACCGCGTTCGCGTACTCGGTCCGGTTGAGACGGTGCGGCGCCGGGCGGCCCGGCATCGGTTGCGCGGCGGCGGCCGTGTCGAGCGACGTCTCGAGGTAGGCAATGAAGCCGCGGTACGCCTCTGCATCGGGCCGGGGCCGCGGCGCCGGCGGCATCGAGCCCATCCGGAGCTTTCTGATCACTCGCTCCCAAAGCGCGGCGTTCGACGCGATGTCATTCAGATCAACGCCGTCGAACGATAGATTCGCGGTCTGCGCGCGGTCGTTGTGGCAGCCGGCGCAATAACGGTCGAGCATCGCTCGATGCGTCCCGGCCGACGCCGTGTCCTGCCAGGCCGCGGCGACCGCCACCGGACCGCCGCCGGCCACGACGGCCAGGAGACCGGCTATCGCCACAACTCTCGTCATCGCCCGCGTCCACGCCTCGGACCGTGCCACGGTCATCTCCATTCCTCCGCTAGCGCAGGCGCTCGCCGGCAATACGGGTGAAGCCGCGAATCATCTCCTGGCCGTCGACCCCGAGCGCGGTGTCTGCCCCCAGACGGCGCAACAGCTCTGCCGTCTCGGGCCAGAAGGTGATGCTCTGGCCCGCCACGTTGAGGTGTGCCTCCGCGATGCGGTACGCCGTCTGACCCTGCGTATCCTGTATGTCGAGGTCCGCGCCGTGCGCGACCAGGAATTCCACCACGGGGTCGGCCCCCATGTAGGCGGCGCCCTGCAGCGCCGTCTGACCTGCGTGACTGACCGCGTTCACATCGACGCCCAACTCCTCCGTCAGGTACCGGACCGCCTCAAGGCTGTCCGCCACGTTCCAGACCGTATAGAAGGACGACACATCGCCCCGCTGCGCACGCGGCCCCTGCACCTGCGTCAGTCCGGCCGCCACCATCAGCGGGGTCGTACCGTCGTCGATCTTCAACTCGGGGTCGGCGCCGCCCTCCACCAGGATCTCCATGAGCGGCTGGTTCACATTCTTCGCCGCCAGGAAAAACGCGGTGGCGCTCTGGTTCGAGTCGGGCGCCGCGGCCCGCGTATCAACCGGAGTGTCGGGCTCGGCATCCTCCGCGCCAGGGGTGCGCCGCGGCACCTCCGAGCCGGAACCTCGCCCAGGGCCGAAAATCCGAAGTGGCGCCGTCTCGACCCGCGCGTTGGGATCGACGCCGTGCGCCAGCAGCGCCCGGACCACATCCACCTGATTGCGCGGCACCGCGAGATGCAGCGGCGTATAGCCGGCTTCCGTCAGGTTGGGATCGGCCCCCCGCTCGATCAGCGCAACCGCGGTTGCGCTGCGGCGGCTGGCCGTGGCGATCATCAGCGCGGTGTGGCCGTCGGGAGTCAACCCGTCGATATCGGCGCCCGCGTCGAGCAGCGCGTGCACCGCTCCGGTTGCCCCCTGCTGCGCGGCGAAGAACAGCGCCGTGAACCCTCCTTCCGTAAGAGCGTGGACGTCTGCCCCGGCCGCGATCAGCGCCTCCACCACCTCGGTGTGCCCTCCGGCGGCAGCCCACATCAGCGCGGTCTGCTCCGAACCGGCGGCCCGCGCGTTGACATCCGCGCCGGCCGCAATCAGACGGGCGGCAATCTCCGGATGCCCCGTACGGGCAGCGGTCATCAGCGGCGTCTCGCCGTGCGCCTGCGCCAGGGTGGGATCGGCGCCGGCGGCCAGCAACCGCTCCACCATCGCGAGGCTCCGGTTGAGGCAGGCGAGCGCCAGAGGCGTGACGCCGTAGTCGTTCGCGGCGTTCACGTCGGCTCCCGCGACGAGCAGTCGGCGAGTCAGATCGTGATCGTTCCAGTGGACCGCCCAGGCGAGCGCTGTCGCACCGTCCGCCTGCGGGATGTTGACGTCCACACCCTCCTGCAGGAGGGCGTCGATTGCGTCGGCGTTGCGCTCGCGGACCGCCGTGACGAGACGGTCTTCTGCCGCCGATGCGGGCGCAGGCACGGCGGTAGTAACAACGAGCACGGCGCAGGCAATGAATCTCATGGCAACCTGCCCCTCTGGCGCAAGCAACGTTGGATGGCGGTCCATTATACGCAAAGGCGGCGGACCGGGATTCCCCCGGGCCGCCGCCCCGCGTCGCCGTCTCAAGAACGGCGCTACCGCCAACTGTCCGCCG
>CAZJYU010000055.1:0-14529 GCA_964550305.1 uncultured Vicinamibacteraceae bacterium | reverse complement strand
TCTGCGCCTTCTCCATCTGCTTCTTCACGCGCGACTGCACGCGGCGGTCGACCTGCAGCTTGTCCACTTCCGCCTCGAGGATGCTGGCGATGCGCGTCAGCCGTTCGAGCGGTGAGATGATCTCGAGCAGGTTCTGCTTCTCTTCAACGCTGATGGCGAGGTGGGCCGCGATAGTGTCAGCCAGCTTGTTCGGATCGTCCACGCGGACGGCAGCGATCATCGCGTCGTACTGCACGTTGTTCGACAGCTTGATGTAGTGCTCGAACTGCGAGACCACCTTGGTCATTGCCGCCTCGATGTCCTTGCCGGCGTCGTTCGGCTTCTCCAGCACCTTGGCCACCACCCGGTAGAATCCCTTGTCTTCCTTCCACTCGATCGTCCGGGCTCGGTCGATCCCCTCAACCAGCACCTTCACGTTGCCGTCGGGCAGCCGAAGGCTCTGCACGATGTTGGCGACGCAGCCCATCGTGTAGATGTCGGTAGGACTCGGATCGTCGTTGGCCGCGTCGCGCTGGGCGGCGAGAAAGATGCGCTTGTCACTCCCGAGAGCGTGCTCGAGTGCGCGCGTGGACGATGGCCGGCCGATGACGAACGGGATCATCATGTGCGGGAAGACGACGACGTCCCGCAGCGGAACGATCGGGAGTGTTTCGTAGGCGTCCATGAAGTAAGCGTTTTCCGACCGGCCTAGCCGGCCTTCTCGATCAGGGTAATCGACATGTCCTTGGCCAGCACCGCTTCACGCGTGATGACACACTCTGACACCCTCTTGTTGCCAGGCAGCGCGAACATGATGTCAAGCATCAGATCCTCGATGATCATCCGGAGGCCTCGCGCACCAATCTTTCGGCTGAGGGCTTGCTCGGCGATAGCCTCAATTGCATCGTCCGTGAAGCGAAGGCGCACATTCTCGTACTCGAACAGTTTCTGATACTGCCGTGTGATCGCATTCCGCGGTTCCGTCAGGATCTTGACCAGGGTCGTCTTGTCGAGCTCGTGCAACGTGCCCTGAACCGGCAGGCGGCCGACGAACTCCGGGATCAGGCCGTACTTGATCAGATCCTCAGGCTCCACCTGCTCGAGCAGCGTTCCGACGTCGGTCTGCCGCGCGGAGCGGATGTCGGCCCGGAACCCGAGCGACTTCCGTCCCAGGCGCCGCTGAATCTGCTTGTCGAGACCGACGAAGGCGCCGCCACAGATGAACAGCACGTTCGTCGTGTCGACGTGGAAGAACTCCTGGTGCGGGTGCTTCCGTCCCCCCTGGGGCGGCACGTTGGCGACGGTCCCCTCGAGAATCTTGAGCAGTGCCTGCTGCACGCCCTCGCCGGAAACGTCCCGGGTGATGGACGGGTTCTCATCCTTCCGGCAAATCTTGTCGATCTCGTCGATGTAGATGATTCCCTGCTGCGCTTTCTCGATGTCGCCGCCAGCCGCCTGGAGCAGCTTCAGGATGATGTTCTCGACGTCCTCGCCCACATAGCCCGCCTCCGTCAGCGTCGTGGCGTCGACGATGGTGAAGGGCACGGAGAGCAGTCGAGCCAGCGTCTGGGCCAGCAGCGTCTTCCCGGTGCCGGTCGGGCCAATCAGCAGGATGTTCGACTTGGTCAGCTCCGGGTCGTTTCGGCTCTTGGAGTGCTTCTGGATCTCGACTCGCTTGTAGTGGTTGTAGACGGCCACCGCGAGCTTCTTCTTGGTGACCTCCTGGCCGACGACGTACTGATCGAGGAACTTCTTGATCTCGGCCGGCACGGGTAGTCCCGAACGGACCCCGCCACGTGCATCCAGACGGGTGTCATCCGCGATGATGTCGTTGCAGACGTCGACGCACTCGTCGCAGATGAAGACCGTGGGACCCGCGATCAGCTTCCGTACGTCGATCTGATCCTTGTTGCAGAACGAGCACCGAAGGGTCTCGCTACCGGATTGTTTCTTGGCCATTGTGAGGCGCGTGACAGAGCCCGCCGGCTCACGCGCGCTGGCGGATTACGTCGTCAATGATACCGTATTCGCGGCTCTGGTCCGCGGTCATGATGTAGTCGCGCTCGGTGTCTTCCGAGATGCGATCGAGCTCCTTCCCGGTGTGCTGGGCCAGGATTTCGTTCAGTCGCGCCCGCATCCGCAGGATTTCCTTCGCATGAATGTCGATGTCGGTCGCCTGCCCCCCCAGGCCGGTCATCAGCGGCTGGTGGATGATGATGCGCGAGTTCGGCAGCGAGAACCGTTTCTTCGAGGTACCGGCTGCCAGCAGCACCGCCGCCATCGAGGCAGCCTGGCCAATACAGGTGGTCTGCACGTCCGGCTTGATGAACTGCATCGTGTCGTAGATGGCCAGTCCGGCCGAGATGGAGCCGCCCGGGCTGTTGATGTACAGCATGATGTCGCGGTCCGGATCCTCGGCCTCGAGGAAGAGCATCTGGGCGATGATCAGGTTCGCCAGGCTGTCGTCGATCGGCGCGCCGATGAAGACGATACTGTCCTTCAGCAGACGGGAGTAGATGTCGTAGGCGCGCTCGCCCCGGTTGGTCTGTTCGACCACCATCGGGATGAGTTGAGCGTGCGGGTCAGGCATGGATGATCGTAGCACGCGCCAACAGGAACTCGATTACCTTCTGGCGGCGTAGGATCGACCGCAGCCCGGGGGCGCCACGCTCCTGCTCAATGCGGGCCCGGACCGCCGTGGGGGTTCGGCCGGTCAGTTCCGCCTGTCGGTCGATCTCCCGCGCCACGTCGTCGTCATCGGCTTCGATCGACTCGCGCCGGGCGATCTCGTCCAGTACGAGAGTACCGCGCACCGCGTTGGTTGCCGCGTCACGTTGCTGTTCCCGTAACGCCGGCCACTCGACCGGGGCCCTGCGCGGATCGACTCCCTCGGCCGCCAGCCGCTGGGCTACCTGTTCCACCCGCCGGTCGAGCTCGCGCTCGATCAACGACGCGGGCACCTCGGCAGTCATCCGGCTTGCCAACTGACGCAGCAGGTCATTCCGCACCTCCTGCTCCGCCTCCCGCTCGGCTGCCGCCCGGAGGTCCGCCTCGACGCGCGTCCGGAGCGCGGCGAGGTCAGCAAACTCGCCCAAGCCCTGCGCGAAGGCGTCGTCCACGTCGGGCAGGACCGGGTGGTGGATCGCAGTCACGGTGATGTCGTAGGTGGCCTCCTTGCCGGCGAGGCGGCGGACCGCTTCGTTCTCGGCGTGGGTGACGGTGAACGACCGGCTCGCACCCACCTCGAGGCCGGCCAGTTCGGCGTCAAAACCGGGTGGATTGGCCTCGTTCCCGACCTCCACCCGCACCCCTTCGAGGTGCTCCGGCGTGCTGCCGGCCAGTGCATCGGTCAACTGCCGGTCCAGGTCGATGGTAACGATGTCGCCCCGCTCCGCGGAGCGGCCCTCGACCGGCTCGAGCCTGCCTGCCCCCTCCCGCAACCGCTGGATCGCCTGATCGACTGCGTCAGCATCGATGCCGCCGGGCGACCGGCGCAGCGTGAACGCGGAGTAGTCGCCCGGATCAACGGGCGGCAGCGTCTCGAACAGGGCGGTGAAGGTGAGTGGTTTCCCCTCGTCTATCTCGACATCGCGGATTTCGGGAGTCGCGACCGGCTGAATCCGTTCGCTGTCAATGGCTTCGTCGACGGCTGCGCGGACCAGGTCTTCCGCCACCTCGCGCAGGATCTGATCCTTGAACCGGGTCCGGATCACTTTCGCCGGCACCTTGCCCGGCCGGAAGCCCTGCAGTTTCGTCGTGCGGCGAAACCGGTTCGACAGCCGGTCGATTGCTCGATCCACCTGTTCCGCCGGGATCTCGACCGTCATGGCCTTCCGGGAGGGGCTTACCTCGGTCACTTCAGTCTTCATGGCGCAGGTCGTGGCCTTGTCGGGTTCGGAGTAGTAGAGGATGCAGGTGGTGCGAAAGGGGGGATTTGAACCCCCATAGCCTTAGCGGCTACCGGATCCTAAATCCGGCGCGTCTGCCAGTTCCGCCACTTTCGCAACCGGGGCCGGTCCTCAGACTAGCACGTCTGCTACGATCAGGCGCATGGCTCCCGTCGCCGGCGCTGAAGCGCCGGTCGTCGAGCGCGAGGCGGCGATCGCCGCCTACCGCGAGAACCGGGATCGGACACGGGCGCTCTTCGACCTGCTGGCGCCCGACGCATACTACGCCCAACCGATTCCGTTTCGGCATCCGGTGGTCTTCTACGACGGCCACATTCCCGCCTTCGCGGTCAACGCGCTGTTGAAACGGGGGCTCGGCCACCCCGGGATCGACAGCGACCTGGAAACGCTCTTCGCGCGCGGCATCGACCCGGCCGACCGAACCGCCGCTGACGCCTCCGCCCGTGATGCCTGGCCGTCGCGCGATGCGGTGGAGCGCTACGGCGCTCAGGCGGACTCGGCGATCCTGACGGCGCTTGCCTCGGCGCCGATCGAAGGCGAGGGGAACGGCGTAGTGCGCCGCGGCCAGGGCGTGTTCACGATCCTGGAGCATGAGGCGATGCACCAGGAGACGTTGCTTTATATGTGGCACTGGCTCGACGCGTCGCAGAAGCGTCGACCGAGGGGCTACACGCCGATCGGCGTCGAAGAACCCGCGCCGGCGCCGTCCGGCATGGTGACCGTCCCCGCAGGAACCGCGACGCTCGGCGCCCGCGCCGGCGAGGTGCGGTTCGGCTGGGACAACGAGTTTCCGGAACAGCGAGTCGACGTCCCGGCGTTTGCCATCGACGTCCACAACGTCACCAACTCCCGGTTTCTCGAGTTTGTCGAGGCGGGAGGCTACCGGAACCCATCGTGCTGGTCGGATCGCGCCTGGGCGAGGCAGCGCGACTCGGGCCGCGCGCACCCGCGGTTCTGGGAGTGGGAAGCCGGGCACTGGTACTGGCGCGGCATGTTCGACCGTGTGCCGCTGCCGCCCGCATGGCCGGTCTGGGTGACGCACGACGAGGCGGCCGCTTACGCCCGCTGGCGCGGCGTACGCCTGATGAGCGAAGCGGAGTTTCACCGCGCCACCTACGGCACGCCGGACGGGACCGAGCGGGTCCAGCCGTGGGGCGATGCCCTGCCCGAGGCCGGTCGCGGCAACTTCGACTTCCGGCAATGGGATCCGGTGCCCGTCGGTTCGCATCCCGACGGGGCGAGCGCCTGGGGCATTCAGGACCTCGTGGGGAACGGTTGGGAATGGACCTCGACCGTCTTCTCGGGATTCCCGGGCTTCGAGCCGATGGCCTCCTATCCGGAATACTCGGCCGACTTCTTCGACGAGGATCACTACGTCGTCAAGGGAGCGTCGCCGGCGACTGCGGCCAGCCTGATCCGCCGCAGCTTCCGCAACTGGTTCCGTCCTTACTATCCCTACATGTACGCGACGTTCCGCTGTGCGCGGGACGCCGCATGAACCCTTGATGGCGGCAACCTCCGATCTGGCGGCCACCGGCCGCCGGGGAACCGGCGTAGGGTCCGACGACCTGATGCGCGACGTGGTTGCCGGGCTGCGGCGGCGACCGAAGCAGATTCCCGCACGCTACCTCTACGACGCGCTGGGGTCGCAACTCTTCGAAGCCATCTGCGAGTTGCCCTGGTATCCCATCACGCGGGGTGAGCGCGCGCTGCTGGAATTCAAGTGCAACGCGATCCTGGAGCGGCTCGATACGCCGGCAATGCTGGTCGAGCTGGGAGGTGGCAACGGCGAGAAGCTGTCGATCCTGGCGGAGGGACTCGCCGAGGCGCGACGTGCCGCCGAGGTTCACTTGATCGACATCTCGGCGACGGCACTCGATCGGGCGCGCGAGAAGGTCGCCCGCTACGAGGCCGTCACGGTCCATGGTCACCGCACCACCTACGCCGAGGGCCTGAGCGCGGTGGTGGCGCGGCTTGAGCCCGATTGCTCGACGATGGTGCTCTTTCTCGGCTCCAACATCGGCAATCTGACTCCGGACGAGGCGGACGGCTTCGTTGCCGAGATTCACGGTGGTCTCCGTCCGGGCGACAGTTTTCTGCTGGGCGCCGACCTCGTTAAGCCGGAGGCGGAGTTGGTCACCGCCTACGACGATCCCCTTGGCGTAACCGCGGCGTTCAACCGTAACCTGCTGGTTCGGCTCAACCGGGAGCTGGATGCTGACTTTGATCTGGAGCAGTTCGCCCACCAGGTGGTGTGGAATTCCCGGGATGCGCGGATCGAGTCCTACCTCGTGAGCCAGACGGATCAGACGGTCTGTCTCCGACGGGCGGACTGCTGTGTCCGACTGGACGCGGGCGAGGGAATCTGGACCGAGAGTTCGTACAAGTACACGCCGGATCAGATCGTGGCGTTGGGGGAGCGGGCGGGCTTCGTTCGGCGTGCGCAGTGGATCGAAGAGCAGACGCGATTCGCCCTGACGCTGTTCGACAGGCCATGACCGGCACGTCATCTCAGGTGCGCCTCCCGAACGACGGAGTGGGGATCCGTTTTCTCATCGCGGCCGCCTGCCTCGTCGTCATCATTGCCGGCCTGCGTGCGGCCGCCGAGCTAATCCTCCCGTTCCTCGTTGCCGTCTTCCTGGCGGTGGTCAACGTCCCCCTGATGAACTGGTTGATCCGGCGGAGAGTGCCGAAACCGCTGGCCGTCGTGCTCACCATCCTGATCGTGGTGGCGGTGATTGGGGCGCTGGTCGCCGTCGTGGCCGCGTCGATCACGCAGCTGACCGCCGCCGCGCCGACGTACCAGGCGCGGCTGAACGAACTGACGTCGTCAGCCCGGGGGTTTGGCGAGCGGTTCAACCTGCCGGTCGAGCAGTGGATGGCCCTCGACCTCGCACCGGCCGGCATGTTCGAGCTGATCGGCGGCGTCATCGGCGCCGTCGGATCGTTCCTTTCGAACACGTTTCTTGTGGTCCTGACGGTGATCTTCATTCTCTTCGAGGCGGCCGGTTTCAGCCGGAAGATCACCGCCGCTTTCGGCGCCGCTTACGACTCCTTCGGCCAGCTGAACCGGATGGCGCAGCAGGTGCAGACCTACCTCGTCGTGAAGACTGCCGTCAGCGCCGCGACCGGTGTGGCCGTCGGCTTCTGGGTCGCGGTGTTGGGGCTCGACTTCCCGTTGCTCTGGGGGGTGCTGGCGTTCCTGTTCAACTTCATACCGACGCTCGGATCCATCGTGGCGGCGGTACCCGCCGTGCTGCTGGCGGTCGTGCAGTTCGGTCCGGGCCGGGCGGCGGTGATCGCGGCAGGTTACCTGGCGATCAACGTCATCTTCGGCAACGGTATCGAACCATCACTGATGGGTCGGCGCCTCGGCCTGTCGACGCTCGTCGTCTTCGGTTCGCTCGTCTTCTGGGGCTGGGTATGGGGTCCTGTCGGGATGCTCTTCTCGGTGCCCCTGACCATGGCGGTAAAGATCGCCCTCGAGAACAGCCACGAGTTCCGCTGGGTCGCCGTCATGCTCGATGCGGACCCGTCTCCGCCGCCGGTAACGAGAGACTGAGGGAGGGAAGGCGCGCCGCTTTTCCTGGTGAGCGGGCCTCCAGGGCGATACGAATATCGGTCGCTATTGATCCTGCCCGTCGCGCGCATCCCGCGCCGCGCGCAATGACTTCAGCGCCTCGAGATGCTGCACGTACGCGGCCCGCGCGGCAACGAACTCGGCATGCGTCAAACCCAGTTCCTTGGAGATCTTGCGGGCCTCCCCCTCCTCGACAACCGTAATCGAGGCGTCCGCGGCCGACACTGCGAAGACGCACTCCAGGAGTTCGATCCGCTGTTGCGGCGTTGACAGTTCCCGGAACTGTCGCGTGATCGTGTAGTTCTGCGTTCCCCCGAACAGCCGCACCTGCTGTCGCGCCATCTCCACGACGAGCACCGCCTGCGCCTCCGGCAGGTGACCCAGCACGCGGACGATATCTTCCATCTTTCGTGTCTCTTCCGCGCTGACGTGCGAGTCGGCGTGCGCGGCGCGGCCCAGCACCCAGGCGAACGTCGCGAGGTAGCGTGCGCGCGCTTCCGGCATCGCCTCCAGTTCGGCGAGGATGTGGCGGATGGCGTCTGCCTCCGCGGTTTCGCTCCCAGCTGTGGCCGGCGCGCCGGTCAAACCGAGGAAGTCGAGAATAGGCATTTGATTCAGCGTACTTCGGCCGCGAGCCGTTCGACGAATGCGGCGGCGACGCCGGCCGGCGGTTCGCCCTCCTGGTCCACTTGCCGGTTCATGGCGCGCATCGTCGCCGCGTCAATGGTCCCGTCGAGCTGCCGGAGCGCCTCGATGACGTCCGGCGCTTCTCGGGCAAGTCGCGAACCGGTCAGGATGATCGTGTCGTAAGGGGGGATGGCTTCCCGATCATCCACCAGCAGATGGAGGTCGTAGGCGGTAATCCGGCCGTCGGTAGAGTAGGCGCTGATCACGTCGACTTCGCCGGTCGCCGCCGCCTCGTACATCAACGTCGGGTCCATGGTGCGCAGCTCCGCAAAAGCAAGGCCGTAGCTGTCGCGGAGGGCCGGCCATTCGGTCCGGATGAAGAACTCGTAGTCGCTGCCGATCGACCATTGCGGCGCGATCGGCACGAGATCGCTGATGGTCTCGAGGCCCATCCGTTCGGCATCCGCGGCGCGGACGGCCAGCGCATACGTGTTCTCGAAGCCGAGGGTCGCGGTGAGCGCAATGTCGCGGCTCTCGAGGAAGGGCTGGATCTCGGCCAGTACCGCTTGCCGCCGGGGTATGACGCCGTCGCCGCCCCGGTTCATGATGTTCGCCCAGACCGTCCCCGTGTAGTCGGCGTACAGGTCGATTTCGCCTGCTGCAAGCGCGTCGAACGTCACCGTCGACCCGAGCGCCTGCAGGAGGCGCGTCTCGCGGCCGGTCTGGTGCGTGATCCAGCGCGTCATCGCCTCGCTCAGGATGTACTGCTCGGTGAAGCCCTTCGCGCCGACCACCACCGGCCGGTCGCGTTCGCCGAGAAGCGGCGCCACGAACGTCGCACCCGCGTAGGCGTAAAGCAGGGCGACGGCCGTCAACGCGGCGACGAGCGCGCCGCGGCGCCGCGCCCCAAGCGACACCTCGACGGCGCGGACCAGACCGTCCAGCAGCAGGGCGAGGCCGGCCGCCGCGACACATCCGACCAGCACCGCCACCGAGTTGCGCGTCTGGAGCCCGCTGAAGATGTAGTTCCCAAGGCTGGTCGCCCCGACCGGCGTAGAGAGCGTTGCAATGCCCACCACCCAGACCGTGGCGGTCCGCATCCCGGCGACGATTACCGGCATGGCGAGCGGCAACTCGACGCGCGCGAGCTGCTGGCGCGGCGTCATTCCGACGCCCCGGGCTGCTTCCTTCAGTGCCGGATCGATTCCTGCAATCCCGGTCACCGTGTTGCGGAGCACGGGCAGAATCCCGTAGAGCGTCAGCCCTATCGCGGCCGGCAGGAAGCCGATGCTCTGGAGGTCGAATGCCGCCAGGAACGGCACCATCACGGCGAGCAGCGCAAGGCTCGGCACCGTCTGAATGACGCCGGCCACGGCGAGAGCCGGCTGCTCGAGCCACCGGATGCGAGTCGCGGCGATCCCGAGCGGAACGCTGACGGCGGTCGAGATCAGTAACGCGAGCAGCGTCAGTTGCAGGTGTGCAGTCAGGTAGTCCGGCAGCAGCGCGAGCTGTTCGCTCAGCATGGCGCCCCGTCCGATCCGTCCGGGAGATCCGCACCGTTGGCTCCGGCGCCGCCGCCTGCGTCACCACCGGTCCCATCGTGGATGGCGCCGCGATCCGCCGTACCCGCGATCAGGGCATCGACGGCCGCCGCCTGCCGCCGCGGCGTGCTCATCAGCCGCTCGACGTAATCGTTCGCGGGCTGCGTCAGCAGCTCATGAGGCGTCCCCACTTGCATCAGGCGTCCCTTGCGCATGACGCCAATCCGGTCGCCCAGCGTGAGCGCCTCGGTCATGTCGTGGGTCACGAACAGCGCGGTCAGGTCGAGCTCGCGGCGTATGCGGAGGAAAGACTCCTGCAGCCGCTCGCGCGTCACCGGATCGAGTGCGCCGAACGGTTCGTCGAGCAGCATGACGCGCGGTTCGGCGGCCAGCGCCCGCGCTACGCCGACCCGCTGCTGCTGCCCGCCCGACAGCTCGTGCGCCCACCGGTCGCGCATGTCCGGACTCAGGTCCACCAGGTGCAGTAGATGACCCACTCGCGCGGCGATGCGCTCCGTCGGCCAGCCGAGGAGCGCCGGCGTGACGGCAATGTTCTCCCCGACCGTCATGTGAGGAAACAGGCCGATCCGCTGGAAGACGTATCCGATCTGCCGCCGCAGCTCATGCGGGGGTAGCGTGGCCGTGTCCACGCCGTCAAGGTGGATGGTTCCGCTGGTCGGCTCGATCAGCCGATTGATCATCTTGAGGGTGGTGGTCTTCCCGGAACCCGAACCGCCGAGCAACACGACCAATTCGCCTGCGCCGACGTCGAGCGACAGGTCATCCACCACCGCCGCGCCGCCGTAGCGCTTGGTCAGGCCTGCGGCCTGAATCATGGGCGGATCCCCGTCGGTCACTCCAACGTCAGCGCTTCACGTACTTGTGCAGTTCGGGACGTACGGTGTCGGCAACGTAGATGTCGCCAGAAGGGGTGATCGTCATGTAGTGCGCCTCGCCGAACTCGCCGAGCCCCCGACCCGGCTGGCCGTTGGCGCCGACCGCCCGGCCGTCTTCGTCCAACTCGAGGATCTCGCCGGCGAAGCCGCTCACCATGTACATGGTGCCGTCACTGGTGATGAACAGTCCGCACGGCAGACCCTTGTAGGACCATTCCTTGATGTAGGCCCCGTCGCTGTCGAAGATCTGCACGCGACGGTTCTGCCGGTCGGCGACGTAGACCAGGCCGTCGGCGTCGACGACGATCGAGTGGGGGGTATCGAATTCACTGGGCCCGGTGCCGGGGCCACCCCAGGTGTCGATCAGCTCGCCGCCCGGATTGAACTTCAGTACGCGCGGGACGCCCCGGCCGTGGCCGACGAGCACGTAGATCTCGCCTTCGAGGCCGATTGCCAGATCGGTGGGCTCGTCCAGCATCGGGGTGTCGTCCGAATCGATGGCCAGCAGGACATCGCCCTCTGGATCCATCTTGCGGATGGTGTCGGCGTTGACGTCGGTGGTCCAGATGTGGCCGTCCCGATCGATCCGCATGCCGTGCGGACGGTCGTAGTCTCCCTGACCCCAGGCGCGGACGAAGGCGCCGTCCGGCTCGAACTCCATTAACGGGTTCGGTCCGCGGTTGAACACGAGCAGGCGGTCGGTGGAGGTCCAGCCAACCGCGGACGGCGCGCCCATCTCCACGTCTTCGGGGATCTGCAGGCCGTGGGGAACCGGGCGGTAGCCGAGATCGGGCGCGCCTTCCATCTGTGCGGGGTCCGGTCCATCGAGCACCTGGGCGCCGGCGGCGCCGGCAGCGCCGAGGATGACGGCTACGAGTGCGGTGAACGTCCGGAAGGTGCGGATGCTTGACACCATGGCGACTCCTCGGGAGGGCTCCCTCAATGCGCCGCATTGTAGCACCGGCAGGTGCGCCGGCCTCCAGGCCCGTATCTGGCCGTGGTACGCTGGTTTTCGCGCCTTGGGGAGGGATCCATGCGGAAGTTGAGCAACCGGCTGTGCGTCGCGCTCGCGGGCATTCTGGCGTTAGCCGCAGCGGCGGCCGTTACCGCCGCCCAGCAGGGCGACCAGCAACGCGCGGCGATGCTGGCGCGGGCCGCCGCCGCGGAGGTCGACACCGAGTACGTCGCGCCGCCGGGCGATCCACTCTCCCACCACATCTCCGGCTTCGCCAAGACACTCTGCTCGGCCGTCTTCGTCACGGGTCTGGATCCGGAATTTGCCGCCGAGAACGTCGGATTCTTCAGTGGCCCATACGAGTACCGCCGCCGCGTCACCCGGCGCGAGATCGATCAGGACGGCCGACGCGTCCATCTCACCTTGCCCGACGGCACGGTCCGGACGGCGAAACTGAACGGCGACCACGGCTGCGTCACGTTGCCGGTGGGGCAGGACGACGTCTTCTTCGAACCTGTCGACATCCGAACCATGTTGCCGCCTGCGGAAACCATCCCCTGGCCGATGGGCGATCGCATGCCGGACGAGCCCCTTCGATCCGAGATCGACCGGGGCAAACTGGCGGAGGCGGTCGCCGCCGCGTTCGATCCCCAGGAAGGGCTGACGGCGGCGTTCGTCGTTACTCACCGGGGCCGCCTGATCGCTGAACGCTACGGTCCCGGCATCACGCCGCACACGCCGCTCGAAAGCTGGTCGATGGGGAAGAGCCTGACCGCGACCCTGATGGGCGTGCTGATTCAGCAGGGCGTGTACGAACTGCACCAGCCGGCTCCGATCCCGGAGTGGCAGACGCCCGGCGATCCGCGGCGGGAGATCCGGATCTCCGACATCCTGCGCATGTCGAGCGGGTTGCGATTCCGCGGCGTCGCCGACCCGGACCTCGACCCGGCGCTCGGCTATCCGGATCATCTCTACGTCTATACCGGCTCGGTCAATGCATTCGAGTGGGCGGCAACTCGCCCACAGCAGTGGCCACCCAACACCATCGGCCGCTACCGCAACACCGACCCGGTGCTGACCAACTACCTCGTCCGCCTTGGCGTCGAGGGACGCGGTGACGACTACCTGACGTTCCCGCAGCGCGAACTGTTCGACAAGCTGGGCATCCGCGGCTTCGTTCTGGAGACCGACCCGTACGGCAACTACCTGCTGCAGGGCTACGAGCTGGCTCCGGCGCGCGACTGGGCGCGGCTCGGCAACCTCTACCTGCAGGACGGCGTCTGGGAGAGCGAGCGAATCCTGCCGGAAGGCTTCGTCGATTTCGTCAGCACCGTCGCGCCGGCCTGGGAGGCGGACGGCCGCCCGATCTACGGCGGCTTTTTCTGGATCAACACGACCGGCACGTTCCCGGTCCCCAGGGACGCCTTCTACATGAACGGCGCCGGCGGGCAGACGACCCTGATCATCCCGTCGCACGATCTGGTCGTGGTCCGCCAGGGTCACTACGGCGGGGCCCGGGAGGGTGGCCAGGCCTTGCGCCGCGCGCTGGCCCTCCTGATGGAAGCAATCCCGGAGAGCTGAAGTACCCGGCCGTCTACCGTAGAGCAGCAGGGTGTTGACGGCGGGAAGGCGGTCTCACTTCGCGCGGTCAGTTTTGCAGGAACCGTTCGTAGTGCTGCTCAAGCCGGTCGGTGTCCGGCCGAAGACCCGGATTGCGCGGGAGGATGATTCGGTTGCCGTGCAAGGCCTGAATGCCGTGGACGAGGGTCGGTCCGTCTTCTTCGTCCAACAGGTCGTGGCGCACCTGTGCTACGTAGTCTGGACGGACACCGACGAAGTAGCGATCGAACGCCGCGTGGTGCAGTTTGCATAGCGCCAGGCCGTTCTGAACGATGGGTTCACCCTCGGGTTCCGCGTCGGGGATGATGTGCGCGGCGTCGAGCAGTTCGGGATGTCTGAATCGGCAAAACGCGCACTGGCGTCGATAGGCGGCCAAGACCCTCTCCCGGAAGCTGCGTTGATGCACGCGCTGCCGCGCCGCGGTCGTGACGTATTCGCGCCGGCTGTCGCCGCTGTCGTCGCGGACGTGAACGGACTCGCGCCGTTGGTCGATGACGTGCTTCCGGTCGTCCACCTGGATCGTGAAGGTGAGTGCGCCCGGATCGTCGCCAACGACCAGTACCGGCCATACAGCGAGGTACCGGTTCTTGACCAGACCGAAGAAATAGACGAGCGGCAGGCGGTACTGCATCGCGAACCGAAGGCCTCGGTTGTCGCGATGATCCGGCTCCGCACCGCGATACCGGTAGCGAAGCCCGGAGGGCGAGAACCCGTCGTCGTAGGGGCCGGACGGGGCCGTCGTGATCGAGAGCGGCGCGTCAGTAAGCACTCTCGGCTTGAAGATGCCTTGCGGTCCGAGCAGCGGTATGCGAACACCATCCAGTTTGAATCCTTCGGCCAGGAGCGCGCGCGGCAGGACATCGTCGCCACGAGCCGCGACTTGGGCCTCAAGCCAATTGAACGCAGCAAGGCGAATTCGGTGATCCTGGTCCGCATCGAACATGGCGCGCTACGCAGGAACGTTACCGTCTTGTTCTCGACGAATCCACTGGCGATGGCGCTCGTGAGTGCCGGTGCGCTGCTGGTGGCGGCGCCCGGGCTGGCGCACCACTCGTTCTCGGCGGAGTTCGACATCGAGAAGCCCGTCACGCTGCAGGGCAAGCTGACCGAGCTCGAGTGGGTCAATCCGCACGGGTGGTTGCACATGGACGTTGAGGGCCCTGGTGGCGACGTCGTGAACTGGGCGGTCGAACTCGGCAATCCGACCGCGCTATTGCGGCGCGGCCTGCGGAGCAGCGACTTCCCGATCGGGATCGAGTTCGTCGTCGAGGGCTACATGGCCAAGGACGGCACGCCGACTGCCAACGGCATCACCATCACGTTCCCGGACGGCCGCGACTTCTTTGCGGGCTCGTCTGGGACGGGTGCGCCGGTGCCGCCCGGGCAGCGCTACAGGTAGAGCGGCGGGGCCGTTCCTCTAGTC
>CAZJYU010000054.1:0-14548 GCA_964550305.1 uncultured Vicinamibacteraceae bacterium | reverse complement strand
GCTAATGTGTCCGACGAGACGTGGCGTGCCCTCACCGCGGAGTACGACACCGTCGAAGCGATGAGCGCCGTCTACACGCCCAGCTCCTACCGGGCGACATCGATGTCGCTCAACGCCTACGGCGTGCAGCTCGAACCGGGCGACGAGGGCTTTCCGGACGTGCCGTTGCGCTGACCCGTCCGCCCGACTGAGGCTCAGATTCCCGTTCAGTCCGGCAGCCGGAACACGATCAGCCCCGGTACCTCGCCGCCCACCGTCAGCGCGATGTGCTGCTTCCCGTCCAGCAGGTAGGTCATCGGCGCGCCCAGGGCGCCGCCCGGCAGGTCGACGGATGCGATTTCGGCGCCGGTCGCCTTGTCGTAAGCCACCAGCCGCGGCCCGTCGTTCGTGCCCCCTGCCACCAGCGCATAGAACAGCAGCGTCCTGGTCAGCAGCGGACCGCTGCGGCCACCGTCGCCGCCGACCGGCGGCAGGTTGAGGTCGCGCAGCATCGGGTGATTGCGTATCCGGTCGCCGTTGCCGGTCGGAATCATCCAGGCGTGCTCGCCCGTATTGATGTCGATGGCCGTCATCCGGGTGTAGGGCGGCTTCCAGAGCGGCAGGCCGCGCGGCATCGTCGGGCCGGCCGTGATGGAGCGCCGGATGTAGCGCAGGGTGGAGGGCTCGTTCGGCTCCGGCGGTGAGAGCTGAATCACCGAGTGGGCGTTCCGGGACGGCACGTACAGGTATCCCGTCTCCGGATCGACCGCCGCCCCCGACCAGTTCGCACCGCCTCCCACGGACGGGCGCATGAGGGTGCCGCCGAGCATCTGCGGCGTGAAGATCGGACCCAGGCGGAGCCCTTCCACTGCCGCTACCGCCATCTGCCGGACCTCCGGCGTGAAGTCCACCAGGTCGTCGATCGACGTGCCCTGGTACTCGAACGGCGCGGGCCTCGTCGGGAACGGTTGCGTCGGCGACAGGACCTCACCTTCCAGGTCGGTGTCGGTCGGCACCGGCCGCTCCTCTATCGGCCAGACCGGCTCGCCCGTCACGCGGTCGAAGACGTAGACGAAGCCCTGCTTGCTGACCTGCGCGACCGCCTTGATCTCCCGCCCGTCCACCGTGATGTCGAGCAGATTCGGCGCCGCCGGGAGATCCCAGTCCCACAGACCGTGGTGGATCATCTGGAAGTGCCACTGACGCTGGCCGGTTTCCACGTCCACCGCCACCAGGCTCTCGGCAAACAGGTTGTCCCCGAGCCGGTGCCCGCCGTAGTAGTCATTCGTCGGCGTGCCAATCGGCAGGTACACCATGCCCAGTTCCTCGTCGCCGCTCATCAGCGACCAGATGTTGGTGTTGCCGCTGTAGCGCCACGACTCGTTCAGCCAGGTGTCCGCGCCGTACTCGTCGCCGCTCTGCGGCACGGTATGGAAGTCCCACTCGTGGCGACCCGTACGGACGTCGTAGGCGCGGGCGAACCCGGGCGTCGCCTCCCTGGTGATCGTGCGGTCGTTGATGGTCGAACCGACGACGATGGTGTCACGGATGATCATCGGCGGCGACTGTGAACTGAGGGTCAAGAGGTTCAGGATGTCGCGCTGACCGCGCTCGGAACGCGGCACCCCGACGGTCATGTCCACGCGCCCGTTGTCGCCGAAGTCCGGGTCCGGAATACCGGTCTTCGCATCCACCGCCACGAGGTAGCCGTCGCCGGTCCCCCACACGATCCGCGCCTCGCCGTCGTTCTCCCAGTACGCCACGCCGCGGTGCCGCCATTCGGCCACTGCCGGTGTCCCCGACTCGTAGGCGCGGGGATCGTGGACCCACAGCGTTTCGCCGGTGCGGGCATCGATGGCGACCGCGCGATAAAGCGGCGTGCTCAGGTAGAGAACGCCGTCCACCATGAGCGGCGTCGCCACCAGCGAGCTGATCGACGGGCGGGCGCGCCGCCGCGTCCGGCCGTCCCAGGTGGTCCAGAGGTCGGGCTCCGCCTCCTGGAGGATGTCGAACAGCCGGTCGGCGGCGACCAGCGAATCCCCGGACGGGGTCGAGTGGACGAGATGCGTGTCCACCGACTGCCAGTGCCACAGCACCTCCAGATCCGCGACGTTCTCCGCCGTGACCTGGTCGAGCGGCGAGTACTTGGTGCTGCCGGTGTCGCCGCTGTGGCTGCGCCATTCCCCGTCGGCCGGCGCCCCGTACTGCGCGGCGGCCGGACCGGCGGCCGTCAGGCAGGCCGATGCTGCAACCACCGCCGTCAAGCCTTTCATCCATCGCATGGCGCTCTCTCCTGAAGCCGGTAGCGAACGCAGAAGCCTACCTCGCTCTGCGCCTTGCTGCGTCAACTTGCTGAACCAGCTCTCGACCTGGCCGCGGGCGGCGGCGCGCACAGGACGTTGTCGATGAGGCGCGTATCGCCCACCCACAGGGCGCCGGCGATGCGCACCGGCCGGGCAACCGTCCGGATCGGCTGCATCTCCTCCGGATCGACGACTTCCAGGTACTCCAGGCGCAGCCCTGCGTCGTCGGGCACGCAGGCCACCGCCCGGTCCCGGACCGCTGCGGCATCGGTCTCGCCGGTGGCAATCTGCCGCTGACCGCAGCACAGCGCCCGGTACAGCGCCACCGCCATCTGACGCTCCTCGGAGCTCAGGTGCGCGTTCCGCGAGCTGATCGCCAGACCGTCGGCCTCCCGCACGGTCGGCACCTCGACGATGTCGACCGGCACGTTCAGGTCGCGCACGAGGCGGCGGATCACCGCTAGCTGCTGCGCATCCTTCTCGCCGAAGTAGGCGCGCGCGGGCTGGACGATCTGCAGCAGCTTGAGCACGACGGTCGCCACGCCGTTGAAGTGGCCGGGCCTGTGGCGCCCGCAGAGGTGATCCGCCAGCTTGGCGACCTCGACGGTGCAGGCGGGCAGCGCCGGATACATCTCGCTCTGGCCCGGGGCGAACACCAGGTCGACGCCGCGCGCGCGGCAGGCATCGAGATCGGCCTGCAGCGCGCGCGGGTAGCGCCGCAGGTCGTCCTGCCGGTCGAACTGGAGGGGATTGACGAAGATGCTGACGACGATGCAGCGGCACTCGCGGCGCGCCCGGTCGATCAGGGCGAAGTGACCGGCGTGCAGTGCTCCCATGGTCGGCACGAGGCCGATGGCGGCCGCCGCGGCTCGCGCCGGCCGGAGCCGCTCGCGCAGCAACGCGATGGTGTCGGCGAGTTCAAGACACATCTCGCTCGGTCAGCGCGCGGGCGGCGGGCTGCGCGGCGCCGGGAAAGCGTTCCTCGCGCACGTCGGCCGCAAACGCCCGTGCCGCCGTCCGGATGACGTTTCCCAGCTCGGCATAGCGCTTGACGAATGGCGGTACCTGGTCCAACAAACCGAGCATGTCGGCGCTGACCAGCACCTGGCCGTCGCAATCGGGCCCGGCCCCGATGCCGATTGTCGGAATCCCGAGCCGCTGGGTGATGGTGCGGCCGAGCGCCGCCGGGATCGACTCGAGCACGAGGGCGAAGGCGCCGGCCTGCTCCAGGGCCAGTGCGTCGGCAAGAATCTCGTCCGCCTCTCGCGCCTCCGCGCCGCGGAGCGCGTAGCCGCCCAGTTGATGCACGGACTGGGGAAGCACCCCGAGGTGACCCATGACCGGAATCCCGATCTCCACGAGGCTCCGCACCACCCCGGCGATCGCCCCGCCGCCCTCCAGCTTCACCGCCGCGGCGCCGCCCTCCTGGAGCAGCCGACCGGCGTTGCGGATGGCCTCGGACAGCTCCACCTGATAGCTCAGAAACGGCATGTCGGCGACCAGCAGCGCTCGCGCGACGCCCCGGCTCACCGCGCTCGTATGGTGCACCATGGCGTCGAGCGTCACCGGCAGGGTGCTGTCGTGGCCCAGGGCGACCATTCCCAGGGAGTCGCCGACCAGGACGACGTCGACGCCGGCGCCGTCCAGCAGACGCGCCATGGGTGTGTCGTACGCCGTCAGCATGACTATCTTCTCGCCTGCCAACTTCATCCGCCGCAGCTCGGTGATTCGAACCCGTGCCGGCGCCATGCTGCTCCTCCCGTCTCAGGCTTCGAGCAGCCGCGCGATCGACCGCGCGGCTGCAGGCGGAAGCTGCCGCTCCCGCGCGAGCGAGAGCAGATGGCGTGCCGTTGCCCGGTACAGGCCCTCCACGCTGCCGGGGGCGCGGTCCAGCGCATTCAGATGCGCCGCGACCGTCGACGCGTCGCCCCGCACCACCGGGCCGGTCAGCGCGCCGGCAGGCCCCAGCTCCAGCGCGTTCTCGATGCTCGCGCGGCACAGCGGGCCGAGGGCCCGCAAGGCCGCGTCCCGCTCGATTCCGGCCTGGACCAGGAGCGCGAGTGCGGCATCAATGGCGGCGGTCAGGGCATTGCTGGCCATCACGGCGCCGGCGTGATAAGCCCCCAGGTCGTCCGCGCAAGGCTCCAGCACTTCGCCGCCGAGCTGCCCGACCAGCGCCCTGGCCCACTCGCGGGCTGGCCCATCGCCTGCCACCCCGAATGCAACCCCGCTGAAGGAGGTGGCGCCCCGCTCGCGCGGCACCACGGTCTGCAGCGGATGCAGCATGCCGCATGCGACGCCGACTGCTCGGAGCGGCTCGCACGGGGCGAGCCCGCGGGCTCCGCTGGTGTGCAGCACGATGCCGCGCATGCCCGCCGTGGCCAGAGTGGCGGCGACCGGGCCGATGCCGTCGTCGCTCACCGCGACGATGACCCGCTGCACGTGGTGCGGCAGGGCGGTACAGGACACGACCAGCACGGACGGACCGATGGCAGCGGCGGCGCGTCTCGCCGCAGGAAGGGTCCGGCTCGCGAGCGCCACGACCGGTGCGCCCGCGGCGTGCAGCCGACCGCCGAGCGCCGTGGCGACGGCCCCGGCCCCGACGATGCCAATAGGGGGGGATGGGTGGGGCACGCTCGTCTCAGCTCTCCGTGCTGATCCTACAACGGTACCCCCGCGCGGCACTCGCGCGCCCGCGACGCTGGCCGCCTGCTAGTGTCCTGCCGCGGCGCGCCCGCAAGTTGACGCAGCAACTAGTCGTCGGCAATCTTGTACAGATAACGGTAGCCGCGCAGAAACAGCTCGTCGTCCGCCAGCGCGGGCGAGGCGTCGAATCCGTCGTCGAGCTCGTTGACAGCGAGCACCTCGTATCTCGACCCCTGCCGGATCACCAGGGTCGCGCCGTCACGGCCCGTGATGTAGACCCGCCCTGCCGCGCCGACCGGCGAGGCGAACACGTTGGGTGTCTCCGGCAGGCGCTGGAGCGCATAGTGCGGCTCGCCGGTCACCGGATCGAGCGCCGACAGAATGCCGTCGTTGCTCTTGAGGAAGTACAGGACGTCGTCATAAAGCAGCGGTGAGGGCACGTACGGAGTGTCGCGGTCGAGCTGCCAGGCGATGGCGCCGGTGCCGGCGATGTTTCCGCGCGCGTCGGCCAACCGGATCGCCTGCAGGTTGTTTCCGCGGTAGCCGCTCATGACGTAGACCATCCCGTCGGCATGGACCGGGGACGGAATCGCGTTCATGGTGGTCCCACGGCTCCGCCAGACGGTCTCGCCGGTTTCGAGGTCGTAGCTGTAGACCTGCTCCATGGCCGGCGTGACCACCTGCGCGCGGCCGCCGTGCTCGACGACAAGCGGCGTCGCCCAGGTGTCGATCTCGTCCCGGTTCGATCGCCACCGTTCCTCGCCGGTGCGGGCGTCGAGCGCCGCGACGAACGACTGCCCGCCGAGGTGATCCCAGGTCACGACCAGCGTGTCGCCGTGCAGCGCTGGCGTCGTCCCTTCCCCGAACGCGTTGCGCATGTACCGGGTGCCGAGATCGGCTTCCCATAGCGGTTCGCCTTCCAGGCTGTAGGCGTGGAGCCCCCACGACCCGAAGAAGGCGTAGAGCCGCTCGCCGTCGGTCACCGCCGACCCCGACGCGTAGCTGCCGTTCGGTTGCTGGTAGCCCTCGTGGGGCACGGCCTCCCGGGCCACCCGCTCCCACACGACGTCGCCAGTCTCACGGTCGAAGGCGATCACCATGAACCGATGCGCCTGGCGCCGCGCGGCGTCCGGCGCTTCCAGCGCAACCGGTTCTCCGAACGGGACCGCCGTCAGCAGGAAGACCTTGTCGCCCCACACGATTGGCGAGGCCGAACCGCGACCGGGCACCTCTACCTTCCAGGCGACGTTCTCGGTCTCGCTCCAGGTGAGCGGCGGATCGGCGTGCCGGGCGACGCCATTGGCCTCCGGTCCCCGCCACTGCCCCCAGTACCGGTCGGCGTCGGCGACCTGCGCGGCGGCCGGCGCCGTCCAGCCGAGCGCGAGGCACAGGGCCGCCGCTGTTGTCGAGGTCGTTCGTTTCGTCACTCCGCTAGCCTCCCAGAGTCGATGCCCACACGGGATCCTGGTGCCCCCGCCGGCGCCGGTGGCGACCCGTGTGCGGGCCATGCTACTTCATCCTCGTGGAGTCGGTTGTTCAGACCGTAGGGCGATTGACACGTCCCACCCGGCATGTTAGCGTCGGCGCTGTTTCCCCTTTATCCCTCAGTATCACTCCAACCGGGAGAATGTCCGTGGCGTCCACTACAGAACGCATCCAGGAGTTAGTCGAAGCGAACCTGAACATCGAGGGTCGTAAACATGGCGATCCGCTAGACCTGAACGCCTCCTTTGCGGATGCGGGCATCTCCTCCATGGCCGCGCTTGCGTTCATGCGGAAAGTCGTGAACGAATTCGACGTCCAGATGTCCGCGGGAGAATGCGCCCAGTTCACGAATCTCCAGGCGTTGATCGACTACCTGGACAGCAACGCCGGCTAACCGGAAGGGCCGCCAGCCGCTCCCGCCCGGCAGCGCCCGATGCCCGGGCAGAGACGGCGCACTATTCGGCGGAATGCTGGTGGCGTCAGCTCGGCAAGTGGGGGGATGCCACCGTGATGCACGTGGATCTCGCCCCCTGTGCGCGCCATGAGGCGGCCGCCTGGGAATGGCTGGACCAGAGTGAGCGGGCACGGTGCAACCGTTTTCGGTACAGTGCCCCGCGGCGCCGGTTCGCCCTGTGCCGCGCGGCGCTCCGCGCACTTCTGTGCAGCGCGCTGGGTGTCGTCAACGAGCAGCTCGCATTCACGCTCTCCGCACACGGAAAGCCCGATGCCCAGGTGAGCGGGCGGCCCGCGCGTATCAGCTTCAACGTCAGTCACAGCGGTCGACACGGACTGGTGGCGATCGCCTCCCGGGGACGGTTGGGAGTGGATGTCGAGGAACGGTCCGCGCGGTACGACCTCGACGGCCTCAGCGAAAGCGTCCTCGGACCGCAGGAGCGTGCCGACTTGGAAGCGGCGCAGGGAGACCACAGACTCCGCTTGTTCCTTGTGCTCTGGACGCTCAAGGAGGCGCTGATCAAGGCCACGGGTGACGGCCTTTCCCACGACATGTCCCGGTTCGAGATTCCATCAGCCCTGCGGCGCGGCACTGTCACGGGGACGCATTGCTTTCCGCACATTCCGAACGTGCGCTGGCGGCTGGACAACCTGGGAAACGAAGCCTTCGCCGGCGCCATCGCCCACGAACAAGTCTCGGAGTCCGACTCGGAATAGCCCGCCGCGCCATGTCCCAACCGCCACCCGCCGTCAGAGCGAGGGCGAGGCCGTGACCTTAGCGGCAGCAGCGTCGTGGGAGGTGCCTGAGCCTCGTTCCGTGCAGCAGCTTCGGATGGTGGATGGCGCCACCATCATCCTGCGGCGTCACGGCAATCCGGCCGGCGCCCGGCTCGTTCTGAGCCACGGCAACGGCCTCGCCATCGATCTCTACTATCCCTTCTGGTCCCTGTTGCTGGACGAGTTCGACCTCATCCTTTACGACCTGCGGAATCACGGCTGGAACGCGGTCGGCGACATCAGTGCGCACAATGTGCCGGTGTTCGCCCGTGACCACGACCACATTCTGCATGCGATTGACGACCTGTACGGGACGAAGCCAACGATCGGCGTGTTCCACTCCGTTTCGGCATTGGCAAGTCTGTTGTCTTCAACCAGGGGGGAGGCGCTTGCCGCACTGGTGCTGTTCGACCCGCCGCTGTGCAGGCCGGGCGTCAGCGAGGACGAGTTCGAAGCTGCTGCCGCGCGCAGTTCCGCGGCGGCTCGACGCCGCACGGATCGGTTCCGGTCACGCGAGGAGCTGGCCGAGGCCCTACCGTTCTTCCCCACCTTCGCGCGCTCCGTTCCCGGAGTCTGTGACCTGGTTGCCCGGACCACGCTGCGCCGATGCGCCGACGGGAACGGATACGAGCTGAGATGCCCCCGGGAATTCGAGGCGCAGATCATCGACTACGCGGCCGTGTTTGCGCTCATGGTAGACCTCATGGCGCTGCGCTGTCCGACCAAGGTCATAGGGGCCGATCCCACCCTGCCGTACTCGTTCCTGCCGACGTTTGATTGCAGCGAGATTACGAGAGTCGACTATGACTTCCTCCCGGAGGCAACGCACCTCATGCAACTGGAGAAGCCACAGGAATGCGCCACGGCAATGCTCGAGTTCCTGAACCTGGTTCCGGACGTGTAACCGTGCGCCCGGCGTTTCCCCGTTGGCTCGCGAGCTGCCAAGAGTCGACCAGCATGCTCCATGCTGTCCAGAGGAAGTGCACACCGAAGCGGTGGCCAGCTCCTTCGGCAGCAACCTGCGCTTCCGGTGGGGATTACAGCCCCGTCAGCGAGCTGTTCGTCGTGTACACTGACGACCGCGACGTCATCGGCGGGTCGCGGCCCCATGTCCACCAGCGCAAGCGACTCGCCTCGCTACGAGCCGCACGAGGGACCGCCGCCGCTGCTGTCTCTGGCCCTGGGTCTCCAGTCCGCCCTGCTGATCGTCGCTCCCATAGTTCTGTTTCCGCTGATCCTGGCGCAGTCCGCCGGCGTCGACGAGGCGGTCGTCTCCTGGTCCGTGTTCGCGATGCTGGCCATCAACGGCGCCACGATCATGCTGCAGGCGGTCCGCATCGGCCCGGTCGGCTGCGGGCTGATGGTCTATACCTACCCATCCCTGACCGCCATTCCGTTTTGCGTCGTCGCGCTGGCGGAGGGCGGCCCGGCGGTGCTGGCAGCCCTGATACTGACTTCGGGACTGTTGCAGATTGCGGTTTCTCTTCGTCTGTCCTACCTCAGACGAATCGTTACGCCGACCGTCAGTGGGACCGTCATCATTCTGCTCGCCATTTCGGTCATGGGCGTAGTGCTTGCCAACGCCGCCGATGTGCCGGACGGCGCGCCGGCCGCGGCGGTGCCTGCCTGCATGGCCGTGACGGGCGTCACGATTCTGGGCCTGCTGCTGCGCGGACCGCGGGCGTTGCGGATGTGGGCGCTAGTGATCGGTATCGCGGCGGGCGGCGCGACAGGCCTGGCCTTCGGAGTCTACGACCTCGGACCGGCAGCCAACGCCCCGCCCGCCGGCTTGCCGCTCGCCGGCTGGGCCGGACCGGGCCTCGACTTTGGTCCCGTCTTCTGGTCGCTGCTTCCGGCCTTCCTGTTTCTCTCCGTCATCGCCGTCCTGCAGGGAAACTCCATAGCGCTCTCGGTGCAGCAGGTCTCGTGGCGCCGCCAACGCGCCCTCGACTACCGCTTGGTGCAGGGCGCCACCATCTGCACGGGCATAGGCAATCTGCTGGCCGCCCTGGCCGCCGTCATGCCCATAACCACGGCACCCAGGGGCACCACCTTCGTGCAGCAGACAGGCTGCGCGTCACGCCGCGTGGCGCTGATTACCGGCGCCGCGCTCATCGCCACGGCATTCCTGCCCAAGGCCTGGGGCGTACTGGTGGGCATGCCCGGTCCCGTGAGCGCAATCTTCCTGATGGTGGTGATCAGCCCGCTCTTCGTGGAAGGCATGCGGCTGATCATGCGGGACGCGCCCGACTACCGCACGGGCCTCGTCGTCGGCGTCGCGCTCGCGGTCGGGCTGGGCTTCCAGTTCGAGCTCGTGGCGCCGCCCTTCCGGGGCGTGTGGCGCACCATGCTGCAGAACGGACTCACCGCGGGCGGCATCACCGTCATCCTGTTGACAGCCTTCACCGAGCTCGGCACGCGCGGCCGCCAGCGCATCCAGACGGAGCTGGGCGCCGGCGCGCTCGCCGACATCAACGCGTTCCTGAAGGAATTCGCGCAAAGCCGCGGCTGGGATGCACGCATGGCCGATCGCATGCAGGGCATCGCCGACGAGGTGCTCGTCATCCTGCGCCAGCAGAGTGGCGAATCGGACACCGGCGGGCGCCGCAAGCTGTTGCTGCTCGCGTCCAGCGACGGCAAGGCGGCCGAGCTGGAATTCGTCAGCGCGCCGCGTGACGCCACGAACCTGGAAGACCGGATCGCTGTCCTGACGCGACCGGCGCCGGGTGAGCTGGAACTGGACCTGCCCGACCTCGAGGCGCTGATGGAGCGCGACGCGCCGCTGCGATTGCTGCAGCACTACGCATCGTCGGTCACCCACCGGCAGTACCACGAGACCGAGGTGATTACGGTCCGCGTCGCGGCCTCGTGAGGCGGCCGCCGGGTCACGTCGAGCCGCCGCGCCTCGCCGCAGCCCGTTGCCGCCGCCGGATGGTCGCGTTACAGCCTGAACAGGCGGTTCAGCTTGACGACGAAGCCGCGGTTGCGCAGCCGATCGTCCATCCGCATCGGCCGCAGCGAGTTGACGTCCTGCTCCTCGGTGTACACCACGAACAGCTCGCTGCCCGGACTGTACTCCCAGCGCAGCCGCAGGTTGTAGCTCACGCGGTCGATGCCCGAGTTGTACTGCACCAGGCCGCCGAAGAACATGCGCGGGTTGAACGCAAAGTTGAAGCGCGTGCTGACCAGCGTAGTGGTGAACTCCCCCTCCGGCAGCTCGATGTCGTTGAACGAGATCGTCGGCTCCACGGAGAACTGGTTCGTCACGTTCAGGCGACCCTGGCGGTACTCCAGCGTGCGGATGTTGCCGCTCCAGAAGCTGCCGGCCGTGAAAGCCAACGTGCCGTTCGCCCTGTGCTGCGCGCCCAGCTCGTAGGAAACCATGGCCGCCGTGAAGTCGTAGCCGCCCACCTGGAGTTCGACGTCCCTGGAGATCCGGAACGGTTCCAGCAGCAGCTCGTAGGAGTTGGTCAGGTTCACCTCCAGCCGGTCGCCGTTCTGGAACTCCGTCGAGAAGTCCACCGTGCGCTCGCGCGTCTCCAGGAGGCCCTGGTCGGCCGTCGTGAAGGAGTCGACGCCGGCCTCGAACGAGTAGCGCCGCACGATCCGGCTGCCCTGCGGGCGCGGGCTGAATCGACCCGACAACGTCGTGCGGCGGTAGTTGTCGCGCGTCATGAAGCCGATCTCCGGCAGGAAGTTCTCCTCGACGGTGATGTGGTCCACGGTCGCGCCGTAGCGGTCGCCGCCGTAGTCGAAGCGGCCCTGGTAGCTCGCGTCCCGTCCGTTTCCCAGGGGGGTGCGGGTGCGCGAGTAGTAGGTCACGAAGTCGAGGGTCTCGTGGAACGAGAACGTGCCGTCCACGCCGTACGCCTGGCTGGCGCCGGGACCGACGAGCGACACCGAGCGGTTTGTGAATATCGCGCCAATGCTGCTGCGCCGCAGGACGTCCCGCCGCAAACGCAGCACCGTGAAGTTCGTCGACTCCGTTCCCGCCTCGGGCGACTCCTCCGTCTGGATGCTCAGCACGCCGACGTCGAACGCGCCCGCCTTCCCCGTCATGCGCGCCCCGCCGTGGATCGGCACCACCACCGCCCCCCGTTCGGCGTCGCCTTCCAGCCCGATGCGCCGGCTGTAGAACAGCGTGGGGGCTTCGCTGACGTCAGTCGGAGCACGAGCCCCCAGACCGCCGCGGGCGAAGTCGAAGATGCCGCGGCCTTCCAGGAAGAACTCCCGCTTCTCGGGGAAGAACAGGCTGAAGCGCGTCAGGTTGACCTGCTGCTCGTCCACCTCGACCTGGGCGAAATCCGTGTTGTAGGTCAGGTCCGCCGTCAGGTTGTAGGTGATGCCCAGCTTTACGTCGGCGCCGAACTCGCCGTTGCCGTCGTTCTCGCGAACGGGAATGGAGTTCCGGTCAGTTGCCACGCCGCCGATGACGTACGGCTTGATCTCGGCCAGCCGGCTCGCGTCCGGCGGCTCCAGCCCCACAAGCGTGGCCGCCGCCGACAACCGCACGATGCCGGCGGTCCCCCGGCCGCCGCCGGCCGACAACGGGATGCGCGTCAGGTACACCCACTCGTTCTTGCGCCGAATGGCCCGGCGCATCTGCACGCCCCACAGTTGGGCGCCGCCGCCCCGGTACCGCAGCGTCTTGAACGGTATCTCCATCTCCACCGTCCAGCCGCCGTCGAAGCGGCCGGTCCGCACGTCCCAGACCGGATTCCAGTCGCTGTTGAAGTCGCCCTCGTTCATGACCTGCAGATCGGCGCGCGCGCCGAGCGGGTTGGTGTAGAAGGCGAAGCCGTTTCGGCGGTCGTAGAACGTGTCGAACACCACGCCGAACGTGTCGTTCTGGCGCAACTGGCTCGTATCGCGCCGCATTTCGTTGGCGACCCACTGGTTCTCGGGCGCCGAGTCGTGTACGCGCGCCGTCACGTAGATGTTCGTGTCGTCGTACATGACCCAGGCCTCAGAGCGCTCCGTCGCCGGCGCGCCGGACGCCGGCACGTGCTGCACGAAGTCGGTGATCGGCGCGATCTCGCGATACACCTCCTCGTCGAGCACCCCGTCCAGCCTGATGCCCGTAGTGAGGCGGATAACCCGCACCGTCGTCCGGTAGTCTCCGTCCCGGTTCATGACGGCCGGCGCAGCCGGAGGGGGAGGCCCGTCGATCTGCGCTGCCAGCGCCGCTTCGCCGGCCGTGGGATTCAAAGTCCCCGGCGCTACCTGCCCGGGCGGGGGTCCGGCGGGCGCCTGAGGGGCGGCGGCGCGACCTCCGGCAGTTTGCGCGTCAAGCGGCGCGGTCGCGAAGGTTGCCAGAAGGATGAGAACAAGCGCCGCGCGACCGTTGATCCTTGCGAACGACTCAACCATTATGTTCACGGTCGCACATTCTATCGGATGGATCGCCTTGTTCGCGGCGCCACGGGACCAGGGTCCGAAGGCACGCGCTGCCAGGAGAGCGCGGGCTGCGGCGATGCTCTCCGGCGCACGCGGGACTGCAGTGAGCCGGCCGCCTTGCCCGCACGGAATAGCGACGGAGTAGTGTATGCTGGCGTGCCTTCGTCGCCTCTCCATGGCCGCGAAACGGTCGCGAAATCCGCATCCTGACGGGTTGAGAGTCCCGGCTGTCCTATTGACCGAGAGAGTATCGAGATGATGGATTCCAACCGATCTTTCGATCCTGGCGAAGAACCGCACGCTCTCGTTGAAGGGCGCTCGCCCGCGTTGTCCGAATCCGGTCCGCCGGTGGCGATCGTGGGCATGGCCTGCCGGTTCCCCGGGGCTGATGGTCTTTCTGCCTTCTGGCGTCTGCTGGAGGCCGGGGGCAACGCGGTGCAGGAGGGCCTTCCGGGTTCCGGCATCGGGCGCGTGGGCGCCCTGTTCCCGGACGACACGGGACAGATCGAGGCTTGCCGCTTCGGCGCCTATCTCGACCTCGATGTTATCGACCGGTTCGATGCCGGCTTCTTTCGTATTTCGCCGGTCGAAGCGCAGTTGCTCGACCCGCAGCAACGCCTGATTCTGGAGACGAGTTGGCGGGCGCTCGAAGACGCTGGGATCGATCCGGAGGGGCTGCAGGACAGCCGCACTGGCGTGTATGCGGGCATCAGCAACAACGACTACCGCGGACTGATCCTGGAGGCCAACGAGCAGGCGCCGCCCGCCGATGCCGCGTCCAGCCTCTATGCCGTCACCGGCACCTCCCTCAACACGGCGATCGGCCGGGTTGCCTTCGCCCTTGGCCTTGGGGGGCCGGCGATGGCGGTGGACACGGCCTGCTCGTCGTCCCTGGTTGCGACCCACCAAGCCGTCACGGGCCTGCAGCAGCGCGATGCCGACATCGCGCTGGCCGGCGGGGTCAACGTTATTCTCTCCGGTCGGCTGCTCGAGTTTCGCGCCAACGCGGGCATGCTGTCGCCGGACGGCCAGTGCAAGACCTTCGATGCCTCCGCCAACGGATACGTCCGGGGCGAGGGATGCGGCATCCTGGTCCTCAAGCGCCTCGCCGACGCCGAGGCGGACGGCGATCGCATCTGGGGGGTGATCCGGGGCTCAGCACTGAACCAGGACGGAGCGAGCCAGGGCCTGACGGTTCCCAATGGGGCGGCCCAGGAGCGCGTCATTGCGGCCGCGCTTGAGCGGGCCGGGCTCCAGCCATCAGACATCGATTACCTAGAGGCGCACGGCACCGGCACGGAGGTCGGTGACCCGATCGAAATCAACGCGACGGCCGCCGCCTTCGGGCCAGGGCGTGGCCCGGACAGCCCCTTGCTGATCGGCTCGGTGAAAACCAACATCGGCCATCTCGAATCCGGGGCTGGCGTCGCCGGGCTGATCAAGACCCTGCTGGCCATGAACCGAGGCCTGATCCCGGCGCATCTCCATTTCCGCAATCCGAATCCCGA
>CAZJYU010000053.1:0-15443 GCA_964550305.1 uncultured Vicinamibacteraceae bacterium | reverse complement strand
ACCCGCACATCGATATCGACCGTGGTTCGGCGCCGGTCGAACGCTACGCTCATCGCGGCGCCGCCAAATAGGTACACATGCGCCCGGGCGCCCCGCCTTGCCAGCTCGGAGGACAGCTCCTCGAACAGCTCGATGAGCTGCTCACGGCCAAGGGGTCCACTCAAAACGCTCTCCCCCTCGTGCGTCCAGATCACGCGGGTCCGGTATCGCTCCGTGCCGCAGGAACGCCGCCGGCGCGAAGATCACCGAGTACAGCCGTGTCCATGGCGTGTCGGCCACCACCCAGGTGGTGTCAAGGAACCGCTCCCGCTCGTCTACCCACACCGGCCGCTCGTGCCCGTGCAGCCACGCCACGTGCTCTACCATGGCGGCCAGCAGCGCATCCCACTTCGTGCCCGTCAACGGCACCCGTTCGGCGAGCGCCGCGCGCTGTTCGGCCGCGCTGCGGCCATGAAAGCTCCGCGGGAGCTGACACACAATCCAACGGTAGGTGTCCTCCTCCGGCCAGCTTTCCTCCACCCCCCGGGTGTAGCCGCCCAACGTGAACATCATCCCCAACGCCTTGGGCGCATGAACGCCTCCCACCGCTCAGGCGGCGAGGCCTCCGAGTGCAGCAGTTCAGGCATCCAAACGCATGGGCCAGTCTACCGGAACATCCGGATCTGACATGCGGCCCTCAGGCCGTTGCTTCCGGCCTTCCTCGCCGTCCGGCGCGCAACTCGAGCGCCTTGGCGATCGTGCCCGTGGAGTGCCCGTCGCCGGCCGCCGATGACGAGCTACTGAACCCAGCTTCGGGTCAAGGCAGGGTGAAGACAAAGAGGCCGTTGCCGGCGGCGGGGCGGCGTTCCTCCGGCATGAGGTCGTTGGGGATCATGCCGCCCCAACTGCCGCCGCCGCTGCCGGCGGGCACCGCGAGGTACTGGCGGCCATCCACGGCGTAGGTGATCGGGAAGCCCTGCACGGACGTCGGCAGGCGCGTCTGCCAGAGCGTGTCACCCGTTTCCACGTCGAAGGCATACATGTGGCGGTCCCAGCTTCCGGCGAAGACGACACCGCCGTCGGTGGTCAGCGCGGCGCTGTTGATCGGCGTCTTGAACCGGCGCCGCCAACGCACGTCACCGGTGCGTATGTCCATCGCCAGGAACTCGCCCAGTTCGCCCGGGCTGTCCGGGTGGAAGTGGTTCGTCCGGCGCACCGGCCCGGTCCCGCCGCCGCCCTCCACCTGCTCGACCGGTCCGAAGATGGCGGTCTCGCAATTCAGGTTGATGGGGATAAAGAACGTCTCCAATTCCGGGTGGTACGACATCGCGCGCCAACTCTTGAAGCCGGATGTGCTGGGGCACCAGAAGATCTCTTCGTACAGGGTCGGGATCATCCCCTCGCGGTAGGTGACGGCGCCGGTCTCCGGATCGACGTCAGCGAAGGTCTGGTAACCGAGGTCGTGCGCGCTGCGGAAGCTGCCGTTGTCCAGATCCAGTTCCCAGAGAACCGCCATCTTCCCCATCGTGAATACCGAGCGGCGGCCGTCGTATTCGACGATGATCCGTTCGAACACCTCGTCCATGTCGAGCGTCTCGCCCGGCAGATGCTGGTAGAACCACTTCATCTCGCCGGTGTCCGGGTCGAGCGCCAGCGTCGAATTGGTATAGAGCGCGTCGCCGTCGGTCCCGCGCGCCTCGCGCGCCCAGGGCTTGGCCTGCGACGTCCCATGGAAGAGCGTCCGCGTGACGGGGTCGTAACTGCCCGGGATCCAGGAGTCGCTGCCCGCACGGAACATCACCGGCAGGTCGCCCCACGAGTCTCCTCCGCGCTCGCCCGGCAGGGCGATGGTCGAGGTGCGCCAGAGCTCGCGGCCGGTTCGCGCGTCGAGGCCGACGATGTAGCACGCTTGCTCGCGGTACCGGCCGCAACCGGTCATCCCGGAGATCACCTTGCCGTCCGCGATGATCGCTCCGCTCGAGAACTGGAAACCGACGCCGCCGCCGACATCCGTGTCCCAGACCACCGAGCCGTTCCGGGCGTCGAGCGCGATAACGTGCGCGTCGGCCGTGTTCAGGTAGATCTTGTCCTCGTAGATGGCGATGTTCCGGTGGGCGCGGCCGGGCGGCGGCCCGCCGAAGCTGTCGCCCGGCGGCTCGGCCCCGCGCCGGTACTCCCAGATGAAGTCGCCGGTGGCCGCATCGAGCGCCTGCACCACCTCGCCCGGGTTGGCGACGTAGAGAACGCCGTCGTGCACGAGCGGCGTGGTTTGCTGCGATCCCTCGTTCAGCGCCCAGCTCCAGGCGAGCTGTAGTTCGCCTACGTTTTCGGCGGTGATCTGATCGAGTGGACTGTGCCCCTGTCCGTCGAGGGTGCGCCGCCAGTTGAGCCAGTCGGCGGCCGGTGGATCCTGCAGCATGGCGTCCGTGACCGGGGTAAAGCGATCGCCCTGCGCGAGGCCGGACCCCTCGGCGAGGACGAGGCCCAGGGCAATGCTCAGCGCGGCCGCAAACGGGACGGGTCTGCGCATGGGATGTTCCTCAATCGTCTCAATTCCCGCCGGCGGGTGAGATCGTGCCGTACATCATCCCGCCGTACTCGCCATGATCCCAGGTGCCGGCGTAGCGGTTGTCGTAGAAGACGACGCGCGCGCCGAACTCCTCCCCCAGCCCCGGAATGGCGAAGTCGGTGATGCTCACCATGGGCGTGTCGCCGGCCCAGACGATGGGAACCACAACCGGAAGCTCCGCGTCGACGTTGCCGTAGACGAGGCGCACGTCGAACCGCCAGCGGTCGCCGTCCAGCTTGGTGACGCTCGCGATCTCGTAGCGCTCCGGGAGTCCGTCGCGGCGCTCCCGGCCCTCGATGGTGAAGTTGCCGGTGAGCACCACGTTCTGCATCCGCTCGGTGAACGCCCGCTCGTGCGCGTCCAGCGACTCCAGCGGCGCTCCCCGCCCCACGCCGGTCGCGCCAAGCAGCCAACCGAGCACGACGCCCACGATCAGTCCGCCTATGACACCGATGACCGCCAGCAGGTTTCTGCCCTTCATGGACGCGATTATAGACCCGAGTCCCCGGGGCGCCCGACAGGCGATGCGGGCCGGATCGCCCGCCGGGACTAGCTCGCAGCGCCCGCGCGGCCGGTCGCCCGCCAGCGCAGCCAGTGGTCCGCCAGCACCAGCGCCACCATTGCTTCCGCCATCGGGACGAATCGGGGCAGCAGGCAGGGATCGTGCCGTCCCGTGGTGCTGATCGTCGTCGGCTCGCCCGACGACGTCACCGTCTCCTGCGGCTGCGGCAGGCTGCTGGTGGGCTTCACCGCGGCGCGCAGGACGATGGGCATACCACTCGAGATGCCGCCGAGCATCCCACCGTGCCGGTTGGTACGCGTGGCTATCCGGACAGCGCCCGGGGAGCCGGCGCCCGAGGGATCGTCGTCGGCGCGGTAGAAGGTGTCGTTGTTCTCCGTCCCGGTCCGTGTCGCGCATCCGAAGCCGATGCCGTACTCGACGCCGAGCACCGCCGGCAGGCTGAAGATCGCCTTCCCGAGGTCCGCCTTCAACTTGTCGAAGACGGGCTCGCCGAGGCCGGCCGGCACGCCGGTGGCAATCACCTCGGCGACGCCGCCGATCGAGTTCTGCTCCGAGCGCATGCGCTCGATGAGCGTCACCATGCGCGGCGCCGCCTCCGCGTCCGGGCAGCGGACGAGATTGGGTGAACCGTCGGGCAGCGTCTCTACCTGGTCGAGCGTCACCGCGGCCGGGTCCGGGACCGCCGCCACGATGTCTCCCACCTGCCGGACGTAACCGACGATCCGCGCACCGCACCGCTCCGCGAGCAGCTTCTTGGCGATAGCGCCCGCCGCCACCCGGACCGTCGTCTCGCGCGCGCTCGATCGGCCGCCCCCGCGGTAGTCGCGGAAGCCGTACTTCGCGTCGTAGCTGTGGTCGGCGTGGCCGGGGCGGTAGGTCTCACGGATTCGCGAGTAGTCGCGGCTGCGTTGATCGCGGTTCCTGACGAGGATGGCGATACTGGTGCCGGTGGTGCGGCCTTCGAAGACGCCGGAGAGTATCTCCGGGACATCCGGCTCGTCGCGCTGCGAGACAATCTTGCTCTGGCCCGGGCGGCGCCGGGCGAGATCCGGAACCAGGTCGTCCTCGTCAAGCGCCAGCCCGGGAGGGCAACCGTCCACGATGACGAGGTTCCCCGCGCCGTGCGACTCCCCCGCCGTGGTGATGCGGAAGAGCTGCCCGAAACTGTTTCCCGGCACGGCGAGATTGTACCGGAGCGCCCCCGCGACGTGCGGCGGTCACGCCTACTGCGTGCGCGGTGGCGGCGCCGACTGCCCTTCGAACGGTTCGCGTTTCTTCGCGCGCCAGCGGGCAAGCAGGATGAGGATGATCGTGAGGACGATCTCGTCGAGGAACGGGATGGAGTCCGGTACGACGTAGTTCAGGAGCGTGAGCGCGGCGATCACCGCGACGAGCTGCCACGACCGCAACCGCAGCAGGATCGGTTGCAGCCGGTAGAGCAGCGGAAACAGGAGCCGGGCAAACCAGCGCATGTTCACCGCTCGGTCGGCGTGAACCGGCGTCCGCGGGTTTCCGGCCCCATCCAGATCAGCGCCGCGACCAGCAAGCCGGACACCGCGATGCAGATTCGCATCGCGCCGCCCGTCGTCATCCCGCCGTCCTGCAGCCGGCCCAGGATGAACGGGGTCAACGAGCCGAGGGCGGCCCCGACGTGGTACGTCAAGCCCGGCCCCACGCCGCGGACCGCCGTCGGGAAGCGTTCCGTCAGGTACGACGGCGCCATCCCCCAGATGCCGCCGCCGGATGCGCCCATGCACACCGCGCCGAGCGCCAGCACCGTCCCGCCTCCGCCGCCCTCCGGTCCATAGAGGAAGGCCGGGATCGACGCGACGCCGAGCAGCGCTGCGGCGGCCACCGCGCCGCGCCGGCCGAGCGCGGTCTCCGAAGCCCGGCCCCAGAGCGCCATGCCGCTGATCGCGGCCAGGTTGAAGAGCAGCAGGTAGCCGAGCGTGTCGTGCCCTCCTTCAATCAGGAAGGTGGGGTACCAGAAGCTGAGCGAGTAGTACGAGAACATGAAGGCGCCCATCAGCACCGACGACTGGACGGTTGCCCAGAGGAGGTCGGCGTGAAACAGACGGACCAGCGAGACCCGTTCGGCCACGCCCTCGGCGCGGGCGGCGCGGTCGCGCAGGTGCCGCTGCCGCTCCAGCCAGACCGGGCTTTCGCTGACGCCGCTCCGTATCCAGAGCACCAGGAGCGCCGGCAGCACGCCCACCCAGAACATGACGCGCCAGCCCACGGTCGCTCCCTCTGCCCCGAAGGGATCCTGCACGCCTTCGAACAGCGGGTAGATGTAATGGAACGTCAGGGCCGACAGGACGTAACCCCAGTACCACCCTCCCTGCAGCAGGCCCGACGCCAGTCCGCGCAACCGCGTCGGCCAGTGCTCGAGCGCCAGCGGCATCCCGGCCGCCCACTCGCCTCCCATCCCGATGCCGAACAGCGCCCGGAACGCGAACAGCATCGCGTAGCTGGTGGAGAAGCCGCTGAGGAACGCGAAGATCGAGAACCACAGTATCGACAGCATCAGCGGCAGCTTGCGTCCCCACCGGTCCGCCATCATGCCGGCGCCGAGCCCGCCGACCAGTCGGAACATCAGGGTTACCGTCCCCAGGGCGCCGGCGAGCGCGCGGTCCACCGTGAAGCTCTCCTGAATGTCGATCAGGATGAACGTCATGATGGTGAAGTCGAAGCCGTCGAGCAGCCAGCCCAGGAAGGTGGCGAGGAATGCCTTCCACTGTTCCCGGGACACCTGGCGGTACCACGGCCCGTCAGGCAGTGGACGGCTGGCGTCCGGCGCGGTGGGATGGTTCGTCATCAGCAGGTTTTCCGGCCGTACCAGTCCACGATCCTATAATCACCTTCATGATGCATGACCGATTCGCGCAAGTCGTCGTGTACATGGCGTTTGCGGCAACGCTGGCGGCGGCGGCATGCGGCGGCTCCGCCGCGGACGACGCCGCAGGGGCCGATCCGGTCGTCTCGCTCTCCCCCGACACGCCGGTGGCGGTCACCGGCGGTCAGATCCAGGGGGCCGCTACGGCGGCCGATCCCGACGTGATGGCCTTCAGGGGGATCCCGTTCGCCGCGCCGCCGGTGGGGGACCTGCGCTGGCAGCCTCCCGCGCCGGTCGCCGCCTGGAGCGGCGTGCGCGAGGCCATCCGGAACGGGGCGATCTGCATGCAGAACGGGGGCCAGGAAGTCACCCAGGACGAGGACTGCCTCTTCCTGAACGTCTGGGCACCGCGCGAGACGGCGGAACTGCGCCCGGTCCTGTTCTGGATCCACGGCGGCGGCTACACCGGCGGCTCCGGGTCGACCGCGCTCTACGACGGCACGCCGCTCGCGAGAGACGGCGCCGTCGTCGTGACCATCAACTACCGCCTGAATGTCTTCGGCTTCCTCGCGCACCCGGCGCTGTCGGACGAGTCGCCACACGGTGCATCGGGCAACTACGGGCTGCTCGACATGGCCGCGGCGCTCGAATGGGTGCGGGACAACATCGCGACGTTCGGCGGCGACCCGGAGCGCGTGATGATCTTCGGGGAATCGGCCGGCGGCGGAGCCGTGATGTCGGTGATGCTGATGCCGCAGGCGGAGGGGCTGTACCACGCTGCGATCGCGCAAAGCAACTACGTCGTCGGGTGGGATCGCCCGCTCGACGAGCCGGCCCGCGGCCACGAGCCGGCCGAGGCGCAGGGCGTGCGCGTCGGCGAGGCGCTCGACGCCGGCGGCGACGATCCGGCCGCCCAGCTCGCCGCGATGCGAGCGGCGAGTGCGGCCGATGTGCTCGCGGCGTCTAACCGCGACGCAGGCAACACCTTCATGCGGACCGGTAACGTCTGGGCGCCCAACGTCGACGGCTGGGCCATCCCGGACGATCCGCTCGCCATGTACGAGGCCGGCCGCCAGCACGACGTGCCGCTCGTCACCGGCCTGATGGGCAACGAGGGTTCCCTCATGACCCGCAACATGGAGATCGATGACGCTGCGTCGTTCGAGGCGTACGTCCGCGCGGTGTATCCCGGCCGCGCCGACGCGATGCTGGCGCACTACGACGTCTCGTCACCCGAGACCGCGAAGATCGGCATCGACGCGTTAATTCACGACCTGTTCTTCGCCGGTCCGGTGCGCGCGCAGGCCGAAGCGCACGCGCGGAAGATGTCCCCCGTCTGGCTCTACCACTTCACGCACGCGCCGCCCACGGCGTGGGGCCGCGAGCTCGGCGCGCACCACGCGGCCGAACTGGCCTACGTGTTCGGCACGCTGACGAGGACGGATGCGGGCGGCGAACGTCCCCTCGGTCTCTCGCCGGTCGGGGATTTCACCGACGCCGACTTCCGCCTCTCCGAGACGGTCCGCGCCTACTGGCTTCAGTTCGCCGCCACCGGCGATCCCAACCGCAGCGACCTGCCCGAGTGGCCGGCCTTCACGCTGGAGTCGAACGCGCACCTGGTGCTGAACACCGCGGTTACGGTCGGCTCGGATCTCAACGTAGCCGGCGCGGCGCTGTGGAAGACGCAGGAATCCGACCGGCGCGAGGGCAACTGACGCGACGATGCCGGCCGCACCTGCGGTCGCCGCGACCATCTGGATCGCGCTCATTCTCTACGTCGCCGGAGAATACGGCCGGACGCGGCGGGTGGCGGCAGCCTGGGCCCGGCCGGTGTGGCTGCTCGGCGCGTTCGTTTACCTCCTGCATGTCGCCGCGGCCTTCGACATCCACCATGGCTGGAGCCATGCCGCGGCGTACGACTACACCGCGGCCCGCACCGATGCGCTTCTGGGCCTCGCGTGGGGCGGCGGGCTGTGGGTGAACTACGCGTTCACCGTTATCTGGGTGGCGGAAGGCGCATGGTGGCGCTTCCTGCCCGCCGATCATGCAGGGCGCGCTGCCGCCTGGACCACCGCCATTCGCTGCGTCTTCCTGTTCATGATCGCCAACGGGGCGGTCATCTTCGTCAGCAGCCCCCGGCGCTTTCTCGGCATCGGCATCCTCGTCGCACTCGCCTGGATCTGGCGCACCGGCGCGCCGGTCCGAGGCCGGCCTGCTCCTTGACGTACCGTGCGACCTGCTCGTGCGTCGCCCACCAAACGTCTCGTGCGAGCACCAGCAGCGTGGCTGGCGATCGAGCGGACCATCTCGCCCGTCTCACATCGGGTGCAGAATCTGGAGCACCTCGTAGATGCGGACGACCGCCCGCGGGTCCGCACTGCGCGCGCGGTCGCCGTAGTGGGCGGCGTGGGCGCTGAGGTCGATGCGGCCGGCCGCATCCTCCGCCGAGACGCCGTCGGCGCGCAGCTTTGACGCCTGGCCCCAGAGATCGCGCAGATACGCCTGAAGGTGGTCGATCTGTTCGCGCTCCTGGAACGGCGTGCCGTGACCCGGAACGATGGTATCGAACTCAAGGGCCTTCAGGCGGTCCAGGCTGGCGGGCCAGTCGTGCACGAACCCATCGCCCATGTAGGGCAGGCTGTTCGCGCCCGGGCTGCCGACGAAGAAGTCACCCGTGAAGACGATCCGCTCCTCCGGCAGGAAGACCAGCGTGTCGCCGGCGGTGTGGCCCCGCCCCGGGTGGTGGAGCTGCACCTCGCGGCCGCCCTTCACGATCGTCATCGTGTCGTTGTAGGTGACGCTGGGCGCCTTTACCCGGGTCTCCTGCAGCGCGTTCCAGTGCGCTTCCGTGATCCGCAGATCGAGCGCGAGCTGCGCGCGCTCGCCCTCGTCAGTCGCGCCCGCGACCTGCGCCTTCAGTCCTTCGATCCGCTCCGGGATCGCTGCGGAAAAGCTGCGGTTGGTCCGCTGGCCGGGCGAGTCGGCGAGGAACTGCGTGCGGACGTAATCGTGGCCGATGATCTCGACCTCGTCGCCGAAGATCTGGTTGCCGTGCGCGTGGTCGAAGTGGAAATGCGTATTGAAGACGTAGCGGATCGGCAGGTCGGTGATCTCCGCGGCGACCTCCGCCACCAGTTTTCGGGCGGCGGCGGGCGTCACGCTGGTGTCGACCAGCATCGCGTGGTCATCGTTGACGATCACGAGCGAGTTGCTCATGGTCGTCATCGCGCCGGTGCCGGTGGCGAACCAGACGCCGTCAGCCAGCTCTTCGAAGCGATAGGCCCGCTTGCCGTCCGTCGGATCGGTCTCCTGCGCCGCCACCGCGACGACCGCCGCCATCGCCAGCATCAGCGCCGCGACGCGCGCCACGTCCCGCCGCCGCATTCCCCTTCGCAGCCCGTTCAGCCTCTCCCGCATGTCGTTGTCTCCTTCGCGTGCCGTTTCGTGCCGTCAGATGGCAGACGCCGTCAGTTGGCGACCCGGTCGCCGGCAATCTCCGGATGATGATGCTCGATGTACAGGTACCCGCGATACACGCCGGTCCGGTCGCTGCGCTCGACGTCGTGATCACGCACATGGATCGTCAGGGTCCGGAGCCGCTTCGCCTCGTAGCAGTTGTCGCGCCGCGCGGTGGCGAGGTGCCGGACGATCATCTGCTGTTCCGGCGTGTTGCGGTAGCGCGCGCGCACGGCAAGACCGGCCGCATCCGCCCCGGCGTCGTCGGTGCCGACATCGGTGTAGGCGCCGCCGAAGAAGTTGTCGAGCGGTGACGGATCGTGCGCGACGCGGCGCGTGGCTCGGGGGTTGGCGGCCGCCATTTCACGCTCCATGGCGGTGGCCAGACGTTCGACGTCGACGCACGCCCGAAGCCGGCACTCGGGATGCTCGTCCGGTGGCGCCGGGCCCGCCGCCTCGACGAGATGCGCCACGGTGCCGCCGACCTGCCGGTGCAACTCGCGGAGCGCAGCGGTCGGCTCGCCAAAGTACACGGCGCCGGCCGCCTCGCGCACGACGTAGCAGTCGTTGGGATGGAGAACGGCCACTTCGACGCCCGGTGAATCCGCCGGCAACACCCAGTGGTATAGATCCGGCGGCTGCTGCTGCGCCGGCGGCTGCGCACCCGCCACGGAATCGCCCGGACCCGCGACGGCAACCAGCGCAGCACACAACCCGGCTCCCGCGAGCGCCCACGGTCGGGGCGCACGGCGGCGGTGCATGCCGGCATTCTACCAGCATGGCTGCGGTATGATGGCACGCGCCGTTCGACAGCCGTTTCCGGCTGCGAGAGTGAGGACGCCGATGCCTTTTCGCTCCTGCCCCCAACCCCCGGGATCTCGGCTGGCAGCCGTCATCTTCGCCGTCGTCGCCATCGTGCCTGTTGCGGCGCTACCCGCCGCCGCCCAGCAGGGCGCGCCGGCCAACGGCGAGTGGCCCACCTACGGCGGCGATCTGGGGGGATCGAAGTACTCCCCGCTGGCGCAGATCGACCGGAGCAATTTCGGCGATCTGGAGGTCGCGTGGCGCTGGCTTTCGGCCGACGCCTTCCTGAGCATCGACACGCCGGGCGGCGGAGAGTGGTGGGCGCCGGCGAACGTGATCTTCGACGAGTTGCTCCGTCGCGATCCGAACCGCTGGCGCGACGCCCAGCCTCCCTATCTCAGGAACCTGAAGGCGACACCGCTGATGGTGGACGGCCGGCTGTTCATCAATATGCCGACCTCGCAGGTTGCGGCGATCGACGCCGTGACCGGTGAGACGCTCTGGGTGTACAACCCGAAGACCTACGAGGAAGGGACGACGACGATGACCGCGCGATGGAATCAGCGCGGCGTCGCCTACTGGTCCGACGGTCCGGCCCGCGAGGACGAACGGATCTTCGCCGGCACCGGCAACGGCTACCTGATCTGCGTCGACGCCAAGACCGGCGAACCGTGCGACGACTTCGGCGACAACGGCCGTGTCGACCTGACCGAAGGGCTCCCGCGCGCGACGCGCGGCGACCGTGACTGGCTGAACGCGCTGCTCTATTCCGTGCAGTCGCCTCCGCTCGTGGTCGGCGACACCATCGTTACCCCGTCGTCCATCTCGTCCTACAACATCACGCGCGAGGCGCCGCCCGGCTGGATGCGTGGCTTCGATCCGCGAAGCGGCCGCATGAAGTGGATGTTCCGCACGATTCCGCAGGGAGACGAGTTCGGCAACGACACGTGGGAGGGTGATTCCTGGCGGGTCACCGGCAAGGTGGGCGTGTGGACGCTGATGAGCGCCGACCCGGAGCTCGGCCTCCTCTATCTGCCCACCAACACGCCGGCGCCCGACTACTACGGCGGCCATCGCCTGGGCGACAATCTGTTCGCCGAAAGCATCGTGGCCCTCGACATCGAGACGGGCGAGCGCGAGTGGCACTTCCAGGCAGTGCACCACGGCCTCTGGGACTGGGACTTCCCCGCCGCGCCCAACCTGGTCGACATCGTGGTGGACGGCCGACCGGTGAAGGCGCTGGCGCAGATCAGCAAGCAGGGCTTTACGTACGTCTTCGACCGGGAGACGGGCGAGCCGATCTGGCCCATCGAGGAGCGGCCAGTGCCGACCGACACCGACATCCCGGGTGAGCGGCCCTCGCCGACCCAGCCGTTTCCGACGCGGCCCGCGCCCTTTGAGTACCAGGGCGCAGTGATCGACGACCTGGTGGACTTCACGCCGGAGATTCGGCAGATGGCGATCGATGCCGTCGAAGGCTACCGGCTCGGTCCGATTTTCACGCCCCAGATGTGGGATGGCACGATCCAGCGGCCGAGCAGCGGGGGCGGCGCCAACTGGTCCGGGGCGGCGTTCGATCCGGAGACCGGCATGCTCTACATCCCTTCCCGCAATGCCTACTCGGTCCGGCAGTACCGCGAGCCCAGGCCGGGCGAGCCGGCGACCCTCGCCGTCATCGAACGGCGCGGAGAGGGCGTGACGCAGCCGCAGATGCCGCAGGGGCTCCCGCTCTTCAAGCCGCCGTACTCGCGGATGACCGCGATTGATCTGAACACCGGCGACCATGTCTGGATGCGGGCTACCGGCAACGGCGATCGGATCCGCAACCATCCGCTGCTGCGCGACCTCGATCTGCCGCCGCTCGGCGGCGACGCCAGCCGCGCCGGCCCCCTGCTGACGCCCGACATTCTCATCTACGCCCTGACCGCGGGGGGGACGAACGACAGCCCGCGCCTGGCCGCGTTCGACAAGGCGACGGGAGAGGAACTGGCCTCGGTCGACCTGCCGGGCGGCGCCATCGGCACGCCGATGACCTACATGGTGGACGGGCGGCAGTACATCGCGTTGACGGTGGGTGGCGGTCAGATCCCTGAACTGATCGCGTTCGCCCTGCCGGGAGGACGCTGAGCGACCCGGCGCCGCTGAGGCGCTTTCCGGCCGAAGACGCTGGGTCTGCGCGCCTATCGGGCGGGTCAGCCGACCTGGCTGGCCGCGGTCACGATGGGACGCCGATGCCGGGTCGACCGGCGTCGGCGCCGAACCGGCTGATGTCGCCGTGCCGGTGCCATCAGCGCCTCGCGCGATGCGTGCGGCGCCCCGAAGCCTTCGATGACCACTGGCTTGACCGGAGCTGGCAGTATCCGCTGGATGGCCTGCAACAGGCTGCGGTCGGCTGCCGTGACGAGCGAGATCGCACGCCCGGTGAGTCCGGCGCGGCCAGTCCGGCCCACGCGGTGGATGTAGTCGTCGGCCACGAGCGGCAGGTCGTAGTTGACGACCAGCGGCAACTGACTGATGTCTAGTCCACGCGCCGCGATGTCCGTCGCCACCAGCACCTTGGCGCGACCGGTCTTGAAGTCGCGGAGCGCGCGCGTGCGCGCGCCCTGACTCTTGTTTCCGTGGATGATTGCCGCTCGCATCCCGGCCCGGACGAGATGCTCGCCGACCCGGTTCGACCCGCGCTTCGTCTTGCAGAAGACGAGCGCCTGCCCGACTGGAGGCTGCATCAGGATGTGAGTCAGCAGGTCGCTCTTGCGCTCGTGGGCCACCGCATGCGCGTGATGACTCACCGTCGGCGCGACCCCCTGTGCCTCCGAGACATCCACTTGAACGGGACTGCGCGTGAAGTCGCCGGACAAGCGCGCTACGTCCTTCGATAGCGTGGCAGAGAGCAGCAACGTCTGGCGCGAACGTGGCAGGGCCGCGAGCACGCGTCGCAGTGCCGGGAGAAACCCCATGTCGAGCATGCGGTCCGCCTCGTCGAGGACAAGGATCTCCACTGCCGACAGGGCAACCGTGCGGCGCTGCAGGTGGTCGATGAGCCTGCCCGGGGTGGCCACGATGATGTCGAGGCCTCGCTGCACCGTCCGCACCTGCGGCGGTATCGGCACGCCGCCGAAAATGGCCGCGACGCGGAGGCCCGCGGGAGCCCCGTAGGTCTTGAGCGACTGATGGACCTGCTGAGCCAACTCCCGCGTCGGGACGAGGACAAGGCCCCGGGGCGCGCGCAGGTCTGCTCGTCGCCGACCGCGCACGAGCAGGCGGTCGATCATGGGCAGGCCGAATGCGGCGGTCTTGCCGGTGCCCGTCTGCGCGCGGGCCAGCAGATCGCTGCCGTCGAGTACGACGGGAATGGCTGAGGTCTGGACCGGAGTGGGCTGAGCGTAGCCCAGGGCCGCGAGAGGTTTACAGAGAGAGGGTGAGAGCCCGAGCGTGGAGAACAACATCGAGAATGCTCCTTGGTACTGCCTGGAGCGTTTCCCGAATCGCACAGCAGGCCGACGACAACCGAATGACAAGCGCGCCGAGATAGCGCGAGAACGTACGTGACAGAACCGAGTGGGTAACGCGAACCGGTCGGTCGGGTGCGTGAGCACTCGACCGCCATTTCAGGTTTCCAGCGGGAAACCCGGGTGCCTCACACGAACCCCAGGATTGTACCCTGAATGGAGTGCGGCCAGCCGCCCTACCGGTCAGTAGGGTCGGCGGCCACCGTGGAACGCCGGGCCGCATTCCATGCTGCGGCGGCGGACTCCTTGAGCGTCTCGGCGTCGGCAGGCAGCAGATACCGCTCGGCGACGAGCGCGTCCGCCGCTTCACGGTAGCGGGTCACGTAGTCCGCCTCGCCCCCGGGATAGCGCTCTTCCAGGGAGAGTCGCGAATCGCCAAGCTCCATGCGCTCGTCCCTGGTGCGCGGAAACGCGATGGTGGAGCCGTTCACGCCGCACAGGTCCCCTTCCGCGAACCCCGCGGCGCGCACCGCCTTGCCCATCGTCGAGAGCGGCGCCGCCACTTCCGGCACCATGACGCCCTCCGTCAGATTGCCGTCCGCGTCGAGGCTAGGTACGAACAGCGGATACTTCTCGTCGCTTTCCTTCGGTGGCCAGACGGAGAAATCCCGCACGCCGAGCTCGCTGATCGCAGGGTTGTACGGCCGGTCCGGGATCGTCGGATACTGCTCGCCCTGTTCTTCAACCGTCACCGCCGTCCCGTCCGCCACCGACGGCGCGCGCGTCGCCGGCGGGTCGACCCCGTCCCGCACCCACTGCACCATGGCGTCGAACGCCGCGCGGTAGTACGGCCACGGCCGCACCGGGTTCGCCGGGTCGCGGCACCCGGCGGCGCCCTGCAGATGGGCGGTCGCCAGCATCCAGTAGCGCACGTTGGGCGGCAGCTCCAGCGCCCGGCCGCTCGTGTCGGTGACGATGAGCGAAGCATGGGCGCCGTAGTACTCGGAGTCGGCGTCCACCTGGATGATGTTCGGGCACGTACCGGAGGCCGTGCAGGCGGCCAGCAACCCGTCGGTCCTGCCTGTCAGCGGATCGGTCGTCGTCGCGAACGTGAACGGGAATTCGTCCATCGGGTAGTTGTGATCTTCATGCTGGCGCGTATAGCGGCCCGTCTGCGCGAATCGGGCGTTGACGAACGTGCGGCGGGCGCCGGCGACATACGGCGTCATGCCGTCGAAGACGCGCCGCCCCTCGGCATCCTCGTTGAAACCCTGGTAGACGAAGTCCCTGGCCATCCGGCCGCTCTGAGACGAACCGACGGCCACCGCGTGGTCGAGCACCGGCATCCCGTCCGCGAAGAGCGGGTTGGGGGCGCCCTGATCGTCGGCGGGCCGGTAGCGCGCGAACGACACGAAATCGCGCAGGGCGCTGAAACCCAGGCCGTGAACGATCGGATCCCGAGCCTCGTACACGAACTCGTAAATGGTCCCCGCGTCGGTTCCCGCCGGGGGGGTGAACGCGACCGTCGTGTCGTCGACGTAGTGCCACTGGTCGGACGGAACCGTCTGGCGCGGATCGTTCTGGAGCTGGCGATGCGTGAGCGTCGCGGCGGTCTTTTCGAGCGTCACTGCCGGATACGTCAACCGCCCGAACGCGGCGCTGTCCGGGTCCTGCCACTCCTCCATCGACGTGCCGGTAATCGCTCGGCCGTCGTCCATGGCGAGCGGGAAGGTCGCCAGCACGGGTCGCGGGCTGCCGCTGCCCGGCGCGCCGTGCAACCAGCCGCTCGATACGTACGTGTAGCCCTGGTCCATGAGGAACGCGTTC
>CAZJYU010000052.1:0-15482 GCA_964550305.1 uncultured Vicinamibacteraceae bacterium | reverse complement strand
TCTTTCCCGACAACGCCGTGGAGTACTTCGTCAGCTACTACGACTACTACCAGCCGGAAGCCTACGTCCCGGCGACCGGCACGTACATCGAGAAGGAGGCGACGATCAACGACGAGATCGACCGGATGCGATTGTCGGCCACCCGGTCGCTCTTCGAGCGGCGCGACGTACTGATCGTTGCGAGCGTCTCATGCATTTACGGCCTCGGCTCGCCGGAGGCGTACTTCGGCATGCTGCTGCCACTCGAACGGGGCCAGACGGTGGAGCGCGACGCCATCCTGCGGAAGCTGGTGGAGATCCAGTACGAGCGGAACGACGACGAGTTCGGCCGCGGTGTGTTCCGTGTCCGGGGCGACATCATCGAGGTGTTTCCGTCATACGACGAGCAGGCGGTCCGGATCGAGCTGTTCGGGGACGAGGTGGACGAACTGGTCACATTCGATCCGCTGTCCGGTCGTGCGCTGCAGCACCACGACCGGATTGCCGTCTATCCGAAGTCGCACTTCGTCACGCCGCGGGAACACACGGAGGCGGCAATAGAGGGGATCAAGGCGGAGCTGGCGGAACATCGGGGGTGGCTGGAGCGGCAGGGGAAGCTCCTCGAGGCGCAGCGGCTGCACGAGCGGACGATGTTCGATCTGGAGATGATCAAGGAGATCGGTTACTGCCACGGCATCGAGAACTACTCGCGCCACCTTGCGGGGCGGGCCGCCGGTCAGCCGCCACCAACGCTGCTCGATTACCTGCCGGATGACGCGCTGACGATCATCGATGAGAGCCATCAGACGATCCCGCAGTTGCGTGGCATGTACCACGGCGACCGCTCGCGAAAAGAGACGCTGGTGCAGTACGGCTTCCGCCTGCCTTCCGCCATTGACAATCGTCCGCTCAACTTTGACGAGTGGAAGGTGCGCGTCGGCCAGGTGATCTTCGTCTCCGCCACGCCCGGACCTTACGAGCTGGAGCAGAGCGGCGGCGTCGTCGTGGAGCAGATTATCCGGCCTACCGGTCTCGTCGATCCGGCCGTCGATGTCCGGCCGGTCAAGGGGCAGGTGGATGACCTGCTGCACGAGATCCGCCTGCGTACCGAGCGGCGCGAGCGAGTGCTGGTCACCACGCTCACGAAGCGGATGGCGGAGGATCTGACGCAGTTCTATCAGGAGCTGGGCGTGCGGGTGCGCTATCTCCATTCCGACATCGACACGCTCGAACGGGTGGAGATCCTGCGCGACTTGCGGCGCGGCGCATTTGACGTCCTGGTGGGGATCAATTTGCTGCGCGAAGGGCTCGACCTGCCGGAGGTATCGCTGGTCGCCATTCTCGACGCCGACAAGGAAGGATTCCTCCGCTCCACCGGCGCGCTCATCCAGACCGCCGGCCGGGCGGCGCGCAATGTCTACGGACAGGTCATCATGTACGCCGACGCGGTGACCGAGTCGATGCGTGAAGCACTCGACGAGATGATGCGCCGGCGTGAGCGGCAGGAGGCCTACAACCGGACGCACGGCATTACGCCGGCGTCGATAACCAAGGCGATCGACGGGGTGCTGTCGAGTGTCTACGAGCGCGATTACCTGCCGCCGCCGGCCGACCAGCCCAAGGAGACCTTCGCGTCGCAGGCGGAACTAGACCGACGGATCACCCAGCTTGAAGCGGAGATGCGGGCGGCGGCGGCCGACCTGGAGTTCGAGCGGGCGGCCGAGCTGCGCGACCAGGTGCGCGGCCTCCGGAAGCTGGAACTGGGCGTCGCGGGCGGATGACGCCGCCGTGCCGCGCGAAATGTGAGAAGATGAATGGCCTGCGGGTCGAGACTGGAGGGCAGCGTTATGTCGAGAGATTCGGACGGGAACGCGGCGTTGGTGATGGTCGCCTTCGTCATGGGAGCGGTGACCGGTGCCGCGGTCGCCCTGCTGTGCGCACCGGCAACCGGCGAGGAGACCCGCCGGGTGCTCAACGAACGGGTGCGCGAGGGTCGCGATATCGCCGCCGACGCCGCGCAGCGGGGCCGCGAGTTCGTACGGGAGCAGCGAGAGCACCTGAGCGAAGCGATCGATCGGGGTCGCGCCGTCTACGCACGGGCAGCCGGTGGGGAAGACGAGGAAGAGGCGGAGCAGAGCTGACGGACTGGCATGGGTTCCGACTCGCTGCTCCTGTTGCTGATTGCCGTGATCGCTGGCGCAACCGCCCTGATGGCGGTGCTGCAGGTGGTGCTCCTCCTCACGGCGCTACGGACCACGCGGCGGGTCAATCGCCTGATGGAGATGGTGGAGACAGAAGTGCGGCCTACTCTGGAACGCGTCGACCGAATGAGCGCGGACGCGGCCAGGCTGACTGCGGCCGGGGCGGATCTGGCGGAGCAGACGGACCGGCTTCTTGCGTGGGCGACGAACGGAGTCGACGGGCTCCTGGCGGCAGCCCGCGCGACGGTGGGCGATCGAGGCAGCGCCTTGTTTGTTGCGGTGCGTACGGCGCTGCAAGCGTTCCGGGGCGGGAACGATCCCGATCCGGGGACAGACGACGGTCGGGCGGCGAAGGCGCCCACGTCTGTCGCTGCGGGCCGTTGACGGCACGGTCGGCTGGTGGTAGAAACAACCCTAACTATCGGTGAGTCGGAGAGGAGAGTCATCATGACGATCCGTAATGCAGGCCGCAGAGTGGCATTGGCGCTGGTGGCCGCCGCCGTCGTGGCGGGTGGGCCGGTGGGCCAGGCGCAGGAGTCGGGGACGTTGGCGGCTGAGTTGGCCGAACTCCTGAGCGGGGCAGGTCTCGACGCTATCGCGGCGAAGGATTCGGAAGGCGAGGATCGGTTCGTGGCGGCGCTTGCGTTCCCGGGACAGCTCCTCGTTGTGTCAGCACGGTACGAAGTGCCGATGTACGTCGAGGAGAAGATTGCCAACGCGGACTACCGCGAGGTGTACATCGATCTGAACGCCGCCTCGATTCCGGAGACGAAGGTGCTGATCACCGACGTCGGCGCCGACGGTCTCACCGAGGCCGACATGGTCGACACGGGCTCCGGTCCGTCGCCGTATGCTGGTGACACCTCGGCCGACGCGCAGTACGTCCGGATGCTACGCGCGCTCATCGAGCAGGCGCGGTAGCGCCGGAATGACAGGACTGAGGGTCGGGCGCTTGGCTCAGCGGTAGAGCATCGCCTTCACACGGCGGGGGTCAGTGGTTCGAATCCACTAGCGCCCACCACTTTTCCGGCCTCTTCCCGCATCGGGTTCCGTTCCGTCGCGCGAGGTGATTCCCTTTTCAGATTCCCGATTCCGGTAGCCGCCGTTCGCCGGGCCCATCGTAGACGTGCTTCGACGGATCGATCAGGCGCATGGCTTCCTGCCGGCGTGTCTCCTCGATCGCGTGCGCGACAAGGCCCGGCACGCGCGAGATGGTGAAGAGAATCGTCGCCGTCTCCGCGTCGAGGCCCAGGTCGCCGGCTACGGCAGCGATCGCGCCGTCGGCGTTGAGCGCAACTTCGGGAAGGCCACTCGTGCGCCGGCGTTCCAGCAGTTCCTGCTCGACGGCGCGCGCCAGTTGCGTGTGGCCGCCCTCGAGCTCAAGCTCGAAGGCGAGTTGCATCAGCCGGGCGGCGCGCGGGTCGCGTGTGTGCTGCCGGTGGCCGAATCCGGGGGGCGTCAGTCCGCTCCCGCCCAGTTGATCGAGCAGCCGGCGAGCGGCGTCGTCGTACGATACCCAGTCACCCACCAGCGCGATACCGTCGTCCAGGAACCGCATGCAATCGGCGATGCTTCCGCCGCCGCCGAGCCGGGAGCCGAGCGCCAGAATGCCCGCTGCCGCCGCGGCGCGCAGCGGCGCCCCGGTCCCTGCCACATGACGTGCCGCTACGGTCGCGGGTGGAGTGGCCCCATGGTCGATAGAGGCGATCAGCAGCGCGTCCATAACGCGGCTCACGGTTCGGTCGGGCAGCTCGCCGGTCAGCACCAGGTAGATCGCGTCGCCAAACGAAACGCGCCCCATCAGATCGTCCAGCCGGTAGCCCCGCACGAGCACCTTGTTGGGTTCCACCTGCGTAATCGCGGTCGGCCAGCGGTCCGACGGCGCCCGATGAGGACGCCGCGTCGCTTTTGATGAAGGGCTCATGGCTCGCCTCGTTTCTTCGCTTGCATGTTCCGGCCGGGGGGCCTTGCCACTCCCGGCGCTGGGGCTATGATGAGGGTACGACCGCCAGATAAGGGAGTTGCCGGTGCGCTTCGCTGTGATCCAGGCCGTAGCCGACGATGAACCGGTCGTCGACCGTGAATCCGACCAGGTCGGCCGAGGCGTCCACCCGCCGCCGGGTCGGCTTGTCGAGCAAGACCACGGAGCTGAGGCTGCGGGCGCCGGCAGCGCGCAGATGGCGCTGAAGCATCTGCAACGTCAGCCCGCTGTCGAGGATGTCGTCCACGATCACGACATGCTGGTCCTGCAGGTGGAGCGTAGGGGAGTGGAGCAGCACCGGCGCGCCGGACGTTACGGCGCCGGCGCCGTAGCTGGCGATCCGGACGAAGTCGACCGTTACCGGTCGTTGCATCATTCGGATGAGGTCGGCCAGAAAGACGAAGCTCCCCTTCAGGATGGCCACCAGGTGGAGCGGCTCGTTCGGCGGAAACCGCGTGTCGAGGCTCGCTGCAAGCTGGGTTACCCGGCTCTGGATTTCCTCGGCCGTGTACAGCGGAACCGGCGGTTCGGGCATGGTGCAACTGGCGGGGACGAGCGTACACCATCGTGCGGCATGATTGCCGCGGTGACGCTGGCCGGCCTGCTGGCGGCGGGCAGTGTTGCCGCGGCGCAGCCCGGTACGCCGGCGGAGCATCCGGACCTCCGCCTGTTTTTCGAGGCGCTCGACGAAGACGGGGATGCGGCGGAGGTCGCGCTCGACCAGATCGGCATGCAGTGGCGGAACGGCTATGCCGGAATCATCCACGACCTGATGCGCTTCCTGGCGCCGCCGCGCCCGCCGGCGCCCCCGCGGGCGCCGGTCGATCCCACCGTTCGGGGGGCCGTTCCCGCCCCACTTCAGGTGGAGCATCCGTCGACCCGCATCTGGCGCCGGCTGATGCGTTTCGTCGAGGCCCGGAGTGGCGAACGGTTCGGCATCGACATGCGGCAGTTGCGGCAGTGGCTGTGGGCGCAGCCGTACGATCCGCACCCCGACTACGCCAGGTTCAAGGCGCTCTGGTATGGCGCGATCGACACGAGATTCGCCGAGTTCTTCCCCGCCGACGCGCCCGCCGCCATCCGGCTGGACGAAATCGACTGGGGTGGCGTGGGCGTGAACGGGATTCCGCCGCTCGAGTACCCCGAGCATGTCCCCGCGGACGATTCCGCCGCACGCTATCTTGACGACGACCATGTCGTGTTCGGCGTGGCGGCCGGCGGCGCGATGCGCGCCTACCCGAAACGCATCCTGGCGTGGCACGAGATGGCGCTCGACCGGATTGGCGGTGTCGAGCTGACGATCGTCTACTGCACTCTCTGCGGCACCGTGATCCCTTACGAGAGTGTCGCGGATGGCCAGCACATCAGGTTCGGCACGAGCGGCCTGCTCTACCGGTCGAACAAGCTGATGTTCGACGAGGGCACGAAGAGCCTTTGGAACACCTTCGAAGGGATCCCGGTGGTGGGAGCGCTGGTGGGGAGTGGCCTCCGCCTGACCCACCGCGCGGTCGTCACGACCACCTGGGGGGAGTGGCGCACGATGCACCCGGAGACGACGGTGCTGACGCTCGAGACCGGCCACGAACGGAACTACGGCGAGGGTGTCGCGTACCGCGACTACTTTGCATCCGACGATCTCATGTTCGACGTGCCTGACCGCGCGGACCATCCGGATGGCGAGCTCGACAACAAGGCGGAAGTGCTTACGCTGCTGATGGAAGATCCGGGCGGCGAACGCCGGCCGCTCGCGATCGCGGCGGAGTTCCTGGAGGATTATCCGCTCCATCTGGAGACGCATGCCGGCCGGCGTCTGCTTGTCGTCACCACCCGGGAAGGCGCGAACCGGGTGTACGACCCGGGCGCGACGACCTTTGCGCGGCTGGACGGGGACCTCGTGGTGGTGGATGTCGAAGGGGGGCGCTGGCGCGTGACCGAGGAGGCGCTGGTGCACGCCGGCGACCCGGCGCGGCGTGCCCCACGGGTGGCGGCGCAGCGGGCGTTCTGGTTCGGATGGCGCGCGCAGTTTCCGGATACCCGCCTCGTCCGTTGAGAAGGCGCCGGCGCCTCGCCGTCGGGGCGGCCTGACGATCGATCGATGAACGGCCAGGCTCAGGGGTACGGCCAGGACTAGGCGAATCGCGTCTAATGCGCTACCCTATCGCTTTCACGGTAGCGGCATCGGGGGAATCCGGGGATTTCTCAAGGAGCAGGCACAATGAAAGTACTTTGGGTCCTGACGGCAGTCCTGGCTCTCACAGCGTTCGGAACAACCGGCGCCGAGGCGCAGGAGCCTCAGGTGGGCGACGACGCGCCTGCCTTTGATCTGCCGGGGAGCGACGGGAACACGCACAGCCTGGCGCAGTACGCCGGTCGCACGGTCGTGCTGGCGTGGTTCCCCAAGGCCTTCACCGGTGGTTGAACGGCCGAATGCAAGTCGCTGCGTGAGTCCAGTGACCAGCTTCAGCAGTTCGATCTGGCGTACTTCATGATCAGCGTCGACGACGCGAACACCAACCGGGAGTTTGCGGAGTCACTTGGCGCCGACTTTCCAATCCTGAGCGATCCCGGAAAAGGGGTCGCGCGTGCCTACGGCGTTGTGAACGCCGAGCGGGAGTTGCCGTTCCGGTGGACCTACATTATCGGACCGGACGGGAAGATCCTGGCCATCGACAAGGAAGTCACGCCCAATACGGCGGGTGAGGATCTGGTGGCCGATCTGACGCGGCTGGAAGTTCCCCGGCACTGACGAGCCGAACGCCTGATCGTGAACCGAGGGAGCCCGGCCGGCTCTGCCGGGGTCTGTGCGTACGGAACGAGGGTGCGGCCGTACGGAACGGCGGCACGGGGGGGATTAGTCGGCCGACCGCGACGCAGGCGGCGATGTCGATGACGCCTCCGAAGACTGCGTCTTCTCGTCGATGCGTACCTCTTCCTTGAAGCCGCGAATCGCCTGGCCCAGCCCCTTGCCGAGTCCCGACAGCCGGTTCGCGCCGAAAATGAGGATCACGATCGCGAGGATGATGATCAATTCCATCGGACCGACCGGTCCGAGCAGCGCGAGCATCAGTTCAGCGTGCATCTCCTGACCTCTCTTCCGGAACCTGCGTGCCCTGGCGATCGGCCCGTCGCGCGGGCGGATCGCCTCCAGAATACCACGTCCGCGGTCCGGACCGGATGACCGACCGCTCCAGCTCGGGCAGCGAGGTGACCGAGACGGCCCAGACTCGCTTCGACGCCGCCCGGCGCCGGGTGGGGTTGCTCCTCGGGCCCGCCGTGTTCCTGTTGCTGCTCGTGCTGCCGCTCGGGGAGCTGAGCCCGGAGGGCCAGCGACTGGCGGCGGTCACGGGGCTGGTGATCGTCTTCTGGACCACCGAGGCCTTGCCGCTTCCGGTCACCGCGCTCCTTGGCCCGGCCCTCGCCGTCGCGCTGCGGGTGGCGCCGGTCCGCGACGTCATGGCGCCCTTCGCCCATCCGCTCATCTTTCTCTTCATCGGCAGCTTCATTCTGGCCCAGGCGCTCTTCGTTCACCGCGCCAACGAGCGGATCGCCTACGGCGTGTTGTCGCTCCCGCTGATTGGTGCGCGCCCCACGCGCATCCTGATCGCCTACGGCGTGATCGCCGCGTTCCTCTCGGCCTGGATGAGCAACACGGCGACCACGGCCATGCTGGTGCCGATTGGCGTTTCGCTGGTGGTCTTCATGGAATCGGTCGGCAACCTCCCGAAACGCTACGGAACGGCGCTCATGCTGATGACCGTCTACGCCTGTTCGATCGGCGGCATGGCGACGCCGGTTGGCACTCCGCCGAACGTCATTGCCGTCGCGGCCATTCAGGAGCAACTCGGTATCCGGATATCGTTCGTCGAATGGATGCTCTTCGCCGTGCCGATGACACTGGTGTTCCTGGCGATCGTCTTCGTTTACCTCAACTGGGTGGGACGCAGCAGCATTCGCGAGATCCCGGGCGCGGAGGCGATCATCGCCCAGCGCCAGGCGGCGCTCGGACCGTGGACACCGGGTGAGCGGAACGCGGTTCTTGCCTTCGGAGTCACCGTCGCGCTCTGGGTCGGCCCCGGCCTGCTGCCGGTTCTGCTCGGGCGCGAGCATCCCCTGGCGGTTGCGGTGCTGACGAGCCTGCCGGAATCGGTCGCCGCGTTGTCCGGGGCGATTCTGCTCTTCGTGCTGCCGATCAGCCGGACCGAGCGGAGCACGATCACCTGGCGCCAGGCGGCCCAGATCGACTGGGGCACGGTCCTGCTCTTCGGGGGCGGCCTGTCGCTCGGCTCGCTCGCCGGGGCAACCGGCCTCGCGCAGGTTGTGGGAGAGGGAGTGGTCGGCCTGGCCCCCACGAACAGCGCCATCGCGATCACCATTGCCGCGACGATGTTCACGGTGGTGCTTTCCAACACGATGTCGAACACCGCCGCCGCGAACATCGCGGTGCCAATCGTCATCTCCATCGCAGTCGCCGCCGGTGTCGATCCGATTCCGCCCGCCATTGCCGCCGCGCTGGGCGCGAGCGTCGCCGTCGTCCTCCCCGTCTCGACGCCTCCGAACGCAATCGTCTACGCTTCCGGCCGCATCCCGATCATGACGATGATCCGGTACGGCCTTCTCATGGGCCTCCTGGCGATCGTGCTCGTCCCGTTCGTTACTCTGGCCACCCTGTCCTTAATCCGCTAGAAGGCAATGTCGGCAAGCGCGCCACCGCGGGCGCGCGTGCTATTCTGGATTCGGGGAGCCAGCGGTTGCGGAGGGTGTTGCGGTTGCCGGGGGTGCGTTATTTGCACGAGCGGCACCTCCTGTTTCCCGCTTTGGTACTCGCCGTCGTGGCGGGCGTGTTGATCGATGGCGCGCTCGAGCGAGGTCGGGCGGCGCGGGCCGAGGCGGGCACGGAGGTGTCGGGGACCGGCGAGACGGTTCCCGCCGGGCCGCCTGAGCCGGCCCCACCGCCGATGCGGGCGCCGGCTGGTGTGCGGCCCTCGTTGCGTGGCGACCTGGAGAACACTCCGCTCACCTATTTTTCCGACTACTGGGCCCAATTGGGCTCCGCGATGGGGATGCATCTGGTAGCGCTCGCGACGCCCGGGCACAGCGGCCTGGTGATCGGACCCGGGCTGGCACTCATCTCCTCCTCCGCCGCGGACGCGCTCGCGGCGATCGAAGCACGGGAACGCCTGGCGGAGGAAGCAACGGCCACGATGGACGCTGAACTGCGGCCCGGCGACGGTGAAGGCCGCGGCGACGGTGATTACGAGGGCGATGACACAGGCGACCGCGAGGACGACGGTGAGCAGGACGCCGGGGCCGAGCTGTCGTCCGGTGTGCGGGCCATCGATCGCAGCGCGGGGCTCGCGCTGCTGGAGGTGGAAACGACGCTGCCGCCATTCGAGCCGGGCGATCCCCTGACCTTGCCCTCCGGATCGTATGTCGGGGTGGTCTCGCTTGATGGGATCGGTGCGCCGACGATCACACCGGGTTACCTGGTCTCCGCGTCGGCCGACGGCGCGTTGGACATCTCCCTGCCACCGCCCGGCGCCGATCCAGCCGCCGTGATCGATCTTGAGGGCATGCTGGTCGGTGTCACCTGGCGCGCGCCGGACGGAGCGCGGACGCTGTCGATCGGGGCATTGCGCCGGCTGACGGAGCGGATGACCGGGCCCGAGCCATGCCACGCGATTTCGGTGCTCCCGCTCGATCCAGTGGTGCTTGACCTGCTGGAGACGCCCGGTTTGCTGATTGATCACGTGGTCGCGGACGCATTCCGTCCCGAACCGTCATTGCGACCGGGCGACGTGCTGATCGAGTGGAACGGCGAACCGGTCGCTTCCGTCGATGCCTTTCGGGCGAGGTACGATGCACTCGAACCGGGGACGCTGGTCCCGTACCGCATTATTCGCGGGCAGCGTCGCGTGGCGGGCGGGACCGTCCTGCCGGATGAGAAGTGTCGGGCGGAGGCGCCCAGCGTCGTCCGCCTGCCGCGCCTTGGCCTGGTCGCCGAATGGCGTGGCGCCGACGCGGACGGCGCGCCAGCCGGCGGCGGCTGGATGGTGACGACCATCGTGCCGGACGGTCCGGCCGGACGCGCCGGGATTGTCGAGGGGGATCGTCTGCGGACGATTGATGGTCGTGCCGTGGCCGATGGCCCCGAGGCCTCCGCCGCAATCGAACGGCTGGACGCCAGCGGGGAATCGCTGCTCGTCGGCGTCGACCGGGGCGGACGCGCCAGGCTCGTCGCCCTTACGCCACCGGAGCCGTAGCGGACGCTCTTGGCTGTTTCAGAGACGCTTCAGCGGATCGGCCGCGCACTCGAGCCGATCACTTCACGCATCCCGGTGTGGCGCTGGGCTCGCGTCTGGCTGCAGAGCTCGTTCCTGCCGGAGCAGAACTACCTCATCATTCTCGCGGTGGTCGTGGGCGTGCTGACCGGCCTGGGATCGGTCGGCTTCATCTACGCGCTCGAGTCGGTCGCCGCGTTCGCGCGCGGGCCGGTGGCCTCGCTGTTCGACCGCTTCGGTACCGCCCAGCTTGTCCTGCTGCCCGCCCTCGGCGGGCTGATGGTTGGTCCGATCGTGCAGCGCTTCGCGAAGGAGGCGAAGGGGCATGGCGTTCCGGAGGTGATGACCGCGCTCGCGCGGCACGGTGGGCATATTCGCAAACGCGTAGTAGGCGTAAAGGTGATCGCTTCGTCGCTCACGATCGGGTTCGGCGGCACCGCCGGCCGCGAAGGTCCGATGGTGCAGATCGGATCCGCCATCGGATCGACGGTCGGGCAGTGGACCCGCCTGACCCCGAACGATCTCCGGACACTGGTCAGTTGCGGCGCCGCGGGTGGCGTGGCGGCGACGTTCAACGCGCCGATCGCCGCCGCCATCTTCTCGATGGAGGTGCTCATCGGACGGATCCGAACCGACTTCCTGCTGGTGCTGCTCACCTCGCTCAGCTCCTGCCTGGTGGCCCGCTACTTCCTCGGTAACTTCCCGGCCTTCATGGCGCCCACGTACAGCCTCGTATCGCCCGCCGAGGTGCCGCTCTACTTCCTGATGGGAACCATCATCGGCGTGGCGGCCACGGTCTACGTCCGGCTGCTCTACCGGTCGGAGGATCTCTTCGCGCAGTGGCAGTTCCCGGATTGGCTGAAGCCGGCCGTGGGGGGACTGCTGGTGGGCCTGGTGCTCCGCTTCTATCCCGAGGTGTACGGGTCGAGCTTCGAGGCGATTGAATCGGCACTCTGGGTCCGGTTCGACGCGGGCCTGCTCTGGTGGCTCTTTGTCGCCGCGCTGGTCGCCAACTGCGCGACGCTTGGGTCAGGCGGATCGGGCGGCGTCTTCGCGCCCAGCCTCTACATGGGAGCGATGCTGGGGGGCGTGTTCGGATCGTTCGCGCACGCAATCTTCCCGGATTGGACCGCGGGTTCCGGCGCCTATGCGATGGTGGGGATGGCGGCGTTCTTCGCGGCCGCCGCAAAGGCCCCGACGACCGCGATCCTCATCCTGTTCGAGATGACGAACGACTACCGGATCATGCTGCCGCTGATGGCGGCGGTGGTCGGCAGCGTCTACATCTCGCACCGCTACTCGCCGTTCAGCATCTACACGCTACGGCTGCACCAGCGCGGCATTCCGTTTCCCTACAGTGACACCGGCGCGACGCCTGCCGCGGTGCCGGACCGGACGCCGCGCACGCCGCCACCCGAGACGGCGGGCGCCTGAGCCGCTACTGCTCGAAGCTCGGGATCATGATCGACTCCAACTCCGCATCGTCGGGCGGCAACTCGGCGTCGCCGGAGGGGAAGTCGTTCTGCTGGAGCATGTAGGCAATGATGTCGACGTAGGCCTGCGGGCTCAGACTGGCGGGAGCTCCCTGTGGCATCGTCGTCCGGATGGCGGCCATCATGTCGCTGATCGACAGTTCGCCCCACCGGAAGTGAAACGCGTCGCCTTTCAGGGCGAAGGCGATCCCGTCGCCCATCAGGTCGTCGAGGTGGCAAGCCGCGCATTCCTGCGTGTAGGCCTCCAGCCCGCGCGCGGCCTGTTCTTCCGTGTAGACACCATCGGCGGCCGAGACGGTTTCCTGCGCCGCCGCGCCGACCGCGAGCAGCAGCGCCGCCGCTGCCGCGATTGCCACGTTCACCGTGACCCATCCGCTCATCCGTCGTCCGTTCATGGCTCCCTCGTCTTGTTCATGCAGCCGGCGATCCGGCTGGTTGACCCCCCACTATAGCACCCTGAATCCTCGCTATGCGCCGGCGTCCGGCCAGCACACAAGCAGGCCGCAGACGAGCGCGTTGATTCCGTGCGCAACGAAGCAGAGAGGGCAGGGCACCCGGAGGATTGCCAGTAGCGCGTAGCTCAGGTAGATCCCCAACACCACCGTCACCAGGCTGGCGGTAACGAGCAGGCGCCACGCCCACGGGTCGGCCAGCAGGCCGAGCGGCGCCGCGACGAGCAGCGCCGCGTAGTAGACCTGGCCCAGCAGCGAGTTGGGCGGCCCGAACACGCGCGCGCTCGGCGTGAAGATGACCGACGCGCAGGTGCGTTCCTCGAGACGGCAAACGGCCGGGATCCAGCGAGCGTCGGGCGCCATCCACCGCCACGCGACTGCCGTGAAGTAGCTGGCAATCACGAAGCCGGCCGCGGCGAGCAGCACAATTGCGGCGGTCATGAGCCGGCGGCGGTCACGCCATGATCCGGACGAGGGCGGCGATCAGCCGGTCGTGCTGGCCGTCGGTGCCAACCGTGATTCGGAGCGTCTCGTCCAGCCCGGGTTCCGCGAAGTATCGAACCAGAACGCCGTCGTCGCGCAGGGCGGCGTGCAGCCGGCGGGCGTCACCGGCCGGGGGCCGCGCGAGCACGAAGTTCGCCTGACTGGGCCAGACCCGGAAATCGAGGCGGACGAGCGCGTCGGTCAGCCGATCGCGCGACGCCCGGATCCGGCCCGCGACCGCTTCCGTATAAGCCGTATCGCGGATGGCCGCCGCTCCGACGCGCGCCGCCAGCGCGCCGACGTTGTAGCTGTCTTTCACCTTGGCGAGACCGGCCAGCAGATCGGGATGCGCAACGCCGAATCCGAGCCGCAGCCCGGCCAGGCTGTGGCTCTTCGACAGCGTCCGGAGCACGATCACGTGGGGATGCCGCCGCACCAGGTCGAGTGCGTCGTAGTCGGCGAACGCGACATAGGCCTCGTCGATGGCAAGAACCCCCGCAGCCCCCGCCGCCAGCTCCGCGAGCGCGCCGGTCGGCGCGGCGGTGCCGGAAGGGGAGTTGGGATGGGCGACGATCGTGAGCGGCGCCGCCGCCGCAACGAGCGCCTCGACCGGCAGCGCGTACTCCTCGTCGAACGCCGCCTCGACCACCGGCGCCTCCTGCATCGCGGCGAGCGTGCGGTACAGCACGTAGGTGGGCGAAGGATACGCGACCGCGCGCCCCGGCCCGGTAACGGCGCGAAAGAGCATGGTCAGCAGGTCGTCGCTTCCGTTGCCGGCCAGGATCCAGTCCGGGTCTACCCCAAGCACCTCGGCGGCGGCCTGCCGAAAGCAATCGGCCATGGGTTGCGGATAGCGGCGCAGTGCGTCGGCCTCGCACGCGGCAAGCTCCGCCAGCGCCTGCGGGCTGGGCGGGTACGGATTCTCATTGGTGTTCAGCTTGACGATCGGCGCGCCCTCCCTCGGCTGTTCGCCGGGAACGTACGGATCGAGGGCCTCTATCGCCGGGCGGAATCTGGACATGCCGATCCGCGATTCTAATCGCACCGGCGGACGGTCGGGGACAGCCGGCCGGTATACTCGCGGCATCCGTGCACCGACCGGCCACGGCGGCATCCCCGTTCACCGACGCACTGCGCGCGTTCGCCTGGGAAGGGCGCCCGACCGCGGTGACCGTCGCGCGGGCGCGGCTGGACGGCCGGACGGTTGAGGTGCCGGCCTTTACGAACGAGTTCTGGACCAGCCGGCAAAGGGCCGCCAGCCGCCTGCACGAGATCTCCTACCGCGCCTGCTTCAAGCCGCAGCTCGTCGCTTTCTTCCTCCATCGCCTCACCAGCCCCGGCGATCTGGTGTACGACCCGTTCATGGGACGCGGCACCACGCTCATCGAAGCGGCGCTCCGCGACCGCGCCGCCGCCGGGTGCGACGTCAATCCCCTGAGCCGTGTCCTGGTCGCCCCACGTCTTGCGCCCCCTACGGTCGAGGCGGTCGCCAGGCGCCTCGAGGCGCTCGACCTGCGGCGGGGTGGGGAGCCGGACAGCGTTTCCGCTAGCGGCGTCCGCATGGAAGACCTCGCCGTCTTCTTTCATCCCGACACGCTACGCGACCTCTGCGGGTTGCGCGCGTACCTCGCGGCTCGGCGGGGCGCGGGCACGTTCGACGGCGTGGACGCCTGGATCGAGATGGTGGCGGTCAACCGGCTCACGGGGCACTCGCCGGGTTTTTTCTCCGTCTATACGATGCCGCCGAACCAGGCGGTCTCGGCCGACCGGCAGCGACTGACCAACGCGCGGCGGCGGCAGGCGCCGGAGCCGCGCGATGTCCCGCGGCTGATCCTGAAGAAGACCCGCGCCCTGCTTGCCGGCTGCGACGGAGCGCTCCGCACTCGGCTGGCCCGACGCGCGTCTGAGGCGCGCCTCCTGACCGGACCGTCGGATCGCACCCCGGCGATCGCGTCGGCGTCCGTGCAGCTCGTCGTCACCTCGCCACCGTTTCTGAACGTGGTGGACTATGCCGCCGACAATTGGCTCCGCTGCTGGTTCTGCGGCATCGATCCGGCATCGGTCCGCATCACGATGGCGCGGCGCATCGAAGAATGGCAGGCGGCGATGACCGCGGTCTTCCATGAGTTGCGCCGCGTACTCAGGCCGGGCGGGCACGTCGCCTTCGAGGTAGGCGAAGTGCGCGGGGGCCGGGTCAAACTGGAGGAGGCGGTGATCCCGTGCGGACTCGACGCCGGCCTCGATCCGGTGGCGGTGATGATCAACGCTCAGGCGTTCACCAAGACCGCGAATTGCTGGGGCGTTGCGAACAATGCGAAGGGGACCAACACCAATCGCATCGTGCTATTCAGAAAACGGTCGGCGTAAGGCGGCAAGTGGCGCCGCCGTCGGGCAGCGGCCCCCCGCCGGTCAGAACTCGAGCTGCCAGCGGCTGTAGAGTTCGTAGAGCGCCGCCGGCGCAGGCGCCGCCGGGGCGGCCTTGAAGAAGTCCCCCGTCAGCAGGACCGACCCTCCGAACTCGAGCGCCAGCAGCGACGCCATCTGCCAGCGCGTCTCCGCGAGCAGCTCCGTCCCGATGGCCGGCGACCCGCTCAGTGGATGGGGCTCGTCCGCGC
>CAZJYU010000051.1:0-15632 GCA_964550305.1 uncultured Vicinamibacteraceae bacterium | reverse complement strand
GCGACGGATCCGATCAGCGCGAACTCGGCGCTGCCGATCAGCCGGTGCGGACCGAAGCCGTCGACCACCGGGAGGCGCTCGCCCGCCAGCAGTGACGCAAGCATCAGTTCCGGCACGTTCTCCGGCAGCGGCGCGATCGCGGCCAGCATCAGAGCGGGCGGGCCGCCCAGGAAGACGGTCGCCGGCAGCGCTTCGCCCCGCGCCTCCGCCACCGCGTAGTGGAAGCCGCCCCCCTTGCCGATCTGCCAGTGCATGCCGGTGGATCGCGCATCGTGGACGTGCAGGCGGTACATCCCCAGGTTGTGGCCCGGACGCTCGGGATGCTCGGTGTAGACGAGCGGCAGGGTAATGAACGGTCCGCCATCCTCGGGCCAGCAGGTGATGGCGGGCAGGCGGTCGAGGCGCACGTCGCCGGTCACGACCTCGGTGACCGGGGCGCGACGCCGTGGTCGCGTCCCGATCCGCAGAAGCGAACCGGCCACGTCCCGCGCCTCCCAGAGCTTCCCCGGAGTCGGCGGCATGATCGTCTCGGCCAGCTCGACCACGCGCCGGATGAACTGCAGCGGACGCGTGCCGAAAGCAAGCTCGGCGCGCCGCGCGGTGCCGAACAGGTTGGTGACCAGGGGGAACGCCGCCCCGGTCACGTTCGTGAACAGCAGCGCCGGACCGCCCGCCGCGATCACCCGCCGGTGGATCTCCGCCGCCTCCAGGACCGGATCGACCGGCGTGTCGATCACCACCAGGTCGCGGTCGCGCCGCAACTGCCCGATGAATGCGGGCAGGTCGGAGAACCCGCCGGTCTCGTTCTTCCTCAGGAACGCGTGCATGCGGCCATAATATGGCGTCGCGCGCCGCCGTCGAACTGACCGGCCGCGTCCCGTCGAAATCCACCTACGTCCAGCGCCGGCTCGCCGACACCGTTTCGGTCACCTTTTCCTACTCGATCAGGGGCTGCTCACCTCGGTCCTGGCCGATCCGACGCGCATTCGCCGCGAGATTGAAGCCCGCGATCTTCGCGACACGGTGATCTGCATTGACGAGATTCAGAAGTGTCCGCCGCTCATGGACGAAGTGCACCTCATGATCGAGGAACGCGGCCTGCGCTTTCTCCTGACCGGATCGAGCGCCCGGGCGCTACGGCGCAAGGGCGTCAACATGCTCGGCGGCCGCGGCAGCGACCGGGTGATGCACCCCTTCTGCTGGGTCGAACTGGGTGACCGCTTCTCCCTTGATCGGGCGATCAACCACGGACTCCTCCCTCCTCACTACCTCTCGGACGACCCGGACGAAGGCCTCGCGTCGTACGTCGACCGGTACCTTACGGAGGAGATAGCCGCCGAAGGCCTTGCCCGTAGCCTGCCCCGGTTCGCCCGGTTCCTGCAGACGGCCGCAACCACCAACGCGCAGATGATCAACTACTCCAACGTTGCGCGCGACGCGCAGGTGCCTCGCCAGACCGTCGTGCAGTGGTACGACGTGCTGCGCGACACGCTGATCGCGTTCGAGTTGCCGGCTTGGCCCAGAACGGTCAGGCGCAAGGCGATCGAGGCCCCCAAGTTCTATTTCTTCGACACCGGCATCGTCCGCGCACTGCGCCGCCTGCCGCCGGTCAGCGAAGCGTCGGCGGATTTCGGCGAGTTCTTCGAAGCCAAGTCGACGCGTCACGTCCAACGAGAGCGCCGCCCTCTCATCGAACGTCCACTCGGCGTCCGTGGCGGTAGCCAACGAGAACCGATTCACTTCCCCAGAGTAGAATCTCCCCTGCCGGGCGCGTTGCGCATGCGCCCACAGACCAAAAACAGAGGGAACGGATGGCGCATCGGATTGCGGCGGGCGGGCTTCAGGTCGACCAGGAGCTGTACGACTTCATCAACGACGAGGCGCTGCCGGGCACGGGAGTCTCCGCGGAAGCGTTCTGGGCCGGCTTCGATCGGCTCGTTCACGACCTGGCCCCGCGCAACCGCCAGTTGCTCGACAAGCGCGAAGAGCTGCAGCGGCGGATCGACGCGTGGTACCGCGAGAACCAGGACGAGCCGATCGACCTCGAGGAATACAGGAACGTCCTCCGCGAGATCGGCTACCTGGTCCCCGAGGGAGGCGACTTCTCGGCCCGTACCGCGAACGTCGACCCGGAGATCTCGACCGTCGCCGGCCCCCAGCTCGTCGTGCCCCTCACCAACGCGCGTTACGCCCTGAACGCGGCCAACGCGCGCTGGGGCAGCCTGTATGACGCGCTCTACGGCACCGACACGATCCCGGAAGACGATGGCTGCGAGCGCGCCGCCGACTACAACCCGGTCCGGGGCGCCCGGGTCATCGCCTGGGCGCGCAGGTTCCTCGACCGCGCGGCGCCGCTCGCGCGCGGCCGCCACGCGGATGCGGCGCAGTACTGGGTATCCGGCGGCGCCTTCGCGGTGACGCTGAAGGATGGGTCCACGCAGTGTCTCGCAGACCCGTCGCAGTTCGCCGGGTACCGCGGCGACCCCCTCAGCCCCTCCGGCGTCCTCCTCCTCAACCACGGCCTGCACATCGAGATCCGGATCGACCGCGAGCATCCGGTCGGCAAGGCGGACGACGCCGGCGTGCGCGACCTCGTTCTGGAAGCGGCGACCACGACGATCATGGACCTCGAGGACTCGGTGGCGTGCGTCGACGCGGAGGACAAGGTCCACGCCTACCGGAACTGGCTCGGGCTGATCACGGGCACGCTCACGGCGACGTTCGAAAAGGGCGGCCGAACCGTGGACCGCACCATGAACACGCCGCGCGACTACACCGCGCCGGACGGGTCCACCGTCACCCTGCCCGGCATCAGCCTGATGCTGATCCGGAACGTAGGCCACTTGATGACCAACCCGGCCATCCTCGACCGGGACGGCAACGAGGCGCCGGAAGGCATCCTCGACGCGCTGATCTCGTCGCTGATCGCCGTCCACGACGTCAAGAGCGCCAAGAACAGCCGCGCCGGCTCCATCTACATCGTCAAGCCGAAGATGCACGGGCCGGAGGAGGTCGCCTTCTGCGATCGGACGCTCGCCCAGGTCGAAGACATCCTCGGGCTGGACCGCTACACGATCAAGATCGGGATCATGGACGAAGAGCGGCGCACCACCGTCAACCTGAAGGAATGCGTCCGCGCCGCCGCCGACCGGGTCTTCTTCATCAATACCGGCTTCCTCGACCGGACCGGGGACGAGATGCACACGGCGATGGAAGCGGGGCCGATGATCCGCAAGAAGGAGATGAAGACCGCTGCCTGGATGGTCACCTACGAGGACTGGAACGTCGACATCGGCCTGGAAACCGGCCTTCCCGGCCACGCGCAGATCGGCAAGGGCATGTGGGCGATGCCGGACCTGATGGCCGAGATGCTGAAGCAGAAGATCGGCCATCCCCAGCAGGGGGCGAATACCGCCTGGGTCCCCTCCCCCACCGCCGCGACGCTGCACGCAACGCACTACCACCAGGTTGACGTGGCGGCCCGACAGGAGGAGCTGCGCTCGCGTCCGCGCGCCGACCTCGACAGGATCCTGACCATCCCGCGTGAGGAGAACCCGAACTGGTCGCCGGAAGAGATTCAGCAGGAGCTGGACAACAACGCGCAGGGCATCCTCGGCTACGTCGTCCGGTGGGTCGAACAGGGGATCGGCTGCTCGAAGGTGCCGGACATCAACAACATCGGCCTGATGGAAGACCGCGCGACGCTCCGGATCTCGAGCCAGCACATCTGCAACTGGCTGCACCATGGAATCTGCACCGAGCAGCAGGTGCGTGCGACGCTCAAGCGGATGGCGGCGGTGGTCGACGGCCAGAACGCCGGCGACCCTAACTACCGGCCGATGGCGCCAAACGTGGCAGACAGCGTCGCCTTTCAGGCCGCCTGCGACCTGATCTTCAAGGGCCGCGAGCAGCCAAGCGGCTACACCGAACCCATCCTGCACGCCCGGCGCCAGGAGGCGAAGGCGAAGTACGGCCAGTAGACGACGTTTGCGATGGAACCCGCAGCCACCGGCTCCGACGCCATTCCGGAACGCTACCCCCGCCCCGTCACGCTGGCCGATGGCGGCACGGTGACCGTCCGCCTGATGACCGGGGACGATGTCGACGCGGTGGTCACCTTCGCGCGCGGCCTCGCGCCCGAGGAGCTGATGTACCTCCGCGTGAACATCACTGATCCAGAGGCGGTGAAGCGCTGGGTGCACTACATCGAAACGGGCCGCACCTTCACCGTGCTGGCCCTCGACGGCGAGCGGGTGGTGGGCGAGGTAAGCCTGCTGCATAGTCGGACGAGCTGGACGCGCCACATCGGCGAGGTGCGGCTGCAGGTGGCGCCCACGGCGCGGCGGCGCGGACTGGCGCGCCTGCTGGCCGAGGAGATCGAGTGGATCGCGCGCCAGATGCGCCTTACGATGCTGACCGCGCGGATGACGCTGGATCAGGACGCGGCGCAGGGATTCTTCCGAAGGCTTGGCTACCGTCGCGAGGCGGTGCTGTGGGACTACGTGATGACCGCCGATGGTACGCTGCACAATCTGCTGATTGCGACCAAGCGCCTATAAGGGCGCACGAGGAGGACACTGTGGCTGACGAGACTTCTGCCGGATTCGATGCACTGCTGACCGAGGATCGGACCTTCGCTCCGCCCGAGGAGTTCGCCAGAAACGCCAACATGAACGACCCCGACATCTACGCGAAAGCGGATGCCGACCCGGAGGCGTTCTGGGCGGGAATCGCCAGCGAGCTGGAGTGGAGCCGGCCATGGGACACCGTCCTCGACTGGCAGCCGCCCGACGCCAAGTGGTTCGTGGGCGGGAAGATCAACGCCAGCGTCAACTGTGTGGACCGTCACGCGCTCGGAAGCCGCCGCGACAAGCGTGCGATCGTCTGGGAAGGTGAACCCGGCGACCAGAAGACGCTCACCTACGGCGAGCTGCACGTCGAGGTGCAGAAGTGCGCCAACGTCCTGAAACAGTTGGGTGTCGGCCACGGCGACCGGGTGGCGGTCTACCTGCCGATGATCCCGGAGCTGCCGATTGTGATGCTCGCGTGCGCGCGCATCGGTGCGATCCACAGCGTCGTGTTCGGCGGCTTCTCGGCCGAATCGCTTCGCGATCGGATCAACGACATGCAGGCCAAGCTGCTGGTCACCGCGGACGGCGGTTTCCGGCGGGGCAACGTCGTGCCGCTCAAGCAGATCTCCGACGACGCGCTCAACGGCGCACCGAGCATCGAGGCCGTGCTGCTGGTGAAGCGCGAGGGACTGGAGACGCCGTTCCAGGTGGTTGAGGGCCGCGACCACTGGTATCACGAGCTGATGGCGGAAGTTCCGGAGACGTGCGAAGCGCGCGAGAACGACGCCGAGGACCTGCTGTTCACCCTCTACACCTCGGGCACCACCGGCAAGCCGAAGGGGATTGCCCACACCACCGGCGGTTACCTCACGGGGACCTACATCACCACGAAGTGGGTGTTCGACCTGAAGGAGGACGACATCTACTGGTGCAGCGCGGACATCGGCTGGGTGACCGGGCACAGCTACCTGGTGTACGGCCCGCTCGCCAACGGCGCCACCTGCGTCATGTACGAGGGCGCGCCCGATACGCCAGGCCGCGACCGCTTCTGGGACATCATCGAGCGCCACAAGGTGACCATCTTCTACACGGCTCCCACCGCCATCCGCGCCTTCATGAAGTGGGGTCCGGACCACGTCACGAAGCACGACCTGAGCACGCTTCGGCTCATCGGCTCCGTCGGCGAGCCGATCAACCCCGAGGCGTGGATGTGGTACCACACGCATGTCGGTGGCAGCCGCTGCCCGATCGTCGACACCTGGTGGCAGACCGAAACCGGCAGCATCCTGATCACGCCCCTACCAGGCCTGACGACGCTGAAGCCGGGGTCGGCGTCGAGGCCGTTCCCGGGACTGCGGCCAGCAATCGTGACCGAGGCCGGCGACGAGGTGAAGGTAGGCGGCGGCTACCTGGTGCAGACGCGCCCCTGGCCGTCGATGCTCCGGACGATCTACGGCGACCACGACCGCTACATCGCCACCTACTGGGGCCGCTGGGGCCACGCCACCTACGTCACCGGCGACGGCGCGAAGGTGGACGACGACGGCTACTTCTGGCTGCTCGGCCGCGTCGACGACGTTCTCAACGTCGCCGGCCACCGCGTCGGCACGATGGAGGTCGAGAGCGCCCTCGTCGATCACCTGGAGGTGGCCGAGGCGGCGGTCGTCGGCAAGGCGCACGAGATCAAGGGGCAGGGGATCTGCGCCTTCGTCACCCTCAAGGAGGGTGTCCAGGCGTCGGACGAGAAAGTGGAAGAGCTCCGGCAGCACGTCGCCACCAAGATCGGCGCCATCGCCAAGCCGGACGAGATTCTCTGGACTGTCGACCTGCCGAAAACCCGCTCCGGCAAGATCATGCGCCGTCTGCTACGGGACATCGCGGCCGGCAAGGCGCTGGGCGACGTCACGACGCTGGCCGATCCGACGATCGTCGCGAAGCTCCGCGCGCAGTACGAGGAGAAGGAAGGCTAACCGGCGCGCCGCAAGGGCGTCGCGATGCGCCCGGTCGGCCGGATGACGGTCCGGGTCCCAGTCGCCGCCGCGGACGCGATCTACCAGCGTCGGACTGACGCGATAGTTCCCGAGGCAGCGGAGACTGCGGAAACGGAGGGGCTGAGATTCAGGTCGTCGTCAGCGGCGCAACCATCCTCACGGCCGGGAAATAAGTCTGGAAACGGCGGGAGTCCCTCGTAATGAGTGTCAAGCCATCGGTTTCGGCATGGGCTCCGATGTAGAAGTCCGGGAGGGGCGCCGACCGGATGCCACCGGCGCTCCGGTACCTGCGGAAAGCCCTCGCCGCCCTGAACGCCGCCGCGTACGGTAGCGGAAGCCGTTCGATCATCAGTTGGTCGAGTTGACGGTCCAGCGTTTCTGCACCATCGAACGCAAGAGACGCCTCCGCATAGATGATCGGATTGATGCCCATCGGCCCGGCGGCCAGCGCCTCGCCGAGCGCATTCTCTGACCACGTGCGCCACTGCGGATCGTTCGTGAATACGTCAAGCAGAACGTTCGTGTCGACCAGGAACACTCAGTCGTTCCCGCGCGTGAGCCGCATGACGTCGTCTGTCCGAACACTGCGTACGGCAACCCCACGAGCCCGGCGAAGGCGGTCCGCAATGAGCGCCCGCTTGCTCAACACCGGCCGGATGGTCACGCCGCCAGCGGTCTCCTCGAACCTCACGTCGGTGTGCGGGAGCAACCCGAACTTGAGGCGGAAACGCTGCGGGATCGTTACTTGGCCCTTTGTAGTAATTCTCATGGCTGGAGTATTACTTTATCAGGTATTACCGGGGACATCTCCCGTCACGATGGCCATCGCGACCGGTCGGACGTGATCTTCTACGCCATCGTTTCCACTGCGGATACGTGGCGCGGCTCCGGCTGGCTGGTCCCGGTTCGGCAACCGGCTGGCCGCGCTTCAGAATCACCACCCGTTCACCCGTTTCCGCGACGCGATCGAGGATGGCGAGGCAGCGGGCCTTGAAGTCGGTGGCGTTGAGGGTCTCCATATGACCAGTCCTGAGGACCAGTCAGGTCGGTGTCAAGGCAAGAGTCCGGGCGGCCGAGGCTACCGCAGCACGTTGCTTTCTTCCGCCATCCGGACGATCACTTCCGCATCCTCGGGCAGCAGGACGCGGCGGGCGACCGATTCGCCGGCGGCACGGCGGACGGCGGCGACGAAGCCCGCGTGGTCGCCGTAGCGTTCCTCGAGCGACAGGCGCGGATCGCCGTTGGCCTCCCGCTCCGCCCGCGTCCGGGCGAACGGGAAGAACGAGCCGGTCAGCCCGCAGAGATCGCTTCCGCGGGGGCCGGCCGCGTAGAGGTTCCAGCCCGTGTTGGTGCCGACCGGCGCCGCGATGTCCACGGTGCGGATGCCGGCGACATCGTGCCCGTCGCGATCGGTCGTGGGCACGAGCACCTGGTACGCGCCGCCGCGGTTCGGGGGCAGCACGGTCTGCCGGCCGCCCCAGGATCCGAACGTGGGACCGAAGTCGAGCGCATTCAGCCCGTTAACGCGGGTGGGGAAGGCGACGCCGGGAATCGCGGGGAAGGTTCGCGCCACTTCGTCCACGGTGGCCAGCGTTCCCCGCCGGACATCCGGGTAGTTGCTGGGAGGCGGCTCGATGCCGCGGTCGGCCCACGCGTCGAGGGCGACGATCAGCGCGCGACTGACCGGCGCGCTGCTCCGATAGCTGTTGGTCACGTGCGCGCACGCCCCGCGGCCGGTTGGCATGGCCGCGACTCCCGTGGCTCCGCCGTGCGGATGGCTCGCCAGCAGGTACAGGCGGACATTGTCCGGAATCGGCACCGGGTCGCCGTGCCCGTCGTGAACGTTCAGCGACGCCTTCATCTGCCAGAACTCGTTGCTCGTGTCGACGTGGAACACGAGCGGGTCGGTCGCGGGCCGCTTGAGGATGCCGTCCCGGATGTTCGTCACCGGATCGGTGGTCACGGCGTACGTCAGCGGCGGATACGACTGCGACGTGAAGTCGGGCGTGCGGTCCTGGCGGGAATAGATGTTCGGGTCGGAAAACTCGACATTGGCGAAGAGGCGATGCGTGCCGGGGATGTGGATGCGAACGGCGTCGAACACGCGGCGGTGCGCTTCGTCCTCGTTGAAGCCGAGGTAGAGCCAGTCGCGCAGGTACATCCCCGTCGACGAGATGCCGAGTCCGTAGACGCGCCGGATGCCGACCGCGTCGGCGGTGGCCGCAAGCGGATTCGGCGTGCCGGCATCGTCGGCCGTCTGGTAACGCAGGAACGAGGCGATGTCCCGCGTGACGGCGTAACCGAGGCCCATGACCCACGGGCCCGTGGCCGGGTAGACCAGCTCGTAGATCCGGTTCGGATCGAAGCCGTCGAAGAGGCAGATGTCGCTGGCCGACGCCGTAAGCGACGCTTCGCCCGACGGGCACGTCCCGAACGCCCAGCCGTAGGCCGGAACCGGCCGGCGTTCGCCGTCGATGGCGTCGCGGACGGTGAGCGTGGAATGCTCCGTATCGGTGTCCGCCGCCTCATAGCTCAGGAAGCGGTCGTTTCCTTTGAGCGGCAGCGTGTAGGTTGTGGGGGCGCCGGGATCGAGGAGCCCCGGCGCATCCGACGGATACTCGATGCGGATGCGCGAGACGATGGGACTGCCGTCGGCCTGCACCGCGACCGGCAGGTTGGCGCCGAGCCGGGTCGCCGTCGTCGTGATGTCGCCCGCCCAGCCAGCATCTACCAGGGTATAGCCGAGGCGAAAGAACAATCCGTCGCCCGACTCGGAATCGGCGCCGGCCGGCAGTGGCGGGAAGGTCTGGAAACCAAGCTCGATCGCGTTCCCGCGGTTGTTGATGCCGTACAGCACCTTCCCATTGCCGCGCGCCATGTCGACCGGCTTGACGATGAAGAACGGGGCGCTGAACTCCACCATCCCCCGCTCGTTGCGAGGGGCACGGTCGAGGTTGACGATCACGGCGTTGAGCGGGTCATCCGGATCCACTTCCATGTACACGGTGCCGTCGAGACGCTCGAAGGGTCCGGAGTCGCCGAACTCCTTCCCGCCGGCGTACGGCGCAGTCCGCTCCACCTCTATCCGGACCACGCGCGCGTCGGCTGGCGGCGGCGCCAGGGCGCCCAGGACAACCGCCACGACCACGAATGCGAATGCCCGCCTTCTCATTGCACCCCTCCTTCGTCGACCTCGCCGGGGCGGCGTGATGCCCCGCCGGCCGGTCCTGCCTCGCTAGATCAACTCCACCCGGACGTTCAATCCCGGACAGCCGGCCAACCTCCGGTCTCCGGTGACCAGCGTTTCACCCAGGGCCTCCGCCAAAGCCACGTAGACCGCGTCGTACGCAGTGACATTGTTGCGAAGCCGCCAGATCCTGTCGAGGAACGGCTCATGTGGGTACCGTTCGACGCTGAGCTCTCGCCAGTGATCGAGCGCCCGAACCGCGCGCGGTTCGTCAACCGCTCCATCCAGAACGTACCGCCGCAGCACATGGGCGATCTCGACGTCAATGAGATGCGGGGCATGGACGATCTCCGCAGCTTTGACGAGTCTCGCACCGAGTCGCCGGCCGGCGGCGGTGTTCAGGAGAAACTCGACCGCGCCGGAGGCGTCCAGCACCATCAGCGCAGTCCCCGTTCGTCCCGGAGAACGTCCGCCGGATGTCGATCGAGCGCGAGGGCCGGCTGCTGGCGAATGGACTGAAGCAGTTCATTCCGGCTTGGCCGTGCAAGCGCCTTTTCAATCTCTCGCATCACGAAGAGAGACATCGAGACGCCTTCCAGGGCGGCTCGCGCTTTCAGCCGCCGGTGCAGAGCCTCCGGCACGTTGCGAATCTGGATCATCGTACTCATGTGCCAAGCATGAAAACATATTCTGAAGCTGTCAACTGCGCCGGGAGAAACCTGGACCAGCGACAGTTCGCCTCACGACTTCAGGGGATGTCGCCACCTGAGTCCCGGGAAACGCGCGAAGTCACCGTCGGTCGTAATCCACTCACAGCCGTGTTCGATAGCCATCGCCGCGAGCCAGGCGTCCGGAATCAGATTGCCCTTCGCGCCGGCGGTGTCGCACAAGCGGCCGAAGATGCGCCAATGGTCGTTCCCGGGGGAAACGGCAACACGATTCGGGCAGGCCCTCAGCTCCTCCGCGAATTGCATCGCATCGGCGAGACTGCTGGGTGACACGAAGATGCGCGGGTGCGTAACGACACGCAAGAAGCCACTGATCACGAGATCGCTCATGCCGAATGCGGCGTCGGCATTGACGGCCGATTCCAACCAGTCTCGATAGGCGCGATGGTCCTGCGAGTCTTCGCGGTGCGCATACACGAGCACGTTCACGTCCGGGAGGATCATTCCACGCCGTCCATAACATCGAGCAGGGCTGCCGAGTCATCCAGATCGACTCCCGGGCGCAACCCGCCACGCCCGGTGGTACTGAGCCTTATGGGGGTACGCCGCGCGTCCTGCGTCCGCGCCAGCCGGGTGCGCAGCGACTCTTCGATGATTGCGGTCAGCGTCATGCCGCACCGGGCGGCCTCACGCTTCGCCTCGAGCAGGAGGCGGTCCGCCAGTCGGATGGTGGTTCGCATGATGACTGAACATATTACTAGTGCATCAATATGTCACGCTACCCGTTGCCGCACTCGGCAACGTCGGACGGCGGCAGCCGGAATCGCCCTACGCGCCCGCCCGCCGGGTGATGCCCCGGAGCAACCCCCGGAACAGGAGCACATGGATCGGGTACAGCGCGTGCCAATAGACGCGGCCGGAGACGCCGGCCGCATCGAAGACGGCGGTCTGGCGGATCGTGGAGGCGCCATCGCCCTTGTCGCTGACATCGAACTCGAGCCAGCCACGGCCGGGAAGCTTCATCTCGGCCGCGAGCCGCAGGCGCGTGTCCGGCTCGTAGACCTCGACGCGCCAGCAGTCGAGGACGTCGCCGACCGCCAGTCGGTCAGGGTCGCGACGGCCGCGGCCCATGCCGACGCCGCCGATGAGCCGGTCGACGAATCCGCGAAGGCGCCAGAGCCAGTCGCCGTAGTACCAGCCGTTGGCGCCGCCGATGCGCCGGATGGGCGCGAACGCGGCGGCTGCCGGAACCGGCAGATCGACGGCGCGCGAATCGATGAGGCGGGTGCGGATGCGGACGCCACCCCAGCGTAGCCGTGTGGCGGCGGACAACGCTTCCTCGGACCACGGCCTGGCGCTGAACGCGGCATCTTCTTCGTCGAGGACGCGCGCGATCGCCTGGCGCAGGTTGAGCGGCCGAATCGGGAAAGCGCTGAGCGCGGCGGCGTCCCGCACGACGGTCGGCGTCCGGACTCCATCGATCAGCTCGCGGCCGACCTGCGCATAAACCGGCGTCGTCAACCCGAGCCATAGACTCGACAGGCGGGGCGTGAGCAGCGGCACCGGAATCAGCCAGCGCCGGAGTCCGCGCTGCCGGGCGTACTCCTGCATGATGCCGCCGTACGAGACGGCGTCGGCGCCGCCCACCTCGAAGAGCCGATTCTCGCCGCGCGGCACGTCGAGCGCGGCCACGAGATACGCGATGAGATCGGGGAGCGCGATGGGCTGCGTCGGCGTGCGAACCCAGGAGGGACAGGTCATGACGGGCAGCCGCTCCACGAGGGCGCGGACCAGTTCGAACGAGAGGCTGCCGGCGCCGATGACGATGCCACTACGCAGCTCGACGACCGGCACGCCCGAGGCCCGTAGCACCTCGCCGGTTTCGTGCCGGCTGCGCAGGTGCCGGGAAAGGCCGGTGTCGGCGCCGAGCCCGCCGACATAGATGATGCGACGGACGCCTGCTGCCCGCGCCGCCTCCCCGAAATGGTGCGCCGCGGTTCGGTCCCGCGTCTCGAAGTCGTGAGAATGGACGCCGCCCATCGAATGGACGAGATAGTAGGCAGTATCGACGCGGGTGAAGGGCTCCGCCAGGGAGGCGGGATCGAGGCAATCGCCCCGGACGACGGTGGTGCGCGGTCCGACGCGGCCCGCCAGCGTTTCGGGCCGCCGCGTCATGCAGCGGACGGCGTGGCCGCCCGCTTCAAGCGCCGCGAGCAGCCGGCCGCCGATGCAGCCGGTGGCGCCGGTGAGCAGAATCGTCGATCGTTGCACTGTCACTTCCATTTAATCGCGGTTGCCTGATGGCGCGGTGTGATGGATCCTCCGCCATGCGCGTCGTGAGCTGGAACGTGAACGGCCTGCGCGCCTGCGCCAGGAAGGGGTTCCGCCGGTTCCTCGCGGCCTCGGATGCCGATATCGTCGGCCTGCAGGAAGTGCGCGCGTTCGAGCATCAACTCGATCCGGACCTGCGCGCGCCGGCCGGGTGGCACGCGGTGTTCTCGCCGGCGGAACGTCCCGGCTACAGCGGTGTCGCCCTCTACTCGCGCGAGCGACCCGCCCGCGTCGAAACCGCCCTGGGCGAAGCGCGCTTCGATGTCGAGGGAAGATTGATTGTCGCCCGCTTCGGACGCCTCACGGTAGCGTCAGTCTACTTCCCCAAGGGAAGCGGCCGGGATCGCGACAACCGCCGAGTGCCTTACAAGCTCGACTTCTACGCGGCGCTGTTCGACCGGCTCCAGACCCTGCGCCGGCGCGGGCCGGTGCTCGTGGCAGGCGACTACAACACGGCCCGCGAACCGGTCGATCTGGCCCGGCCCCGGGCCAACACCCGGACCAGCGGTTTCCTGCCGGAGGAACGGGCGGAGTTGACGCGCTGGATCGATGCGGGCTGGGTGGACACGTTCCGCTCCCGGCATCCCGGCGAGCCGGGCCACTACACGTGGTGGCGGCAATGGGGTGGCGCGAGAGAGAACAACGTCGGCTGGCGCATCGACTACGTGCTGGCCTCCCCCGCCGCGGCCCGCCGCGTAACCGACGCCTTCATCTGGCCGCACGTGACCGGCTCCGATCACTGCCCCGTCGGCGTCGACCTGTCCGCCTAGGCGCCAGGGCCTGGGAGCTTGTCCGCCGCTACGGGCTTCTGCTACCGTCAGGGGACTCGATGGTCGCAGGAGGATTCATGCACAGAGGGCTTGCACGTCGCGGCCCTGACTGGCGCGTTTGGGTCGCCGCCCTGGCGATCGCGCTGGTTGGTGCCACTTCCGGCGCGGCCATCTGGCACGAGGAGCACCCCGGCGATCAGGATTGCGCGGTCTGTCAGCTCCGGCATCAGCCGCCGGCCGACCTGACCGGATCGATCCCGATCACGTCGGTGGACACTCCGGAACCGCTCGTCCAAGCTCCACGCGCCGGATGGGTCGCCTCCGGCCATTTCACGGCCCTTCCCGCACGCGCCCCGCCCGCCTAGCCGAGTTCCACGTTACGGCTGCCGCTGATCGTTGAGTCGTCGCCCGTCCTTGCGGTGCGAACAACACGCACCCGCAGTTGCGGTGTGAGCGGCGGTAGCCATTTGGCAACGAGAGTGGGGTACGCGAGCTGTAGCTCGCACAAGGGGAATCGAAATGGAACGGGAGAGGAACAGGCACTCGCGCAGGGTGCCGGCAGTGCTTGCCACCGTCCTGCTGCTGACCGCAGTGGCGGCGCCCGCCGGAGCTCAGGAGACCGGCACCGTGAACGGCACGGTAACGTTGACAGCTACGGGAGATCCGGTTCACGGGGCCGTGATCCTGGTGGTCGGAGCCGGATCGTTCGCGCTGACCGACGAAGAGGGAATGTTCGTGGTCGAGAACGTCCCACCCGGCGATTACGAGGTGCTCGCGCAGCGTGAACACCTGACCGCGGGACGCCGGGCGGTAAGCGTCCCCGCCGGCGGCGAGACGACGGTCGACTTTGCGCTCGGCCTCTCACCGGTGCATGAAGATGTAACGGTCACCGCGTCGGTGGGCGGCGCGGAGACTACGTTCGAGGCATTCAACGCGGTTACGACAATCGATTCGTTCGACATTATCGGTGTCGCGGAAGGCAGCCTGGGCGATGCGCTACGCAACGAACCGGGCGTCGCCAGCCGAAGTTTCGGGCCAGGGTCGAGTCGGCCGATCATCCGGGGCTTCGACGGCGACCGTGTCCTGATTCTCGAAGACGGCGTCCGTACCGGCGACCTTTCGAGTCAATCGGGCGACCACGGTGTGACCATCGACCCGAACACCGCCGAGCGGATCGAGATCGTGCGTGGTCCGGCGACGCTGCTCTACGGATCGAACGCGGTGGGTGGCTTGGTGAATGTGGTGACGCCGCAAGAAAGCTATCGCGAGTCGCGCTTCAGCGGAACCCGCGCGCAGTTCAATGTGGACGGCGGCAGCGCCAACCAGCAGGTAGGCACGAACGCAAGCGCGCAGTACGGGCAGGGAAACGTCGTTTTCTGGGCGGGTGGCAGCACGCGTCGGACCGACGACTATCAGACTCCCCTGGGCACGGTCGAGAACTCCGCCACCGAGCTGACGAACGGACGGGCGGGCGTCGGCTACTTCGGAGACCGTTTCTTCGCAAGCGGCGGCTTCGCGCTGGAGAACGGCCGTTATGGCGTTCCGTTCGCGGCCGAATTCCATGGGCACCACGTCGAAGAGGAGGGGCACGAGCACGAGGACGAGCACGGTCATGAGCACGAGGACGAGGACGACCACGATCACGACGACGAGGATGAGGCCCACGAAGAAGAGGTGTCGATCGATCTCGACTCGCGGCGCCGCGTCGGCCGTTTCGATATCGGCGTGCGCAACCTGAACAACCGCATCATCGAGGGCGCTCGTCTCAGCCTGAATCTGATCGACTGGCAGCACGACGAACTTGAGATCGAGGAAGGGATTGAGCACATCGGCACGATGTTCACCAACCGATCGACGCTTGTCCGCGCCGAGGTGGATCAGCGGCAGACGGATCGGCTCGCCGGCAAGTTCGGCGCGTGGGCGCAGTTCCGCAACTTCAACGCCGTGGGCGTTGAGGCGCTCGCGCCCGAGACCGATCAGACATCGTTTGCGGCGTTCGCCTACGAGGAGGTGAGCCTCGGTCCCGTCCGCCTTCAGTTCGGGGTCCGCGTCGAGCGGAACGACTACCGTGCCTCGGAACGGATAGGTGGGCACGACCACGCCGACGAGGACGA
>CAZJYU010000050.1:5257-15721 GCA_964550305.1 uncultured Vicinamibacteraceae bacterium | reverse complement strand
ACTTAAAATCCTGTGGTCCTTCAGGACCGTGTGGGTTCAACCCCCACCCTCGGCAAACCGCTTCGTTACAAGGTGAGGGCGAGCTCCGTCCGTTCGAAGTCGTGGCCCTTGCAGAGCAACGGTTCTCCGAGGTGGCGCGCGAGGGCGTAGGCGAAGCAGTCGCCGTAGTTGAGTCCGGCAGGGTGGCGTCCCTTGCCGAAGTCCGCAAACGCCTGGCGCGCTATCCGGGACTGGGCGACATCGACTGCGACCACCTCGACGCCTGCGGCCTCGAGCAACCGGTCCAGGGCCCGAACTCCCTCGGCTCCGTGGCGCGACTCGAGGACTATCGAGGTCTCCACGAAAGTGGCCGCAGAGGTCCGACGCACCCCCGCTGCCTGGATTGCCTCCGTGAACAGGCGCCGGTCCGGCTCGTCTTGCAGAACTGCGAGGAAGGCTGACGTGTCGATGACCATCAGCGGGGGAGCCCCTTCTCGTCGTAGTCAAGGATCTCGTCGGCGGGCCGATCATCCCGGACGGGCAGCCTCGCGCACCGGCGGCCGATCTCATCGAGATCGTGGGCCAGGGTCCGACCGGAACGTTCCTGACGAAGACGTTCCAGATGTATCCGAAGGGCGTCAGTGACCACTTGGGTCTTCGTTTGGCCCGTCAGTTGCGCCAGTTCGGTGGCGAGGCGGTCCGTCTCGGTATTCCTGATGTTGAGCGCCATGCTACATGTATAGCATATAGGCTACACAGCCTGCATCCAGGTTGCTCGCGGGGAATGTACAGTTGAATTCGTTCGCCTGCGCATCGCTGCGCCCAACGACATCCGAGGAGCAAGCAGCCATGAACAAGCCGCTAGCGGTCATCGCCGCCGCCGTGGTCGCAGCCGCCGCGTGCGCCGCGCCCCCTCCATCCAACGAGCTCCGCGTCTCCGGACACGTGGAGGCCACCGAGGTCCGGGTGGCCGCCGAAGCAGGCGGCCGACTCGTGGAGCTCGCGGTCGCCGAAGGCGATCGGGTGGAGGCCGGCGATGTCGTCGCCCGCGTCGACACGCGTGAAGTCGAGTTGGAAATCGGACGCACGGAGGCGGAGCGCGGGGCGGCGGAGGCCCAGCTTCGGCTGCTGGAGGCGGGCGCGCGGCCCGAGGACATCCGCCAGGCTCAGGCGCAGATCGACGCGCTCGAGGCCGAGATTGGCGCCATCGACGCGGAGCTGGCAGCCGCCAGCGCCGACCGGGACCGCTTCGAGTCGCTCCTTGCGGCCGACGCCGGATCGCGCAAGCAACGCGACGACGCCGCGGCCCGCGTCCGCGTCCTGCAGGAGCGCGCCCGGGCCCTCCGCGAGCAGGCGCGTGCGGCCGGGGAAGTGGTGGCGCGGCTCGTATCGGGGGCGCGCGCGGAGGAGCTGGATGCCGCCCGCGCGCGGGTGGCGGTGATCGACGCCCAGATCGATGTGCTGCGCAAGCGCATCGAGGACGCCACGGTAGTCGCGCCGGCGAGCGGCATCGTCACCCAGACACTGGTCGAGCAGGGCGAGATCGTCGGTCCGGCGATGCCCCTCTTCGTGGTGACCGACATCGACCGGGCGTGGGCCAACCTGTTCGTGCCCGAACCGGCCGTGCCGCGATTGACCATCGGCCAGGCGGCGGTCGTCTTCACCGACGCCGGCGGCCCCGGACTGCCCGGCACCGTGACGTTCGTGTCGCCGCAGGCCGAATTCACTCCACGCAACGTGCAGACGGCGGAGGAGCGCTCGATGCTCGTGTATCGGATCAAGGTGGCGGTGGACAACCGGGAGGGCGTGCTGAAGCCGGGCATGCCGGTGGACGCGACGCTGGAGCTGCCGTGACGCCGGCCATCACGCTCGCGGGCGTGACCCGGCGGTTCGATGGCGCAACGGCCCTCGCCGGCGTAGACCTCGAGGTGGGGGCCGGCGAGATGTTCGGCCTGATCGGCCCCGATGGCGCGGGCAAGACGACGGCGATCCGTCTGATGTGCGGACTGCTGCGGCCCGACCACGGCTCGGTGCGCATCCTGGGCCGTGACCCGGTCCGCGAGCACCGCCACGTGACCGGGCAGGTCGGATACCTGTCACAGCGGTTCACCCTCTACGGCGACCTGACCGTCGACGAGAACATCGCGTTCTTCGCCGAGGTCCACGGCCGGGCCGCCTACCCCTCGCGCCGCGATCAGTTGCTCGACATGACGCGGCTGGCGCCCTTCCGCCGGCGGCTGGCGGGCCGGCTGTCGGGCGGCATGAAGCAGAAGCTGGCGCTGGCCTGCACGCTCGTGCACGAGCCGCGCGTGCTGATCCTCGACGAGCCGACGACCGGGGTCGATCCGGTTTCGCGCCGCGAGTTCTGGAAGCTGCTGTCGGAGTTCCTTTCGCGGGGCATGACCATTCTGATGTCGACCCCGTACCTGGACGAGGCGGAGCGCTGCGGGCGCGTCGCGCTGCTGCACGAGGGCCGCGTGCTCGACGCCGACACGCCGTCGCGCATCCGGTCGCGGATGCCGGGGCGCGTCGTGGAGATCAGCGCCTGGGCTGCCGGCGGTGCGAACACGGGTACGGGCACGGGCGCCAGCGCCGGCTTTGGGGCCGACGTGGAGCTTGTCCGCCGCCTGCCCGGCGTCGCCGACGCACAGGTGTTCGGTGACCGCCTGCATGTCACGCTGGCCGCCGATGCCGTCGATGCCGTCGATGCCGCCGATGCTGTCGAGCGCTTCGCAGCGGACCTCGGCCGGACGTCGATGGCGGGCGCGGCCGTGCGTCCGGTGCCGCCGTCGCTCGAGGACGTGTTCATTGCACATCTCTCCGGGAAGGAAGGCACGGCATGAAGCGACTGTCGATTGGATTCGCGATGGCGTTGGTGTCCGCCGCCGGAGCCGGCGCGCAGGACATTCGGCCGCTGCGCCTGTCGCTCGACGAGGCGCAGGCGCGCGCCGTCGAGACGAGCCATCGCCTCGCGGCCGAGCGCGCCCTCGGAGCCGCCGCGGTTGCGGACGTCACCGCCGCCGAGCTGGCGGACCGGCCGACGGTGGCCCTGGAGGCGGGATACACGCGGACGAATCACGTCATGGAATTCGTCGTGCCTGGCCCGGCCGGCGGGCTTCGGGTCCTGTATCCGGACGTACCGAGCAACTATGCGACGCGGCTCGCCCTGCGCTGGCCGGTGTACACGGGCGGCCGCACCGAGGCGCTGGTGCGCGCCGCGAGGGCAACGGCGGGAGCATCGGCGGAGGAGGTGCGCGTCGCGCGGGCCGACCTGCATCTCGATGTCGCGCGCGCGTTCTGGGCGATGGTATCGGCCGACGCGGTCGTCGAAGTGATTGCGCGGGGTGTGGATCGCAGCGCGGCGCACCTTTCCGTGGCACGGGAACGGCTTGCCAATGGACTCGTGGCGCCCAACGAGGTGGCGTCGGCCGAGGCGCAGGTATCGCGCCAGCGGATGCTCCTGATCGAGGCGCGCAACCAGCGGGATCTCGCCGGGGCGCGCCTGGCCCGCCTCGTCGGCGCCGACATCGAGCAGCCGGTGGAGGCCGCGGCGACGCTGGTTGCCCCTGGCGCCCCGCCGTCGCCGCTGGCGCAACTGGTGGATCAGGCGCGCGACGGGCGGGCCGAGCGACGCGCCATCGAGTTCCGCATCGATGCGGCCGACGAACAGGTAATTGCGGCATCGCGGTCGTTGCGGCCGACCGTGGTGGTTGCCGGCGGCGTCGATCTCGCCCGGCCGAATCCCCGCATCTTCCCGCGCGCGGATCGCTGGGAGGAGTCCTGGGATGCGAGTCTCAACGTGAACTGGCCCCTGTGGGACGGCGGGCGCCGCGCGGCGGACGTGGAACGCGCGGCGCACCGGGCCGACGCCGCGCGCGAGCAACTGGCCGAGTTCGACTCGCTGGTCGCGCTCGAGATCCGGGAGCATCTGCTGGCCCTGGACTCGGGGCGGGCCGCGGTGGTGGCGGCCTCGGACGCCATTGCCGCCGCCGGTGAGGCGCATCGGGTGGTCACCGCGCGCTACGAGGCGGGCGTCGCCATCCAGGCCGAGGTGCTTGACGCCGAGCTGACGCTGCTGCAGGCGGAGCTCGACCGCACCAGGGCCCTGGCCGGCATTCGCCTCTCGGAGGCGGAACTGGAGCGCGCCCGTGGCCGCTGAGCTGTTGGCCGGCATCGACGCGCACCGGCTGACGCGCCGCTTCGGCGCGTTCACCGCCGTCGACAACCTGAGTTTCTCGGTGCCCCCGGGGGAGGTCTTCGGCTTTCTGGGGAGCAACGGCGCGGGCAAGAGCACGACGATCCGCATGTTGTGCGGGCTCCTCCGGCCGACGTCGGGTTCGGCCCGGGTCGGCGGCATCGACGTCGGCGCCGATCCCGAGAGCGTCAAGCGCCGCATCGGCTACATGTCGCAGAGGTTCTCGCTCTACGAGCACCTGACGGTGGCCCAGAACATCGCCTTCTTCGGCGGCATCTATGGCCTGCGCGGCGAGCGAATGGCGGCGCGCCGGGCGTTCGTGCTGGAGATGGCGGGATTGAAAGGACGCGAAAATGCCCTGACCGGCGCGCTCTCCGGCGGCTGGCGCCAGCGCCTGGCCCTCGGGTGCGCGATCCTCCACGAGCCGCCGATTGTCTTCCTCGACGAGCCGACGGGCGGCGTCGACCCGCTGTCGCGCCGCCAGTTCTGGCGGCTCATTCACGAGCTGTCCCGGGTTGGCGTCACCGTGCTCGTGACCACCCACCATCTCGACGAGGCGGAACATTGCCACCGCGTGGCGATCATCGAGACCGGACGGCTGGCGGCGCTGGGCACGGTCCCCGAGCTGAAAGGCCGCTTCGCGGGCCGCGCCATCGTCGAAGTGCGCGCGGCCCGGCCGGTGGAGGCGATGCGCGTGCTCGACGAAATTGCGGCGGTGCAGAAGACCAGCCTGTTCGGCACCGCGGTGCACGCGGTGCTGGGGAAGGCGGGCGACGGCCCCCGCGACGTGGCGGACTGGTTGCGCGCGGCAGGGGTGGACGTGACCGCTTGCACGGTCGTGGAGCCCTCGTTGGAAGACGTGTTCATCGACGTGGCCGAAGGGAGCGAGGCGGCGTGAGACCCATGCGCACGGCGCTGGCGGTGGGGCGCAAGGAGTTCCGCCAGATCGGGCGGGACCGGCGCACGCTGCTGATCCTGGTGTTCGTCCCCGCGCTCTTCCTGCTGCTTTACGGCTACGCATTGAGTTTCGACGTCAGCAACGTGCCGATCGCGATCCGCGACAACGACCGCAGTCCCGCCAGCCGCGCGGTGATCTCGGCGTTCGTCAACTCCGGCTACTTCGACCTGGTGGCCGACGTCACCTCGAACCGCGCCATCGTCGATCTCATCGATCGGAACGTGGCCCGCGCGGTGCTCGTGGTGCCCGCCGGATTCGATCGGGACGCCCGCACCGGACAGCCCACCTCCGTGCAGTTGATCGTTAACGGCGACAACGCGAACACCGCGACGACGGTGGTCGGCTACGGCCTGTCCATCGTGAACACGATCTCCGCGCGCTACGAAGTGGAGGCCCGTGCGGGCGCGCCGGACGGGCCGCTGCTCGTGGTCGAGCCGCGCATCTGGTACAACCCCGAGCTGCGCAGCGCGCTGTTCCTGGTCCCCGGCCTGATCGCCTACATCGCGATGCTGACGGCGGTGGTGTCGGCGGCGCTGTCGATCGTGCGCGAGAAGGAGGCGGGCACGATGGAGCAGATCCGGATGTCGCCCATCGGACCGGGCAGCTACGTAGTGGGCAAGACGATTCCGTACTTCTTCGTATCGCTCGCCTCCGCGTTCGTCATCCTCGCGCTGGCGATGGTGTTCTTCGGGCTGCCGATGCGCGGCTCGTGGGTGATGCTGCTGGCGGCGATTTCCCTCTTCCTGGTGGGCGCGCTCGCGTGGGGACTGTTCGTCTCGACCATTGCCGAGAGCCAGCAGGTGGCCTTCCAGATCGGGCTCCTCAGCTCGTTGCTGCCGACGCTGATGCTGTCCGGCTTCATCTTCCCGATCTCGAATATGCCGGCGTTCCTGCAGGCCGTCACCGTCATCGTGCCGGCCCGTTACTTTCTGGTCGCGCTGAGGGCCATCGTTCTCAAGGGGGCCGGCGTGGCCGCGTACTGGCCCGAGCTGCTGGCGTTGGCCCTGTTTGCGATTGCCGTCATGGCGCTCGCGTCGCTTCGCCTGAAGCGGCAGTGGGCATGAGGAGGGCGGTGGACGGATGCGGCTGCTGCACCTGATGCGCAAGGAAGTGCTGGAACTCCGGAGCGATCCGCGCCTGTTCGGCATCGTGCTGATCGCCCCGATCATTCAGCTCACGTTGCTCGGCTACGCCGCCACGACGGACGTCGCGGATGTGCCGCTCGTCGTCGTGGATCAGGACCGGTCGGTCCACAGCCGCGCGCTGGTGTCGCGCTTCGACGCGTCGCGCAACTTCGTCGTTGTCGACAGCCTGCCGTCGATTGCCGGCGTCGGGGAGTATCTCGACGACGGGCGCGCGTGGATGGCGCTGTCGATCCCGCGCGGCTACGGCGAGAGCGTCCGGACCGGCCGGACGGCCACGGTGCAGGTGGTCGCCGACGGCAGCGACGCCAATTCGACCAACGTTGCGGTCGGATACGCGGGGAATCTGGTGGCCACCTACGGCCGGGAACTGGCCGCGGCGCGAGGCCTGGCGTCTCCCGAGCCGCGGATAGGCGCCGACGTACGGGTCTGGTTCAATCCGGAACTCGAGAGCCGCGACTTCATGGTTCCCGGAATCCTGGCGCTGCTGCTGCTGGCGGTAACCACCATCCTGTCGTCGATGGCCATCGTGCGCGAGCGGGAACTGGGCACGCTGGAGCAGCTCAACGTGACCCCGCTCGCGCGATGGGAGCTGATCGCGGGCAAGCTCCTGCCGTACGCCACGCTCGGCATGCTCAACGTCCTGCTCGTGGTGTCGGTCGCGGTGTTCTGGTTCGAGGTGCCGTTCCGCGGCTCCCTGGGCCTGCTGCTGATGATGTCGCTGGTCTACCTGATGACCACGCTGGGCATCGGCCTCTTCGTGTCGACCATCTCGAACACGCAGCAACAGGCGATGATCACGGCGGCATTCTTCTTCCTCATGCCGATGGTGTTCCTCTCGGGCTTCATCTTCCCGATCGAGAACATGCCGGCGGCAATTCAGTCGGTGACCTACCTGGTGCCGGTGCGGTACTTCCTGGTGATCCTGCGGGGGATCTTCCTCAAGGGCATCGGGCTCGAAGTTCTGTGGCCCCAGGCGCTGGCGCTGTTCGCCTGGGGCGCCGGTATCCTCACGCTCGCCATCCTTCGGTCGAGTAAGCGCCTGGCTTGAAACGTCCCACCCGGAACACGGACCGAAGGCCGGCAGTTCCTTGACGAATCGATCTACCAGGCATAGAATCCGCCTTACCTGATACTGAGTCTCACTTGCTAGATCTGCGCGGGATCGCGGACCGGCGGCACGATGATGCATCTACTTCGAAGGCGAATACTGCTGGCACTGGCTGCCGCACTGCTGTTCCCGGGCATCGTGGAAGCCCAGGGCATTCTGTTACTGGCGCATGGGGGGCGCGGCGAGTGGAATGAAGCCGTCCTCGAGCTGGCGTCGGAGGTCGACTCGAGGCGGCCGGTTGCGGTGGCGTTCGGGATGGCGAATCGGCGCACGATTCAGGACGCCGTGGATCGCCTGACAGAACGGGACGTCGCGGAAATCGTCGCGGTTCCGCTGTTTGTCTCGTCGCACAGCAGCGTCATGCGGGCCACCGAGTACCTGCTGGGGCAGCGCGACGAGGCACCGCCTCAACTGGAGGCCTTCGGTCGCATGGCCGCTCGCAGGGCCGCCGCGGCGTCCGGTAGCGCCCCCGACGGCGACTGGACGACGCCGATTGAAGCACCCGTGCCGATTTCCATCGTGTCTGCGCTGGACGATCACGCCCTGGTCTCCGAGATCCTGCTTTCACGTGCCATGGACATCAGTGAGCGGCCGGGAGAGGAAGTCGTGGTACTGGTTGCGCATGGTCCGGGCTCGGATGCGGACAACCAGCTCTGGCTCGACAACATGCGCGTTCTGGCTGAGCGGATGCGTCAACAATCGCGCTTCAGTCGCATCGAGTACCTCACGGTGCGTGACGATGCGTCGGATGCGGTTCAGGACGGAGCGACCGCGGAGCTGCGAGCCTTGGTCGCGGACGCCACCCAGGAAGGGAAGTCCGCGCTGATCGTACCGCTGCTCCTGTCTTACGGCGGTATCGAGGTTGGCATCCGGGAGCGGCTCGAAGGATTGACGTACCGGATGGCTCATCAGGCGCTGCTGCCGGACGAGCGGCTGTCCGAGTGGGTGCTGATGCAGGTGCTCCAACGACAGTAGCCACGTCTTCCAAGTTCGCCCTTCGGCCCCGCGGTAACCGATGCGAACATCGGCTATGCTGCCGGCATGAAGCACCGGCCCTCCGTCCTGACGCGGGCGTTCGTTCTCTGCTCGACGCTCGCGGTTGCCGCGCTCCTGTTCACTCCCATGCGCGCGCAGCAGAGCGACGCGGAGTTCATCCCGGTCAGCGACGCGATGCTCCAGAACCCCGATCCGGACGATTGGTTGATGTGGCGCCGCACGCTGAACAGTTGGGGCTTCAGTCCCCTCGACCAGATCGACCGCGGCAATGTCACCGGCCTGCGCATGGTCTGGACCCGTCCCCTCGGACCCGGCCTGCAGCAGGGAACGCCCCTCGTGTACGACGGCGTGATGTACATGCCAAACCCACGCGACATCATCCAGGCCATCGACGCCACAACCGGCGACCTCATCTGGGAACATCGCCGCACCGTGCCGGACGACCTGGCCGACTATCTGATCGGCAGCCTGATCGACACCAACCGCAACATCGCCATCCACGGCGCCTACCTGTTCGACAGCACGTCGGACGACTGGATGATCGCCATAGACGCACGCACGGGCGAGGTGGCGTGGGAGACGATGGTGCTGGACTACACCGTCAACCCGGCGAATCAGAGCTCCGGCCCCATCGTTGCCGACGGGAAGGTGATCTCCGGCCGAAGCTGCGCGCCGAAGGGAGGCCCGAACGCGTGCGTCATCGTCGCCCACGACGCCGGAACGGGAGAAGAACTGTGGCGCCGCCGCCTCATCCCCGGCCCGGGCGAGTTCGGCGACGAGACCTGGGGCGGTGTCCCGTTCGAGGAACGCAGGCATGTCGGCGCGTGGATGGTGCCGAGCTACGACCCGGAACTGAACCTCGTCTACATTGGCACGTCGGTTACGTCGCCGGCGCCGAAGTTCATGATCGGTGGCGTCGACAATGCGCACCTGTACCACAACTCGACGCTCGCCCTGAACGCCGACACCGGCGAGATCGAGTGGTTCTACCAACACCTGAACGACCACTGGGACCTCGACCATCCCTACGAACGGCTACTCGTTGATACCGTCATGGCGCCGGACCCGGAGCACGTCTCGTGGATCAACCCACGGTTGCGGCGGGGCGAGGTGTACCGCGTGATGACCGGCATTCCCGGAAAGACCGGTGTCGTCTACACGCTCGACCGCGCTACGGGCGAGTTTCTGTGGGCGACACCCACCACCGCGCAGAACGTCATCACGCATATCGACGGTGCCACGGGCGCCGTCACAGAGAACCCGGAGCTCATTTTCACGCGCGAGAACAACGAGATGTTGATCTGCCCGTCGTTCGTGACCGGCGGCAAGGATTGGGAAGCAGGGGCCTACAGCCCGATTACGAACATGATGTACTTCCCGCTGCGCAACGCCTGCGCCCGCATGCTGGCGACCGCGGACGGCAGTCTCTACAACCTTGCGCAGCGGATCGTGAACGCTCCGGGAACGGATCAGGTGGGTACGGTGCGCGCTATCGACGCTTCCACCGGCGAGACCACGTGGCTCTACGAACAGCGGCCCGGCACGACGTCACTCGTCGCTACCGCGGGCGGCCTCATCTTCGGCGGCGACAGCAACGGACGCTTCCGTGCCCTCGACCACGAGACGGGTGAGGTGCTCTGGGAGATCAACCTCGGCTCGCAGGTGACCGGCTTTCCGGTTACCTACGCCGTGGACGGCACCCAGTACGTCGCCATCAGCACCGGTTCGTCTCTCAGCACGCGGGACAACCTCCGCCTGACGACCGAACTGCAGCCGGGGACGGGGAACAACCTGTTCGTGTTCGCCCTTCCATAGCAGAGGGGCGTCTCGAAGAGACGCCCGACAACTTTCGACGAGTAGCTTTGCTGCGGCGCGACCACCGTGCAGCGCCGGGGCTATACGTGCATGGAGGAGGAATGGACGAGACATCCACAGTCTTGCGGTTCGCCGGTCAGCGTGTCCTTCACGAACTGACCGTCCGCCGCTTGGTCGAGCGAGTCTACGAACAGCGCCTCATCAACAACGTGGAGCGCGGAGCCTACGTTGAGTGCATGGTCGAACTCGCGCTCAGTGAACGGCAGCC
>CAZJYU010000050.1:0-5157 GCA_964550305.1 uncultured Vicinamibacteraceae bacterium | reverse complement strand
AGCGCGGAGCCTACGTTGAGTGCATGGTCGAACTCGCGCTCAGTGAACGGCAGCCCGCCTGGCGCCTGACCAGACCGTGGGCGTCTTGGGACCTTGAGAACCATAAGACCCTCGCCCGCATCGAGATCAAGCAATCGGCCGCGTTGCATCCGTGGAACGTCGACGATGCGCCGCAGGCGGGCGCCGTGGAGCACCTGGCGACCCCCGGCAAGGCCACCAAGCCGGTGTTCAGTATCAAGCCCACAACTGGCTGGTGGGATGGCGCGGCCTGGGTCGAGACCCAGCTACAGCGTCAGGCGGACTTGTACGTGTTTGCCTGGCATCCGGAGACGGACGCAGACATCGCCGACCACCGGCGGCCGGATCAATGGAGATTCTTCGTGGTTGCGGAACGAGACCTCCCACAGAAGCCACTCACCAAGTCCATAGCACTAACTCGGTTGAGCGCCGAGTTCGGGGCCGCTGAGTGCTGCTACGGCGCGTTGGCGACGAGGGTGGCGGAAAAGCTGGCGTCGATCACGGAATTGAAGGATGGTATAGGCAGGCAGTGATGATGACTGCCCCAACGAAGGAGGAACACGATGCGCGGAAGGAGACTCGCCCTCGCCCTCGCGGTGTTCGTCGGTCTACCCTTTGCGCTTGCCGGCTGCGCCGGGGAGGCGCCGGAAGCGGCGATGGAGGACGCTTCCGTCGTGAGCGCGCGCGCTCCGATCGTCGGCACGTACCAACTCGTCGGACGTAACGTCAAGGACGAGAGCGGCGCCTGGGTGCCGACCGAAGACTTCAACTCCCTCGGCTACATCACCTACAGCGACAGCGGCTACATGGCCGTGAACGTCATGCCGCGCGACCGCGAGCCGTTCGCCGACGCCAGCGAGCCGACGGCGGAGGAGGTGCACGCGGCGCTCCAGGGCTATACCGCGTACTACGGCCCTTTCTCCGTCACGGAAGATGAGGATGGCGGATTCCTGATCCACCACCGCATCGGACAGATCGACCCTGGTGGTGAGGTGGACGCGAAGCGCTACTACGACCTCGATGGCGACCGGCTGATCCTCACCCCCGCGTCCGCCACCAGAATGAAGCACGACGCCACGCGGCAGGTCGTCTGGGAGCGGCTGCCCGACGCGGCGCTGTCGGAGGAAGCGCAACGCTTCGTCGGCTTCCGTCAGCTCCTCTACACCGACCGCTACACGGTGCAGGACGGCGTGCCCGTCGAGAGCGGGGAGCGGAACGTGGACCGCGCCGGCTCATACATCATCTACACGCCGACCGGCCACATGCTGGTCCACCTGATGGCGCGCGAAGGCCGCATGCCGTACGCCGGCGACACGCCCACGCCGGAGGAATCCCTGGCGGCCTACCGGACCTACGGCGGGTACTTCGGCACCTTCACCGTGCACGAGGAAGCGGATCCGCAGTACGTCGTCCACCACCAGGAGGGACGGGCGCGGCCCGTCAACGAGGTGACCGACGCCGTACGCCTCTATCAGCTCGACGGCGACGTCCTGCGGCTCGGAGGCCGGCCCAGCAACAACGAGGACGGCGTGATGGCCGGCGGGCACCTCTACTGGGAGTTGCTGCCCCACCGGCCGGAGTAGCAACGAGGGAAGCGCGGCCGGTCACCGCGTGGCATCCGGGTCCAACCTTGCTACCAGACGGATCGAGCACCGCGTCAGCAGCAGTCGAGCTATGGAGCGACGAGAACGGCGCCGGGAGCCGTCTGGCGGCGCATCGCCTTACCGCCCTGCTGTCGCTCGACCTCGAGGGCAAAGGGAACATCGGCGCGATCGGCGCGATACGCACCGACCGTTCGGCCACCTTCACCTGGCGCGGGGGGAGGGGCGGATTACGTGCCGCCCTCGCCGCACTCGACGAATTCGCCGCCGGAGCAGCGCATCTCGTCGGACACAACATCATCGAGCACGACCTCGAACTCCTTTCGCGGCACGCGCCTGACCTGGATCTGCTCCACCTTCCGGCCATCGACACGCTCTACCTGAGCCCCCTCGCCTACCCGGAGAACCCCTACCACCGCCTCGTCAAGCCGTATCAGGATCCCGCGCTGGCGAGGGTGCAGATAAATGATCCCCTCCTGGATGCCGAACTGACACTCGAGCTGCTCGCTGATATCGCGGACCAACTGAAGCCGATGGACGCCGATCTACTGGCGGCCTGGCACGCACTGCTCGCCGCCGGCGTCAAGGGGCACGCCTTCGACCACTTCTTTCAACTGATCCGCGACAGCTTCAGGACGGCGCTCGTCGAGGATTCGATCCCGGCGATCAAGGGCCTTCTCGCCGAACAAGGCTGCCCGCACCAGGCGGCCCGCATCGCCCGCGACGCACTGGCGGATCCCCTCGCGCTTACCTATCTGTTGGCATGGCTGCCGGCTGCAGGGGGAAACTCCATCATTCCGCCCTATGTCGAGAAGAGGTTCCAGCCGGGCGCACTCGCAATCAGGCTGCGCGATGCGCACTGTGGAGACCGGCGCTGTCCGTGGTGCTCGGAACGTCTGGACGCCGAAGAGGCGCTGAAGCGCTGGTTCGGTTTCCCGGCCTTCAGGGATCAACCCCAGAGTCGAGACGGCGAGAGCCTGCAGCGCTCCATAGTCGAAAAGCACCTGGCCCGCGCCCATGTGCTGGGAGTCCTTCCCACCGGGACCGGCAAGTCGCTCTGCTATCAGCTCCCGGCGCTGATGCGCTACGAGGCGACCGCGGCGCTCACGGTGGTGATTTCGCCACTCGTGGCGCTGATGGCCGACCAGGTCGCCGCGATGCGGCGCCAGGGAATCACCTCGGCCACCACCATCAACGGCCTCATCTCGATGCCGGAAAGGGCGGAAGCGCTCGCCCGGATCCGTCTGGGCGACGCCGGCATCGTGCTCGTCGCCCCCGAGCAGCTTCGCAACCGGTTGTTCAGAACGGCGATCGCGGGACGCCGGATCGGCGCATGGGTCATCGACGAGGCGCACTGCCTTTCGAAATGGGGACACGACTTCCGCCCCGACTACCGCTACGTCGCCCGCTACATCGCAGAGCATCACGCAGAGGACGCGGCGCCGATTCTCTGCCTGACCGCAACCGCCAGGCAGGAGGTGGTCGAGGACATTCAGGAGCATTTCGAGCAGATCCTGCACTCGCGGCTCGAGGTCATCGATGGCGGAGCGGAACGCCGGAACCTCGACTTCCGTGTCGTGCCGACAACGGCCTCGCAGCGGATCGAACACATCCATCGGGCGGTCGAGGGCGCACTCAAGCGAGCGGGCGCGGGCGGCGCCATCGTCTACTGCACGACCAAGAGAAGCACCGAGGAGACGGCGAAGGCGCTCGGCGAGAGGGGACTCTCCGCGCAGTACTTTCACTCCGGTCTTTCACCGGAACGAAAGCGCGAAGTCCAGCGCGGTTTCCACGATGGCGACATCGACGTCGTGGTCGCCACCAACGCGTTCGGCATGGGGATCGACAAGCCCGACGTTCGCGCCGTCGTGCATGCCGAGATCCCCGGTTCTCTGGAGAGCTACCTCCAGGAAGCCGGGCGGGCGGGGAGGGACGGCGCGCTCGCGCACTGCCTCCTGCTGTTCGAACCTGAAGATCCCGAACAGCAATTCTCGCTCACCGCGCGCTCTCGACTTGAACGGCGCGACATCCAGGCGGTCCTGCGTGCGCTTCGCCGGCTCGATGGGCGCCGGCGCCGCCACCACGCGGATACGGAGGATGCGGTCGTCGCGACGGCCGGAGAGATCCTGCTTGAAGACGACAACCGCGAATTCGCCCGGGACAGCGCCACCGACAACGATCGCGTGCGCACCGCGATCGCGTGGCTGGAGGAATCGAAGCTCACGCGCCGCGACGAGAACTACACGACCGTTTTTCCCTCATCCCTACGCGACCCGAGCCTGGCGGCAGCACGCCAGCGCATCCAACGGGAAGGCGCAAGGAGGAACATCCGCAAGGACGTGCAGGACCAGATGTTGGAGGTCGTGCAAACCCTCGCGCACGCCGACCCGGAAACGGGCATTTCCACCGACCAGTTGATCCACGAATGCGGATGCTCGCTGTCGCAGCTTCGCAGAGTGTTCAGCACTCTCGACGAAATCGGAGTTGCGTCGAACGACATGCGCATCACCGTCTACGTCCACGCCGGAGTCGAGAACGCCTCATCCCGGCGTCTGGCGCTCGCCCGCGAACTGGAGGAGGCGCTCATTACGGAGCTTCGCGAGGAGGCGCCCGACCACGAGATCGACGCCTGGACCCGCCTCGCCCTTCGCCCTCTCGCCCAGCGCCTTTCCGAGAAGGGCATCGAGCACCCGTTACCCGGACGGCTGGTCCGGCTGCTTCGGAGCATCTCCGCCGACGGCCGCGACGAGCCCGATGCCAAACGCAGTATCGAGATCCGCGCCCGCGACATGGAGACCGTCGGAGTCCGGCTGCGTCGGAATTGGGCCGGCATCGATCGCATCGCGCGGGTTCGCCGGGACGGCGCGGCCCGGCTCCTGGACCATCTCCTCGACAAGGTGCCGGACGGAGTTCGCGGCGTCGATCTGCTGGTCGAGACGACTTACGGCGCGCTCGAACAGGCGATCAAGGACGACTTGGTGTTGAAGTCGGAGTTAAAGAACCAGCAGGCCCAGCCGCTGGTCGACCGCGCGCTTCTCTGGATGCACGAGCAGGAGGTCGTCACCCTCAACCGCGGCCTGACCGTGTTTCGTCAAGCGATGACGCTGAAGGTCACGCGGGACGGCAGGACCTTCACCGTCGCGGACTTCACCCCGCTCCAGGAGCACTACGCCGAGCAGACCGCGCAGATCCATGTGGTCACCGAGTACGCGAGGCTCGGCGTCAACGACATCCATCTGGCTCTCCGGCTCTCGGTCGACTACTTCAAGCTCCAGAAGGACCAGTTCGTCCGCAAGTGGTTCAGGGGCAAGGAGACCGCACTCCGGCGCGAGACGCTGCCCGAGCACTACGACGCGATCGTCAGGAGCCTCGGCAACCGGACCCAGGAGCGGATCGTCGCCGACGACCGGGAGCGCACCAACGTGTTGGTGCTCGCGGGACCGGGATCGGGCAAGACGCGGGTGCTGGCGCACCGGATCGCCTACCTCATCCGCGTACGCCGGGAGAACCCGGGAAGCATATTGGCGCTCACCTACAA
>CAZJYU010000049.1:0-15977 GCA_964550305.1 uncultured Vicinamibacteraceae bacterium | reverse complement strand
TCGTCCGGATGATTCCAGCAGCCCGCCGCGTTTGCCTGCCACACCTCGATCAGGGCATCGGGCACCGGTTGGCCGGCGCCGTCGCGGACCGTGCCGTCGACGATGATGCGCATGCCCGCCACGTCGGCGCCCGCGAGCGACAGGCGCCCCTGTTCGGGGACGAGGATGGCGAAGAACGGGCCGACGGTCTGGAACGGGGTGAGGGCGAGCATGGCGCTGGCGCCGGGTCTACGGCTGGGTCTCCCTCCGGCGCGCGGTCGCCCTGCCGGGGCTCACGCCGGTCCTTCCATCGGGGTCGCGTCCCGCCCGCGCAGGACGATGTCGAAGCGGTAGCCGAGCGCGTGCCCCGGCTCCGTCGCCTCGAGATCGAACGCCGCCACCAGCGCTTCGCGGCCGCGCGCCGTGGGCACCGCGTTGAAGATGGGGTCGAGGGCCAGCAAGGGGTCGCCGGGGAAGTACATCTGGGTGACGAGCCGCGTCAGGAAGCTCCGCCCGAAGACGGAGAAGTGCACGTGCGCGGGACGCCACGCGTTGTCGTGATTTCCCCAGGGATACGCGCCGGGCCGGACCGTCGTGAACCGGAACCCCCCGTCGGCGTCCGTCAGCACCCGGCCCGCGCCGCTGAAGTGGGGATCGAGCGGGGCGTCGTGCGTGTCGAGCGCATGGGCGTAGCGGCCGGCGGCGTTCGCCTGCCAGACCTCGACCAGGGTGTCCGCGACGGGCCGGGCGTCCTCGTCCAGCACCCGGCCGGCGATGACGATGCGCTCGCCCTGCGGCTCGCCTTGATGCTGGCGGGTCAGGTCGGCGTCCTGCGGTCCGACCGCCCCGTGGCCGCAAACCGGCCCGGTCAGCTCGGACAGCGTCTGCGGGATTACCACCAGCGGCTGGGCCGGGTGGCGCAGCGCGGTGGACCGGTAGGCCGGCGCGTCATTCGGAGGATGGGCGTCGGCCGGCGGGCGGCGATACGGAAGAGGCTGGGACGCCACGGCGCGCGACAATCGTAGCGAACTTCGTCCCGCCCCGCACGGGGCCGGAACCGCGCCGGCGGGGCGCCCGCACGGGGCTTCCGTTCGTTCTATCGTTAGGAGAGATGGACGTTTCGGCGTACGGACGGCGGCTGCTCGGCGACACGGGGACGCGGTCGCTGATGAGAGACCTCGGGGCCGCCGCGGAAGCCGGCAACGCCCTCATGAACCTCGGCGGCGGCAGCCCGAGCCTGAACCCGGCCGCCGAAGCCGTGTTCCGGCGCCAGATGCACGCGCTGCTGGAGCGGGGCGGGTCGTTCGAGCGGGCCATCGGCCTCTACGGCGGACCCGACGGCGACCGCGAGTTCGCCCGCGCCCTCGCCGGCTTCCTGCGGCACGAGCAGGGCTGGGACATCACGGAGCGCAATATCGCCCTCACCAACGGCAGCCAGTCCGCCTTCCTGCCGCTGTTCAACATACTGGCGGGGCCGATGGGCGACGGCCGGCCGGCGCGCCGCATCCTGCTGCCGCTCGCGCCGGAATACATCGGCTACGGCGACCTCGGCCTGGCCCCCGGGCTGTTCACGGCGCGCCGTTCCGTCATCCACGAGCTCGGCGATCAGCTCTTCAAGTACGGGGTGGATCTCGACGGCCTCGACGAGGCGGGCGACCTCGGCGCGATCTGCGTATCGCGTCCCACCAACCCGACCGGGAACGTCATCACCGACACGGAGGTCGAACGGCTCCGCGCCATCGCCCGCGCCCGCGGCGTCCCCCTGATTCTGGATACCGCCTACGGCGCCCCGTTTCCGGGGGTCGTGTTCGTCGAGGCGACGCCAGTGTGGGACGAGAACACGGTGGTCTGCATGAGCCTGTCGAAGCTCGGACTGCCCGGCTTGCGCACCGGCATCGTGATCGCCAACGAGGAGATCATCGACGCGCTGGCCGCCGCGACCGCCGTCTACTGCCTGTCGCCGGGCCGGTTCGGCCCCGTCTTCGCCACCGGGCTGATCGAAGCCGGCGAGGTGCTGCCGCTCGTGCGCGACATCATCCGGCCGCACTACGCGGGGCGGGCGACCCGCGCCCTCGACCGGCTCCGCGACGGACTGCGCGGCTATCCGGCGCGCATACATACGCCGGAGGGCGCCTTCTTCCTCTGGCTCTGGATGCCGGGCCTGCCCATCACCAACATCGCGCTCTATGAACGGCTCAGGCAGCGCGACGTCATCGTCGTCTCCGGCCACTATTTCTTCCCGGGGCTGGAGGACGACGACTGGCCGCACAAGCGCGAGTGCATCCGAATCAGCTACGCGGACGACTGGGGACGCACCGAGCGCGGGATCGACATCATCGCGGACGAGGTGCGGCGCGCCTACGACGGCGTGGCGTCAGGTGCAGTTCTCCCGTAACCTTTGGCACGGGATTGGACTCGCGCGACCGAACTCGAACGATGGCGACCGTCGAAACGAATCCCCAGCCGATAGACGGCCCCTGGGTGGAGGGCTTCACCCTGAACGACCACACAGTCTCGAGCGTATTCCTCGGATACGACGACCGCGACAATCCTCGATTCGATACAGAACGCACTGCACTCGGCGAGCGCGTCTACCGGCTCAAGTACCGGGGCGGATCGGCGGGCGACATCGTCGAGACAGCCGTTGCGTTCGTGAGAGCGCGCTGGCCCCATCAACTTGATTGCGTGACCGCACCGCCGCCCTCCGTTAGCCGAACCAGACAGCCAGCCGTCGTCATCGCCGAGGGTATGGCGGACGACCTCGGCGTTTCATTCAAGCCTGCCGCCGTGACCAAGGCAATTCCCACACCGCAAATGAAGAACGTAACTTCGCCGCAGGATCGCCAAGCGCTCCTCAATGCGGCCATTCAAGCGGGACCTGTGTCCGTACGGGGCATGCGGGTATTGCTTGTTGACGACCTTTGGGAGAGTGGCAGCACGCTGCACCGGGTGGCGACGGTCCTCGGTGAAATGGGAGCCTCTGAGATCCGCGCGCTCGTAATGACTCGAACCCGGTGATGTAGTGGCTTCACCCAACGTCTTCGTTGCTGGTTCACGACGAATCTCGCGCCTGCCGGCCGAGGTCAAGAGGCGAATCGACGCGATGATCGATGGAGGGTTCCAGATTCTCGTCGGCGACGCCGCCGGCGCAGACAAGGCGGTTCAGGGATACCTGGCGGACAGGGCTTACCGAAACGTCGTTGTGCACTGCATGGAGAAGAACTGCCGGAACAACGTCGGCCATTGGCCTGCGCGACAGGTCGCCGCTCCACCTGGGATCAGGGGCTTCGACTACTACTCGATGAAGGATCGCGTGATGGCTGATGCCGCGGAATACGGACTGATGCTCTGGGACGGCAAGAGCAAGGGCACCATCAACAACGTCCTGAATCTCCTACGAAGACAAAGGCCCGTTGTCGTCTATGTGGCACCAACGAAGGACTTCGACACCGTGCGAACGCTCGCGGATCTGAGGGCGGTCCTGTCAAAAGGGGACCGCAAGTGCGTCGACCGGCTGATAAGCGACCTTCACCTGGAGCTTCAGTGGGCGGCTGGGGACGTTGCGCACTCCGGTTCGATGTCTTGACCCTCAGGCGCCGCTAACAACGGGACGGCGTTCGCCTGACGCGGCGCTCCCGGCTCAGAACATCGCGATCGGATTGACCGGCGAACCGGTGCCGTTCGGAATCCGCAGCGGCGCGATGGTGACCATGAACTCCCAGCGGTTGCGCTCCGCCGCGGCGTTCGCGAGATCCTGGAAGTCCGCCCGGTCGAGCACCTGGATCCCGAGGATCGTCAGCGCGAAGTTGTGGAGCGCGGTGCGCGGCAGGTCGCCTTCCGGCTGCGGCACGTAGCCGGGGGTTTCCCAGCCGGCGATGGCAACGTCACGCTCCTTCAGCCACGGGATCACGTGGTTGTCGAGGCCCGCCGCCTCGCGCCCGGTGTCGAACGGCCCGAGGGCGTCCTGGCGGGCCCAGCGTCCCCAGCGAATGAAGAACGCGTCGCCGGGGCCGGCGCGGACGCCGGCCATCTCCTCCCACGCCTCCAGGTCCTCGACCGTAATGCGGGTGCCCGGCTCCAGCCATGGCACGCCCTTCAGGCGCGGGATGTCATAGAGGACGCCGCGCGTCACGAGGCCGTCCTTGACCGCCATGATGGAGTTCTTCGTGGCGCCGTCCTCCATCGTGACCAGCCCGTCGACGTCGTAGCCGTTCCACATCTTGCCGTCGAAGAAGACGTGGGCGAACGCATCCAGGTGCGTCGTGCCGGGACCGTGGATGCACGGATACGCGATCTGGTCGCTCGCCCCGGTGCGGGTGGCCCGGACCATGCTCCACTCGACCGGGCACGGCACGTCGGCCGTCTCGTAGTCCTGCGCGTCCGACGCCAGCGACACCGCGAACCCCTCGGTGACCAGCCCCGCCGCCTCGGCCCGCTTCTCCGGCGTGATCAGGTTGGCCATTCCCAGCTCGTCGTCGGGACCGAAACGGCCCCAGTTGGACAGCTCGGTGAGCCAGCGGTCGAACTGCTCCTGGCTCACGAGGGGCGGGTCCGGGGATTCCTGCGCCGCCGCCGGAGGCTGTCCCGCCATCGCAAGCGCAACCGCCACGGCGCCGCCGGCAACGACCGCGCCAGTCCACCATGTCTTCATGATTCCCCTCTCGGCTCGCCGCTCGCGTCCGCCATTCCCTCTCCGCGCAGCCTACCACCATCCCTTCGACGCGACGCCCGCTTTCGGGCCTTGGAAAGGGAACGAAAGCATGTACCAATGCACTCGCCCCGGGCGCAATGACCGAACTGTTCTTCGAGCTCTTCAGCGGCTTGCCCCGGCAGGGGCCGGGAGAAGCTGCGAGCACGCTTCGGGCCCTTGCGCTCGTTCCGGGAGTCGGACGGCGGACCCGCCTGCTCGACATCGGCTGCGGCACCGGCGCCCAGACGCTGGTGCTGGCGCAGGGTTCGGCGGCGCGGATCGTCGCCGTCGACAATCATCCGCCGTTTATCGACTTCCTGAACCGCGAAGTGGTGCGCCTCGGGCTCGCGCACCGGGTGACGGCCAGCGTCGCGGACATGCGGCGACTGGACTTTGCGGACGGCTCCTTCGACGTGATCTGGAGCGAAGGCGCCATCTACAACGTCGGCTTCGAGGCGGGACTCCGCGACTGGCGGCGGCTGCTCGCGCCCGGCGGACACGTGGCCGTGACGGAAGCGTGCTGGCGGCGACGGGACGCGCCCGAGGCATGCAAGGCGTTCTGGAACGCGGAGTATCCCGACATGCGCGACGCGGCGACGCTACTGGACGCCATCGACGGATGCGGCTACGAAACAGTGGGCCACTTTCCGCTCCCCGCGTCGGCCTGGTGGGACGACTACTATCGCCCGCTCCAGAACAACGTCAGCCGCTTTCGCCAGCGTTACCCCGACCTGCCGGAAGCGCGGGAGCTGGCGGATCAGTGCCAGCGCGAGATCGACGTCTGGCGCGCCTCCGGGAGTTCTATGGCTACGACTTCTTCGTGCTGCGCGCCCGATGAACCCATCGCGGCGCGGGGCGGCTGCCCGGCCGGCTAGCGCGACGTCAAACCCAGCTCGCGCCGGATCCCCGAGAAATCGAACGGCGGGCCCGGGGCGCGGCGCTCCCGGTTTTCCAGGTCCTTCAGCAGCAGGTCCACCTCGGCCCGCCCGGCCCGGGTCTTCGCGCACTCGCGCGGCGTCCGGTCGTTCAGCGCCGGCAGCGGGTGATCGGCCCAGTCCGCATAGTGGCGCGCCTTGAATTCGGCCACGATCTGCTCTTCCTCGGGCCCGGGCGCCGCTACGGGCTGTGACGGGCTCCCCGGAGCCTCGGTGGGCGCGGACGTCCTGGCGAGCGCGAGCGGGTCCGAGTGCTCGCGCGCCCGGTGCCGGATGCGCGAGCCGCAGGCGTCCTCGATGCGGTCGCGCAACGCGTCGGCCCGCGCCAGCGAGTTGGTCTCGATCCGAAGTCCGGCGCGACTCATCTCTACCCGGCCGATCAGCGTCTGCTGGCCGTCCGGCTGCGCCGGATCGTCGGGCCGCAGGAACGCGTAGGCGGTGGCGCCGCCGCCGCCCGGCTCGCGGTCCGCACCATCGAGTTTCCCGATGCGGGCAGCGACGGCCCGCCGGTCGTTCGGCGCGAACTCGAAGTGGTCGACCGTGAGGAGCAGGGGATCGCCGTCCGTGTTTTGCAGGCGCGGCGGCTCCGCACTGTGCACGTCGAGGACGTGGACGGCATCTTCCCAGTAGCGGATCAGGAGGCGGACGAAGGTCGCGTCACGGAGACGGTCCACCGGGACGGCCCGCTTGCGCCGCAGCCGGTTGCGCGCCCGCCGGATCACCTCGGCCGTGTAGAAGGGAGGCAACGGCCGCGGGTGCGCGCCGCAGAGCAGCGACACGCCGTCGTAGTCGACGATGCGGCCGAGCAGGGCATCACGCGGCACCAGCGTCGTCGAGCCGCGCGCTTCGCGGACGGTGCGCCGTTCGTCGGACAGCAGGTCGCGCAGCGTCACCGCCTCGCCGGGCTCGACATCCTCCACCTCCCATACCGAGAGCCACGCAACGCGCTGGGCGTCGAGCCAGCGCTGCTCGTCCCGGGAGCAGCGGCGCCGGTGGCGCTCGAGGTAGGCGTCGGCGACGGTCCGCCTATCCACCTCGAAGCCGTACACTGACCAGGGCGCCGCGAGCCCTATCGACTCGTCGACGTCGGTGAAGACGCTTTCGAAGGCTTCCCACGCCTGGCCGTACTCCCGCAGGGCGAAACCGGAGAGCCGGGTGACGAGGCGCTGGTCCATCGCGTGCGTCGAGGCGGTGGATTGCCGTGTGGCGTGCTCGGCCTCGTCCGCCGCGAGGTGGCACTTCTTGTACTTGCGTCCGCTGCCGCACGGGCACGGCGCGTTGCGGCTGGCCCGGGGCCGGAACGGTTCTGCCGGCGCGAGCGCGTCGAGCGTCGATTCCGCCGCGTCGTCCGGCAGATCGCTGTCCGCGAGTCCGTCGTGGAGTGCGTCGTGGGGAGCCGTGAGCCTGACCTCGCGGCCGTCGTCGAAGTACGACTCGGAAACCCGCGCGGGCCGGTCCGACTGCAACATTTCCGCGTGCCTGGCGAAGAAGCCGGCCAAAGCCGTCGCGCAGGCGGTGGCGAGCTGGAGGTCCCGCTCGACCGCCGGCCGCGGCACGAGGTCGGGATCGCGGCGATCCACCACGGGGTAGGCGTCCGGGCTTGCCACCGGCCATCCGTGCTCCATCGCTTCGCGTCGCATGGACGGCGGCAGGTCGGTGGCCGATTCGAAGTTCAATCCCAGCCAGCCGTTGCACCCCGGGATGACGCCGCGTTGGAGCTTGCCGGTGTCCGCAGCGTCGAGGAAGGCTTCGAAATCGTCGACGGACGGGAAGATCAGCACGCCGAGACTTTCGCCGAGCTGTCCGACGATCGAGACGCACGCGCCTTCGATATCGAGCGCCGGGATGTCCATCCGGATCACCTGCGTGTCGTCAGCGACGGCCCAGGGCTTCACGGCAAACAGCGCGCGGCTGGCCACGAACAGCTTCCTGACCGCCGCGGCGGATACGTGTCCGCCCGCGAAGTAGCTGGCGTCGTCTTCGTCGTCGGGCGGGAGCGTCTCGATCATGTGTTGCAGCAACGCAACGAGCTCCGGCGTCGGCGCGACCGTGACCGGTATCGCAGGGCCGACCTCCGCGCGCACCTCGACGGCCGTGGCGGCGTCGGAGACGCGTATGGCGGCCGGCCGCCGCGGCGCACCGATGGCGGGTTGGGTCATGGCGCTGCGTAACGCTCGGGCGACCGCGCCGTCCCCGTCGTCCGGATTGACGACCGCCTGACTGACGATGAAACCCTCCGGAAGTTCCATCCAGATCACCATGTCCGGGCGGTAGGGTTCCTCGCGGTCGGTAACGTAGAAGGGAGTCGGCAGGCGTCCGCCGATCCACTCGCGGGTGGGTTGCGCGCGGTCCGCGGGGCGGCGCCGGGCGCTCATAGCGGGGGTTCCCGCCACGGCTCGCGCCGCGCCAGCTCGCCGCTGCCCGCGGCGCCCACGACCTCGCCGTCGCGATAGACGATCTCGCCGCGCCGCATCGTGAGCTGCGGCCAGCCCGTCACCTCGCGGCCGGCGTGGACGGAGTAGCCGCTGTTCGAGAGCATGTCCTCGTCGCGGATGGTACGCGTTTCGTCGGGATCCCACACGACGAGGTCGGCGTCGGAGCCGACGGCGATCGTCCCTTTGCGCGGATAGAGCCCGAACAGGCGGGCGGGGTTGGACGAGGTGACCTCCACGAAGCGCTCGAGCGAGATGCGCCCCGCGCCCACGCCGTCGCTGTAGAGCATCGGCAGCATCACCTGCAGGTTGCTCATGCCGGCCCGGTGCCGGACGACGTCCTGCGACGGATCGAGCTTTTCCTCGCGCGTGTAGGAGACGTGGTCGGTAGCCACGACGTGGACCGTGCCGCCGGCGATGCCGTCCCAGAGGGCGTCGACGTCGCTCTGCTCGCGCAGCGGCGGCTGGCCGATGTACAGCTCCGGCGTCGGGCCCTCGAAACGTTCGCGGGTGAGGTGCAGGTAGATGGGGCGGGTCTCGACGTAGACGGGCAGGCCGCGCTGCTGTGCCGCCTCCGCGACGCGCAGGGCGCGCTCGGACGACAGGTGCACGATGTAGACGGGAGCGCCGGTCGCCTCCGCCATCGCCACCGCGCGCAGCGTCGCGGCCTCTTCCGCCGCCACCGGCCGGGCGTCGCCGAAGTAGCGGAGCGAGCCGCGTCCCTCCGCGAGCATCCGCTCCCCGGTGACCTGCACGATGGCGGCATCCTCGCAGTGCATCATCATCAGCACGCCGGTCTCGCGCGCCGCGTGCATGGTGGTGACAAAGCCGGGCGCGTTGGCGTCGAAGCTCGGCCGCGACATGAAGACCTTGATGGTGGTCTGGCCCGTCTCGGCGAGGGCCGCCAGCGATTCCGCTGTGGCGCTGGCCGGATCCGAGACGATGGGGTGGTAGATGACGTCCGCGACGGCCTGGGCCTGGATGTCGGGCGTCGCGCGCGCCAGCGTCTCGGCCGGCGCCTCTCCCTCGGCGACGCCGCCGAAGTTGGAGATGGTGGTGATGCCGCCGGCGAGCGCCGCGGCCGAGCCGGACGTGTAATCGTCCACCAGGGTGCCGCCGAGGTGCACATGGGGATCGATGCCGCCCGGCAGCACCTGCAGGCCGCTCGCGTCAATCTCCTGCGTGTCCGCGTCGCGCGCCGCGAGTCCGGTCCCGATCTCCGTGATCGTCTCGCCGACGATGCGGATGTCGGCCACCCGCAGGCTCCCCTCGATGAAGACGTTGCCGCCCCGGACGATGATCTCGGGCTCCGCCTGGGCGGCGGCCACGGGGGCGACGGCGGGCCAACCGGCGGCGATCAGGCCCGCGGCAGCCGCGAGGCCGGCAATGACGATGAGGTTGCGCAGACAGTGCATGGTACCTCCACTGTAGTCCGCACCTCAGTCTAGATCGGCCGTCGCGCCGAGCATCCCGCCGGACCGGGGCCGCCGCGCGAGATCTAGTGGAACCGCACCGCGTAGTTCAACCGGAGCCCACGGCCCATCTCGGGTGCTCGATCCTTGATGAACGACGTGTGGTTGCGATAGAGCGCGTTTGTCAGGTTGTAGCTCGTGAACGACAGGATGTGCGCCGTGTGCTGCCGCGGCCAGACGTACGACGCCCGCAGGTTGACCACGGAATAGCCTTCGGTCTCCGTCTCGCCCCGGAACACGTCGGCCTGCCGCCCTGCGAACTCCACCTGCGGGCTCAGCGTGAACCCGCCGTAGGGGATGTCGAGCTCCACCGTACCTCGCAGGGGCGGAATGCGCGGCAGCGCCTCGTCGGTCGTCGTCAGACGCGCGTCGACGTACCCGAGGCCGAGCGTCAACCAGGTCAGTCCCGCGAGCCGGACGCTGCTCCGTGCGTCGAAACCTCTGAAGCGGCTGTCGCCCTGCAGGATGTTGAACACCGGCAGGTTGTCGGCCACCTCCCCGGTATGGTCACCGAAGATGAAGTTGTCGATGTCGTACACGAAGAAGTTCAGGTCGCCGCGGACGCGGTCGCCCCGGTGCCGCAGGCTCAAGTCCAGCCCGAGGGTGGACTCGGCGCCAAGGTCCGGGTTGCCGATGTCGAAGGAGAGCGTGCCGACGTGAGGACCGAAGTTGTAGAGCTCCTCGATGGCCGGGGCGCGGTGCGAGCGCGTCAGATTGGCCACCAGGGCGTTGCCGGCGCCGAGGTCCGCATGGAGTCCGATCGACGCGGATGCGCCCGCGAAGCCGCGGTCGCGCACGGGGGGCGCCTCGATCTCTCCATGACCGTGGTCATCGTGGTCGTCGTGGTCATCGTGGTCATCGTGGTCGTCGTGCATCTCGTGGTCGTGTGCGTCGTGCGCGTCGTGTTCGTCGTGCGCATCGTGCGCATGTTCGCCGGTACGCTCCGCCACCTGGTAGTTGTCACGGTCGATCCGACCGCCGAACTGCACGCGCACGCGCCCCAGGCTCAGCTCTTCGTAGGCGAACGCCGCGAAGGAGGTCAGGTCGGTCCGTGGCGCCAGCGCCTCCACGCCCGCTGCCTGGAAGTCCCGTACCTGCGTCCACATGCCGAACCTCCCCGATAGAAGCGACGTCTGCTGCTGGTCCACATCGGCGCGCAGGATGTAGACGCGGTTTTCGTAGCGCGTGCCGACGCGCTCCAGCCCGCCCTCTCTCTCCAGTTCGTCATGGTTCCAATCCACGACGTTGAGGCTGAGGCGTGCTCCCTCGATGACGGGGTTGCCGAGGCCCTGCAGACCGAGGTCGACACGCCCGGCGCGACGCTGCCAGTCGAGTGCGATCGCCGTCTCGCCATGGTGGTCGTCCTCGTGCCCGCCGGACTCGTCTTCGTGGTGCTCCTCGGACTCGACTCCGTGGTGTCCATGGAACTCGCCGGCGAACGGCACTCCGTAGCGGCCATCGTTCAACGTGACGCCGGCGCTTGCGAAGAGCCGGTCGCCCGACCAACCCAGCCCGGCCCGCGCGCTGCTCGACTCGGTAGCGGAGTTCTCGACCGTCCCCACGGGCGTGGCGTAGTCGCCCGTCCGCCGCATGCCGCCGCCGGCCCAGTAGTGCAGGCCGTTCCGCGCGTGCTGCAGGCTGGCGTTCGTGCCTGCCTGCGCGTTCGCGCTCCCCAGGTCGACGCTCAACTGCGCCCGGGTGCCCTCGATCAGCGACTCGCGGTAGCTCTCCTGGGGTGTGATCACGTTGACGAGCCCGCCGACCGCGTTCGAGCCATACAGCAGCGTCGCCGGCCCGCGCACGATCTCGATGCGTTCCGCGCTGTTGGGGTCGACCGCGACGCCGTGGTCGCCGGACTCGCTCGACAGGTCTCCGGTGCGGACGCCGTCCTCCAGGATCAGCACCCGGTCACCGTCGAAGCCGCGGATGATCGGCCGGTTCGCTCCGGGCCCGAAGCTGCGGATCGCAATGCCCGGTTCGTGCCGAAGGGCGTCTCCGAGATCGGCGGCCGACTCTCTCGCGATGTCGAACGAGTCCACGGTGGTGACCGCGTTGAACGTCTCGAACGCTGTCTCGGTTCCACCCACCGAGGCGGTCACCGTCACGTCCTCGTGAACGGGCGAGAGTCCGAGTACGAAGTCCACCGTCGCGGCCTGATCGGGATGGACATTCACCGTCTGCCGTCCCGCGGTCAGGTGCTCGCGTTGCGCGAGGACCTCGTAGGAGCCGGGCGGCACGCCGTCGATCACGAACCCTCCCTGTTCGTCGGTCAACCCGAACTTGCCCGAGCCCACAACGAGGACGACCGCGCCGCCAATGGAACCTCCGTTTTCCTGCAGCATCACGGTGCCGCGCACCGTCCCGGTCTCCTGGGCCAGGACGGGCGCCGCCGCAAGGACGGCCATCGACGCCGCTGCGAGAACACGTGTTGTCAATCGGTACATTGCTGTCAATCGGTACATCAGATTCCCCTTCCCGAGTTCCATTCTTCGTGACCCTGTGCCCGTGTCCGTCGTGCAGGGCAGCCGGAAACGCGTCAGGCGCCGCGCCAGGAGACATCACCCTGGGCGGGCGCAAGACACGACACTGCGGAGTGCGCAGCCGACGGACGCTGGACGAAACGCAGCGCGCGACGGGAACTAGGCGGGCGGGCCGCGGGCGGGGAGGCGATGGGAATGACCGGACGCGGTCCATTCGCCGTCGGGAGCCTGCTCAAGTGGCTCCGCAACATCGGCGAGTCCTATCTGCAACGAGCCGGAGAGTTCGGCGGCAGGCTGGTGTCGGAGCTGGCAGACCGCACAATGCTGATCCGCTGCGTGCTCCTCGTGACAAAAGACCTCGGCGGCGGCGGCGCCGGCCACCGCCATCACCAGGACGACGATCCATGCGCGCCAGCCACGGCTGCGCCGTGCAAGCCCCGTGTGCGCGCGTCCTCTCTGAACCATCGTTTTCCACTCTAGTAGAGGTCGCCCCGGGGCCGCAAGGGCCGCGACTTGCCAGGGTGGCATAGCCGCCTGCTACACTTGTCCTCCTGGCGTTCCTCCCGTCGACGCCTCGTCATGAAGGACTATCTCGCGACTGTTCCGTCGAGTACGTATCTGGCTTCCGGATCGCGCCTAACGGCGTGCGCTGCGACCTGGTGTGGCGTGCACTGCGCGCTCACACCGGTCCTCGTCGTGGTGGCGCCCGCGCTCGCGCTCTCCGAAGGCGTCGAGCGTGGCATGTGGGTCGCGACCGTCTTTCTCGGTGTGAGCCTGCTCGCCCTGGGTCCAGCTCGCAGGAACGCGGCCGTGGTCGTCACCTTTGTCGGGGGAGCTGCGCTCTGGGCGGCCTCCCTCGCCGGTTGGCTGGGGCCCCTGCCCGAGACCCTGACATCGGCCGCCGGCTGCCTCATCCTCGCGGGAGCTCTGGTGCAGAGCGCCCGTATCTGCCAGGCTGGCGCGTGTCCGGCATGCGCCGACGAGGAGTACTCGGATCAAGGAGGCTGACGACGACCGCTTCCGGTCGTCGGGGCTCCATTGGGGCAGATTCCGTCACGCGGCGTGCGTCACGTCGGTGCCCGCGCGTCGGTTGATCCTCGCGTACACCTTCACTAGCTGCAATGACGGTGAGTGGACACGATCTGGACATCACGCTCGGCGTCGAGGAGGAGTTCTTCCTCGTCGATCCCGAGACCCGCGATCTCGATTCCGATCCGGATCCGGGCATCTTCGAAGCCTGCCAACGCAACCGCGGCCCGCACACGGTCGCGCACGAAGTGTTGCGGACGCAGATCGAGACCAGCACCCGGGTGTGCGGCTCAGTGGCGGAGGTGTGCGGGGCGGTGCGGGAGACCCGTCGTGTCGTGATCGAGGCCGCCGGGCAGCACGGCCTGGCGGTACTGGCGGCGTCGACGCATCCGTTTGCGGAATGGAAGTCCCAACTGATCACTCCGAAGGAGCGCTACGAGCGATTCGCCGTCACCTTTCAGGAAAGCGTGCGGCGGCAACTCATCGGCGGCATGCACATCCACGCCGGCTTCGGCGATCCCGACTCGCGGATCCGGGTAATGACGGCGATGCGCCCGTACCTGCCGCTGTTCCATGCCCTGTCGACGTCGTCACCGTTTCATGGGGGGCGCGAGACCGGCTTCAAGTCCTACCGATTGAGCATCATGGGAGCGTTGCCCCGCACGAGCCTGCCGCGCCCGCTGTCGTCGTGGGCCGAGTACGACCGTCTTCTGGCGGCCTACCAGCGCATGAAGTTCATCCGGAGCGGCAGCGAACTGTGGTGGGACATCCGCCCGTCGCAGCACTTTCCGACGGTGGAGATACGGATCTGCGACATTTGCCCGCGTCTCGACGACATGGCGGGCATCGTGGCGCTCTACGCCGCGCTGGTCCGGCGCCTGATGCGCCTCGACGGTGCGGGTCTGCTGCCCGAGGATCCGCCGACCGAGATCATCGCCGAGAACCGCTGGCTCGCCCAGCGCTACGGCGTGCTGGCGTTCCTTGGCGACATGTACGGCGGCGAAGGCAAGGTGGACATCGAAGACTATGCCGCGCGGCTGGTGGAGGAGGTGGCGGAGGATGCCCGCGAGCTCGGCTGCGAGCAGGAGCTTCGCCACGTCCCTGCCATCATTCGGGAGGGCAGCAGCGCCGACCGGCAACTCGACCATTTTCGGCTCCGCCGGCTGGAGGGCGACACCGACGCAGAAGCGCTGCGGGCGGTTGTCGATCTCGTGATTGCCGAGACCCGGGAGGGAGTCGACGCCGAGGCCTAGCCCCGGCCGCCGCTGTCACGCGGCAGGCCCGGACTTCAACCACCGCCGCACCACGCGGTTCCACCACATGAACCCGCCCGTGATGAACAGCGCGGGCGGGACGAGTCCGACGAGGGCCCAGATCGCCTTGGTGGTCTCGCCGCATAGCGAACCGCAGCCGGGGATGCCCCGGCCGCCGAGCCGGCCGAAGTGCAGGTAGGCGAGCCAGTACATGACGCGGTCGCCGACGCGCTCTTCCAGGCTCGATGGATCGAACGGCTCCAGGTAGTCGACGACGGCCATGAACGCGGCCGGGAACGAGAGATAGGCTCCCGTGACCGCCCACAGGAACAGGAACGGCCAGCACCAGAAGCCGAACATGCTGTGCAGGCTCCAGTTGAACCGCTTCCAGTCCGCCCGCCGGTCGATGGTCAGGCTGCGCCGCCAGCGCAGGATGCCGGGCCACCAGATCACGGCGCCGGTGAGCGACAGCACGAGGAGGAAGAGCGCGCCGATGCCGTTCACCCGCCGGCCCGTCCGTCCCGCCAGGAGGTTGTCGTGCAGGTCGAGCATCCAGGCCGATGCGCGGTAACCCAGCGGCAGCGGGTCGCCGAGATCCTCGCCGGTGAACGGGTCGAACAGGCGTCGTATCCGGTCGCCGTCGCGTGTCAGGGCAATCTCGACCGCGTGGTTCGGGGTGGAGCCCGCGCGCACCTCCTGGACGTCGTAGCCGGGATAGGCCTGCTCGGCGACGCGTTCGAGGGCGTTCTCGCTCATTGACGCCGACGCGCCGGGGTTGTCCACGATGACGGGCTGCGGCGAGAAGGCGGCGTACAGCTCGTTCCGGTAGACCAGCACGCTTCCCGTCAGGGAGATCACGAAGATGTAGACGCCCAGGCCGACGCCGGTCCACAGGTGCACCTGGAAGATGGCCCTGCGCAGCCAGACGCCCTGTGGCGCCTGCACCCAACGTGTCCACACGTTATTCATGGCGCGTGCCGGCGCCGCAAAGGATATCGCGACGACGCTAACGGCTTGACTTGCCCCGCCTCGGGCCGCATCCTCGACACGGTACAGTCGGTCGGGCGTTCCGGCAGCAAGTGAAGGAGCAAGTGATGGTGCTTTCAGTCACGCGTGGCGCAAGGCGAAACCGGGCGCGGTACTTTGCCGTGACGACGTGCGCGGCGGTCCTGACGTGCGCGGCGGTCCTGATGCTGGCCGGGACCAGCCTGCAGGCGGAGGTGCCGGGAACGGCCACCCTGTCGGGTACGGTGACCGCGTCGGAGCCGTTCACGGCGGCGCAGGTCTACGTCCGCAACGTCGACCGGGGGATGGTGTACATGGTGTACACGAACGGGGGGCGCTACCGCGCCGTCGCCCTGTTTCCCGGCACCTACGAGGTGAGCGCGAGCACCAAGCACCTCGAGTCGGACGTCCAGATGGTGACGGTGAGCGCGGGCGACGCGGCGGTGGCCGATCTCACGCTGGGCGAGCTCTCGGGCGACGCGCCGCCGCTGGTCATCCCGGCCGGCCGGACCGCGATGGAGCGGGGAACGTCGGGCTCGTACGAGTATGCGAGCTACGACGAGATCTACCCGCCGGGGCCGGGCAAGGAGGTTGCCGAGCAGGTCTGCATGGCGTGCCACGGCGAGAACTTCTTTCCCACGCGGCCGGGCACCGAGCGGCAGTGGATGTCGTGGATCGACCACATGGTCGGCAGCACCCTCG
>CAZJYU010000048.1:0-16303 GCA_964550305.1 uncultured Vicinamibacteraceae bacterium | reverse complement strand
GCGAGGGGTGTACGCGTGGTCGAGCGCTTCGGCTTGCGTGGTGATGGCGGCAGCGCTTGCAGCCGTGTCCGCCGCGCGCTCCGCCCTGACCGGAACGTCCCGAAGCTAGGACGGGAGGCGACGCATCACAACGTCACCATCTGCGCGCGAGCCGGTCGCGGCAGGGCGGTTGGGTCAGCGGGAACCGGCCGCCTGCTCCAGTTCAGCGGCGCGCGCGCCGGCCAGAATGTTCGGCAGTCCGTAGTTCCCTTCGTGACAGGCGTACTCGAAGAGGTCGCCGCCGAGCGGCACCATGGGAATCTCCGCCGTCCACGGGCGCTCGTAGCTGGCCGGATCGCTCAGCGTGAAGCTGTACTCGATCCGGTCGGCCGCGACGCGCGTGAACCGCTCGACGACCTGGGCCTCCGCGCTTGCCGCATGCACGAGGTTCCGCACGCGCTGATCGCCCCTTGATGTCAGGTTGCTCGTCTCGACGACGAGCGTATCGCCCTCCCAGTGCGCGCGCGAGTCACCCAACCACTGGCCGAGCTGCGAGGACAGATGCGCGCGGCCGTCCAGCGGGATGATCCGCGCGTCGTGGATCATCTCCACGAGGATGACGACGTGGTCGGGCGTCTGCAGAATCTGATAGTTGTGGTTGTAGAAGCCGGGCACCATGGCGCCGGGCATGCCACGTGTGATGCAGCGATCGTAGAGGTTCAGGTCTTCCCAGGTCTCGAATTCCGTGCCGTCGCGCATGGCGGCGAACGCCGCGTCGCTTTCGCGCACGCGGTCCGTCTTCGCGGGATACCTGCCGCTGGGCGGATCGACGATGAGCGACGTCCGGTCGTTGCGCAGGCCGCGGTCGAACCAGAAGCTGTTGTAGGACCCGGTCTGTCCGGGCGGAGGCGGGCTGTCGCGGTTCGCCTCGGCCTCCGCGTCGAGATCGGCGCGCTGCTCCGCGGAGAGCAGCTCCTGCCCCTCGTAATCGTCGGGCCGCTCGAGCGGCGTCGTGGTCCGGTTCGTCCAGACTCCCTGCAGGTCGGGGTCGCCCCACGGCGTGCGTGGCGTTTCCTGCGCGGCCAGGGACGCGACGCCAAGCGCCGCGAGGACCGCCGCGACCGCCGCCGACGGCAACAGACTCTTGTTCAGACGCCTCATCTCACGCCTCCTGTCGGCAGGATTCCGCTCCATACGGACTCGTCCATTGTAGACGCTTCTCCCGTTGCGGACACCGGCTGGTTTCCAGCCACCGGACCGACCTCCCCGGTGGTCAATTCGTGCCTCTCGGGGAGACGGCTCGCGCGTCGGCCGCCGCGAAGCGCCGCTGTTTTTCGGCGTCCGAGTGCCTGGCACGATTCTTGCTTAAGACTCAAGGTAGCGCGTGAAACCAACAAGTCCGACGAGACGCACGCGCAGAAAGGACACTCACGATGGACACTCTGTTGAATGCTCGACGAATCGCTCTCTCGCTGCTGGCACTCGCGGTGATAGCACTGTCAGTGACACCGGCCGCCGCCGACGGGCCGAAGTACGATCTGTTCCAACGCGTTCAGGAGCAGGTACTCCGGTACTCGCTCTTCACGGTGTTCGACAACATAAACGTGGAAATCCCCGACGAGGGGCACGTGGTGCTCACCGGCCACGTCACCGGGGAACACAAGTCCAAGGCCATCGAGAAGCGCGTCGACGCGCTCGCCGGCGTGACGGTGGTAACCAACGAGATCGCCGTGCTCCCGGTGTCGCACTTCGACGACGATTTGCGGTACGCGATTGCCCGTGCGATCTACGGGAATCCGAACTTCTGGCCCTACGCCGCCAGCGCGGATCCGTCGATCCACATCGTGGTGAATCGCGGGCATGTGACGCTCACCGGCATCGTCAACAGCGAGGCCGACCGCCGATTGGCGCGCGCGCTCGCGGGGCAGTTCAACGCCTTCTCGGTCACCAACGAGCTCCGTCTGCCGCACGAGGTGACCGCGCAGCTTGAAGCGCTCCAATAGAGATCAGCGCGAAGGGGCGCCGCCGGTGGTCTTGTTCACCCGACGTTCTCGGGTTGGACGGACTGCCGGCGGCGCTCCGTCGCCCGCAACGCGTGGGAACCGCCGGTCAACACCAATCCCGGCGCCACGCGCGTTTCCTTATGTATCTATATCAATTCCGAATGGTAGAGCTGGTCAGGTCCGGCCGGGAGACCGGGCACGTGACCGTCAGGCATACAGGCAATTCTCTGGCATACAGATGATTTTCTGGCGTAGATCTGCCTCGCGGCACGGCACCCAGTACATTCCATATTGATATGCTATCCTGTCCGGCGGCATGAAGACGGGCCGCCCCTTCCAGATTCCTCCCGCAAGCGCGCTGATGGCCTTCGATAGTGCAGCGCGTCACGCCAGCTTCACATTGGCGGCGCGCGAACTGGGCACCTCGCAGGCCGCCGTCAGCCGTCAGATCGCCAAGCTGGAGACCTGGCTGTCGGTGCGCCTGTTTGAACGCTCCCGCGCCGGGGCGACCCTGACCGATGCTGGAAAGCGCTTCCACAATGGCGTGGCAGCCGGTCTCGCAGCCATTCACGAGGCCGCGGCCGAGGCGACCGAGCTGTCCCGAACCGAAGAGGTCGTCATCAGCTGCTCGCACGATGCGTCCCACTGCTTCATCATGCCGCACTACCACACGCTCAGGCGGCTGCTCGGCAGGGATGTGCGAATCCGCATCCTCACGTACCATCCTTCCGTTCAGAGACTGTCGTTCGACCCTTCTGTCGACATCCTGCTGACCTGGAATGCGGCGGACGTCGACTCCGAGGACGAGGCGGTGGTGATCAGGGAGGCAATCAGACCCGTCTGCTCACCCACCTACGCCGCCATCCACGCGCAAGTCCTCGCCGGGTCCGTTGCCGGCTGGAGCGGGCTGACGCTGCTCGACCTGACGGGACCCAACGAGGGCTGGGCGACCTGGGAGGACTGGTTCGCAGTCGTCGGAAGCCCGGACGGGACACCGGCGCGCACCGAATTCGATTGCTACACCTACGTGTTGGAAGCCGCCGCCGCCGGACTTGGCATCGCGCTGGGTTGGCGGCATCAGATAAGGCGCTCCATCAAGAGCGGCTCTCTGGTCCCGCTCGGCGATGGATTCGTCGAGACCGAGAACCAGTTCTTCGGGGTACTCACCGAGAAGGGCCACCGCAAGCCACTCGCCCGCACCTGCCTCGCGCTCCTGAACCGGCCAGAATAGCGGTTGGGGCGTGCGACTCTCAGGCCGACGCGACGATAGCCGATGCGCGCGACTCCTCCATCTGAAGGATCCGGTCGAAGCCGTTTATTTGGAAAATTTCCCGGATATGACTGCTCATGGCGCAGAGCACGAATGTCTGGTTGTCAGCCTCCAGGGCTTTGGCGGCAAGCAGGAGAACCCGGAGTCCCGAGCTGCTGATGAAATCGAGGCGGCTGAAATCTACGACCAGATGCCCTTCGCCATCACGGATGCGCTGCATCACGAATGCCTCGAACAAGTGTGCATTCGCGCTGTCCACCCGTCCGATGGGCAACAGGACCAACACGTCGCCGTCCCGTTCCTCCGCTACTCGCATGATTCGTCACCCTCCATCTGGCGCCGATCGCCTCCATCCGGGCCAGGTCCGTCAAACCAGGTCCGCGAACACGGGCGCGTGATCGGACGCGGTGTTGCCATCCTTCTTTTTTCGATACTCGCGATCGATCTCCACGCGACGTAGGTTCGGAAGGACAGTACGGGTACCCAGGAGCAGGTCGATGCGCAACCCCAGGCCGCGATGAAACGCCCCGCCCCGGTAGTCCCACCAGGAGAACTTCTGCTCCTCCGGATACAGGTGGCGGAAGAGGTCCGTCAAGCCCAGACCGAGGAGGGCCCGGTACCGGGATCGCTCCTCGGTGGTGCAGAAGAGCGAACCGTCGGCGGCGGCGCCCTCCCAGCAGTCCAGCGCTTCGGGCACGATATTGAAGTCCCCGCCGATGACGAACGCGGCATCCCGGTTGACGCCGGAGAGATAGTCTCGGAGCGCTTCGAACCAGTCGAGCTTCACGAGGAAGTCGGGATGGTCGAGCGTCTTGCCGTTCGGGCAGTAGACGGTAGCAAAATCAAGGCCCGCCACCCGCGCCCGGAGGAGGCGCGCTCCGTCGTCCTCGCGCCCCGGCAACCCGCGTGTCTCTGTCTGCGCCGGCGTGCGACTCAGTACGGCGACACCGTTCCAGCCCTTTTCGCCGTGGACGAGGGCGTGATAGCCAAGAGCCCGGAATTCGTCGTAGGGGAACTCCCCCTCCGTCACCTTGACTTCCTGCAGGCCCACGACATCGGGCTCGCGACTCTTGAGCCAGTGTGCAATGAAGTCCATGCGCGCCCGCAGCCCGTTGACGTTCCACGTGGCGATACGCATGGCTCTCCAGTATCGCACTTTGGTACGGAGGACGCCGTGATCCGGTCAGGCGCGCGTCGATGCCCCTCCCTTGCCCATGTCGAACGGGCGCGGGCGAAGGGGAGCGCGATAGCGTTCCAGCTCCCGCCTGACGACCGGCGCCATCAGGTACAGGCCAATCAGATTGGGGATGGCAACGACGAAGACGAGCGCGTCCGACAGATCGATCAGCGCGCCGAGATCGATGCTGGCGCCGACGACGACAAACAGGCAGAAGGCAAACTTGAAACCGAGATCCTGCCAACGACCCTCGCCCGCCAGATACGTGAATGCCTTGAGGCCGTAGTAGGCCCAGGCAATCATCGTCGAGAAAGCAAACAGTATGGCGGCGATGGCCAGCGGAACCGGCGACCACGGAAGCGTGGACGCGAAGGCCCGGATGGTCAATTCGATGCCGCTGACGTTGCCGGTGGCGAGCGCGGAGTCGTAGACCGTAGTCGTGATCACGAGCGCGGTTGCCGTGCAGATGACCACGGTATCGATGAACGGTTCAAGCAGGCCCACGAGGCCCTCACTCGCCGGCTGCGGCGTGCGGGCCGTGGCGTGAGCGATGGCCGCGCTACCCAGGCCCGCCTCGTTGGAGAACACGGCGCGGCGGAATCCGATGACCAACGCGCCAATCGCACCTCCGGCCGCGCCGGCGGGAGTGAAGGCCCCGTGCCAGATCGCGGCGATTGCGCCGGGCACCCGGTCGGCGTTCAGACCAATGACTAGTCCGGCCAGTGTCAGATACAGCAACGCCATCCCCGGTACGAGCCGAACCGTCGTACGTGCGATCGACTGGATGCCCCCGAGAATCACCAGCGCCACGGCGCCGGCCAGCACGAGTCCTATCATCCAGCCCTGTCCTGCAAACAGGCTCGTGTCCGCACCCGTGAGGTCGATGAAGATCGCGGTTGCCTGGTTCGACTGGAACATGTTTCCGATGCCGAGACAGCCGAACACGAGGGCCACAGCATAGAAGACGCCGAGCCTGCGCCCCAGCGCGGGCCAGCCCCGCTCTTCCAGCCCCCGCTCGAGATAGTGCATCGGCCCGCCGGACACCGACCCGTCCGGATTCTGTCGCCGGTACAGTACGCCCAACGTGCATTCGGCAAACTTGGACGCCATGCCGAGGAACCCGGCAACCATCAACCAGAACATCGCCCCCGGTCCGCCGGTTGAGATTGCGACCGCCACGCCGGCCATATTGCCAATTCCCACCGTGCCGGATACGGCCGTCGTCAACGCGCTGAACTGCGAAATCTCCCCCGGATCGCCGGCGCGCGCGTACTTCCCGGAGATGATGCGGACCGCCTCCGCGAATCCGCGCACGTTGACGAACCTCAGGTAGCACGTGAAGAACAGCCCGCCGGCGACCAGCCAGACGACGATCAGCGGCATCCGCGCCCCGAAGAGCGGAACCGTGAAGAAGACCAGCGCCGACACCGCGTCCGCCACCGGCCGCATGAGGCTGTCGATGCGCTGATCGATGGTCATTTGGGCATGCAGGGCGCCGCCGGGCGCGCACGGGAAATAGCGGAGCGGCGCCTGAATCCCCGCGGGGCGCTAGGGCAACGTGTAAGTGACGATCTGATCCGTGGCGGCGATCGCCACGTACTGGCCCTCGCCGACGCGGTAGGTCATGGGAATGGCGTTGCCGCGGCCTGGCAGTTGGTCCAGCCAGACCTCGTGGCCGGTTTGCGCGTCGAGGGCGCGGAAGCGGTTGTCGTCCGTCGCCGCGATGAACAGCAGGCCGCCGCCGGTGACGATGGCTCCGGCGCGCCCTGGCCGGCCCGTCCGCTGGCGGACCGCCGGCAGGATGTCGGTCACGCCGACCGGCTCCTGCCAGACAATGTCGCCCGTCGCGGTGTCGATGGCGATCAACTGCCCCCACGGCGGCATCTGGCACGGCATCCGGACGCCGTCGAGGTTTACCTCGAAGCCTGCGGGCCGCGGGGTTTCCTTACGGTAGGGTGACGGCGCGTCGGGATCCGCTTCGTCCACCATCCAGCCAAGGGCGCCGACGTCCATAGTGAAGACGAAGGCGTAGCGGGTCGCCGGGTCGAACGCCATGCCCCCCCAGTTCGGGCCGCCGACTCCGCCCGGGAAGTTGAGCGTCGTGCGCGGGGGGCCGTCCGCCGCCCGGTACGCCCACGGCGTAAATGGCCCCGCGCTGACGATCTCGCCCAGGCTGTCGATCAGCGCCCCGCACGCCTCGGCATGTTCGGCCGACGTTACCTCCGCCGTCACGACGTCCGCCGCGGTATAGCGCACGCGTCCCATGGGCGCCGGCTTCACCGGGATCGGCTGCGTTGCCGCCGTCGCCTCACCCGGCACGTCGCTCTGCGCCACCGCCTGCTCCTCGACACCGTAGATGGGTTCTCCCGTCTCGCGGTTGAGGACGTAGAGGTAGCCCGACTTCGTCGTTACGCCGAGCGCCGGCGTCGCCGTGCCGTCTGCCGCGGCAATGTCGAACAACGTGGGAGGGGCCGGCGGATCGGCGTCCCACAGATCGTGGTGAATCGTCTGGAAGTGCCAGCGGTAGGCGCCCGTCTGCAGGTCTACGGCTACGACGGAGTTGCCGTAGAGGTTGTCGCCGGCCCGGTCGCCACCGTAGTAGCCGGGAATAGGCGACGCAAGCGGCAGGTAGAGCAGGCTCCGTTCCGCGTCCACCGTGAAGAAGAATGGCCAGGCGTTCGCGCCGAGGCGGTTCCGCCAACTGTCGCCGGCCCACGTGTCGTGCCCCGGCTGGCCAGGTTGCGCGACGGAATCGAACTCCCACAGCTTCGCGCCCGTCCGCGCGTCGAAGGCCCGCGCGTTGCCGATGCCGCCGATCGTCCCGGCCGGCGTGTTGGCGCCCACCACGACGACGTCGTCATGCACCAGCGGAACCGAGTTGTAGGGAACGCCGATGTCGACCGCGCCGCCGTCCCCGAATCCGTCCGCCGGCTCGCCGGTCGCAGCGTCAAGGGCGACGAGCGTCGTTCCACCCGCGGTGAAGATGATGCGCGGCGCGAGCGTCCCATCGCCCGGCCACCAGGCGACGCCCCGGCGCGACGGAGCCCCGGCGTCGGTCATATGCCGCCACTGCTCTTCTCCGGTCGCCGGATCGAGCGCGACTACGCGATCCGCGGCCGGGAGGTACATCACGCCGTGGACAACGATCGGCGTCACCTGCGAGTTCGGCCCGCGGCCTTGCGCGCCGCCGTCGGCGGGGTTGAGGTCGTAGGTCCAGGCGCGAGCCAGACTGCCCACGTTCGTGGCGGTGATCTCGTCGAGCGGCGAATAGCCGGTTCCCGAGGGGGCGCCGCGGTACATCGGCCAGTCGCCCGCATCGAGCGCCGGCGACGACGCGGACAGCAGGGCCGGCGCCGCCGTGTCGCCGGCCGGCGCCTCGGAAGTCCCGCCGCCGCACTGCGCAAGCGCCACGGCCATCATGACGCAGGTGAATCGGGCAAGTCGTTCGGGTCGCATGGCGCGTCAGCCCTCCTGCCGGAAACGCAAGGCGAGAGGCGTATTGTATGCTACGGGAAGCCTCTTGAACCCTCTTGGAGAGGAGTTGACCATGCGCCAGCATAGTCGCACGAGAATCACGTTTCCGATTGCCATTGGCGCCGTTCTCCTCGTGAGCGTGCCGCTCGCTGGCCAGTTCGGCGGCCAGTTCAGGGACGGCTTCGAGCTGACCGTCACGCCGGATCGGTTGATTAACGCCCAGGACGAGCCGCAGAACTGGCTGCTGATGAACGGCGACTACGGCTCGCAGCGCTACTCGAAACTGACGCAGATCAACCGGGACAACGTGGGAAACCTCCGGATGGTCTGGGCGCTCGCGCTGGGCGGCATGATCGGCACCGGGGCGAACGGCCCGGAGAACGAAGTGAACCCGCTGATTGACAACGGGTTCCTGTACACCACGGACGGATGGGGAACGGTCTACAAGATCGACGCCCGCAACCCGGATTACGGCGAGTTCGTATGGGTCACCGACCCGGGGGTGGACCAGGAAGTGAACCGCCCCCGGACGCGCGGCATCGCCCTTTGGGAAGACAAGGTGCTGCAGAACCTCCAGGACGGCCGCGTGCTGGCGCTTGACCGGGACGATGGCGAGATCCTTTGGGACGTCGAAGTGGCGGGGACGAACGAATTCGGTTCGCGCGAGCGATTCCTGACCGCGCCGATTGCCGCCGACGGCAAGGTGCTGGTGCAGAACGGCGCGGGTGACGGCGGAACCCGGGGCTGGGTGGCGGCGCTCGACATCGAGACGGGCGAGGAACTGTGGCGCTGGTACACGGTGCCGGCCCCCGGGGAGCCCGGGAGCGAGACCTGGAAGGACGACCACAACGCCTGGAAGACGGGCGGCGGGGGTGTGTGGCAGACCGGATCGTACGACCCGGCGAACAATCTGTACATCTTTGGCACCGGCAACCCGTACCCGATCTACGACCCCGAGTACCGACCGGGTGACAACCTCTACACCAATTCGGCGGTGGCGCTGGACGTAGCCACCGGCGAGCGGCGGTGGCACTTCCAGTACACGCCTAACGACTCGTGGGACTACGACGAGGTGGGCGTGCACATGCTCTACGACACGGTCATCAACGGCGAGGAGCGGCAGGTGGTGGCCCACTTCGCGCGCAACGGCTTTTTCTATTCGCTCGACCGTGCGACCGGCGAGTTCATCAAGGGCGAGCAGTACGTCAACGAGCTCACCTGGACGGCGGGGCTGAATCAGGAGACCGGGATGCCGCTGGAGTACGACCCGAACCTCGATATCCAGATCTACAACGAAGAGGCGCGCGCCCTTCGGCAGGATCGCGACCTCATGAAGCGCGCCTGCCCGACGTGGCACGGCGGCATCGCGCACCAGCCGACCGCGTTCAACCCGGAGAAGGGAATCGCTTACGGCGCCGGCACGGAGGGCTGCTTCTCACAGACCGGCGCAGCGGTCGTACCGCTCGGTCCGGACGGCGGCATCGACCGTGAAGCGAGTGAGCAGCGCGAATACACCAGCGACCTTTACTACGGCTCCATTACCGCGGTCGACACGGATACGCACGAGGTGCTGGCCAAGGCGGTAACCGAGATCGAGATCCGCTCCGGCACCATCGCCACCGCCGGCGGCCTGGTCTTTACGGCGCTTCAGGACGGCTGGCTCGTCGCCTACAACGACGAGACCCTGCAGGAGCTCTGGCGATTCAACGTCGGTACGCCGCTGAAGGGCGCGCCCGTGACCTATGCGATCGGTCCGACGCAGTACGTCGCGGTGCAGGCCAGCGGACGCCACCTCCACCCGGTGCAGTACGACAGTCTGGAGAACTCCAGCTACCTGTTCGTCTTCGCTCTCGACAACTAGCAGGCCTGCCTAGTCGGGAAATTCCCGCTCGCATGCCTCGACATCTTCGCCGAAGAACTCGATACACTCCGCCCGGTTCATCTCTCCCTGCCCGATCACCTTCGCCATCAGAAAGTCGGCCAACCGTTCTACCTCCCGGTCCTGAAGCGTTGACGGGGGTGTAAACAGCCGCAGTCCCATGCGCTCCAGATCCGCCCTGGTGCGGCCCAGGCAGCGATCGTCCTGGTACGCGCGGCGGTCGTAGGCCGGCATCTCGCGTCCCGGCAGGCCGCACTTGATCACATGGACAAGCTGCTCCCGGGTGAGCGTGCTCTCCCGGAGATTCGCGCCCATCGGCATCTGGTTGTTCATCCGCCGCCCGTCGCCCGCCCATCCATGGCACACCTGGCAGTCTCCCTTTCCCCGGTACAAGCGGCCGCCGGCCGCCACGGTATCCGTCTGTGCTTCGGCGATGCCGCCCGCAGCCAGCGCGCCGAACGCCGCGATCATGCCGACCGTCGTCACTCGCACGTCGATTCCCCCTGGCCGAAGCCTGAGGCTACCACACGCCCTTCCCCCCGCTGCGACCCGGCCGTCGCATGCCGCCGGCGACCGAGGGCCATCTCCCGATTCTAGTCCTCGCGGATGCAGCGAACCTTGACGCCGGGAAGGCGCAGCCGCCTCCAGGCAGGGTCGGCAGTCATGACGCGAATGCCCAGGCGCTGGGCCGTAGCCAGGCACGCGCGACCTCCCAGGCCGACGGCCACGCGCCGCGTGCGGCTCCGCAACTCGCCGCTCACGACGGCGGTAGCCGTGTCGAAGGGGACGATCTCCATGTCGAACCCGTCGATCACCTCCGCCACCTCGCGTCGGGTCCAGCCGTCTTCGTCGAGACAGGCGACGACCTCTCCGACGTTGACGGACGATATCGCCGTTGCGCCGCGTAGCGCCTCGTGCACTTCCTCCGCACCCGACTCTTCGTAGATGACCGCCAGCAGGGCCGACGCGTCGAGCAGGACCCTCTCGGCCCTCGGCGCCGCTTCCTCCGTCATTGCTCCGCCTCCGCGCGCCGGTCGGCGAGGAACTGATCGACGACGCCCGCAGCCGGCGTCCGCCCCCTCCTCCGACGCCGAGCCACTGCCTGGGCCCGGCCCACCGCGGTGTCGAGGGTCCGGAGGACGACCCGATCACCGTCGAGGCCAACCATCAGGGACTGTGCCCCGCTAATGCCCAGTGCCCGCCGGAAAGCGATGGGCAGCACTAACCGCCCCGCCTCGTCGATCGCCGCGCGCTCCCAGTTTATGGTAGCTTTTTCTGCCATGCCAGGAACTACCTCCTACACCACAATCGTAGCACAATACCAGTCCTCTCATGAGTTGCATACATGCTAGCTTATGGTGGATATTTAGCCTTATGGAGGATAAACCAGTACATACCATTTTATCGAGGCCAGCAGCCCGAACCGCGGGCGGGCTCGCGCGACCCCGGTCGCCGGTGGGGACCCGCTGCAGGCTCAGCGGGCGGTGGCCCCCGCCAACGGCGCGATGGGACGAATGGATCTGGCGAGAAGTGGCAGCAGAGAGCTATACGCCCTCTACGATGACGACATCGGTCTTGGTGGCCCGGTTGAGCCGCTCTCTGAGGTCGGCGTAGTCAGGCGCCGTCTGCCATCGCCTTGCCTGTTCGACGCTGTCGAATTCGAGCACGACGAGACGGTGCGGCGTCCAATCGCCCCGGATGATCTCAGCCGTCCCGCCGCGCACCAGGTACTTGCCGCCGTGGGCTTCGACGATTGCGGGCACCTGTTCCAGGGCGCTCCGGTAGGCGGATTCATCGGTTACCTGGACGTTGATGATCACGTATGCAGCCATCTATCGCTCCTTTCCCCGGCCGACACGCTAGCTACGGCGCGGCCACGATAGCACGGTGGTCTCCGCGAGGCAGTACTATCGTCGTTCAGGCGACTCCGGGAAGCGCTCAACCGACGGTCGCCGTACGAGTTCTGACTACCTGGCGAGCATGCTATTGCGGCCCCTGTTGAATCAGATGCGTTGGGGGCCGGCGGCCCAGTTCTGGTGCGCCGGGGGATGCTTCCTGCTCCTGGCGGTTTTTCATACATGGCCCCTCGCGACGGGTACGGTGTCGCCGACTCACGACGACGTTTGGCTGAACGCATGGGCCATTGCATGGATTGCGCATCAGATTCCCCGGAATCCCCTGCAATTGTTCGATGCCAACATGTTCTTTCCGCATGACGGAGCGTTGGCCTATACGGAACCGCTATTCGTCCCCGGGCTGATGGCAGCGCCAGTTCTGTGGCTGGGCGGTTCTCCGCTCCTGGCGCACATGGTGCTTGTGCTGCTCGGCTACGCGTTGACCGCCCTGGGCATGTACGTCCTCGTCAGGAACTGGACCGGCGACTTTCGCGCCGGCCTGTTGTCGGGTGCGCTGTTCGCATTCTGCACGGCGCTCCTGACGCGATCAGCGCACATACAGGGAATACACATCTACTGGCTGCCGTTGGCGTTTCTTGCGTTTCAACGGCTTATGGAGCACCGCCGCCCTCGGGACGCGGCCTGGCTGGGGCTCTGCGTGATCGGTGCCGCGCTGACTTCCGGCTACCTCGTGGTCTTCGTGTTCTTCGCACTATGCGCGGCGGCGCTTGCGCGGGCGGACGCGTTCTGGGGACGCGAAGGTGCTCGCGTGTTGCTGCACCTGGGGGTCGCGGCGGTGGGTACTGCCGCGATTCTGCTTGTCGTGCTCTGGCCCTACCTGCAGGCGGGGCACGAACGCCCTCCCGTTGCCGAGGCGACCGACCTCGCGACGGTGCTGGGAAGCTATCTGGCGTCCGGCGCCGTTTTTCATCAAAGCTGGAGCGCCGACTATTACGACTCGTCACCGGCTGCGCTGTTTCCGGGTGTCGTGACGCTGGTCCTGGCAACCGTCGCCGTTTGGCTACGGCGGCCCACAACGCCACCGGGGGCCCGCCGCATGCTCCTCGCGGCTGCCGCCGTCGGTCTGGTCTTGTCGTTGGGTTCGTTTACCCCGGTCTACACGTGGGCGTACGAGTGGGTCCCGCCGCTACGAGGGCTCCGGGCGGTCAATCGTTTCGGTATTCTCGCGATCTTCGCACTCTCGGCACTGGCAGGCATCGGCCTGAGCGGGCTCAGGTGGCCGGCGTCGCCGCCGCGGCGGTCGCTGCTTGCCGTGGTCGTGCTCCTGTTGGCCACGGGCGAGAGTTTCCACGGTTTGGGCTCCGATCCGTGGAGAGACACTTCCGGGCGCGTCCATCGGTTCCTGGCGAGGTCGTCGTGGCCCGGCGCCGTTGTCGAGCTGCCGATTTACCAGCGGCGCTACGGGTTTCACAGGAACGCCCGGTATCTGCTGGCATCAACCATCCATTGGCGGCCACTCGTGAATGGCTTTGGCGGCTTCGCACCGCCGGATTTCGATGATAACGCCCACCTGGCCAGCGGATTCCCCTCGGTGCTGACCGTGAAATGGCTTCAGGAAATCGGCGTCGCTTATGTCGTCATCGACCTGAACCAATACGGCGACCGGATGCGGCGGAAGCTGCGCGAACTGGAGCGACGACGGGATCTGGCGCTGGAGGCCGTGGAGGGAGAGACTCGGCTGTATCGGGTCCAGCCCGAAACGTCACGGGCGATTCAGGCGCTGGAACCCGTGCCAAATCTCTCGGAACTCCGCTTCGCAGGCGGTCCCGCGGAAGGAAGCACGCTACGGGCGGCGCATGGTCTCCGCCAGGCTTTCGGATTCCAGTCGCCGGAGCGCTTCATCGCGTACCTCGAGTCGACACGCCGCGATTCGCACCTGATGCTGCGACTCCCCGTGCCGATGTCGGGAACGTTTCTCGACGCGGCCACCGGAGAAGCGCTGCAGGAGGTGACGGTGCGTGCCAGCACGGCTGCCGATCCGCCGGCAAGGGTCCACCCGCCCGCTGGCCGCACGGCCGTTCTTCTCGACCTGCATCCACTGACGTTCGAACCATGACCATGCCGCCCGGGCCAGTCCATGGTCCGGCATTCAGGGAGGCGCAGTCCCGGCGCTCCGAATCGCCTTGCAGTCCCCGGTCGGCCATGCGCTACGCTGCGTCTGCCTGGAAGCGGATGTCTCACAAGGAAGGAGCGCCAGAACATTGACCGATCAGCACTTGACTCACGCGGCCCGCGCCGTTGGGCCCGCGGTCCCGTCGCGCCGGTGTTTCGTGCGCGGAGCAGCCGTCGCGTTCGCCACGGCGCCTTTCGTCCGGCCGCTGGCCGCACTCGGCCAGCCGTCCCTGCGTCCGGCGCCCGGCATGCCGGCGCCGCACTACGTCAACACCAACGGGATCAGGATGGCGGTCTACGAACAGGGCGAGGGCCTGCCGGTCATCTTCGTGCACGGTTTTCCGGAGCTGGCGTACTCCTGGCGCCACCAGTTCCGCTCCTACCCGGCGGCTGGCCTGCGGGCCATCGCCCCGGACATGCGCGGTTACGGGCTCACCGACCGGCCGCAGGAGGTCGACGGCTACGCCGTCCCGAGCCTCCGCGCGGACCTCGTCGGCCTCCTCCGGGGGTCAGCCGCCGACCGCGCCGGCCGAGGAGCGGATTCAACTACTACCGGGCGAACATGGGCGGTCGCGGCGGGGCATCCCGGCGGACCGGCGACATCGGCGTGCCCTGCCTCTACGTCGGCGCGGAAAACGACACCATCCTGCGCCCCTCTTCATCCGACGCCATGCCGTCGTTCATTCCCGACCTGGAGCGTCACGTCATCGCCGACTGCGGCCACTGGACGCAGCAGGAGAAGCCGGAGGAGTTCGACCGAGTCACGCTCGACTGGATCCGGCGCAAGTTCCAGTCGGCCTGACGACGCCCCAGCCCGAACGGCGTCACTCGACCTCGACAAAGATCGGGTTCGAGTAGAACCAAAGGTCGTGCCAGGGGTTCTCCCCGGGGCCGTCCATCGGAGGCTCGAGGTCGTCGGTGCTCGTCCCGCGCACCCGGACGTAGAGGTCGCGGTCCACCGCGGGCAGCACCGCCTCGACCGTGTAACGGTCTCCGTCGCGATCCAGCGCGTCGCGCGGGAATCGGGCGAAGACGTGCGTCGTCGGGTTGCGATCGTTCGCCGGATCCGAGGCCGGTCCCCGCACCTGGCCCACGATCACATCGACCCGCCGGACCGCGGGGTTCTCGCCCGCCGCGTTCGCGGTCTCCGGATCCCGTAACCGGACGGTCGCCGTGACCCGCGCCCCCGGCGCGACACGCAGCGTGCCGCCGAGCCCGGCCTCGTGCCGGCCGCTCGCCAGGAGGACCTCGAGCTCGGTCACCAGGTCCCCCGCCACCGCAAACAGTCGGCCGCGCCGTAGGCCGTCGAGCACGTCGGCGTAGGTCGGGCGCGCGTGGACCCAGGTCTTGTGAAACTCCCCGGGCCAGAAATCGCTCCCGGCCCGGACCGGCTCGGCGTAGTGGAAGTGCGAGTCGGACAAGGCCACTATCCAGAATCGGCGCCCTTCGCCGAGGAGGGAATCCCACAGGCCGCCGACGATGGCGGTCATCTGGTCAAAGCCGCCCAGGGTCTGGGCTCCGGGGTTCCGGTACATGCCGCGGTGCCCGCTGCCGTTCTCGTTGAGGGCGGCGGCCTGATGACCGGGCGCGCCCTCCATCCCGCGGTACACATCCGGCGCGATGTCGTTGTTCTCCCGCAGCTCCCAGGGTTCGTCGCGACCGTAGACCCCGATCGCTTCCGCCGACCGGGAGGGGTGGTTTGCGAACAGGATCGGCAGCCGGTCCAGCTCCTGCATGTGCGCCAGGGCCTGTCGTCTGAGCCCCGCCGACTGCCGGCGCGGGTCGGGGGGACGGGCCCAGTCCTCGTTGGCGTCAAAACGGCTTTCGATCTCGTGCAGCACCGACGCCTCGTCCCCGGCGCGGGGAATGATCAGCGTGTGGTGGTCCATGCCCGGCATGTTGAGTTCCATGCCGTAGAACTGCAGCACGTCAGGAACGAGTTCGCGCGACAGGGTCAGCTCGCGGTAGGCCTGCTCCAGGTTCACCTTGGAATGGAGGGGGCCGCCGTGATCGGTCGTCACCATCCAGCGCAGGCCGAACTGCCGCGCCATCGCGGCGTTGCGCGGCGTCGAGTAGAGGGCATCCCGCCCCTTGATCGGGGTCGGCGGGGCGGTGCGGTAGTCGTAGCCCGTGCTCCAGTGGCTGTGGATGTGCGAATCGCCGGGCAGCCATTCGCGGTCGGCGGCGGGCTGGGCCAGTGCAAAGGTGGCCGCCGCGCACAGGACGCCGAGCCAGACCAGACGCTTGGGGACGCGTGGCCTCCAGCGGAGTCCGTCAATGCCCGCCAACGGCCCCGACACCTGACTGCGCGGGGTGCCAAGAGGCGCTTCGTCGGGGCTGTGAATGTCGGGTCCGGTAGGACTGTACTGACCAGGCCAAGTGGCCTCATTGGACCTATAGCGCTATATTAGGATCTCAAGGCGTCTTCGTTCCCAAGGGTTGATATGCGATGGACCTAGTTGAAGATCTGGTCAAGGACCGGTTCGGCACAGA
>CAZJYU010000047.1:5728-17954 GCA_964550305.1 uncultured Vicinamibacteraceae bacterium | reverse complement strand
TCGTCGATGAAGTGGTTGAGGGCCTCGACCCGCTGTCTCAGCCCCCGCTCGATGGGAGCCCAGGTGTCGTGGCTGATGATCCGGGGCACGACGTCGAACGGGAAGATCCGCTCCGTTCCCGCCTCATCGCCGTAGACGGTGAAGGTGATGCCGGTATTGAGCAGCGCCTGCTCCGCCGCAGTGTGCCGCCGGACGAACTCGCCTTCCGGCAGGCCCTCGATCCGATCGACAAGGGCGCGCGCCTCCGGGCGGGGTGTGCCGTCCGGCAGGAACATCTCGTCGTAGAAGTCGCCGACGTCGTAACCGTTGAAGTTCATTGCGGTTCCAGCCGGTGAGGATCCTACCGTGATCGTCGGCGCCGAAGGCCGGCGCCAGTTCCTCGGGCCTTCAGACCTGCGCCCTGATCATGCCGTCACGCGATGGCATGCCAGCGGCCTGGAGGGACCTGCAAGTCAACCTACGCCTCCAGATCCGACGCCAGGAACTCAGCGAGAAGAGCACGCCGTGTCGGCGGGAACCAGACCAGCAACGGAAGGCCAGCGGGAGAACTCCGCCGCGAGGGGAATATCCCACCGTGTCGCGATCTTCGCCAGTCTTGTCATCAAGCGTGCGTTTACGGACCGAGCTCTCATCGGCGGCCGATCCGACACGAAGGCGAGCTCCCATCCCGGGCGCAGTCGTAGCATCCGAGCGCCGAGAACGCCTGTCGGGCTATGTCCTGAGCGCGCGCCTTGAGATCATCGGAAACGGGCGCGGGAGCCCGCCACGTTGAGCTCGCGGTCCTCGATGTACTGCTCGGCGAGCACGGGTTGCTTGAACTCATCGTAGATGGCCCGCGCCGCTTCGCGAAGGTCCTCATCGTTGTCGACGATCTTCAAACCGAACGACACGGCTTCGTCTTCGGCTCACGACGGACCCGCCCTCGTGGCACCTTTTGGATTGGACCCCCCGTTCGCTGCAAAAGTCACGTGTGCTGGCGGTCGTCTTGCCCGGTAGTGCGGGGCCGACGAGCATTGTGACCTTGCGTCGACTACTGTCGTCAACAGTTGCCAGAGCCGTGCGGTCGCTCCCGTAGCTGCTGCGCGGCGGCCAGTCGGCCACATGTTCCGCCTGAAGTGACGTCGCTGCGAAATGTCAGGGAAGCGCCCACTTAACCGCACCGTTGCCCGTGGACTACTCGTATTCGGGATGGCGCTGGCGGGCGTGGTCTTCTTGACGCCGTTGCCTGGCATGATGCTGCTCGGATCTGCGCTCTCGTTCCTGGAGAGTCGATACGACGTGTCAGGGACGGCAAGCCGCCTCGACCTCGACGTGGCGCGGTTGCGCATCGGGGTCGAGGATCTGAGGCTCGTCGCACGCGGTCACCCGCTCGAACCTTTCCTTGCCGTTGACGAGGCGACCGTGGACCTCCCCTGGGCGGCAGTCTGGACCGGCTTGTCGATCGACGACCTGTCACTGCGCGGTGTGGCGCTGTCGGTGGTGCGCGGAGCGGATGGCGCTTTGAATCTGCCGAGTGCCCGTGGCGGGACCGGTGAGGCCGTCACGCCCAGGCTACCGATTCGACGGCTGGAGGTCAGCGATCTCACCATCGACTGGCGGGACGGGGTTACGGACTTGACGCTGCGGTTGCCGCCGACGTCCGTCCGCTTGGCCGAGGAGGAACCCGGCGGCTACAGCACGGGGCCAATCTCCATGGACGGAACGGCTCGGATCTCGTGGCGCGGTACGGCGACCGAGGTCTCGCGGCTTGAAGGCCAGATCGGTTTTGACGGCTCCGTGCTGGAGATTTCCCGGTTGGAACTGGCCGCTCCCGAGGGAGAGCTGACGTTCAGCGGCCGTGTCGACGCGCTTGCGGATCGCCCTCGCCTGGCGCTCGGCTACGAGGCGCAGCTCGACCTGGCACATGTGGCGGCCTGGTTTTCCAACACGGTTTGGGGGGCCGCGGCAGTGAGTGGTGACGTGACGGGGACGCTTGACAGCCTGGCGGCGTCCGGGGTCCTTAGCGCCGCTCCCGTCTCCTGGGGCGAGGTGGTTGCGGATCGCGTCGATGCCACCGTTCGTCTGACACCTGCCGCCGTCAGTCTGGACGGGTTGCGGCTGGAGGTGGCGAAAGGGGTTCTGACGGCTGACGGAGGCATCGCGCGCGAGGAGGGATGGCCCGGGTGGCTTGACGCTTCCTGGATTGGGCTGGATGTCGACCACCTGCTTGCCACCTTGCCGATGTCCGCACCGGTGACGGTCGCCGCCGCCGCGGAGGGCTCGCTGTCCGCCCGGTGGCCCACCCTCGATCCCCGGTCCGTAACCCTGTCAGGTGAAAACCACTTGCTCCCCGGCGTCGGGGCCGACGGCGGGGTACACGTGGACGCGGCCGTCGGCCGATGGCGGCTTACGCTGGACGAGGTCATCGGAGGGGTGCGGGTCGCGGGCCGAATGGAGGGCGACGTGGCCTCGGACGTAGATCCCTCGGCCGGCGGTTGGGCGGCGCGCCGCTGGCCGGGACTATCACTGCGACCTGCGATGATCTGGCGCGCTGCAGCCACTTCGTGTCTGCTGGCCGGTGGGAAGGAGTGCCGGCGCTCCTCGGGAGCGCTGCCGCAGACGTCGAGGTCGGAGGCTCGCTCGGCAGTCCGGTCGTGAGCGCAGAACTGGAGGCACCGTCGCTGTCCGTGGGAGAGGCGGCGCTCGGCGATCTGACCGCGAGCCTCGTCGTCGACCGGGAACACCTTGCGGTCGTCGGCGCCCGTTTTGCTGTCGGCAAGAACGAGGTGACCGGCGATGCCCGGGTCCGGTGGGCCGACGGGGCCGTTGACGGTTCGGTCGTGGCGGTCGTCACGGACCTTGCCACCCTCGCGCCACCGGCGTCGCCAGCCTGGTGGACGCCTTCGGGTCGGGGCCGGATTGAAGTTACTGCCGGCGGCGTCCTCGACCGGATGGAGGCGGACGCCGACTTCACGTTCGAGGCGGTCGAGATCGCCGGCCAGCGTCTCGGCAGGGTCCTCGGCGGTGGACGGATGGTTGCCGAGGAGGGCGTCCGCGTCGCGGCACGAGTCCCCGATCTGGCCGCAACGGTCGAAGCATCGCTCGACCTGACCGGAGACGCACGCGCCTTCGCCATCCGCGGCAACGCGATTGACACCGACCTCGCGCGGCTGGCTCCGTCGAGCTTGCGGGTTTCCGGGCTCGCAACGCTCGCGGCGAAGGCAGACGGCACGCTCGACGACCTCGCCGCCACGCGGTTGGAGCTTGCGATAGCGGAGCTCGCAGGTGCGCTCGGAGCCCTCGACTTCGGCCTCGCCCGGCGGACCGCGCTGTCCTACGACTCCGGCAAACTCCGGGTCGAAGACTTCGAGGTCAGGCTCGGACGGAGTCGGTTGCACGTCTACGGCGGCTTGGGCGCGGCCGGCGAGGACACGCTCAGTGTGCGCCTCGAAGGCGACGCGGCAGACCTTTCCGGTATGGCCGCCGCCGCGACAGCGGCAAGCGGGACTGCATCCGTGGAGACCGTCAGCGCGGCCGGGGACGTGCGCGTCGCACTGGCTGCGACCGGTCCGCTGGACGCGATCGAGCTCGCGGGCGACGTCCAGATCGACGACGGCTCCATCACGACCGCCGCCAGCCGGCCGATAACCGACCTGACCCTCCGCGCGACGCTCCGGGACGGCAGCTTACGCATCCACGCGCTGAAGGGCGGCTGGGCCGCTGCGAGAATCGCCGGCTCCGCGGAGCTGCCGATGGAGCTTGGCTCCGCCTGGTTGCCCGATGCGCTAGCCCGACGATTCGCTGAACGCCGCCGCTCGGGACGCATCCAGGCCACGGTCGAGGGGCTCTCGGCGAACGTGCTGACCGGTTACCTCGATCCGGCGACGGCGGGCCGCATCGCGGGTGAGGCCGCCGCCTACGTCGATCTGGAACTGCCCGCGCTCGATATCGAGTCGGTCCGCGGCCGCGTGACGCTGCCCGAGGCGGCGTTCGTCGTGTCCGGGATTCCCCTCGGCCAGCGCCGGCCCACCGAAGCCGTCATCGAAGACGGGCGTGCCACGCTCACCTCGTTCGATTGGGGAAACGAAACCAGTAACGTCTCGGTCGGCGGCCATCTGCTGCTGGACGACGATCTCGCGGCCGATCTCTCAATCGCCGCCGACCTGGACCTGCGCGCCGCGGGTGCGCTCCTGCCGGCCCTGGCGCCGGCCGGTGTGTCGACGGCGGGCTCGGCGAGGCTCGCGGCCGCGGTTACGGGGCCCGTGGCACACCCCGAGGTCCGGGGAGCGGCGGAGATCGTCGGCGGGGAGCTCCGAATCGCCGATCCTCGTCTAGCCGTCACCGACCTCAACGGTCACCTCCTCTTCAGTGGTCGCTCCCTGGCCGTGAGCAACCTGAACGGGAATGCCAACGGCGGGCGGGTGACGGTCGGCGGCGTGTGGACGTTCGGCGGGACGTCGGACGGCAGCGGGTTCACCGTCACCGGCGAGAGCCTGGCCCTCGATATCCCGCGGGGGCTGCGGAGCGAGGCGGACGTGGTCCTGACGCTCGCCGAGACGGAGAACGGGCTCGCGTTGAGCGGAACGGCAACGCTCCTCCGGGGCGCCTACCGCGAGCCGATCACGCTCGCCGGTGGCCTTCTGGAGGTGCTTAGGCGGCGCGCGCGCGTGACGACCACCGGCATCGAAGATCGTAGCGCGGGCGACGTGCAACTGGATATTCAGGTCGCCACGGCAGAGGACGTGGTCGCCGACAACAACTACATCGAGGCGGAGCTCGCCGGGGATCTCCATCTCGGCGGCACGCTGGGGGCGCCGAGCGTGACGGGCCGCGTGACGATGCGCGAGGGAGGCAGAGTCCGGTTCGGCAACCGGGTGTACGAGATCGATGTGGGCACCGTGGACTTCATAGATCCCGACGACATCACGCCCGAGCTGACGCTGTCCGCGCGCACGCGCGTGGGGTCGTACGACATCACCCTCAACGCTAGCGGAAACCGCGAGGAGCTGACCACGAGCCTGCGTTCGGAGCCTTCTCTGCCGGAGTCCGACATCGTCTCGGTCCTGCTGACCGGGCGGCGTCTCGAACAGGCTACGGCGGCCACCGCGGCCGCGCGGACTCAGGCCCTGGGTTTGGTCTCCACCGAGCTTCTCGGCCAGGTGGGCCGCGGTTTCGGACTCGACTTGCGGTTGGGCACGGACACGCCCGACGCTCAGGGCCGGATTCGCTTCGACTCGAGTCTGATCGCAGCCGACCTGAATCCCGCTTCGCGGCTGACGGTGGGCCGCGACCTTCGTGAGAACGTGCGCCTGGTCTTCTCGCGGAGCCTGCGCGACAACGACCTGGCCTGGCTCGTGGATTATCTGCCGCGGGACGATGTCGAGCTGCGTGCTTTCTTCGACGACGAGAACGAGCGCGCCTACGAGTTCAGGCACGCGGTGACGATAGGTGAGCCGCAGCGGGACCTGACAGAGTCGGGGAGTTCCACTCAGGCCCCGTCGCGAGTGGCGAGCCTGGAGTTCAGCGGCGCCCCGGATACCGACGCGGCGCGGCTCCGCGAGCTGGTGTCGCTGCGCGTGGGCGACGATTTCGATTTCCATCGCTGGCAGCGTGACCGCGACGGCGTCGAGGCCTACTACTTCGCACGCGGTTTTCTGGAAGCGCGGATCCGGGCGCGCCGGGAGCAATCTGCCGACCTGGACTCTGTCGCCCTGCGCTACGAGATCTCGCGCGGGCCGGAAACCTCGCTGGCGGTGGCCGGCTACGACCTGCCGGTGGACGTGCGGCGTGAGGTGGAGGCCATCTGGGCGCGCGCGGTCTTCGACACTTTCCTTATCGAGGAGGTCGGCGCGCGGGTCGCCGAGCATCTGGCGGACCGAGGCCATCTGCGCGCGACCGTCGACGTGCAGGTTGACGAACGCCACGGACGTGACGGGGAAGGACTGAAGCGGGTCGTCATCCAGGTTGATCCCGGTCCGCAGACGGCCCACCGCCGCCTGGTGTTCGAGGGCGTGGCGGAGGCGGACGAACCGACGCTTCGGTCCGTGATCGAGTCCGCGGGGCTCGAGTCGGTTGCGTGGACCGACGCGGACCGGCTAGCGGCCGCCGTCGCCGCCTGGTATCGCGGGCGCGGCTGGCTCCGGGCGACGGCCACGATCGACGCCCCTCGTTTCGACGGTGGGACGGCACGGTTGCCGGTGCGCGTGGCGGCGGGCGCGCTGTTTCGCGTCGGCGCCGTCGAGATCACGGGAGCGCGTAGGATGCCCGAAGCTGCGGTGCGTGCAGCGGCAGCGCTCGAAGCGGGCAGCATCTATACCGAGGACGCCGTGGTCGCCGCGCGCGCCCGCATCGGATCGAGCTACCGGCAAGCCGGTTACGCGGCCGCACGCACCACGGCGCGGAGTGCAGTAGACGAAGCAAACGAAACGGTCATCGTCCGGTTCGACATCGACGAGGGTCCCCGGCAGATGGTAGAGACGGTGGTCGTCGGCGGCGCGTTGCGGACCCATCCGGACCTGGTGACAAAGGTACTGAACATCAGTCCGGGCGCTCCGGTGGATCCCGCCGCCTGGAACCGAGCCCGCAAGCGCCTCTACGACACGGGCGTGTTCCGTAACGTCGACATCGAGGCGCGGAAGCTGGAAGCCGCCTCGGCAAGCCGAACGGACGGCACGGTTCCCGTCGAGGCGCGGGTGACGTTAGAGGAATGGCCGCCGTACCGCCTCCGGTACGGCTTGCGTCTTGCCGACGAGGCGGCGGCGCTCGGAGAGACGGCCGGCCGCGTGTTGCGGGTCGGCGCCGCCGCCGACCTGAGCCGGCGAAACCTGTTCGGCCGCGGGCTCACGACTGGCGTCTCCACACGCGTCGACCGCGACCGTCAGGCGGTACGCGCGTTTCTGACGGTTCCCACTCTGGTCGGACGGCGGATCGAGACGAACCTGTTCGCCTCGCGCCGCCGCGACGTCTCCGGGACGCGAAACCGGGGCTTCACCGCCGACGTCACGACCCTCACCGCAGAGCAACGGATCCGCCCGCTTGACGGGCTGACTCTCGCCTACAGCGGCAATCTGGATCTCAACCGGACCTACGACCGGATGCCGCGCCGAGACTTCCCGTACGACGTTCGCTTGAAGATCGCGCGGTTCGACGCCAGCGCGGTGGCCGAGAGGCGGGATGATCTCTTCAACGCCACAAAGGGCTTCCACCACTCCTTCAACCTCGAGTACGGGACCGACATCGGCCGGCCGGCCCGATACCTGAAGTACCTGGGCCAGCACTTCGTCTATCGCCAGATTGGGCAAGTCGTCCTGGCCTCGGCCGGGCGGGTCGGACTGGCAAGCCCGTTCGGCAGTGAGCTGTTGCCTACCCAGCGCTTCTTCGCGGGCGGAGGAAACACCGTGCGCGGCTACGCGCAGGACGGTCTCGGGCCGCGCGGCCCCTTCGGAACGCCGCTCGGAGGCAACGCGCTCCTGGTACTGAACCAGGAAATGCGGTTCCCCCTCGTGTGGAGGCTCGGCGGCGTCGGGTTCGTCGACGCGGGCAACGTCTTCCGTTCCGTGCGGGACATCTCGCTTCGTGAGCTCAGGGTCGGGACCGGGTTTGGGCTCCGGATCGACAGCCCGGTCGGCCTGGTGCGGGTGGACTACGGGCTGGCCGTCAAACGCGCCCCGGGCGAGCCGCGCGGACGCTTCTTCCTGTCGCTCGGCCAGGCGTTCTGACGCCGCCCGCGAGCCGCTTCGAGCATGCGGGGTGTGACTTTCCGTCCGACGCGTCGTCAGAGAGTTGTATGACGCGCAACCGAATTCCCTCCATCACCAAGCCCACTCGGGCTGCCGCGACAGCGCTCATCGGTCTGTTCCTGGCAGGAACGCCAACGACCGTCGGAGCCAATGAGGAGACGGCGCGCATCGAAGAAGCGATAATCGTGCTCGAAGAGATCATGGAGGCTCCGGACAAGGCCATTCCCGAGGCCATCCTGCGTCGGGCCACCGCCATCGCGGTCTTTCCGTCCACCGTCAAGGGCGGCTTCTTTCTGGGCGGCCAGCGAGGCCGCGGGTTCATCACCGCCAGGGACCCGGACACCGGCACGTGGTCGCCGCCGGCGTTCTTGACGTTGACGGGTGGCAGCATCGGCTTGCAGGTAGGAGCCCAGTCGGTCGACATCATCCTGTTGATCCAGAACCGGCGCGGCCTCACCCGGCTGCTCGACAACCAGTTCAAGCTCGGCGGAGACGCCTCTGCGGTGCTGGGGCCGGTCGGCCGCAGCGTCGAAGCATCGACGGATCTGCAGTTAACGGCCGAGATCCTGAGCTACTCGCGAACGCGGGGCATGTTCGCGGGGATGGCCCTCGGCGGAGCGACGCTGAGAGCCGACCGCGACGCGAACGAGCGGTTCTACGGGAAACGCCTCGATTCCACGCAGATCGTGCTGGAAGGCGAGACAGGATTGCGTTTGCCTGGAGCCGTCGCGAATCTGCGGCGCGCTCTGGAGAGCCTCCCGTCCCTCAGTCAGTGATTCATCCGTACCGTGTTGCCCCTCGAATCCGACCTCTGGAGCTGACCGCTCGTCCGCAGGCTGGTTCTCGGCGTTGCCGGTAGCCGTTGCCCATCCGCGCCGCGACGGCCAGCTGCGGAAAGCCAGGGAGACATAGGTATGGCGTTGCCAATCCTCGCCTCCGTGCCCCATGCCGGGCTGCAAGTACCCTCCGAGGCTGCGGACCGGTGCCTGCTGACCCCGGTGCAGATCGCGGAGGACGGCGACGAACACGCCCCGGGGGAGTGGCCTTGCTCATCGGCGTGGACCGGATACTGGACATGAGCCGGACAACGGTCAATGTAGTCGGAGACCTCGTCGCATGCGTGCTGATGCACCGCTGGTTGAGGGTGGAGCCCCGCGATTCGGTGCGTTGAGACCCGCCCATCAGGCCTGGGGTTCCGCGTAAGGGGGAACACACTGTGCTCTTGCTGTTCTTTGCCGCCGCCATGACCGTCTTGATATCGAGTCTTTGCTCGCTGTTCGAGTCCATCCTCTTCTCGACCCGAATGGGCGCCCTGGAGGCCGAGAGAGCGGGCGGGACACATTCCGGCCTCGCCGCTCGATTCATGAGCATGAAATCGAACATCGCCGAGCCGACCTCCGCCATCCTGGTGCTGAACACCGTAGCCAATACCGCGGGAGCTACGTTCTGCGGGATGTACGCCACGCAGGTTCTGGGATCCGCTCTGGTTCCGGCCGTATCCGTGATCCTGACCGTGGCCATCCTGTTTGTCGGCGAGATCCTGCCCAAGACCTACGGCGCCACGTACTGGCGTTCCCTATGGCATCTCATCGTCTGGCCGCTCACCATCATGCAAAGAGGTCTCGGTCCCGTCATCAGGGTGACGCAAGCGTTCGCGGACTTTTTCACGGGAAGCCGCAGCGGCCCCTCGATCACGGAGGATGAAATCCAGGCAAGCATCCGGCTGGGCCGCAAGGCGGGGGAACTGTCGCGGACGGAACTCCAACTGCTGAATGCCGTATTCCGCTTCGACGACTTGACGGTCCGCCAGGTCATGGTGCCGCGCAACGACGTTGCGTTTCTCGACTCGAGCTGGTCGCTGACCAGGTGCCTCGAAGTCGTCAAGGAGACTCGGCACACGCGCTTTCCCTTGTGCCGGGGCTCTCGCGACGAAGTACTCGGCGTCATCCACGTAAAGGACCTGATTGGATGGGGAAACGGCGAGGAAGTCGAGTTGAAGTCGATCGTTCACCCGCCCTGGCACATACCGGAGACCCTTCCAATCAGCCGCCTGTTGCGCGAGATGCAGCGCAATCATCGGCACATGGCGCTTGTCGACGACGAGTACGGCACACTCGTTGGGATCGTCACGATGGAGAATGTGCTGGAACAGATCGTCGGCGCGGTTCAGGACGAATTCGATTCGGAGTCACCTGACATCACGCAGCAGGATCCGTTCACCTTTCGGGTCAGAGGCCAAGTGCTGATCGAGCGCGTGAACCGCGAGTGCGGCCTCGACCTGTACGCGGCAGATGTGGACACGCTCTCGGGTTTCCTGGTAAGCCAACTGGGTCGGCTTGCGAAAGTGGGGGACCGCGTGCGACTCGCAGGTGGGACGGCCGAGATCGTCGAGGTCCGGGACGGCCGGGCAAACTTGGTGCAGATTCGTCTCTCCAAGGACGAGGACGGCGAGGAATAGCAGGCGTCGCCTGCGCCGGTACCGGCGCGCGAAATCCAGCGCCAGGGAGTCAGGGTGTCCCGACGCCGGGCCGTTCCGTTGCCTGCTTGACGTGCTCGAGGTAGCTTCGCAGCCCTTCGCGCGAGCGACGCCTGACGATGGGCCGGAGAAGCGAGCCTCGCAGGCCGGTTATCCCGTCGGTGCGCGATCGCGCGACGGAAATGAGCGCGGCGCCGCTTCCGCCCGAAGGCAGGGCACGGTCAACCACGAAGCGCAACTCCAGCGCCGAGTGGAAATAGTGGCTCGCGTAGAGTTGCTTGTTGGCAATCGCGAACGCGACGCCCGTTGACGCCCTGTCGGCCTGCGGGTAGATGATGACATGGTTCAACCGGATGGTCGGCTTGAGCCCGAAGTCGACCGTACTCCAGTAGAAGAACTCCTCCGCGCCGTCCGGCAGATCCCGCGGGTAATGGTCGAGGTAGGCAAACAGAAGCGGGACGGGTGCGGGCAGGGCGTCACGGCTTGCCAGAAGGGCTCTGAACTGCTCGGCGACCGGCAGCGGCCGGCGGTGATCGACGTAGTCTCCGAGCGCGGCGTTGCCCTCCGCCTGGTACGCAAGGAGCATGCCGAGGAGCATCCGGCGAGTGACCTCGTCGGCCTGGTCCCAGGCTTGGGCGGACGACCAGTCCACTTCGTTGCGGAAGCGGTCCATCGCAACCGCCGAGAGCTTCATCTCGCACTGGCCCGGACGGCACTTCGGAAGTTCCGCGAAGTCCTCGGCCGAGAGCCTCAGGGACTGCAGGTCTTCGATCCGCGGAGGGGTCCCGAAACGCCCCATCTGCAGAACCTGGGGGCCGCGTTCAAACTGCTCGATGTTCCGGAATCGCGCGACGAACTCCTCGGGGGCTGCGTCCACGAAGACGACTCCGACGTGCGCCAGCTCCTGAGGAACGCGCGTATCCAGGCTGCGGACGACTGCATCGCCTCGTTCGAGCCTCTGCACGTCATCCGTTTGGAACCCCATCCTCTGCGTCACGAGCTGCTGCACCGAGGGACTCGGCTGCACCGCGTGAGTAACGACGGTGAGCGTCACCGCCGTCGTCGCCAGGGCGGCAAGCGGACTCAGCCGCCGGCGGTGGCGGTCTCCATGACGGCCCGCGAGTGAAGTGATGGCGACGGACTCGCGCGAGTGCATCGCGGCAACCTCCGGATTCGCAGTCAGACGCAGATCGGATGATCCGGTCCGTCCGGGTTTTTTCGGGTCGCGTGAGCCACGAGTAGAAACGAAAGACCCCTCGGCGTCAAGTTGGAGCGCTGACGGTCGGCGCGCGCGAACCGCCCAAACGCCTACCGGAGGGATGAGACGAGTTCGACGCCGCCGAGCTGCCGCATGTGCCGGCGGATCCAGGCCTGCCGCTCGCGGACGTAGGACGATGGAGCGTCGACGCGCAGCCGTGCCGGATTGGGCAGGACGGCGGCCAGCAGCGCCGCCTCGTCGGAAGTCAGCTCCGCCGGTGTCTTCCCGAAGAAGTGTTCGCTGGCGGCGGTGATTCCGAACAGGCCGTTGCCGAACTCCGCGATGTTCAAGTACACCTCGGCGATCCTCTGCTTGCTCCAGCAGAGCTCGATCAGCACCGTCAGGTACGCCTCCAGTCCCTTCCGGACGAAGCTCCGCCCCGGCCAGAGAAAGAGGTTCTTCGCCGTCTGCTGCGAGATCGTGCTTGCGCCGCGCAGCGGTGCGCCGTTGCGGGCGTCCTCGATCGCCATCTGAATGGCCTCGACGTCAAAGCCGCTGTGGTCGAGAAACTTCTGATCCTCGGCCGCGATCACGGCGAGCGCGGCATGCGGGGCGATGTCTTCCCAGTCGGTCCAGCGGTACGCGACGGTCGCGGGCGACGGTCCGTCCGTCGCGGTCACAGCCGTGGTCGCCAGCCAGTCGCTCCGGAGCATGAACGCGGTCGTCGGGGGTGGTATCCAGCGCAACAGGACCACCATCGCCAGCGTGAGACCCACGCTACCGATGGTCGCAACCCCGAGCCCGATCCACAAGGGGCGCAACCGCGGCCGACGC
>CAZJYU010000047.1:0-5628 GCA_964550305.1 uncultured Vicinamibacteraceae bacterium | reverse complement strand
CCGGCCCGGGGCACGCTGCCCGGCTTCGGTCCGCCGGCCGCGCCGTCGCGCCGCGGATCGGCGACGCCGACAAACTCGGTCCGGTTCCGGTTCCGCATCACGAGTTGCACGCACCCGAGGTAGAACGAGTACGGGTCGCGCGCGTCGACCGTGAAGCCTCGCCGCTCCAGTGCGCGCGGCAGGTCGTCCCGCATCCGCGACGCCTCGAGCGACACCTGCCGCTTGAGCGAACAGAACAGCCGCGGCGCGGTCACCGCGTCCAGCGGCCTGGCCCCGTTCAGCAGGCGGATCAGCACCTGGAGTATCGACGGCGTGATCCGCTGGCTGCCGGGCGAGCCTATCGCGAGCCACGGACGCCGTCCCCGGAAGACAACGGTCGGCGCGACGCTGGCCCACGGTACCGCGTTGGGTCGCAGCGCGTAGGGATGCGACACGTCCTGGTGCTCGAACGCGCTCATGTAGTTGTTGTAGAGGAAGCCGAGTTCCGGGCTTGCCTCGCAGGCGCCGTAGACGTTCTCGATCGACTGTGTCAGGGCGGCGACGTTGCCGGCGCGATCCATCACCGAGAGATGCGTCGTTTCGCCGCCGCCCCGGCCGAGAAAGCGGCGGGCCATGTCGGCCGCGAGCGCCTGCGCATAGTCGTCCTGCAACATCTGTTTCTCGGTCACCTGCGAGTAGAAGTTCGGATCGAATGGGCGGTCGGATCGGTCGACGAAGGCGCGCCGGATCGTCTCGGCCAGCAGTACGCCGCCCATCCGCCCGTCGATGTCACGGCGGTTTTCCGGCAGGTGCTCGTGGATGTTCATCATCTCGATGAGCGTCCGGCCGGCGCCGGGGGGAGGCATGGTGAAGACCCGGTGACCGAAGAACCGCCCCGTGAGCGGCCGCCGCTCGATGGGCTGCGGCACCTGCGCGAGGTCGTCCAGCCGCACCAGGCCGTCGTGACGCTTCATGTCGGCATCTATCGCGGAGGCGATCTCCCCCGTGTAGAAGTCGGCAACGCCGTGCTCCGCCATGCGCTGCAGCGTGGCGGCCAGTGCCGGCTGGCGGAAGCGGTCGCCGGCCCGGTGGGGCAGGTGTCCGTCGCGCAGGAAGAGCGGCGCCGCGGTTCCGCGACGAAGAAACCTGAGTTCGCGATGCGCGAGGGCATGTTGCAGCAGGCTCACTTCGTACCCCTCGGTCGCCGTCTGGATGGCGGGCCGGAGCAGGTCGGCAAGGGGCAGGGTCCCGTAGGTCCGGCAGACGTAGTCGAGCACCGCCGGCGTGCTCGGGACGGTCGTGGCGCGATGGCCGCGCCGCCGCGCGGCGACCTGGCCGTCGAACACGTCGGGGGTCGCGCGATTCGGGGCGCGCGACGAGCCGTCGAGGGCCACGGTGCGGCCCGCCGCCGCGTCGTGAAGCAGAAGAAACGTCTGGCCGCCGAGGCCGGACGCGGCCGGTTCGACGACGCCGAGTGCGAACGCGGCGGCTACCGCGGCATCGAAAGCGTTGCCGCCGGCTTCGAGCATCTCTATCCCTGCCGCCGTGGCGCCGTGGTGGGCGGTCGCCACCATGCCGCCGCGCGCCACGGCGAGCCGCTGCGGTTCGTGGATCCGGCGGTCGCCCAGCGTCAGGAAATCGGTGTCGACCGCCTCCGCGGTCGCTTCCCGCGTCCGAACCGCGCGGTGCGGGCCGACATCGGCCGTCGCGTCGCGGCCTGCCGGGGCGGCGCCCGCGACCGTCGCGGCCTTCTCTGCCGGGGTCATGATGCTTGACCGGACTTCGTCCGCGCCGACTGGCGTGACCGCGCCGGCAGGCGGTTGACGAGGAACTGGGCGAGCAGCAGCGTGCGCTGAACCAGCGTTATGCGCTTCACGGCCTCCTGCGGCGGCCGCTCCGCGCCTTCCACCAGTTCCCAGTCCGGACCGCCCTTTCCGAGGATCGCGCGGATTCGGTTCGCCACCGTTGCGCCGGCCCGGACGGTCGGATAACTCTCGATGATCTCCGCCGTGACGCGGTGCGACCGTATCGTACACCGCGGGCCATGCACGACTTCGCAAGGCGCCGCACAGGCGGGCGTCATTTCGGCTGGCGCACCACCTCGGCGATGAGGCGGCTGTTGGCGATCGACACCACGGCTTCCGCCTGATCGATCAGCGCATTCGTCGGCGTGATGGACACCAGGGTGCCCCGCTGCCCCTGCAGCTCGACCTCCTGGCCGATCTCGAAGATTCGGCGGGCATAGAACCCGGCCAGAATGTTGTGGACGATATCGCGTCCCCCCAGGCCGAACGACAGGCCCAGCGCGAGCGCGAGTCCGGCGACCAGCCACCCGAGCACGAGCCAAACCGCGTTCGTGGTGATCTGCAACTGGTTCACCGCGATCAGGGCGACCGCAAACGTGATCGCAGCGAAGACCAGACTGCCGAGCGTCGACGCGATCTCGATGCCGGAATCGGCGGCAGCCCGGCTCGCCGCGCGGCGTGCGTAGCCGGCCGCCACGATACCGCCGAGCAGGATGCCGCCGGCCGCGAGCATGCGCGGCGCGTAGCCGAGAATGCTCCCGAGTGCGGCGACGACCGCCGCCAGGCCCAGGGTGTCGGCGGCCACCTGCGCCGCGAACAGCAGCACGACGACGAATGCCGACAGGCCGAGGAGATCGCTCAAGCGGCGGTGGACGCCGATCCCTTGCAGCATCGCGTCCACTCCTACTCCGTCAGCCCAACGGTCAAGGCCAAGGCGCGCGAGGATCCCGCGCACCAGCGCGCGCGTCAAGGCGGCCGCGAGCAACGCTACGAGCAGGATCACGGCGCCGATCAACAGCGTCTCGACGGACGCCACCAGCCATTGCGCGAGGTGCTCCATGCTCTCCGCCACGTTGATCCGGAAGATCTCCCCAATCATTGGATGTCACCCTTTCGCTCAGGCGCGCGGCGGCTGAAGGAGCGATAGCCGGCGACGCCAAGCAGCAAGCCTACGAGGACGATTCCAGGTCCGATGACGCAGAATTCCACGATGCTCGCGCCGAACAACCGCCTCTGGATGGCGCGCTTCACGCCGCCGGCGAAACGGTCGGCCGCGGAGTCCCGCCCGGCGGCAACGGGACCCATGTCCAGCGGCGCCTGAGACTCCTCAGCAGGCTCTACCGGTGCGTCGTCTGCTTTCATTGCGAGCCCCCGCTGGAAGGTTCCGCCGCGGCAGCGATTCGCTCGCGTACCGCGCGCCGCGCGCGCAGAATGCGCATCTTGACCGCCGACAGGCCGAGGTCGAGCCTGCGGGCGATCTCGTCGTACGTGAAGCCGTCCATGTCGCGCAGGGTGAGCGGGATGCGCAGGTTGTCCGGAAGCGCGTCAATCGCCGCGGCCAGGCGCTGCCGCTGCTCACTCTCCAGAAGGTCGCGCTCTGCGGCGGCTTCAACCGCCATTACCGGCGCCGACGCCAGATCTTCCACAGTTGCGTCAACCAGGGCGGGCCGCGCGCGGCGGGCCTTCAGGTAGTCGAAGCAGTGGTTGACCTTGATGCGCTGCAGCCAGGTCTTGAAGGACGACCCGCCGCGGAATCCGGCAAGCGAGAAGTATGCCTTCACGAACACTTCCTGGGCGAGATCTTCAGCCTGCGCGGGTTCTCCCGTCAGGTAGCGGCAGTTGGCGACGACGCGCGCGCGGTGGCGTCGCAGCAGCGTTTCGAAGTGCTGCACATCATCACGTGGCGACGCGCGAATCCGCGCCACGAGCATCTCGTCCGTCAGGTCGGCGTCCTGGTGTCCGCTCATCCCGAGGCTACGCTCCGGCCGGGACGGCCCGGCGCAAACCGTTCCCGCATCATCCGGTTGGACGCATGTCGGCCGCAAAAGTCACGCGCGCCCTGGAATTCGCGCACGCGCGACTTCAAGCGCCATGTGATTGCGACGAGGATACTGTCGTCAGGATCGTTTGAATAACTTGGACCCGACGCCACGATGACGGTGCGCCGCCGACGAGGTTGGCGCCGGAGTGGAAGGCGTACCGGTTGCACGGATGAAATGAAAGCGTCTCGCACACCAGTATCGAAGCTGCGGCGCCTCGGCGCGACTACAGCGGCAGTAGTTGCCCCAACGCTGTGTACGGCGGCTTCGGCGGCGGCACTACCAGAAGCGCCCAGTACATTTTATCGCTGGCTCGCACCCCCCGCACGCTGTCGTATTCGACGGGGAGCGACGGGTCGCGTCCGGCCCCAACGGCTCTCGCATCGTCCTGGAGCCGGGTGCATACACGGTGCGCGTCGGGATCGCATCGGCAGCGCAAGCCGTGGAGACTGCCGTGCGCGTGGCCGCGGGACAGACCGCGGTTGTCCCGGTGGCGTGGGGCGGTGCGTCACCGGCGTTAGCCCGGCGCCGCGCGGGTGTTCTACAGCGACGCCATCAGCAGCGTCGCGATGCCCAGGAAACTGAAGAACCCGACGATGTCGGTGACGGTGGTGAGCACGATGGACGATGACTGCGCCGGGTCCTGCCTGACGGCCACCAGCCCCATCGGCACGAGCGCGCCGGCCAGGCCGGCCACCAGCATCGACAGGACCATCGAGGATGCGATCACGGCCGTGAGTCCGGGAGAGCCACTCCAGACGAACACACCGGCCGAGGTCGTGACCGCGACGCCAATGCCGTTTATCAGGCCGACGGCGCCCTCCTTCACCGCCACCCGGCGCCAGTGCCGCAGCCTCACCTCGCGCAGCGCCAGACCGCGAATCGTCACGGCAAGCGCCTGCGAGCCGGTGTTGCCCGACTGGCCGGCAACCACCGGCAGCAGCACCGCCAGCGCCGTCACGCGCGCTATGGTGTCCTCGAACAACCCGACGACGGCCGCCGCCAAGAATGCCGTGAGCAGGTTAACCTGCAGCCACGGGAGCCGCTTGCGCACGGCGAAGCCGACCGGCGACAGCGCGTGCTCGTCCTCGCTGGCGCCCACCATCGTCTGGACGTCGCTGCTCGCCTGCTCCTCGATAGCCGGCGACAGGTGGTCCTGGCGTACCACGCCGAGCAACCGGGACTGGGCATCGACTATCGGCAGCGTGCCGATGCGCGTCCGGGTCATCAGCTCGACGAGGTCCTCGCGCGGCAGCATCGCCTGCACCGCGTGGTGCTCCTTGGCGGCCAGCTCTTGCGCCGCCGTCGCGGGGTCGGTGGTTGCCAGCCGCGCCACGGGGACCATCCCGGCGAGGCGGCCGTCGTCGTCCACCAGCGCGACGTCGTTCAGGCCCTCGTCGTGGGCGGCGCGCAGCTTGCCGAGGATGTCGCCGGCCGCGGTGTTCGGCCTGAACGTGGGAACGCGAGTGGTCATGAGGCCGGCTGCGGTATCGGCCGGATAGACCATGAGCTCCCTGAGCTCGCGCGCCTCGCCGCTAGGCAGCTTCGACAGCAGCCGGTGTTGATCCTCGCCGGTCAGCCGGCCGCACACGACCGTGGCCTGGGCAGGATCGAGCGCCCGCAGCACGGCGACGCCCCGCCCGTCGGACAGCCGGGCCAGCACTTCCGCCGCGGCCGTCGGCGTCAGGGCAGCAAAGATCGCCGCCGCGGAGTTCGCAGTCAAGGTTTCGAGAACGCCGCTGATTTCGCTCGTGTCGCGCTCCTCGAGCAGCGCGGCGACCTCTCCGGGGTGCCGTACGACGTAG
>CAZJYU010000046.1:0-18424 GCA_964550305.1 uncultured Vicinamibacteraceae bacterium | reverse complement strand
CGACAAGGGCCTGTCTTGTCGAGTTTTCGTCCAAGCCGGTCGCCGTTTGGCAGTTGGCCGGATCGGGTCGGCAACGGTCAGAAACCTGCCCAACGGGCCCCGTTCAACGACCGCACCTTCACTCTGTCTCGGCTCACCAGTTGCTCGCTCGCTCCGGCAAGCCGGGGGTACGAATCACGCCGGCCGTGTCGATCTGTGACGCCTGCATGTCACGCCCCCAATCTCGATTCTACGGGCGGCGGGCCTTCGCCAGGGGTGCTCAGAACGAGCGCGTGTAGCTCACCTGAACGCCGAACTCGCGCACACTGAGCGTGTGGTCGATGCGCGGCATCCCGAGAACCGACCCGTCCCCTCCGGTGCGGAACTCCAGAGCGGCCGCCGAGTATCGGACCTCGACCCCAACCCGGTTCGCCAGGCTCCCCCACTCCACGCCCGCCCCGGCAACCCAGGGCCGCAACGTGTGATCGCCCTCGTTCCGGATCGATTCCCCGTTGATGTCGGAACCGCGCCGCACGGTCGCTCCCACCAGGTGCACGCCGGTGACGAAGTAGACCGATCCACCCTCACCCAGGAGCCCGCCCGGCGCATACCCCAGCCGGACGTTCGCCCCGAGGCTGCGGTTCTTCTCGATGCTCCACGGACCCGGCCACACGTCTCGGAGGCCAACCCCGGTGCCCTCCTGCAGGTAGCCGGCGGGGCCGGCCCCGCCGTGGGCCGCCGCCTCGAACTCCCCCGAAACATACGCACGGCCGACGAGAAGGGTACGATAGCCGAGCGACGCCCGCACCGTGCCGAACCCGCCCTGCGCCTCGTTCGTTGCCGTCTCGTAGCTTGGGGGCGGCACGTCGAGACCGATCCCCTTGGTGTAGTCGGCGCTTGCCCGGTCCCACCCGGCCGCGACCCCCGCGTAAACTCCCTCCTGCGCAGCTGCGTACTGCGCTGGCGCGAGCACCAGAACGCAGGCCGCGAGCAGCGCCGGTCGGCACCCGCGTGCCCGAGGCCCGAGTCGATCTGACGTCATGGAGTGGTGTCCCCCTTGTGCCACTTGCGCGGGTGCACAGGTCCAGCGCGCCATGGTCACCCGGTCCGGGTCACGATGGACCACAGGAAAAGCAGCATGCCCCCGGTCACGAGCCCGGCCCCGAGCGAGAGGAACAGGAACAGCGAGACCGGGTGGTTCCAGAAAAACGTGGCCAATTCGAATCCCAGCCCTGACGCGATCAGCATCCCCGACACCTGCACGCGGCCGGCCAAGCCGTCCCGAAGCCCTCGCAACCGTAGCCCGCTCATCGCGCCGACCCCGGATCCCAGCGCGGGAAGCGGTCGAGGTGCGCCACCTCGTGCCCCAGGTTGTGGCACATGACGCAGGATCTCGTCCCCTCGCGCAGGTCGGCGAGGAACCGCGCATGGGCGGCGGCGTCCTCGTAGGATCTGGCGCCCTGATGGCAGGCCAGACAGGTTCGGTTCTCAAACGGCTCGTACAGCTCTACGGGGTCGGAGAACGTCCCCCACACGGCGTGCCACACGTGCCGGACGCCCCGCACCTTGTCGTCGATACCGCCGAACATCGTGTAGTTGGTATGGCAGGTGTAGCAGGCGCGGTCCACCGGAACCCGGCGGTTCTGATAGTGCGCCGCGGGCAGGAATCGCGGGTCGTCGATCTGCAGGCTGTCTCCGAAGGGCTCCATGCCGTGGCAGGAGACGCAGAACGTCGTGGTCTGGGCCTGCTCGTAATGTCGAACCGCGCCGCCCAGCAGCACGAGCCCCGGCAGCACGAAGAGGGCCGCGAACGCGACGATCCTGCCCGCGAGCAGGGTCGTCGCCTCGGGCCGGCGGACCACGAACGCGATGAGCGCAAGGGCCGCAACCGCCAGAAGACCCAGGCTGAAGTCGGCGCCAGTCACGGCGATCCTGCCGCCGGCACTAGCGGCGCGAGCGCAACTCGTGCGCCATCTCCCTGATCTCGGTCAGGTCCTGCACCATCTCGCTCCAGCCGTACCACAGGGAGTAGTCGGGGTTGTTGTGAAAGGCGCCCTGGAAGGCCCGCATGCGGTGCTCCAGGTGCATCCTGAACAGGCGCTGTTCGATCACCGTCGGCGCGTCGTGGAACGCCAGCAGGTCCGGATAGTCGTACGCGTAGTGGTCCGGCCTGCGCAACACGCCGTCGGCGTAGAGTGCGGCGACAATGCGGATCGCCTCGGCCAGCAGGCGGTCCGCCTCCCTGATCATGGCGTCGCCCTTTTCGAGCTCCACGCGCACGAAATTCCCGGAGTGGCACCCTTCACAGACCGCGATCATGCGGTCCCGTTCGCGCTGCCAGTCCTCCTGCGTCAGCCGGGCGACATCGGCCTGCTGCACGACCTCCAGGCGCGGCGTGGGGTTGCCTTCGGGATCCAGCACGCCAAGGGCCTGGAGGATGGTCGTCTGGTCGGCGGCCCACGCCGGATCCTCCGGCAGCGGCAGGCGCACGGCCAGGAAGCCCCAGGCCGTCCGGACCTCGTGGTCTCCCTGCGGCATGTGGCACGTCTGGCAGGTAGGCGCCGCTGCTTCGTCCGGCAGCGTGCCGTTCTGCTTCAGAAGATGACGCACGCCGTGCTTGGACGACGAGTACATCTCCCATTGCGGGTGGTCGATCCCCATGTGGCACGTCCGGCACGCCTGCGGTTCCCTCGCCTCGGCCACCGAGAACAGGTGGCGCGTATGGCAGGCATCGCACGAGGCGAGGCCAAACGAGACGCCGTCGGCCTTCAACTGCCGGATCTCGTCCTCGGTCTTGCGTCCAAGACGATGACACCCGCCGCAGCCCTTCATCCCCTCGGTGAGGGCCATCGGCAGCCAGTGCGTGGTCGGCATCGCGTTCATGCTGGCCCACGCCAGGGCGTGCTTGCCGCCCTCGAACTGTTCCGCCTGGAGCGGATGGCATCCTGCGCAAGTCTCCAGGGTTGCAGTCTCGACGAGCTGGACATCGTCCGCCGTGCCGTGCCCGTCGCCGTGACACAGGGAGCAACCGACTCCCGCCTCGCTGTGACCGCTCAGCTCCCAGTCCGTGACGACGTGGGGCGTCGCCTCACGATGACACCCGACGCAGGAGGAATCGCCGGCAGCATCGGGCGCCACGTCGGCCTGGCCGCACGCTCCGGCCAGGCTCAGCAACGCGGGCAAGAGCGCGTATGCGACCCGGGGGCAACCGCCGCCGGAAGGGAAGAAGGCCATCAACGGTAGCCTATCGCACTTCCGCAGGCGGGCGGCGGGTGGTCGGAGCAGGCGGGCGGCGCCCTCGCCGAACAGCGCTGCGAACGCCAGGTAGGAGCAAGTTTATAAAGTGCCACCGGCGAGCGGGAGACGGCCCGTCGGGGCGCGGAACGTCAGAAGTGGTACTTCAGGCTGACCGTGACCGCCTGGTACCCGATGCCGCCGAACTCCAGGCCGGCGTCGAATGGCGTGACGCCGTCCGCCTGCACCGGTACGTGGCTGCGGATCAGATTCCACGTCGTGTCGTGGGTCACGTCGCCGAACCGGGCCCACCGCGCGGTGACTCCGATCGACGTTCGCGAACTCAGCCCGTAGTCTACGCCGGCCAGCACCTGGTACCCGAAGACGGTGGCGGCGGTTTCGGTATCGACGATGCTGGCCGTGCCGGCTGCGGCGCGCTTGGCGGCGTCCGGCCAGTCCGGATCGAATTCCACCAACAGGTACTCGGCTTCCGGCTTGCGAATGAACTGGGCGTAGTAGCTCAGGTCCGTTTCCGCCATGCCGACGCCGGCGCCGACGTACGGCGTCCAGCTCGATGCGTTGCGAAAGTCGATGTACGCGTTAACGAAGAACTGTTGCGCCGCGTAGTCTCCAATCCATTCGTACGGCGGCTCGTCGGTACTCCACTCCGAGGTCTTGCCCTCGATGGCGGTGCTGGTCGTGCCGCCGAGCGGAGAAGTGGCATTCCCCACGTAGCGGTGCACGTACTCCATCTCGAGCCGCACCGGGCCCGCTGCGTAGCCCACCATGAAGCCGCTCGCCAGGCCCCGGCCGTGGTCGAACTCGTTGGATGTGATCACCGCCGCAACGTCGACGCTGCACGCCGGATCGTCGGCCGGCGGGCTCACCGAACTCGGGTAGAGGAGCGTGTCGCAACGGGTGGGGTGGTTAACGCCGTTCAGGGACGAACTGACGGGCGTCGCGTTGACGATGCCAAGCTGCAGACCAGCATAGAACCCCTGCCGCTCGCTCTGGGCGGTGGCGGCATCCGGCCCACCGACGAGCACCGCGCATGCTGCGGCGACGAACGCGCCGCGCAACCGGCAACTCCGATCTCGTTTGGTCATGTGCAGGATCGTAGCAAGAAAATCGGTTCCGCCATTCCCGCTGCTACGCTATCCGTAGGGCACGATGACGACGACGAGTGCCGCGCCGCCGGTACGCATCGGCATATCGAGTTGCCTGCTCGGCGAGGCGGTGCGGTACGACGGCGGGCACAAGCGCGACCCGTACCTGGTCGACACGCTTGGCGGGCTGATCGAATGGGTGCCGGTCTGTCCGGAGGTCGAGGTCGGCCTCGGGACACCGCGAGAGCCGATCCGGCTCGTTCGCGACGAGAGCCAACTCGACGGGGTCCGGCTCGTCAGCCGTAGCGGCCTCCGATTGACCGGTCGCATGCGCCGGTTCGCCCGGAGCCGACTCCGCGCGCTGGCCAAGTCGGATCTGAGCGGCTACATCCTGAAGCGCGACTCGCCGAGCTGCGGCATGGAACGCGTCAAGGTCTGGGTAGACGGCCAGAGCCGGGCGTCGCAACGGAACGGCCGCGGAATCTTCGCCGCCGAGCTGCTTCGCCAGTACCCGAATCTGCCGGTCGAGGAGGAGGGGCGCCTCCACGATCCGGTACTGCGCGAGAACTTCTTCGAGCGCGTCTTCGCCTACCGGCGCCTGCGGGCGCTCTTCTCGTCGCGCTGGAACGTCGGCGCTCTCGTCCGCTGGCACACGGCGCAGAAGCTGGCCCTGATGGCCCACTCCCCCCTACGGTACCGGGAGCTCGGACGGCTGGTGGCCGAAGCGCGCGCGATCCCGCGGGCCGAGCTCGGGCGCCGCTACGAAGACGAGTTCATGGCCGCCATGCGCATCCGCGCGACCCGGGCGCGCCACACCAACGCCCTGATGCACGCGGTCGGACACTTCAAGCGGCATCTCGACACCGCCTCGCGCGACGAGCTGCTCGAAGTGCTCGAGGACTACCGCCTCGGCTTCGTGCCGCGCATCGTGCCGCTGACGCTCGTGCGGCACCACGCGCGGCGGCTCACGGTGGAGTACCTCCTGGACCAGACCTACCTGAATCCGCACCCGAAGGAACTGGCGCTACTGAACCACGTCTGACGCACGGCCGCGCACCCCGCGCGTTACTATCCGGATTCGAACTCCGCGTCCTTCAGGCGGAAGCCGTCCGCCAGCTCGGGCTCGCGGTCGTCGTCGAGGACGCGGTGGGCGATGTAGTCCCCGAGGACCGGCCCAAACTTGAAGGCCTCGGCCGATCCGCCGCCGGCCAGCCAGACGTTGTCCAGATCGGGGTGGAGGTCGATGATGAAGTTCCCGTCGACGCTGCTCTCGTAGTGGCAGGCGCGCGTCTCGTTGATGGGCGCGCCGACCAGGTCCGGAAAGTGCCGCGTCAGGATCTCGCGCGGGCGCTCGTGGTACTCGGAGGCGATCCATCGATCCGAGACGTCCGGATCCTCCGGCGGACGGCCACCCGTCCGGACCCGGAATCCCCGATGGTCGGGCGGCAGGGCGGGCCAGCCGGTGCAGCCCGGCACGCCGTAGCTCGGCATGTAGGGATACGAGAACCGGGTGTCGCCCGGCGGGACCGCGAAGTAGAAGACATGCCCCATGGGGATCCGGATGCGTCGTCCCATCAGCTCGGGCAGGACCTTCGGAAACCACGGGCCGCATGCGAGGATGACGGTTCCCGCCGGGAGCGTCTCGCCCGACGCGAGCTGCAGGGAGGCGAGCGTCCGGCCGTTCCGGGCCCCGAAGGCGGCGCGGTCGATCCGGATCGTCCCCCCTTCCTCCTCGAAGACCCGGGCGACCGACTCGATCGCGCGCCGCGCCCGGACCACCCCGGCCTCCGGCTCGTAGAGCGCCACCCCGAGGTTGTCGAAGCGGATCCACGGCCACCGGTAGGCGACCTCGTCCGGCGCGAGCACTTCGTAGGGAGTGCCGAGCGCGTCCCAGTGCCCGCGCGTCTCGGCGAAGTACTGGCTGGCCTCCTCGCGCAGAATCAGGTCGCCGGTCTGGAAGAAAAGGCGCGGCAGCAGCCGGTCGCGGGCTTCCCGATCCCACGCGAGCCAGCGCCCGATCGCGCGCCGCGCCCAGCCGCTCCACTGCCGTCCGTGCGGCCGGCCACCGTACGAGGTGCGGACCCCGCGGGTCGCGCCGCCGGAAGTCTGCCGGGAATTCCCCGCGCCATAGGCGTCGACCACGGTCACCCGGGCGCCGAGACGCTGCAGGTGCAGCGCCGCCCACATGCCGAACGTCCCGGCCCCGACGACCACTACGTCGGGAGACGGTCGCGCCTGCGCGGCGCGCGTCCGCACGGCGCCGACGCCGCTCGCGGCGAGCGCGACCCCGGCGCCCATCGCCCGCAGAAAGCGGCGCCGGCCGACGGGCGCAGTGGACTCTGGCGAGCCTAGTCCTCCCGGAGCGCGAACGTCGACAGCGTGCTCCCGGCAATGACGGCGAGGTACTGCTTCCCGTTCAGCTCGTAGGTCATCGGGCCGTTGACGAGCTGGCCGCCGAGGTTGACCCGCCACAGCAGGTCGCCGGTGCGGGCGTCGAGCGCCTGGAAGTAGCCGGAGCGCGCGCCGGTGAACAGCAGGTCCGACGCCGTCGTCAGGATGCCGCTGGAGATGACGTCGGTCATCTCGAACGACCACTGCCGCTCGCCGGTCAGGGCGTCGACCGCCATCACCGTCCCGCGGGCGGACTCGTCCGTCCAGGTGTTGATGGGACCGCGCGTCAGCCCCGGCACGGTCGGCGCGTCAGGCACCGCCGTGTACGTGGTAGGCCGCCCGCCGACGAACGATCCGCCCACTTCGTATTCCTGCGCCTCGCCGATGAACACGGTTCCATAATTCTCCCACGCGGGGATGTACATCAGGTTCGTGCGGGGGCTGAACGAGGGCGAGTACCAGTTGGTCCCGCCCTGAATGCCCGGGTAGGTCGGCTCGCCGAAGGGCTGCGGCGTCTCGACGGGGCGGTCGTTGTCGTCGAGTCCCTCCGCCCAGTTGACGCTGACGAACGGCGTCCCGGTCAGGAAGCGCCCCGTCGCCCGGTCCAGCACGTAGTAGAAGCCGTTTCGGTTGGCCCATAGCATCACCTTGAAGAGCACGCCGTTGCGCTCGATGTCGGCCAGGACCGGGATCTGCACCGAGTCGTAGTCGTACGGGTCGTCGGGCGTGAACTGGAAGTACCACGCGAGCTCGCCGGTGTCGACGTCAAGGGCCACCACCGAGTCGGAGTACAGGTTGTCGCCGGGCCGCTGCTCGCGGTAGAAGTCGGGCCCCGGATTGCCGATGCCCCAGTAGGTCAGGTTGAGCTCCGGGTCATAGGAGCCGGTGAGCCAGACGGACGCGCCGCCGTGCATCCAGGCCTCGGGATCGCAGTACGTCGTCGGGTTCGGGGGGCAAGGCTCCCACGTCTCGTGCCCCGGCTCGCCCGGCTCCGGGATGGTCCAGAAGCGCCACACTTCTTCTCCGGTATCCGCGTCCCGGGCCGAGATGTAGCCGCGAATGCCCCGTTCGCCCCCGGCCGTGCCGACGATGACGAGGTCCTTGACGACGAGCGGAGCCAGGGTCAGGGAGTACCCGAGCCGCGACTCGGCCACTTCGACATTCCAGAGCTCGACGCCCGTCCTCGCATCGACCGCCACGAGGTGCCCGTCGAGGGTCCCCATGAACAGCTTGTCGTCCAGGATCGCGACGCCGCGGTTGTTCGATCCGCAGCAGGCGGTGTGCTCGGCCGGCGTCGGATACTCGTAGATCCAGAAGACGCGGCCGCTCCGCGCGTCGAGCGCCACGATGTCGTTGGGCCGCTGCGTCAGGTACATGATGCCGTCGACGACGATCGGCGAGGCCTGCCACGGCCCCATGACCGGCGTCTGGTAGGCCCACTGCAGTTGCAGATCGTTGACGTTGTCGGGGGTCACCTGATCCAGCTCGCTGTAGCGCTGGCTGGAGTAGGTGCCCGAATAGGTCAGCCAGTCCTGCGGCGTCTGCGCCGCGTCCCGCAGGCGTTCATACGGCACCTGCGCGGAGAGTCCGGCCACGCCCAGGCCCACCAGGACGGCCGCCAGTACGAACCATCGCGTCGTCTTGCTCTGTCGCATCATTATCTTCAGCCTTTCAGGGACACGAGGTAGGCCAGCAGGTCCGCCAGCGCTTCCGGATCGAGCCGGTCGCCGTAGACGGGCATGGGTGATTCACGCGCGACCTCGAGCTCTTGCAGATCCGCCTTTTCGAACGACCGGAGGCGCCCCATCTCGTCGACGATCTGCACGCTGAAGGTGTCTTCGTTGAGCCGGCGCCCGGTCACCGTCGTACCGTCGGCGGTCACGAGCCGCACCGGCCGGTCGATGGGACGCATCGTGCCGGTCGGATCGAGGAGCGTGCGCCGCAGGGCGCCCGCCGCGCGGCGCGCGCCGATCGACGTCAGATCGATTCCGGAGCGGGCGCCTTCCCCGTCCCGGCGGTGACACTGCAGGCAGTTGCCCGCTCCGTCGAACACCGCCTTCCCCCGGACCGCGTCACCCAGTTCGACATTCTCCTCGTCGTAGTTCATGTTGCGGACGTAAGCGATGACGCCGGCGAGCTCCGCCGCGTCGAGGCTGATCGCCACCATGCCGGTGTCGGGAATCCCGTTGGTGATGACCATGCCGAGCCGACGGTCCGACGTCGCCCGCCGCAGCGGACCGTTCCGCAGATCGACGCCGCCGACGCCCGCGCCGTCCGCCGCGTGGCAGATGGTGCATTCCCGCTCGTACACGGTGCGCCCGTACACAATGTCGGCGGGGTCGTAATCCTCGTGGTCCTGCGCCAGGGCCGGGCTTGCCGCCACGGCCAGACAAAGTACCGCTCCGGCGATCGGGATCCGCCCGAGCTTGCCTCTACTCATGGTTCCATCCTCACTCCCGCCACTCTACCGCGGCCCTACGCCCGGCCGGCGCGCGGCGGTCGCGCCGACTCCATGTCGCACGCGCCTTGTTACATCGGTGCCCCGATGAAGTCAAGACGATCCTCGCCAGCGAGCCGGCTACGGGCGCGCCATCACGCCGCGCGCATGCTTCCGAACAGCCGGCGATGCCCCTCGACGACCCGCCGTTCTGCTTCCGGATCGACCTCCAGGCTGCTGTTTCCCCGTTCGAACGTGCCCCCGAGCAGGATACCGTCAGCGCGGGGAAACATGTAGAGCCCGCGCTGAAGCACGACGTAGTCGACCTCCGGCTGCGGAAACAGGATCGTCAACTGCCCCTTCACGGGCAGGAGCTGGCGGTCGCCGAAGAGTGTCGCGGCGCCGAGACCCGTGCAGTTGACCACGACCCGTTCAGGTAGCGCAGCCACCGCCTGCGAGTCGCGCAGCTCGCCCACCACCACCCTGCCCCCGGCAATGTGCACGTCGCGCAACAGTGCGTTCAGGTAAATGGCCGGCTCGATGAGCATCGTCCGTACGCGCTGCACCGACGCGGCCGCGAACGGATGCTGGTCTCGCCGGAGCTGGGTCGCGCTCGCGAAGACATCGGGGAGAAGGTCGAGCAGCCGGCTCTTGCGTGGCGCGTCCGACAGGTAGTAGTTGTCGATCCAGCGGACGCCGTATCCGGCGCCCACGAAGTCCTGAAAGTACCGGAAGGCAATCCGGCTCGCGTCGACGAACTGCGCCATGAACGCGGGCGTGGCCGCCTCGCGGTCGAAGACCGACGCAGGGGTCCACTGCCCCCCGCCCACGTTGGACGTAGTGCGCGGCGGCAGATCCCGCGCGTAGATGGTCACCGTCCAGCCCCGGAGCTGCAGGAGGCGCGCCGTCGCCAATCCCACGACGCCACAGCCGAGAACCGCGGCCCGGCGCTCCGCCCCGACGGCGGCCGCTTCGGCTTCCCGCGCCGCGAGCTCCGCGGTGCCCCACGACAGCGTGATCCCACCGCCGCCGTGGCCGTAGTTGTGGACGACGAGCTTGTCTCCCATGCGGGCGGTCTCGAGCCGGAAACCGGCCGGACGGTAGGGACGCAAGCCGACGACGCGCCGAATGATGCGATCCCACGAAACGTCCACGGGGGCAAGACCGCGAGCGCTCGCCCGCGGGGCCGTTCCCGGGCGCCGGATCGCGCAACCCGCCGCGGCGGTCGACGCGGCAAGCGCGCCCAGCGCGGCCCGCCCGCCCCACCGCAGCGCGGTCCGGCGGCTCACGTGCCGCGAATCGGGCCCGGGTGGCTTCCCGGAATCGGACATCACGGGAGTTTATCGCCAGCGTGCGTTGCCGCTTCGGGGCGCGCCGCTTCAGGCTGGCGGCCCGGACGGTTCGGCTCCGGATCCCCGTACACGAACGCTTCGAGTTCGCCGTGGACGCGCTCTATCGTGCTGGCCGACGGCGACGCCGTGAACCGCGACACGAACAGGGCCGTCGCGCCGTTCACGAGCAGCGCCCAGATGGCGCCGTGCATCCCCAGCGGATGCGGCGCGACCACCAGCGTCACATACAGCGTCGCGAGACCCGCCGCGATGCCGGCGACGACTCCGGTTCGGGTGAGGGTGCGGCGGCCGGGGAAGCAGACGCCGGCCAGGCCCGGCAGCAACTGGAGGGCGCCGGAACCCGACAGCGTAATGAGCACGACGAGAAAGTCGAACGTGCTGACGGTCATGACGTAGCCGACGGCCAGGAGCACCACGACGAACACCCGCCCCACGCGCAGGTAATGCGCCTGACTCGCGCCGGGCCGGACGTAGCGCCGGTAGATGTCGTGCGTGAGGATGGTCATGTTCGAGTGGAGGATCGAGTCGAGCGTCGACATGGCGGCGGCGGCGGCGCCGGCCAGGATCGCCCCGGTCAGCCAGGGCGAGACATGCGCGAAGAGCAGCTCCGGGAAGATCCGGTCGGGAACGTCGAGGTCGGGCATCGCCACCGCGCCGCCGAGGCCCACGAAGGCCGCCGGAATGTAGAGGGTCATCAGATAGATCGGCGTCGTTGCCCCGAGCGCCCTCAGCGTCTTCGCATCCACCGCCGTGTAGTAGCGGATCAGCATGTGCGGCTGCAGGATGATGCCGAACGACAGCGTGACGACCATTCCGATCCACATGCCGGGCGTGAAGAACCCGTTGGGACCGGGTAGCGAAAGCAGGTCGGGGCGCTGCGCCGCGACCTCCTGCCAGAGCTGGAGCGGCCCGCCGAACAGTTCGTAGGCAAGCACGAGGGCGCCGATCCAGACGGCGGCGTACATCCAGACGCCCTGCAGCACGTCGGTCCAGTAGACCGCCCGCAGCCCGCCCGCGATCAGGTAGAACGCGGCGACTATCAGCAGCAGCAACGTGCCGACCTCGAACGAGACGCGCCCGTCCGTGGCAACGGTGATGATGTAGCCGAGCCCCTGCGCCTGGACCTGGATGTACAGAATGGTGAAGACGACCGACACCATCGCGACGGTGACGCGGACCACTTCCGACTCGTAGAAGTCGGCCATCAGGTCGGCCGGGGTGATGTAGCCGAACGCCTTGCCCAGGGCCCAGATGCGCGTGCCGAGGACGTAGGTGATGGCCCCGGCGAGCACCGTCCACGCGCCGGCTGCCCAGAAGCCGATGCCATGCGTGTAGAAGAAGCCGCCCGAACCGAGAAAGGCGAAGGCCGAATGAAAGGTCGCCACGATGGTCAGGTAGAGGACGATGAAACCGGCCTTCCGGCCGTAGAGCATGAAGTCCTCGACATCGACGGTCAGGCGCCGGTTCGCCAGCACGCCGAGGAGGAGGGTTAGCCCCAGGTAGGCGATGATCAGCGTGGTCGCGACTTCCCAGGCCTCCATCAGACTCCCTTCCGGCTGGACAGATTGCGCCGGGGGGCGGACGGCATGTCCGTAGCCCCTACACCCGCCGGCGCCAGGCCCAGATCAGGACGCCTATCAACGCAACGTACGCCGCGAGCAGGGCGACATACAGGAAGGGCGCGCCGAGGATCCACGGTTCGGTGCGATTGAGCACCGAATGCGTAACCGGCGGCATGGCAAGCAGAAAGAGCGCCGCGAAGGCGGCGGTGGCCATCCAGCCGTCCCGGGTCCGGGGAATCAGGTGCGAGCGCGGGCGCGCACGTATCGGCACAGGCACTCAGAAGGACGATTCCACGCGTACCGTCACGACGTCGGTCCCATGGTACTGCTGGTGCCGCACCGATGACGCAAGGTGCCGGAGCAACCGGAGCGACACCTCCTCTTCGGCGCGGTCGCCGCTCACGCGGTCTCCGAGGACGGCGATGCGATCCTCGATATTCGCCTCGTCGGTCGCGGCAATAAACTCCAGCTCGGCGGCCCGGCCGTCGTTGCGCGCCGTGATGTGCAGCCGCCGCTCCCCGGCGGCTTCCCCCTCCTCGCCCGGTCGAATGAGCGTGAGCAGGGTCTCCTCCCCCACCGCGCGGAGCCGGTCGGTCATCGCCTCGCCCCAGCCGCGGCCGGCCGCGAATTCCGTCAGGAACTCGTCGATCTTCGGGTAGGCGGCGGTGTTCAGGGCCGTCCGCACCCGGTGCGGCCGCGGCCTGGACAGTTCCAGGAACAGGGTCATGAGCATCGCCGCAAGGCCGCCCGACGTCATGCCGTTGCCCAGCAGCCCGCCCCACGCTCCGAGCGCGTCCGCGAAGATCAACTCGTTCTGGAAGCCGAGTCCGATCCAGAAGCCGACGCCGGCGACGACGCCCTTGCGGTAGTCGACGCCGTCCTCGACGACCACGCGCATCCCGAGCACGAACAGGGTGCTCATCAGCACGATGGTGTACGCCCCGACCACGGGACCCGGAATCGCCAGGATCAGCGCCATGAACTTCGGCAGGAACGCCAGCACGATGAAGGTGACGCCGATGGCGACGCCGACGGCACGCGACGCGACGCCGGTGATGTCGGTAACCGACACGCTCGACGAATAGGTCGTGTTGGGCACCGTGGCGGCGAGTCCGGAAAGCAGGTTCCCGACGCCGTCGGCGGCCACCGCGCCCTGGACGACGCGGAAGTCGGTTGCGCGCGGCTTCCGGCGCGACACGCGCTGAATGGCGACGCTGTCGCCGATGGTTTCGATGGCGCCGATCAACGTCACGAACACGAACGCCGGCAGGAGGGCCCAGAACGCAATTCCGAAACTGACATCGAATCCGGGCCAGGCGCCCGCCGGCAGCCCCAACCAACCGGCGTCGGCAACGAGTCGCGCATCGTAGATGCCGAAGCCCGCCGCCGCCGCGCAACCGGCGGCGATCCCCACGACCGGCGCCCAGAGCCGCCAGTAGCCGGAGGCCCGCAAGGTGACCGCCACCGTCACAACCAGGGTGACGACGACGCTGACCGGCGCTGCCGACGGCGACGACCCGTCCGGCACATCCGTCAGCATCCCGAACATGATCGGCATCAGGGTGACCGGGATCAGCATGATCACCGTGCCGCAAACCGTCGGCGTCAGGATTCGGCGGAGCAGCGACAGCTTCGTCGCGAGTCCGAACTGGAACAGGGCAGAGACGGTGACGAGCGTCGCCAGCAGACCCGGGCCGCCCTCGACGAGCGCGGCGACGCAAACCGCGATGAACGCGGCCGACGTCCCCATCAGCAGCACGTGGCCGGAGCCGACGCGTCCGATGCGCACCGCCTGGATGACCGTGGTGACGCCGCTGATCGCGAGCGCCGCGAACGCCGCCCACGACAGGAATTCCTCGCCGGCGCCCGCCGCCCGCACCACGATGGCCGGAGTCAGCACGATGCCGGCCACCGTGAGCATCGCGAACTGAAAGCCGAGTCCGAAGGCGAGTGCGGTCGGTGGCTGCTCCTCGGGCTCGTAGCGAACTTCCCGGATGCGCCCGGAGCCAGCGGTCATCGCCGCAATCCTATCGCGGCAGCCTACCGGGGGATAGCCGGCACGATCCGCCCGGTAGTACCGGGGCGCAATCGCGCGGCGTCAGCCGGTCGCCGGCTCGAGCTGATCCTGCTTGGCGATGAGCCGACGCAGGGCTTCCCGGTCGGGGTGGAGCAGCTCCGCGACCCGTTCGCGGTCGACGGGGCCCACGATGATCTCGCCGACCTCCTGATTCACTTCGCTGAAGATGCCGTGCATCTTCATGTTGGTGGTCTGATACCGGTTGTCCTCGGTCGGACTCAGGTAGTAGACCATGTCCGCCCGGTAGCGGTGGATCAGGAACAGGTGGATCAGGGTCGTCAAGCGCTTCTTTCGCAGCCCCTCATCGAAGGTGTTCTGATCGTGCACGGTCAGGATGCGGCGCCCTTTCCGATCCAGCACGAGCGCGAAGATGATGTTGGCGAGGGGCGCGCTCTCCTTCCGGGTAATGCGAAGCTCGAGGAGCTCCGAGCCGGCGCGGTAGGGCTTCAGCTCCACCTCCAGGCCGCCCTCGAGTCGATAGTGCTCGCACCACATGCCGAGCCACTCCGCCAGCAGCGAGCGCGGCACTTCGGTCTGGGCCAGGTGCTGATGCTGCGTGGAGCTCTTCCCCATTGCCTTCGTGGTCGCGGTCCGCCCCGACGAGGCCGAGAGCGCCGCATCGAGCCGCGGACCGCCGGCAAGCGTCTGGGGCGTCCGGTAGGGTGAGTCGACGAGCCGGATCTTGCGCTGGACCCGGGCCAGCGCCAGCATGCCGTCCTCCTTCAGCGCCCGGCCGAACTCCTCGGCCGCCATGCCGTCGATCTGGTGACCGCCGTAGGTGATGAAGTTGAATACGAATCCCAGCTTCGCGAGCTCGCCGGGATACTCCCGCATCTCGTCGTCGGACATGCCCGTCGTGTCCCAGTTGAACGACGGCGAGAGGTTATAGGCCAGCATCTTGTCCGGGTACACCGCGTGAATCGCCTCGGCGAACTCTCGCGCGTCGTCGAGGTTCGCTGTCTTCGTCTCCATCCACAACAGGTCCGCGAACGGCGCCGCAGCCAGCGACTTGGCCACCGCATACGGGATTCCCCCCCGCACCTGGTAGTAGCCCTCGGGCGTCCTCGGCAATTCGCAGTCCCAGTCGATATCGACGTGCAGTGCCCTGGCCTTCTCCTTCGCCCGGTACAGTGACGCGGACTCGGCGAACACTCTCCACTCGTCGGCGGCCATGCCGACGTTCTCGCCCCGCGCCGAGTGGAACTCGATGACGCCGGCGACGGCTTCGGCATACGTGCTGAGTCCGGCCGCGTGCTCCCACGTCCCCAGGAACCGATTGGCAACCTCGTCGACCAGACCGTCGACGTCTCCGTCCCCATCCTGCATGAACGCCTGGGTCTTCTCCTCCAGGAACGGTTCCAGACCGACGCGGTCGAACCACGCAAGCGCCGTGTCGTACTCCTCATCCGAAACGCCGTAGAGCTGGTGGGCGTTGAGCGCCTCGACGCCCGCGTCGTGCAGGCGCTTGAGCAGCGCCAGGTAGCACAGCTTGTAGGGTGGCACCGCCAGGTTGGTGGCGCCGAGGAGGAACGGCTGATCGCGCTCGTCGCCGTTCCCTTCGATCAGGCTGGCGGCTTCCGCGTCGGTCCGGGCCACGATGATGCCGGGGACGCGCATGATGTCGAGTTGGAAGCGCGCCGCGTTCAGCCGCTTGATCTGCTCGTCCTCGGGCACGAGCACCTTCCCGCCCTGATGGCCGCACTTCTTCGTGCCGGGGCGCTGATCCTCGATGTGGTAGCCGGGCACGCCGACCTCCACGAAGCGCCGGATGAGATTGCGGACGTGCGGGTCCCCGCCGTGCCCCGTGTCGGCGTCGGCGATGATGAAGGGACGATAGTCGTAGGCCGGTGACGCCGCCTTCTGCGCCTCCGTCATCTGCAGGCGCTGATACTGCTGGTTCCGATCCGCGGTGAGCAGCGCCCGCACGAGCATCGCCGCCTCGTTCGGCACCTGACTGAGGGGGTAACTGGCGAGGTCGGGACCCGGATCCTCGGTGTCCGATCCTCTCGCCGACGTCGCCCAGCCGCCGAGATAGATCCCTTCGATACCCAGCCGCTTGATGGCCACCGCCTGTCCGGGCGAGTACGGGCCGAACGTCGTGACGCTCCGCCCCTCTGCGAACAGTTCGCGCAGGCGGTTGTAGAACGCGTCCGCCGCCTCACGGGCCACCGTGTAATCCGTTGCGATCGTCCCGCGCTGCTCGACCACGTCGCGGGCCGTGTAGAGCCGCCTGATACCCGCAAAGCGCGGGCTCTCAAACCATTCCCGAGTCTTCTGGACTTCCCGTCCGAAATCGCCCATTGTGCTGTTCTCCGTGTCCGACGCTCCGCGGCGGGTTCGTAACGCGTTCCGCGAGCGCGTGAGGGTACGTGTACCGCCGCCAAGCCGACGGGAACCCTTGATTGTAATACAGTACGGCTCGTGACCAGACCGGGCAGGACGCGGCCACGAGAGGCGACGCCCCGACGGGTGGCCATTATCGGCGGAGGGGTTTCCGGCCTCGGCGTGGCCTGGGCGCTGCATCACCACCCCGATCGATTCGACTTTCGAGTATTCGAAGCCCACGCCCGGATTGGCGGCAACGCGGTTACGGCCGACATGCCGCAGGACGACGGCACCTCCATTCCGTTTGATATCTCCGTGACGGCGTGCATTCCCACCGTCTACCACCACATCCTTCTCTTCCTGCAGCAACACGGTATCGAACTTCTCGATACCCGGTTCAGTTACAGCGTGAAGTACCGGGACGGCACCTACGCCCACGACTTCGACTCCGACATCAGGAGGCAATTGCAGCCGGAAATCGATAGATTCCAGAAGCTCCTCGGACGCCTGCAGTGGTTCGGCCGGCTCAGCCGATCGCGGTCCAGACTCCTCGCCGCGCTCAACCCGTTCAACTACATCAGCATGGGCGCGGTTCTCAATCTGGGCCGATTCTCCGGCGATTTTCGCTACAAGGTACTGAAGCCCATGTTCGTCAACTTCCTGATGGCGACGAACGTCTTCGACATGCCCGCGTCCCTGTTCTGCCGGTATCTGGAGTTCTTCGATATCGAGACCGCGACGCCGATGCGCACCTGGGACCGGGGCACGCGGCGAATCTACGAAGCAATGTCGGCCGGCTTTCGGGACAGGATCTACCTCGAGCGACCGGTTCGAAAGGTCTACCGCCGCGCGTCCGACGTGGTCGTGGAGGACGAGCAGGGGCGGACGGAGACGTTTGATGACGTAGTGTTCGCGTGTAATGCGAACCAGACGCTGATGGCCCTCGACAAACCGACCTTTCTGGAGAGCTGGCTCCTATCGTCGATACGTTACGAGAGCGAGCTGCACAACCATACGGTAGTGCATTCGGACGCGTCGGTTCTTCCGGACAGCGACGTCAAGGCGCTCGCCACCCGGAGCAATCACATCGAGCAGTACGGCGTGAGACCCGACAACTACGAAATTACCTACATCATGCACAATCAGCAGCCCTGGGCGAACCGATCGGACAAGCCCTGCCTGGTGACCTACAACCCGATCAGTCGTATCGACGAAGGCAAGATCGTCAAGAAATGGTGGTTTCAGCACATCGTGCACGACGTGCGTCACGTCGTCCTGCTGGTCCCGTTGTTTCGCTTCGTGCAGGGCAAACGGCGAACGTGGCACTGTGGCGCGCACACGCTGATCAACAGTCAGGAAACCTGTTTCGTGACCGGCCTTGTGACGGCAAGACAGATCGGGGCCGACTATCCGTTTCAGGATTCCGAAGCCAGGAAGTGGTTTAATTTCTACGGACGCGTGATGTACGGTTGGCGCTTGAGGAAGGCGTGAACCGGAGCTTGCTCGGCGCGACCCCGGTTTGGTGCCACCGTTGCCTGGCAGAATGACGACTGGGCCATCTAGACCGATCTATCAAAAAAGTGCAATTAATGGCACTAGATCTTAAGTTGTTAGTAAGCTATAGTGTCCCCTGACAGAACGAGCGTTCCAAGTCTGCCGTCTGGAAGCCGCGTGCAGCAAAAGGCTTCTGGCTCGGAGTACAAACAGCAGTTGAACTAAACGAGAGGGGATGCCATGAGACGTATTCCATACCTGACAAGCATGCTTCAACGAATTTTCGTTGCGACGGCCGTCCTTCCCGTGTTTCTTCTGCCGGCATTCACGCCCGATGCGCGCGCGTCGGAGCCGAGATGGTACGTCGGCTTGAGCGTCCCGGTCATGTTCCTTGACAACTCGGACAGTGTCACGAGCGGGACAACCTTTGGAAACGATTACAGAGCTAGTGCCACCAACGAGTTCAG
>CAZJYU010000045.1:0-19225 GCA_964550305.1 uncultured Vicinamibacteraceae bacterium | reverse complement strand
GCGTTCCCTCGGACCGTCCCGGCGCGAGGGCGCGGGTCCACACCATGCGGAGGTCCATGTCTCAGGCCGTCCCTCGCAGACCGAGATCGTCCGCCACCTCGCGCATGAAGCCGATGACGTTCGTGATGTGCTCGTCGAGCGGCAGACCCAGCTCCTCCGCGCCCTGGCGCAGGTCGTCACGGCTGACGGCGCGGGCGAACGCCTTGTCCTTCATCCGCTTCCGGACCGACTTCGCCTGGAGGTCGAGGACGCTCTTCGTGGGCCGGACGAGCGCCGCCGCGGTGATGAATCCGGCCAGCTCGTCGCAGGCGAACAGCGTGTGCTCCAGGCGCGATTCGCGCGGCACGCCGCTGTAGTCGGCATGCGAGAGGATGGCGCGGATCATGGTCTCCGGCCAGCCCCGCTCGCGCAGGATGCGGCTGCCGGCGAACGGGTGGTCCGCCGCATCCGGCCACCGCTCGTAGTCGAAGTCGTGCACGAGGCCGACGATGCCCCACGCCTCCTCGTCCTCCTCGAACTGGCGCGCGTAGCCGCGCATCGCCGCTTCGACGGCCAGCGCATGCTTCCGGAGGCTGTCGCCCTGCGTGTATTCGGTCAGCAGCGCCCAGGCGTCCGCGCGCGTCGGCGTCATGACCCGGATCCCGCCGCCGCCCCGGCGGACGACGCCGCCAGCCCGTTCATCGACGTCGCCGTCAACTGCCCCTCGCTCGCCGCGACCACGGCGGACACCGTGATGTCGCCCGTGACGTTGGTCATCGTCCGGCACATGTCGAGGATGCGGTCGACGCCGAAGATCAGCGCGATGCCGGCCACCGGCACGCCGATCGCCTCGAGGACGATCACCAGCATGACGATGCCCGCGCTCGGCACCGCCGCCGTGCCGATCGACGCGAGCATGGCCGTGAAGACGATGGTGGCCTGCGCCGCCAGATCGAGCGGGATGCCGAGGGTCTGCGCGATGAAGACCGCCGCCACCGACATGTAGACGGCGGTCCCGTCCATGTTGATGGTCGCCCCCAGCGGCAGGACGAACGACCCCACTTCCTCGGAGACGCCCAGGTTGTGCTCCGCCGTCTCCATCGAGACGGGCAGCGTCGCCGCGCTCGACGACGTGGAGAACGCGACCAGTTGGGCCGGAGCCGCGCCGCGCAGGAAGCGGAACGGCGTGATCGGCGTCAGCGTCCGCAGCAGGATGGGATAGGTCAGGAACGCGTGGATCGCGAGACCGACGAGCACGCAGACGCAGTAGAGCCCGAGCGCGCCGAGCAGTTGCGCCACGTCGGCCGGGTTGTCGCCGGCCACCGACGTGATGGTGCCGGCGATGAGCGAAAAGACGCCGACCGGCGCCACGATCAGGATGAGCTCGACAATCTTGATGATCGCCGCGTTGATCGACTCGAACAGCGACAGCAGCGGCTGCGCCTGTTCCCGCGGCAGCAGCATCAGCGCCACGCCGAGGAGCAGGGCCGTGAAGACGACGCTCAGCATCGCGCGGTTGTTCGACGCGGCGTTGAAGATGTTGTCGGGCACCATGTCGACCAGGGGCTGCAGCGGTCCGCGCTCCATCTGGTCCGCCGTCTCCTGGCGCTGCTCGACGTCGCCCTGGTACTCCTCCTGCAGACTCATGCGGAGGCTCTCGGGAATCGACGCGCCCGGTTCGACGACATTGACGACGACGAGGCCGATCACGAGGGCGATGAGCGTCGTGCCGAGATAGATGGCGATCGTCTTGCCGCCGATGCGCGACAGCTTCTGGAGGTTGGCGAGCGACGCGACGCCGGTGACGAGCGACGCCAGCACCAGCGGGACCGCGATCAGCAGCAGCAGCCGCAGGAAGATGGTGCCGAACGGCGTAATCCAGTCGCGGGTGAAACCGCTCAGCCCCACGAACGTGGCGACGACGCCCCAAACGAGTCCCAGCCCGAGCGCAAAGAGGATGCGCCAGTGTGTTTGTCCCAGCCAGCTCATTCGGGAAGCGTATCAGAGCGGCAGCGACGCCTTGGCGCTCAGGTCGAGCGGCGCGGTCACGCCGGCGTGCAGCAGGCGGAGGCCGGCGGCGCCGATCATCGCGGCATTGTCGGTGGCGAGCGCCATCGACGGCAGGTAGAGCGGCAGTCCCGTCCGCTCCGCGCGGGCCACGGCATCCCCCCGCAGGCGCGAGTTCGCGGAGACGCCGCCCGAGATACCGACGCTGCGCGCGCCATAGCGCCGCGCCGCGAGGAACGTCCGGTCGAGCAGGGTTTCGACGACGACGCGCTGGAAGCTGGCGCAGATGTCGGCCACTTCCGCCTCGGGAAGCGCGGGCCCGGCGCCGGCGTCCGGCGGGCTGTCCAGCGCCGCGCCGGCCCGCGGCTGCACGTCGCGGCCCTCCTCCTCGGCCCGGCGCCGCTGCACGTGGCGCTTGACCGACGTCTTGAGGCCGCTGAAGCTGAACTCCAGTTGCCGGAGCTGCCGCGTCGCGGCGAGGCCGGCGGGGCGGGCGGTCTCCGGGGGAGCGTTCCGGTCGTCGTGGGTCATGCGGGCGTAGGGGAAATCGACGGCACGGTCGTTGGCGCCGCGGGCCAGCCGGTCGATCACCGGCCCGCCCGGGTAGGACAGGCCGAGGAGCGACGCGACCTTGTCGTAGGCCTCCCCCGCCGCGTCGTCCCGCGTCTTGCCGATGAGCCGGCAGTCGAGCGTGCGGTCCGGCTTCTCCTCCGCCACCAGGTAGAGGTTGGTGTGGCCGCCCGACACCACGAGCACGACGGCGGGCAGCGGCATCGCGCCGCCCTCCACGACGAGCGACTCGATGTGTCCGGCCAGATGCTGCACGCCGACGAGGGGCAGGCCGCGCGACGCGGCGGCGGCCTTGGCGAAGGCGACGCCCACGAGGAGCGATCCGACCAGTCCCGGCCCCTGGGTCACCGCGATGGCGTCAAGACCGTCCCAGCCGGTGTCCGCCTCTTCCAGCGCGCGGTCGACGACGCCGCAGATGTCGCGCACGTGCTGGCGCGAGGCGAGCTCCGGCACGACGCCGCCCCACGCGCGGTGGATTTCCGCCTGCGACGCCACGATGTTCGAACGCACGTCCCACGGCCGCGCGGGATCGCCGGAGTCGGCCACCACCGCGGCGGCCGTCTCGTCGCACGAGGTCTCGATGGCCAGAAGCTGCATGGTGTGTCCAGCGTTGGGGTGCTAGGGTCTGGCCATCGGGCGACCGCACTCCCCCATCAGGCCACCGCGCCCGCGCCGGCGCCGGCCGACGCGGCCTCGCACGCGGTGCGGAGACTCTCGACGTAGGGCGGCCGGCAGACGCCGTGTTCGGTGATGATGCCGGCAATCAGGGCGTGCGGCGTCACGTCGAACGCCGGGTTCCAGACCCCCGCGCCTTCCGGGGCGACCCGCGCCGACCCGATATGGGTTACCTCCCGGGCGTTGCGTTCCTCGATGGGGATCGCCGATCCGTCGGGTGTCGCGAGGTCGACGGTCGACGTCGGCGCGGCGACGTAGAACGGCACGCCATGTTCGCGGGCGAGGACGGCGACGGTGTAGGTGCCGATCTTGTTCGCCACGTCGCCGTTCGCGGCAATGCGGTCGGCGCCGACGACGACGACGTCCACCCGGCCGCTGCGCATGAGCGGTCCGGCCATCCCGTCGGTGATGACCGTCGTGTCGATCCCGTCGCGCAGCAGCTCCCACGCCGTGAGCCGCGCCCCCTGCAGGAACGGCCGCGTCTCGTCGGCGTAGACGGCAATCCGCTTGCCCGTCTCGACCGCCGCCCGGACGACGCCGAGGGCCGTGCCGTAGCCGCCGGTCGCCAGGGCGCCCGCATTGCAGTGGGTCAGGACGTGCCCGGCGTCGGGCACCACCGCCGCACCGTGGCGTCCCAGGGCGCGGCAGCACTCGACGTCCTCGTCGTGGATCGCCTGCGCCTCGGCGATGACGATGCCGCGGATCTCGGCCGGCGACCGGCCGGCCCGCGCCGCCTCCGAGAAGACGCGCTTCATCCGGTCGATCGCCCAGAAGAGGTTGACCGCCGTCGGGCGGGTGGCCGCCATCCTCTCGCACAGCCGGTAGAACTCGGCCGCCAGCGTCGCGCTGCCGGTGGCGCGCGACTTCACGACGCCGAGGGCCAGCCCCATCGCCGCCGCGACGCCGATGGCGGGGGCGCCGCGGATCACCATCCGCTCGATCGCCCGCGCCACCTCGCGCGCCGTCTTCAGCTCGACGTAGACCTCGTGGGCCGGCAGCTTGCGCTGATCGACCATCAGGACGTGATCACCCTTCCATTCGACGGTCGGCAACATCGTGCTGATCAGCCTACAGCAGCAGCGCCGCGATGCATGCGTTGATCATCGTGGCGGTGAACCCGGCGAGCAGCGCGCGACCGCTCAGCCGCGCGAGGTCGCCCCGCCGGTCCGGGGCCATGCTGCCGATGCCTCCCAGGACGATGCCGACCGAGCCGAAGTTGGCGAAGCCGGTCAGCGCGTACGTCGCGAGGATGCGCCCGCGGTCGCTCAGGGTGGTCGCGTACTCGCCGCCCATCTTCACGTAGGCGACGAACTCGTTGGTCACCAGCTTCGTGCCCAACAGGTCGGCGACGGCCGGGATGTCGCCGGAGGGCACGCCGAGGAGCGCGGCGACCGGCGCGAACAGGAACGCGCCGATCCCGGCCATCGACAGGCCGGGCCGGACGAAGCCGAGCATGGCGTCAAGCATGGCGATGAACGCGAGGAAGGCGATCAGCATCGCCGCGACGTTGAAGGCGAGGTGCATGCCCGCGGCGGCGCCCCCCGCGGCCGCGTCGACGAGGTTCGCATGCTGCCGCTCGCGGCTGATCACCGCTTGCCCCGCCGTCGCCGGCTGGCCCGTCTCCGGTAGCAGGATCTTCGCCAGATACAGGCCGCAGGGCGCGGCCATCACGCTGCCGGTGAGCATGGCCACCGGATCGGCGCCCAGGCTCACGTAGATCGCGAAGACGCTGCCGGCAATTGTCGCGAGCCCGCCGGTCATGAGGGCGAGCAGCTCGGACTGGGTCATGCGGGCGATGTACGGGCGCACGACGATGGGGGCTTCGGTCTGGCCCAGGAAGACGTTGGCGGCGGCCGACAGCGACTCCGCGCCGCTCGTGCGCATCAGCGGCATCATGGCGCGGGCCATCAGGCTGACCGCCATCTGCAGGACGCCGAGGTGATAGAGGACGGTGAAGACCGACGAGGCGAAGATGATGATGGGCAGGGCCGCGAACGCCAGCACCAGGCCGGTCGGGAACACCTGCTCCATCGCGGCCGGATCGGCCAGCACGCCGAAGACGAACTCCGACCCCGCGCTGGTGAACCCCATGAACGCGCTGGCCGCATCCGCGACGGCGGAGAACGCGGCGTAGCCCGGCCGCACGCCGCCGATGCTGAACTTCAGGATGAAGAGCGCGAGGACCAGTTGCAGGCCGATGCCCCACGCGACGGTCCGCCATCGGATGGCCGCGATATTCGCCGAGCAGGCGATCGCGGTCAGGATGAATGCCGCGATCCCCATCAGCGCGCGGGCCGGCGCCGGCAGGGCGGACGCCCACACCAGCGCGGCCAGGGCAAGCGTGGCGGCCGACGCGCCGGCCGCAAGGCGCACCCTGCCGGTCTCCGTCATCGTCCGGACCCTCCCTCAACCGCCCGCATGCTCCGGGGAAGCCTATCCCACGGTGCGTGCCGCTGTAGGATCACGCGATGAGCGATCCTGCCACGTCCGCCGACGCCGCCTTTGTGGAAGTTGCCCGCGCCCGCCTGTGCGTTCACCTGACCGGTCAGGTGCGCGCCTGCCTGACCGCGCTCAGGCCGGAGCAGGTCTGGTGGCGCCCCAACGAGCAGTCGAACGCCATCGGCAACCTCGTGCTGCACTCCACCGGGTCGACCCGCTTCTACATCGGCCGGATCATCGGCGGGAGCGACTTCGTCCGGGAACGGGCGGCCGAGTTCGCCGAGCGCCGCGAGCTGCCGCCGGCGCAGTTGCGGGCTCATCTGGACATGGCAATCGAGGAGGCGGACGCCGCGCTCCGCGGGTTCGACCCGGCGCGCCTCCTCGAGATGACCGACGAAACGCCGGCGCCGATGACCCTGCTGGAGGTGATCGCGCTGCAGCTCAGCCACTACGCCCTTCACGTCGGGCAGATCACCTACGCGACGAAGCTCATGAACTCGAACGCCATCCACGAGGTCTGGCGACGAACACCCACGCGTTGACGCGCGGCGCGGTCCCGGCCGGGTCCAACTAGCGGGCCATCACGTCAAACTGCTCGTGGTGCAGCCGCTCGTCGGGCCGGACGGTGAGGTCGCGTCCCAGAACCGCTTCGATCTCGCGCAGCACGCCGCTCTCCTCCTGCCCCAGGATCCGCGCGATGTCCGGGTTGACCCGGAGCTGGACGGCGCGGCCGTTCAGGTCGGGCCCCGCCTTCCGCATCTCGGCCAGGATCTCGTGGCAAATCGTTGACGTCGACTTGATCACCGCGCTGCCGGAGCAGTACGGGCAGGGATCGGTCAACTGCCGCTCCAGGCTCTGCCGGACCCGCTTGCGGGTCACGATGATCAGCCCGAAGTCGGAGACGTGCGCGGTCTTCGACGGCGACCGGTCGCGGCGCAGCTCCTGCTCGAACACCTGCGCCACCTTCTGGCGGTTCTTCCGATCGTCCATGTCGATGAAATCGAGGACGATGATCCCTCCGAGGTCACGCAGCCGGATCTGACGGACGATCTCGGCCGCCGCCTCCAGGTTGGTCTTGACAATCGTCTCCTCGAGACCACTGCTCTTCTTCCCGACGTAGCGGCCGGTGTTGACGTCGATCGCGACCAGCGCCTCGGTCTGGTTGATGACGATGTAGCCACCCGACTTCAACCACACCTTGCTGCGGAGCGCCTTGTCGATCTCCGCCTGCACGCCGTACTCGTCGAAGATCGGGAACGGTTTCGTGTAGTGGAGGATCCGCGGCACGAGCGACGGCATGATCCGCTCGATCAGCCTGACCACCCGCTGGTGCTCCTCCGCGTCGTCGATCCGGATGGCGGAATAGTCGTCGGTGAGGTGGTCGCGCAGCAGCTTCGCCACCAGGCTCTCCTCCTGATGCAGCACCGCCGGAGCCCGCTTCGCCGTCATCTTGTCGCGCATCTCGGTCCAGAGCTGGTGGAAGTAGCGCAGGTCCCCCTCAATGTCCTCCGTCGACCGCTTCGCCGCCGCCGTCCGGATGATGATGCCGCCCGAGAAACCATGTTTTTCCCGGAATGCCTTGATGATCCCGCGCAGCCGCCTCCGTTCCTCGCGGGAATCGATCTTGCGCGACACCCCGATCGAATCGGCGGTCGGCATGAAGACGAGGAAGCGCCCCGGAACGCTGACATGCGAGGTGATGCGGGCGCCCTTCGTGCCGAGTGGCTCCTTGACCACCTGCACGAACACCTCCTGCCCGCCCTTCAGCAGATCCTCGATCTTCTGATCGGCGCTGTTCTGGCCGGTGGTGCGGACGCGCCCGCCCGCCTTGGCGTTGTTCCCCTCGCCCTCGGCCGGGCCGATCTCCTCGTCGCCGTCGCCGGACTCAATGCGATCGAACTCCTCGATCGTGTCTATGACATCCGAGACGTACAGGAACGCGTCGCGCTCGAGGCCGATGTCGACGAACGACGACTGCATGCCGGGCAGGACCTTGCGGACCCGCCCTTTATAGATATTGCCAACGACGCCGCGTTGGCTGTCCCGCTCGATGTAGATCTCAGCGACCTGATCGTTCTCAAGAATCGCCGCGGCCACTTCCCGGCCGGTCGACGACACAATCAACTCCTTGTTCATGAACCCTCATCGTTTTGTGAATCGGCGCATCCTGACGTTCAGGATGAGCCCGAATCCGATTAGTGTGGCGATGATCGACGAGCGCCCGTAGCTCAGCAGGGGCAACGTCAGCCCCTTCACCGGCAACAGCCCCGCCGACATCGTCACGTTGTAAATCACCTGAAACGCGAATCCCGCCATAATGCCCGCCACCAGCATCGCGCCCAACCGGTCCTCGGCCACGCGCGCCGCCTGCAGCGATCGGAAGATCACGAACAGGTAAAGCCCAAGAGTAACCACCACCCCGAGAAAACCGTGCTCCTCGGCCAGCACCGCGAAGATGAAGTCGGTGTGGGCAGCCGGCACGAAGTCGTACTGGCTCTGCGTCCCCTGCAGAAAGCCCCGGCCCGTCAACCCGCCCGAACCCACCGTTATCCGCGCCTGGATCTGCTGATAACCCGCGCCGCGCGGGTCCTGCTCCGGATCGAGGAACGTGACGACGCGCGTCCGCTGGTAATCCTGCAGGCCGTACGCCCAGACGATCGGAGCCGCGAGGATCGCCAGCACGAAGACCAGGCTCAGCACGCGGAGCCGCATCCCGGCCAGGAGCATGATGGCGAGACCGACCGGCAGCAGCGTGACCGCGGTCCCGAGATCGGGCTGCTGCATGATCAGCAGCGCGGGCAGGCCGACCAGGGCGCCTGCGATCAGCCAGTCGAGGGTGCTCCGCTGCCCGTAACGCGTCCGGGCAAACAGCGCGGCCAGGGCGAGCGCCAGGGTCACGCGGGCGAACTCCGAGGGTTGCACGGTGGCGCCGCCCAGGCCCAGCCAGCGCTGAGCCCCGCCCTGCTCGACCCCGGCGACGAGCGTGAGCACCAGCGCCAGCGTCAATCCGCCGTAGAACACGAAAGACCGCTCGGCAAGACTTCGGTAGTCGATCGCGAGACAGGCGATCAGCGCGACCAACCCAAGCCCCAGTGCCCCCAGGTGCCGCAGGAACTGCGGACCCGCCTGGCCGGTTGCGGAATCGTAGGTCGCGCTGTAGACCATCACGAGCCCGATCATGCTGAGCAGGCTGATCGCGGTGGCCAACGGCCAGTCGAAGTACGCCATGAGGCGCCGGTCGAGGATCACGGCTCGTTCCCGTCCCCGTCGCCCGCGGTGATGGCCGTGGCGTCCGCTTCGGCCGTTGCCGGGACCGCCGGCTGCTCGGCGGGCGCCTCGGGCGGCGCCGCGGGAACCTCCAGCGGCGCGGTGGGAACCGGCGCCGGGGCCGGCGGAGGAGGAAGCACCGGCAACGGCTCACCCTCCGTCTTCGCGAAGAAGGTCTCGATCACGTGCCGGGCGATCGGCGCCGCGAGGTAGCCATGCTCGGAGTGCTCGGCGAACACGGCTCCGGCAATCCGCGGCACGTCGCGCGGCGCCGCGAAGACGAACCAGCCGTGATCGCGCAGGTGGGGCGGGGTCTCGCCCAGCTCGGCCAGCCCATCCAGCGAGATCACCTGCGCCGTGCCGGTCTTGCCGATCACGTCACGCCCCTGGACCCGGCCGCGCCGGCCGGTCCCCTGCCGGTTCACGACGTACCAGAGGCCGGCGCGGACCATTGCGGCGGTAGCCGGCGATATCGGCGCCACCGTTGGCGGGGCCGGCTCGGGGGCCGGCTGCCAGCCGCTGCCGTCGTTCCAGGCATCGATCAGGCGCGGCGTCACGCGACGGCCACCGTTCGCCACGGTCGCGGCCATCACCGCGAGCGACAGCGGCGTTACCGACACCTGCCCCTGGCCAATGGCGACCGAAATCGTCTCGCCCGGATACCACCGCTCGCCCGTCGCCTCCTGCTTCCACGCGCGCGACGGAATCAGGCCCTGCACCTCGTAGGGCAGATCGATGCCGCTCACCTCACCCAGGCCGAGCGCCGTCGCCCATCGGTGAATCTGGTCGACATCGAGCTTCTCGCCCAACGTATAGAAGAAGGTATTGCACGACTTCTCCAGCGCTTCCTCCAGGCCGACCTCGCCATGCGTCGCGTGGCAACGGTAGAAGCGACCGTAGAAGCCGGCGCCACCTCCGCAACGCACCTTGAAGTCGGGATCGATGACTCCTTCCTCGAGCGCCGCCACCGCCATGGCGATCTTGAACGTGGACCCGGGGGAGTAGCGGCCCTGCAGTGCGCGGTTCTGCAGCGGTTTCAGTGCGTCCCGGTTCAGCGCGGTCCACGTGTCGGCATCGATGCCGGCCGCGAAAGCGTTCGGGTCGTACGCGGGCAGGCTGACGAGTGCGAGCACTTCGCCCGTCCAGGGGTCGAGCACGACCGCTGCGCCATTGAACCCCGCCAGGCGGAACGCATCCTCCGCCGCCTTCTGCAGGTCGTAGTCGATCGTGAGCCGCACGCGATGCCCCTCGACCGGAGGGGTTTCGCTGATCGTCTCGAACTCGCGGCCGACGCTGTCCACGACCACCCGCCGGGTGCCGTCGGTTCCCATCAACAGGTGGTTGTAGGCGTGCTCGACGCCGGCGTGGCCGATGATGTCGCCGCTCCGGAGCCCGGCGTAGCCATCCAGCGATAGCTGCACATCGGTGATCTCGCCCACGTACCCGAACGAGTGCGCACCCAGGCTCCCGCTCGGGTAATGCCGCGTCGGAGACTGCTCCACCACGACGCCGGGCAGTTCCAGGCGACGCGCGGCCACCGAGGCCACCTGCGCAAGGCTCGCATTCGGAACCATGACGATCGGCCTCGACGGCGGTACGTTCCGATTGCGCTCCAGAACGTTCTGCGCCGTGCGCCTGTCGATGCCGGTAACGCGCGCGAGCGTCTCGATCACGCCGTCAATGTCGTCCACCTGCTCGCGCACGAGCGAGATGTTGAGCGCATCGCGGTTTGCGACGAGGACCCGGCCGTCGCGGTCGAACACCACTCCCCGCGCCGCGCGGAGGTCGATGTGCCGCTGGTGGTTGTTCTCGGCCCGGGCGAGGAACCGGTCGTGCTGGCTTACCTGGAAGTACCAGAAGGCCACCAGGATCGCGCCGAACACCAGCCCGGCCGCGACCTGGAACACCAGCAGCAGGCGCGCGACGCGCCGGGCGTCGCGGTGCGACGCCTGCTCGATCGATCGTGACCGCTTGATGACCATGGTTCCTTGCCGCTCCGCTTGACCGGTCGATCGTCAGCCGATCCGCCGGGGTCGGAACGCCGGCCGGCCGCGCCGGCGCCACGCCTTCGACCACCCCGGACCGTGCCGGAGGAGGGCCACCGCGACCAGGGCGGCCGCCGTGTTCGCAGCCGCCTGCGCCAGAATGACGCCCCACGCCCCGGGCGGCCCGATCTGTGGCATCAGTGCGTAAATCGCAATGAAACCCCAGGCGTGCACGACGGTTGCGGCCGCCACCATCACCAGCCGGACCAGGACCCCGGACGCCAGGATCTGTGCGCCGATGCCCCCCACGGCCAACCCGATCAGGCTCTTCGACAACCCACTCACACCCACGATCCCTCCCGATAGCAGGTCCTGGGCACCGCCGGCTACGGCTCCGGCCAGAAAACCCGCCATCGGTCCCGCTGCCAATGCGGTGAACACGACCGCCACCAACGGCAGGTCGACGTCGAGCCGCGCGGCGCCGGAAAGCCAGGCGAGCGTCGTCTGCGCCACCAGTGCGACGAGGATCGCCAGAGCCATGTGACGGACCTTCATCGGGTCTCCTCCGCCAGTTGATCGCCGGCGCCATCCATGACAATCAGCACCTGCGCCACCCGCGTGAAGTCCACCGCGGGGGTCACGCGGATCGACCGGTACAGCTCGGGGCCGCGCGCCGTCTCGCCGACCGTCCCGATGACGAATCCGGGCGGATAGATCCCCTCGGCGCCCGACGTGACCACGCGGTCGCCCACTCTTACATCCTCCTCGTTCGGCACGTAGTCCATCCTCAGCTCCGCGAGCTCGTCCAGTCCGACGACGATGCCCGCGGACCGCGTCCGCTCAATCATTGCGCCCGCCGCCGCGTTCCGGTCGATCAGCAGGTGCACTCGCGCCGCCCGCGGCCCCGGACGTCCGGCAATGCGGCCGACGACGCCGGCCGGGGAAATCACGGCCAGGTCTTCGTGCACGTAGTCGCCGCTACCCCGATCCACCGTCAACGTGCGGAACCAGGGTGTCGCGTCAGCCCCGATCACGCGTGCGCTCAAGGTGTCGAGATCGACCGACCGGCGGAGTTCCAGCAGCCGCTCCAGCCTCCGTGCCTGCTCCGCCAGGGCGCGCTCCTGCTGCAACCGGAGCCGGAGCTGATCCACCTCGGTGCGGAGCTCACGGTTCGTCTCGTGCGCCCCGCGCAGGCCGACATAGCCCTGCCAGACGTTCCGGACGGCGCCAACCGCGCCGGCCACGAGCCGCTGTCCTTCCGCGAGGGTCCCGAAGAAAAGGCCTTCGGCAAACGACGTGCCGGGCAGCGCCGCCACCTGAGCCGAAATCAGCACCAGGTGGCCAACGAGAACCGCCACGACGACGTACGCGGCCCTATTGCTCTTCCACACGGGTTCGCGTCCCCGACGTGCAGATTCAGTCCACGGCGATCTTCCGCAGCATACGCAAATCGTTCAGCATTTCCCCCGCGCCTTTCACCACGCAGTGCAGAGGATCCTCGGCGACGGTAACTCCCACGCCGAGGGCCGACGACAACCTCACGTCAAGGTTCTTCATCAGCGCGCCACCCCCGGTCATCATGATCCCCCGGTCGGATATGTCGGCCGACAACTCGGGCGGTGTCTGCTCGAGCGCGTCATGCACCGCCTCGACGATGACCGTAACCGTATCGGCCAGCGCCCCGCGAATCTCCTCGTCCGTAACCGTGATCGTCTTCGGCACGCCCTCCACCAGGTGGCGTCCCTTGATGGCCAACGATATCGGTTCGTCCAGCGGAGTGGCCGAACCGACGTGGATCTTGACCTCCTCGGCGGTGCGCTCGCCGATCAGGAGGCTGTGTTCCCGCTTGACATGCTGAATGATCGCGTCGTCCATCTCGTTGCCCGCGACGCGCACGGCTCGACTGTACACGACGCCCGCGAGGGAGATGACGGCAATGTCGGTGGTCCCGCCGCCGATATCCACGACCATGTTGCCGAAGGGTTCGGCGATGGCCATGCCGGCGCCGACGGCCGCCGCCACGGCCTCCTCGACCAGGTAGACCTCGCTTGCCTTCGCGCGAAAAGCGCTGTCCTTGACCGCCCTGCGCTCGACCTGGGTCACCTCGGACGGAATACCGATCACGATGCGCGGCCGAACCAGGAAACTGCTGTTCGCTTTCCTGATGAAGTACGACAGCATCTGCTCGGCCGCGTCGAAGTCGGCGATCACGCCTTCCCGCATCGGCTTGATCGCATCGATGCCACCGGGCACGCGCCCCAGCATCCGCTTCGCCTCGTTGCCGACCGCCTCGATGCCACCGGTCATCCGGTTCACCGCAACGATCGAAGGCTCGTTGACAATCATGCCCCTGCCGCTGGCATAAACGCACGTGTTCGCCGTCCCCAGATCGATCGCCAGATCGCTCGAAAGAAACGCCAGCATCGACATCAGACTCACGATCGATACTCCCTTGCACGGCGCACGCTGCGCGCACGCGCTCCCCGGCCTCGATGCGAATCGACACGCGGGCGCTTCACCCGGTACAGGGCGTCGTCGGCCGCCTGAATCAAGACGCCGGACGGCAGGCCGGATCGTGCCGTGGCGCTACCGATAGAGGCGCTGAGCCGTATCGCCACGCCCTCGCAACCGCCGAACGGACGGCGGGCGATGCACCGCTGCAGCCGACTCGCCACCGCCGCGGCGCCGCGAGACCCCGTGGCGGGCAGCAGGACGGCGAACTCGTCACCGCCCACGCGCGCCGCCAGATCGGTCCGCCGTGTCGAGGCACGCAGGCGCATCCCTGCCTCGACCAGCACCCGGTCGCCGAGTGGATGTCCGTAGCGATCGTTCACCGTCTTGAACCCGTCCAGATCGACGATCAGGAGCGACACCGGGTGCTCCTCACCGGTTCTCGTCGCCAGTGCCTCGTCAAGCGCCTGCCGCAGATGGCGCCGGTTCGGCAGGCCGGTCAGATCGTCGGTCAACGAGAGCAGCTCGGCCCGTTCGAGGCGCCGTGCGGTATCGATGGCGATCGTTCCCAGCGCAACCAGGGCCTCGGCCATATGCTGAGGCGCTGGTGTCACGCGCGACGACCGCATCATTGCAACGAACGTCTCCGGCCAGTGCGGGGAGCCGCAAGAGGCGGCGGGCTCTACCGTGGGAGGCACGGCGGAATGAATGCGAATCGGAACTCCTGACTACGGGTGGCTTTGCAGTGAAGAGCTTACCATAAGCGTGCTGCAAACGGGTGTATCCGGATCCGACGGATCGGGCCGCCCGATCCTCTCGCCACGAGGTAAAATGGCGTTATGACCATGCTTGATCGGATGCGGCGCCACAAGGGATGGCTCAAGTGGAGCCTCGCGATTGTCGTGCTGGCGTTCGTCTTCCTCTACGTCCCGGGCTTCATGGATCAATCGGGCGGCGTCGGCATGCCGAACGAAGTGCTTGCGCGCGTCGGCGACCGCGAGATCCTGCGCTTCGACTTTCAGCAGGTCTACGCGCAGCAGCTCCAGCAGTACCGCCTGCAGACCGGTGGAGCGATGTCGGAGGAGGTGCTCCGCGCGCTCGGTGTCGAACGTCAGGTGCTGCAGCAGATGATCGACGGCCTCGTGGCGCTCGGCGAGGCGGAGCGCCTCGGCATCGAGGTCAGCGACGCGGAAGTGCGCGAACGGATCGTGACGATCCCGGCCTTTCAGATCGACGGGCGGTTCATCGGCGAGGCGCAGTACCGGCAACTGCTTGCCGCCCAGCGCCCGCCGATCGATCCCGGGCAGTTCGAGGAGGACATTCGCAACGAGATCGTCCTCGAGCGCCTGCAGGCGGCGCTTACCGGCTGGGTCCGGGTCTCGGACGGCGAGGTGGAAGCGGAGCACCGCCGCCGCAACGAACGGGTCCGGGTGAACGTGGTCGCTTTCCGCGAGTCCGACTTCCGCGAGGGGGTGGAGGCGAGCGACGACGATATGGCCTTGCAGTTCGCCGAAGAGCTGGAGACGTACGAGATTCCGGAGAAGCGCAGGCTGCGATTTCTCCTGATCGATCAGAACGCCATTCGCGACAGCCTCACCCTCCCCGAGGACGAGGCGCGCGTGTACTACGACGCGAACATCGCGCAGTTCCAGACACTCGGACAGGTCCGCGCGAGCCACATTCTGCTGCGCGTGGATGATGGTGAGGACGAGGCGGACGTCGAGCAGCTTGCGGCGGACCTGGCGGCCCAGGCGCGTGCCGGCGCCGACTTCGCGGAGCTGGCCCGCGAAAACTCCGAAGACGACACGAACGCCGCCGAGGGCGGCGACCTCGGGACGTTCGGCCGCGGGCGGATGGTGCCGGAGTTCGAGGCGGCGGCGTTCGCCATGGCGGCGGGCGACATTTCCGATCCGGTCCGGAGTCCGTTCGGGTTCCATGTCATCCACGTCACCGAGAAGGTGGAGGACTTCACGGAGCCTTTCGAGCTGGTCCGCGACGGTATCGAAAATACGCTGAAGCAGGAGCAGTCGCTGGCGCGCGCCAACGCGCTGGCCCGGGCGGTCGCGGTGGAGGCGAGCACGCCGGAGGCGCTCGACCGGGCGGCCGCGGCGCGCGGCTACCAGGTGCAGGAGTCGGGGTTCGCGGCGCAGGGCGAACCGATCCTGGGATTGGGCCTCGCCCCGCAGCTTTCCGCCGAAGCGTTCGGGCTGGCGATGGGCGAGGTGGCGGGACCGATACCCACCCCGTCGGGGCCCGCCTTCGTCACCGTGAGCGAGATTCAGGAGCCCTACATCCCCGAACTGGACGAGGTCCGCGATCAGGTGCGGGAGGACGTGATCCGCAAGAAGGCGCTGGCGCTCGCCCAGGCCCAGGCCGATGAGGTGCTGCCGTCACTCCGGGACGCGGAAGACTTCGTCGCTGCCGCAGAGGCGGCGGAGCTCTCGGTCGGATCGAGCCAGCTCATCGCGCGCGGGGCTGCGTTTCCGGAGGTGGGTGTCAGCCCCGAGCTCGAAACGCTCGCTTTCGGCATGGCGCCCGGCATGGTGAGCAACGTCGTCCAGGCGCGCAATACGGCCGCCATCGTGCAGCTCGTCGAGCGTGAGGAGGCATCACCGGACGACCTCGCGGACAACCGGGAGGGGATCCGGGGCGAGCTGACGGTTCAGCGGCAGGACCAGTTCTTCACCGCCTACCTCAATCGCGTGAAGGAACGGCTGGAGATCACGATCGATCAGGCGGTTCTCGACCTGGCGCTCGGCCAGGCCTGACCGCAGACCGGCCTCTGCCGGCGGCGCGACCGACCGGTGGCGGTTGCGAACCGTTACGGCACGAGCACGCCAGGCATCAGAAGGAGCGGCGTTCCCTGGCCGGCGAGTTGGGTCTGCCGCCACAGAGCCTGCGCCGTGCGCGCCGCCGGCGATGCCAGCCAGGCGCTTGCCGAACGCAACGCCGACGCCGCGCTGACCGCGCCGCGCAGTGCATCGAACAGCGAGCGGCGCCCCGGGAAGGCAACCAGAGTCACCTCGCGATCCGGGTCAATGTCGGCCCGCTCCTTGGCCAGGTCGATCGCGCGCCGCAAGCCGCCCAACTCGTCCACCAGGCCCCGCTCGATTGCCTGCCGCCCGGTCCAGATCCGCCCCTGTCCGACGGCATGCGCCGCGTCGCGATCCATCGCCCGTCCGTCGGTCACTACCTGCAGGAACCGTTCGTAGATGTCGTCCACCTGCTTCTGCATCGCCGCGCGTCCGGTGTCGCTGAACGGATCGACCGGGGAGAAGAGATCGGCCTGGGCGCCAAAGGTCACGCCCTCCATCGCGACGCCCAGTTTCTCGAGAGCCCCGCCGGCCGCAAACTTGCCACTGAAGACACCGATCGATCCGGTCACCGTGGCCGGTTGCGCGACGATGGCATGGGCGGGCGCCGCGATGTAATAGCCGCCGGAAGCGGCCAGTTCGGACATCGACACGATCACGGGCTTCTCGTCCCGCGCCAGCACCATCTCGCGCGAGATGATGTCCGACGCGACTGCATCGCCTCCCCCGGAGTTGATGCGCAGGACGATCGCCTCGATCGAGTCGTCCTCGCGGGCCTCGCGGATCGCCTCGGAAGTGGTTCGGGATCCGATCATCGGAGCGAAATCCGGTACGGTCCCGCCGCCCGAGCCCATGACGATTGCACCCTCGGCGTACACCACGGCAATCCGCGGCCCCACGTCCAGCCCGAGGCTGCGGGAGCTCACGCGCCGGTACGCTGCCGCGTCGATGGTCGCGGGTTCATCGTCGTCCGGCGCGAGGCGTGCGAGCAGTTCGTCCTCGTACGCCAGCTCGTCCACCAGGCCATGGCGCAGCGCGTCGGCCGGAACAAACGGTCCCTCGTCGATCAACGCACGGACGTCCGCCGACGTCATGCCGCGTCCTTCCGCGATCCCGTCGATCAGTTGCTCGTACAGGTCGCGCGCCGTCGCTTCGGTGGCCTCGCGGTGCTCCGGCGTGAAGGTGGTCTCGGTATAGACGTTGATCGCCGTCTTGTAGTCGCCGGCGGCCACCATGTCCGCCTCGAGCCCGAGCTTGTCGAGCGCTTCGCGCAGGAACACTTCGTAGGACGCGACACCCACCAGCATCAGCGGGCTGCTCGGCGTCATGATCACTTCGTCGCAGGCGGACGCCAGGTAGTACGCCTGCCGCTGGCCGAATTCGAGATAGGCAACGATCGGCTTCCCTGACGCGCGATAGTCCTTCACCGCGTCGCGAATCTCCTGCACGGCGGCCCACGACGCAAGGTTGGGTGACGGAGCGAGCACCACCGCCGTCACGCGGTCGTCCACGCTCGCCTTCCGGAGCGCATCCACGACGGATCCGACGGTGGCGCCTCCGCCGCCGCTCAGCAGGCTGAGAGGATCGTCGGGGGTTCGCTCGTTCAGCACGGCCGGCACGCGCAACCAAAGAACGGACTCCGACTCTACCGCCGGCTCCCGGGTTACGAGGTAGAACCCCAGCGCAAGACCGATCGCCGACACCGTGACCGCCAGCGAGATGAACAACAGGACGAAGCGCGCTCCTCTTGACAGTGCCACTCTTGGAACTCCTTGGATGGTTTGCTGTTAGCGAGTATACGGGCAGCCGGCGGCGCCGAACCGACCGGGTGATATACTCGATGTCTTCTCAGTCTTCACGCCTCAGCGGAAGTGGCGGAACTGGCAGACGCGCAAGCCTCAGGAGCTTGTGGGCTTCGGCTCGTGGGGGTTCAAATCCCCCCTTCCGCACCACGATTCCGTCGAGCCGCGTTCGCTTCCGCCGCCCTGGTCACCGCCCTGATCCTGGCGTGGCTTGCCGGGCCGCGGTCCGGGTCCCCGAGGGCGCATGCGGCCGCCGGACAACCGTCCAGCTTCATCCCGATCACCGACGAGATGCTGCGCGAGCCGGATCCCGCGGACTGGCTGATGGCGCACCGGACGTACGACTTCCAGGCGTTCAGCCCCCTCGATCAAATCGCGCGCGAGACCGTCGGCGAACTGCAGCTCGCCTGGATGCGCGCCATGGACGAGGGACCGCAGCAGATCCGCCCGCTGGTCTACGACGGCGTGATGTACCTCGCCCACCCGGGCTACGACCACATCGAGGCACTCGATGCGACGACCGGGGACCGGATCTGGCACTACGAACGCGACCTGCCGTCCGATATTCGGGAGCATGCCCAGTCGGCAGCCGGACCCGCCATCTCGCTCTCTACGATCGCTACGTCTATCACCTGACCGCCGACGCCCATATCGTCGCGCCGGATGCCGAAACCGGAGCCGTGGCCCTCGACGTGGAGACGGCCGACTTCCGGACCGGCATCACGCACTCTTCGGGCGCGATGATCATCAACGGCCAGGTCGTGAGCGGCCGCACGTGCAGCCCGGCCAGCCTCGAGCCCCGCTGCTTTGTCGCCGCCCACGACGCCTCGACCGGTGTCGAGCAGTGGCGGACCTACACCGCCGCCGGGGCACGTGGGACGTCGGCGACACGACGCCGTGCGAGCTCTATTCGGACTCCACCATCGCCATGAACGCCGAAACCGGCGCGATCGACTGGTACTACCAGTACCCGTGCGATGACTGGGACGAGGACTTCGTGCAGGAACGGACACTCATCGACACCGTCGTCAACCCGGATCCGGACGCGGTCCGCTGGATCAACCCGGTGATCGCGAACACCGCCGAAGAACGCAAGGTGGTGGTGGTGATGGGCGAGCCGGGCGGATTGTTCGTCAACGACCGCGAGACCGGCGAGTTCCTCTGGGCGACGCCGTTCCCCTACGACGACACGGAGCGGTTCGTCATCAGCGACATCGACGTCGAAACCGGCGCGGCG
>CAZJYU010000044.1:0-19826 GCA_964550305.1 uncultured Vicinamibacteraceae bacterium | reverse complement strand
CGCCGGGCGAACAACCAGTTGAACAGCGCCGTCCGCACCCCGCCGATGTGCAGGTAGCCGGTCGGGCTGGGCGCGAATCGCGTGCGTACGTGCATCGTCCGGTATTATGCCGTTCGCACGCGCGTCCGTCCGGAACTGGGCGCCAACCGTCAATCGACCGCCGTCCGTGGGTGCACCGGTTGCAGGCCGGCCGTTGTCACGAGGAGCCGAAGATCATGCGCACGCTCGGACTTCTGATCGCCACCGTCATCGTCGCCACCATGACTACACCTGCTGCCGCGCACGCCCAGGGGCGCCCCACCGTGGAGCATCTCGTATTCGCGATCGACGGCCACGGCGACATGCCGTACGCCGTGTCCGTGCCGGACGGCTACGACCCGGACGGTGATCCCCGGCCGCTGGTTCTGGCCCTGCACCCGGGGGGCATCAGTGGCCAGTACTACGGCAGCCAGTACCTGCGCACGATCTTCGAGCCCGCGCTCCGTCATCTCGGCGCCGTGATGGTGGCGCCGGATGTGCCGACCCGCCGATGGAGCTCGGATGTCGCCGACCGCGGAGTGATGGCCTTGCTCGGCCAGATCCTCGACACCTACACCATCGACCGGTCGCGCATCCTGGTGACCGGCTTCAGCCTCGGCGCGGCCGGCACCTGGTTCTTCGCCGGGGAGCATCCCGACTTCTTCACCGGCGCCATCCCGATTGCCGGTCGTTCCGGCGACTTCGCGCCTGACGGGTTCGGCACGATGCCGATCCACATCATTCACAGCCGCGCCGACGAGGTGGTTCCCTTCGAACCGGCCGAGGAGGCGTTCCGGCAACTGGAAGCGGCGGGGCATCCCGTTGCCTTTACCTCGCTTGAGGGTGTCGGCCACTTCAACATGGGCGGCTACGTAGGCTCCCTCCGCGGCGCGGGCGACTGGATGCTCGACCAGTGGAATGATCGCTAGTTGGGGTTGGGGTCTTCGCCCCGGAGGTCAGCCAGTGGCAGATCCGTGTAGGGAAAGTCGTTGCCCTTGGACAGCAGCGGCTCTCCGAGCCGCTTGGCCAGAGCATAGCTGAAGCAGTCCCCGAAGTTGAGCCCGGCCCGATGCCGGCCCTTTCCAAAGTCGCTGAACGCCTGCCGGACGATCCTTGCCTGGACCGAGTCAACCGCGGCGATCTCGATACCGGCTTCCTCTATCCACCGATCCAGCAGAAGGATGCCTTCAGCCCCCCGACGTGACTCCAAGATCATGGAGGCTTCCACAAAGGTCGCTGCGGAGATCCGTACTACCGCAGCCTCCAAGACGGCGTCGATGAACGACTCGCATTCCGGCTCTTCCAGCAGGACCGCCACGATGGCGGACGAGTCAATGACCATCAGATGGGCAACCCGTTCTCGTCGTAGCCGATGATCTCATCGGCTGGACGCGGATCCAGTTCCGGCAACCGTGCGCACCGCCGGGCGAGCGCCCGCAGACGGTCACGGCGTGACTGACCGGTCTGATCGCTACGCACCCGCTCGAGCCTTTCCCGAATCGCGTCGGTGACTGCCCGCGTCTTCGTCTGCCCGGTGAGCCGGGCCAACTCCGCAGCCATCCGTTCTGTCTCGGGATTCCGGAGGTTCAGCGCCATGTGTTACTCCTGTAGCACTGTATCTACATTGTATTACCATGTAGCTGTAGGCAATCAAGCTCGGCCCTGGAGGCTGGCGCACCGGTATAAGGGGCGGCGCATCGCTGCGAGAAGTTGGCGCGCTAGAATGGGAGGTATGAACTATCGACGGCTGGGACGCACGGGCGTGTACGTCTCGGAACTCTGCCTCGGAGCAATGACCTTCGGATCGCGGTTCGGCGTGATTGGCGAACTCGGGCAGAGGGACGCGGACGCCATGGTCGGGGCGTCGATCGACGCGGGCGTCAACTTCTTCGACACCGCGGACGTCTACTCGCAAGGCGAGTCCGAGGAGATTCTCGGGAAGGCGCTCGCGGCGAAGCGCCAGGATGTCGTCATCGCCACCAAGGCGCGCGGCCGGATGGGACCCGGGGCGAACGAGGTGGGGCTCTCGCGGTTGCACATTGTCCAGGCGTGCGAGGCGAGCCTGCGGCGGCTCGGAACCGACTACATCGACCTCTACCAAATCCACCGCAACGATTCCGAGACCGATATCGAAGAGACGCTGGCGGCGCTGACCGATCTGGTGCGCGCCGGGAAGGTGCGCTACATCGGCTGCTCGAACCTGCCGGCGTGGCAACTGATGAAGGCGCTCGGGGTGTCGGAGCGGCGGGGGCTGGAACGGTTCTGCTCGACGCAGTCCTACTACGCACTGGTCGGCCGCGACCTGGAGTACGACACGATCCCGCTGATCGAGGATCAGGAGTTGGCGCTGCTGGTCTGGAGTCCGCTTTCCGGCGGCTTCCTGACCGGCAAGTTCACGCGCGAGGGCGCACGCGACCGCGACGCGCGGCGCAACACGTTCGACATCCCGCCGATCGATCGCGATCAGGGGTTCGACATTCTCGACGTGATGGGTCCCATTGCCAATGCCCATCGCGCGTCGATCGCGCAGGTGGCCCTGGCCTGGCTGCTGGCGAAGCGTGCCGTGACCAGCGTCATCATCGGTGCGAAACGCATGGATCAGTTGGTCGACAACCTGGGTGCGGTCGACGTCGTTCTGTCGGACGAGGAAGTGATACGCCTCGACGAGGTAAGCGCGCGGCCGTTGCCCTACCCGGCCTGGATTGAAACAATGGACGACCGCCTGCCGGGACAGACACGCGACCTCGAAGCGCTACTCACGAAACGGGATTAGCGTCTACTCATGCACGTGCATCAACGGCCACGGCCCCTCACGATCGAGAACTTCATGGAGGGCCTGCTCCGCCGCAACCCGGCGGAGCCGGAGTTCCACCAGGCGGTGCAGGAGGTAGCGGAGTCGGTCATCCCGTTCATCAAGGCGCACCATCCAGAGTACGAACGGCTGAAGATCCTGGAACGGCTGACCGAGCCGGACCGGATCATCACGTTCCGCGTCACCTGGCAGAGCGACGATGGCTATATCCACGCCGACCGCGCCTGGCGCGTCCAGTTCTCGAACGTGATCGGGCCCTACAAGGGTGGGCTCCGCTTTCATCCGACGGTGACGCGCAGCGTGCTGAAGTTCCTCGGCTTCGAGCAGATCTTCAAGAACAGCCTCACCGGGTTGCCGATGGGCGGCGCGAAGGGCGGCGCGAATTTCGATCCGCACGGGAAGAGCGACAGCGAAGTGATGCGCTTCTGCCAGTCGATGATGCGCGAGCTGCACCGGCACATCGGCGAGGACACCGATGTCCCGGCCGGTGATATCGGCGTCGGCGCCCGTGAGATCGGCTACCTCTTCGGCCAGTACATGCGGCTATCGAACCGCTTCACCGGCGTCCTCACCGGCAAGGGTCTCGCGTTCGGCGGGAGCCAGGTGCGAACCGAGGCGACCGGCTACGGCGCCGTCTATTTCCTCCAGAACATGCTCGCGACGCACAACGACGAGGTTCGCGGGAAGACCGCCGTCGTTTCCGGATCGGGCAATGTCGCCATCTATGCCATCGAGAAGCTCGTGGAGCTGGGGGCGAAGGTCGTCACCGCATCGGACTCGGGCGGCTTCATTCATGATCCCGACGGCATCGACGCCGAGAAGTTCTTCTGGCTGAAGGACCTGAAGGAAACGCGGCGCGGACGGATCCACGAGTACGCCGAGCACTTCGGCTGCGACTACCACCCGGGCAAACGGCCGTGGAATGTGCCGTGCGACCTCGCGCTGCCGTGCGCCACGCAGAACGAACTGAACGGCGAGGAAGCGACGGCCCTGCTCGACAATGGCTGCAGCGCGGTGTCGGAAGGCGCGAACATGCCGTCCACGCCGGAGGCGGTCCATACCTTCCGGCAACGGAAGATCCTGTTCGGCCCCGGAAAGGCGGCGAATGCCGGAGGGGTCGCGGTGTCAGGCCTGGAGCAAAGCCAGAACGCGCTACGGATCTCCTGGGACCACCACGAGGTGGATACCCAACTGCAGAAGATCATGAAGGGGATCCACCAGAAGTGCTGCGCCGACGGGACCGGCGACGACGGCTACGTCGACTATGTCCGGGGCGCGAACATCGCAGGGTTCCGGAAGGTGGCCGAGGCGCTCGTGGCCTACGGCGCCGTGTGAGTCCTGTTACGCCGGCCTTCAGGCCGGCATTCGGGCCTACCGGGTCACTGCCGTGAAATAGTCGGGCAGCGCCGGCTTCGTCTCCCGCAGGATCTCGACGATGGCCTGCCGATCGGCCAGGCTGAGGCGGTCGTAGGGAAACTCGTTCACCTGGCCCGACAGGATCGCCCACATTCGGCGATAGATCGCATCGAGCGCGATCTCCGGCAACGCATCGAACGCCGACGTGTAGATCAGGTAACTGCAGGGGTAGCGGAACAGCCGGCCGTCGAGGCCGATCTCGCGGAGCGTCCGACCCTGACTGTCGTGCGGACCGCGCGCCACGAACTCCTCGGCGAAACCGGACTGGCCAGAGATGCCGGCCGGCAGCGGCGCCTCATCGACGAACAGCAGGTAGTCCACCAACTCGACTGCCGCCTCGCCGACAATCTCATCGAACCGTCCGTCGTCGGTCGCCTGGCCGCGGTCCGCCTCGATCACCTGCGCCGCCCGGAACTCGACCCGCCGCGCCTCCCAGCCGATGCGCGTGATCAGGTTCGTCATGTGCATCTGGTGGTCGAGCACCAGCAGCGCGACGACATCGCTGTACGGCGCCGGAAAGCCCTCCAGATCGATGAGCCCCTCCATCGAGTCGATCGCCGGCGGGACGACGCCGAACGTCGCCTGCGGATCCTCGACGTCTACGACCTCGACGTTGCCCATGTGGGCCGAGTTACCGTGCGTACCGGTGACGTACCAGCCGCCCCAGCGTTCGTCGAGGCGGCTGCGATGATCCACCACGTGCCCGCTCGCATACGCCCGCGGGTCCCTCGGCATGGGAAACATGCTCAGCACCTGCAGCCCCGGCACGCCGAGCGTGTCCCAGGAGAGGTGGCAGGCGAGGCAGTTTTCCCGCCGCTCGAAACGCGGCGCCTCGTCCGGCGTCTGCGCGAGCGTATAGAAGACGCTTCCCTGCCGCCGGTCGAACGCGGCGATCTCCATCACGTCGGCGCCCCGGACCCAGCCAAGCGCCACTTCATCGGCGAAGTAGAGGGCGCGGGGATTGTCGAACCGGATGTACTCCGCCTGGAAACTGGTGGGAGAGAAGGCCAGGACCTGAGATTCGACCGGCAGGCCCAGCGCGTCGAGCGCCGAGCGGAGGTAGCCGCTCCGGCCCTCCCACCGCAACTCCACTTCACCCGCGTCGATGCGCGCGTTGGCGTCAACCACCAGGTTGTCGACCGGCCCTTCGGTGTACTGAATGGCCGGGTGGTCGCGCGAACTCCGGAACGCCCCTCCGCGCTGGCCCGACACGGTGGTGACGGCCGTCACCACGAGCAGCACCAGTGCGCTGGCGAGCAGGATCCCGGGTGCGGAACGCCCGTTTGGCATCACGGCTATTGATTATAATAAGTGCTTCTCGTACGCCGTCGATGCGGGCCGGCGGCAGCACCTACGGACGAAAGGAAACGCAGATGCTCAGACGCTCTCTTGGCGCCGCCGTGGCCGCCGCCGCGATTGCGCTCCTGCCGGGATCCGCTGTCGCCGCTCAGGACGACGTGCCGACGTTCACCAGGGATGTCGCACCCATCTTCCAGGCGAAGTGCGAGGCGTGCCACCGGGTGAACTCGATCGCCCCGATGTCGCTGGTTACCTACGAGGAATCGCGCCCGTGGGCCCGTTCCATTCGGGACCGCGTCGCGACCCGGCAGATGCCGCCGTGGCACATCGACCGCACGGTCGGGATCTCCGAGTTCCGCAACGACCGCTCGCTGACGGACGCCGAAGTCGAGACGATCGTCCGCTGGGCGGATGGCGGCGCTCCGCGCGGCAACCCGGACGACATGCCGGCCCGCGTCGAGTGGCCGGACGAGTCGAAGTGGTACTACGCCGAGCGGTTCGGTGGTCCGCCGGATCTGGTGATCAAGTCCGAGCCGTACACGATGCCCGCCGAGGCAAATGATGCCTGGTGGAAGCCTGTGTCGGAGACCGGCCTGACCGAGCCGCGCTGGGTGCGCGCCATCGAGTTGCGCCCCGCGACGACGGCCGGCCGCCGGATCACCCATCACGCCATCGCGCGGCTGGAGCAGGACGAGACCGATCCGTTGCTCCAGAACGCGGCCGCGACCGACGACGACGACCCCCTCGCCAACTCGGGGCTGTTCATGGAGTGGGCGGTCGGCAAGCAGGGCGAGCTGATGCGTCCGGGCAGCGGCAAGCTGATGCTTCCGGGCTCACGGATCGTCTGGGACGTGCACTATTCCGCCGTGGGCGAGGAAATCACGGACCACGTCGAGTTGGGAATCTACCTCTACCCGAAGGATGAGGAGCCGCAGCATCGGCAGGTGCTCCACCTGATGGGCGCCGGCCGCGTCGACATTCCGCCGAACACGGTGACCGTGACCGAGGGCTTCTTCCCGCTGAAGCGGGCGGCGCGCGTCGAGAGCTTCCAGCCGCACATGCACCTGCGCGGCAAGGCGATGTCGATGGAGGCGATCCTGCCGAGCGGCCGGCGCGAGGTGCTGAGCCACGTGGGCGACTTCAACTTCAACTGGCACAACGCCTACGTCTACGCGGACCATGCCGCGCCGCTGCTGCCGAAGGGCACCATTCTCAAGCTCACCGCGTGGCACGACAACACTTCTGCGAACCGCGCCAACCCGGATCCCAACGTGTGGGTCGGCTATGGCGACCGGACGGTCGACGAGATGGCGCATGCCTGGGTCAACGTCACCTACTTCACCGACGAGGACTACGAAGCGGAAGTGGCGGCGCGCGAGACCAACGACAACTGATCGGCGTCGCCAGATCGACGCGATGCGGCCTTCCATCACACTACTGGCGGCGACCGCGGCCCTGCTTGCCCTGACGGGCGAGGCCGCGGCGCAGCCGCCCCGCGCGCCGTTGCCGCTCGAGCCGGCGGGGGAACGGGGCGAGGCGATCTTTCCGGCCGTCGAAGGCTGGTATCGCAACGCCGACGGCACCTCCACCATCGTCCTCGGCTACTTCAACCGGAACGACGAACCGGTCGACATCCCGATCGGCGCCGAGAACCGGATCGAGCCCGGCGGCCCGGATCACGGGCAGCCGACGCACTTCCTGCCGGGACGCGCCTGGGGGGTGTTCGCCATCACGGTTCCGGCGGACTTCGGTGAACAGCGCTTCACCTGGACGATTGCCGCCAACAATCAGCAGTCGGAGGTTTCGTTCTGGCTGAACCCGCCCTACTTCGTCGACCCGTTCCTGAACCGCGCGAACGGCAACGTGCCGCCGTGGCTGCGCGTAGGGGAAGGCGCGGAGGTGCAGGGACCGCCGGTGTCCGGCATTGCCGCGACCCTGTCGGCCAACGTCGGCGAGCCCCTGGCGCTGGCTGCATCCGTGCGTGATGTGCCGCTCACCAATCCACCACCCCCCCGTGCCGGCCGTGAACCACCGCCGGGGGCAACACTCACGTGGCGCCTCTACCGCGGACCGGCCGAGGTGACGTTCGATACCGGCGCCGAGGACGATCCCGAAAACGGGCGTCACGAGTTCGCGGACGTGGCAGGGGGCGATACCACCACCTGGGTCAGCTTCAGCGAGCCTGGCGAGTACCGCCTGATGGTTACCGCCAACGACGTCTCCGGGAACGGTGGCGGCGGCGATCAGTGCTGCTGGACCACCGCCTTCGTCGACGTCACCGTCCGATAGTTCGCGCGCGCGGTGCGCCGGCCCGGCGCGCTGCTCTCCAGATCGCAACTTCGGTTCACCGTTCCCTTACCGGCATTGCCGAACCGCCTGCACGTTCCCCCTTGCAATCTTTGAGTCGTAGAGATAATATTTTTGAGTATTCAAAAACACATGGTCGACCCCGCGCTGGCTCTCCTCGTCTTCGCCCTGGTCACCGTCGCTGGCGGGCTGCTCTTCTGGCCGCGACTCGGCATCGTGTCGCGGCTGCGCCAATTGATCCGCCTGAGCGAACGGGTGCTGCTGGAGGACGCGATCAAGCACCTCCACACCTGCGAACGGGCGGGACGCGTGGGGACCCTCGAGGGGCTCGCCGGCCGCCTGAACGTCACCCGGGCGCGCGCCGCGGCGCTGCTATCCCGCCTGACCGAGATGGGTTTCGCACAGTCGGGCGCCGGCGGTCCGGCCCTGACCGACACGGGCCGGCAGTCGGCGCTCCGCCTGGTCCGGACCCACCGGATGTGGGAACGCTACCTGGCCGACCGGACGGGCGTGCCGGCGGGCGAATGGCACGACGAGGCGGAACGGACAGAACACAACCTGTCGGTGGCACAGGTCGACGCCCTGGATAGGCAGCTCGGCTTTCCGCGATGGGATCCCCACGGCGATCCGATTCCGACCCCCGCCGGGGACCTGCCGCCCGACCGGGGCATCAGCCTGGCGGCGGTCGAGCCGGGACGGGCGGTAGAGGTGGTGCATCTGGAGGATGAACCGCCGGAGCTGTACGACGCCCTGGTTCTCGACGGTTTTGTCCTGGGCGGACGGCTGGATGTCGTGGGGCGGAGCGACTCCGCGGTACAGGTGCGGGCCGGCGGGCGCACGTGGGGAATGGACGTGATCGCGGCAGGGAACGTCACGGTACGGCTTCTCCCGGCGGGGGAACATGGCGACGGGCCGCACTTGACGCTCGCCGATGCCAGGCCCGGCGAAACGGTGCTCGTCGCGGATATCTCGCGCGCCTGCCAGGGCGCGCAGCGGCGGCGGCTGCTCGATCTGGGTGTCGTCCCGGGCACGCCCATCACACCCGAAATGACCAGCGTCGGCGGCGACCCGGCAGCCTACCGGATCCGCGGCGCCCTGATAGCGCTGCGCAAGTCGCAGGCCGCCTGGATCCACGTTGCGCCCGGGCCTGCGGAAGCCCCTTTCTCCGGTTACGGCACTCCGGCCCCACGGGCGAACTGATGCCACTGCCGTCCCCCGCCTGCCACGTCGGCGCCGCCCGCCGCGACGAGCACCTGCTCCGGCTCGGGCTCAGCCCCGAACGGTGGGATGTGCTAATCGCGCTCGCCGGCAATCCGAACGTTGGCAAGAGCACCGTCTTCAACGCCCTGACCGGACTGCGCCAACACACCGGCAACTGGCCGGGCAAGACGATTGCGCGCGCGGAGGGCGCGTTCGCGCACCGCGGGTCACGCCTGAAGATCGTCGACCTGCCGGGCACCTACTCGTTGCAGGCGGGGAGCGTCGACGAAGAGGTGGCGCGCGACTTCATCCTGTTCGGACGACCCGACGTCACGGTGGTAGTGATCGACGCGACGCGGCTCGAGCGCAACCTGAACCTGGCGCTGCAGATCCTCGACATCACCGGACAGGTCGTCATCTTTCTCAACCTGATCGACGAGGCGAAGCGGCACGGTATCGCGGTCGATGCGGCCCAGCTCGAGCGGGAGCTGGGCGTGCCGGTGGTGGCGGGCGCCGCGCGGTCGAAGATTGGCATCGACGCACTCATCGACGCGGCCCATGCCGTAGCGATCGGGGAGCAGACGACGAAACCGATCCGGATCGCACAGCAGACACCGGAGTTGGAGCAGGCGGTGGTAGAGCTGGCGGACGTCGTCGAGCAGGCGTTTCCGGAGGTGCGTAGCAGCCGGTGGGTGGCGCAGCGGCTGCTGAACGCCGACGGCGCCGTGGTGGAAGCGGTGCGGTCGGGCGAGCTCGGGCAGATCGACGGGCCGGCGGACCCCACGGCAACGAAGGGTGAACGCAGAACCGCTGATCGGCCGGCCGAACGTCCATCCGCCGCGGAAGATGACGGAGCGCATCGGGTGCTCGCGGCAGCGGAGAGCCTGCGGTGGGATCTTCCGGCCGATTTCCATGACCGGCTGACCGCGCAGCTCTACGGCGCGGCCCAGGCGATTGCCGCGCGGGCGCAGATGCGGGGACTGCGGAAAACCCGTTTCGACTTCGACCGCGGACTCGATCGGCTGCTCACTTCCCGGTGGCTCGGCTTCCCGGTGATGCTGGCCATTCTGGCGGCGGTCTTCTGGATCACGATCGAAGGTGCGAACGTCCCGTCCAGTCTGCTGGCGTCGCTGCTGATCGACACGGCGCATCCGGCGCTGCACAGCGTCGGCGCCGCCCTCCGCTTACCCTGGTGGCTGAGCGGCTTCCTGTTCGACGGCGTCTACCTGGCAACCGCCTGGGTAGTGGCGGTAATGCTGCCGCCGATGGTGATCTTCTTTCCGCTCTTCACGCTGCTGGAGGACTTCGGCTACCTGCCGCGCGTCGCTTTCAATCTCGATTCACTCTTCCGCCGGGCCGGCGCGCACGGCAAACAGGCGCTCACGATGTGCATGGGATTCGGCTGCAACGCGGCGGGCGTCGTGTCGACCCGCGTCATCGACTCGCCGCGCGAGCGGCTGATTGCCATCATCACGAACAACTTCTCGCTCTGCAACGGACGCTGGCCGACGCAGATCCTGATCGCGTCGATTTTTATCGGCGCGCTCGCCCCCGCGCACCTCGCCGGCCTGGTCTCGGCCAGTGCGGTGGTGGGTATCGCCCTGCTCGGCATTGCGATGATGTTCGTCGCCTCGTGGGCCCTCACGCGGACCGTGCTGCGGGGTGAGGCGACCAGCTTCAGCCTCGAGTTGCCGCCCTACCGGCCGCCACGCATCCTGCAGACGCTCTATACGTCGGTGATCGACCGGACGCTGATCGTGCTCTGGCGTGCGGTCGTGTTCGCGGTGCCGGCGGGCGCCGTGATCTGGCTGATCTCGAACATCACGATGGGCGGCACCAGCATCGCCCAACACTCCGTCGCCTGGCTCGATCCGGTTGGCCTGCTGATTGGCCTGAACGGCGTCATCCTCCTCGCCTACGTGGTCGCCATCCCGGCCAACGAAATCGTCATCCCGACCGTGCTGATGCTGACGGTGCTGACCGCATCGGGCGTCGCGGGCGACACGGGGGCAGGCGCCGGCGTGATGTTCGAACTCGAGAGCGCCGACGCCACCGGCGCGCTGCTGCGCGCCGGCGGGTGGACGCTGCTGACAGCCGTCAACCTGATGCTGTTCAGCCTGCTCCACAACCCTTGCTCCACCACTATCTACACGATATGGAAGGAGACGCGCAGCGCGCGCTGGACGACGGTCGCCGCCCTGCTGCCGCTCGCAATGGGCGTGACCGTCTGTTTTCTGCTGACGCAGTTCTGGCGACTACTCGCGTGACCGGACCGCCGCGGCGACCGCCGCCACGTCCGGTTGATCGGACCGCGCCACCGCGCCGAGGGCCCGCTCGACGACCGCGCCCGACGGGCTCTGGAACACCCGCAGATCAAACTCTGGAACGATCGCCACCAGGTGGTCGAATATGTCCGCCTGAATCGCCTCGTAGGGCGCCCAGTCCTGATCGCGGCTGAATACGTAGATCTCTATCGGCAGGCCGTACTCGGTCGGATCGAGCTGCCGCACGAGGAAGGTCATGTCGTTGTGCACCATCGGGTGGTCGTGGAGATAGGCGACGACGTAGGCACGGAACGTTCCGAGATTCGTGAGGCGGCGGCCGTTGGCGTAGTCCGCGCGATCGATACCGTGCTCGGCGTTCCAGGTGTCCATTTCGGCCCGCTTCCTCTCCACGTACTCGGCGATGTGGCGGATCCGCGTGTAGCGCGCCAGCATCTCCTCCGTGCAGAACCGGACCGAATTCATGTCGATGTTGATCGCCCGCTTGATGCGGCGTCCCCCCGACTCGGACATGCCGCGCCAGTTCTTGAACGACTCGCTGATAAGCGCGTAGGTCGGAATGGTGACGATGGTCTTGTCGAAGTTCTGCACCTTGACGGTCGTGAGTCCCACCTCCATGACGTCGCCGTCCACGCCGTGCGACGGCATCTCGACCCAGTCGCCGCGGTGCACCATGTCGTTCAGGGTGATCTGAATGCCGGCGACGAATCCCAGGATGGCGTCGCGGAAAATCAGCATCATCACGGCGCTGGCCGCCCCGAGTCCGCTCAGCATCAGGAGCGGTGAACGGTTCATGACGAGCGACAGCACGCTGATGGCGGCGATCCCGTACACCACGAGCCTCGCCACCTGCGCGACGCCGGTGACCGGCAAGCCACGGGCCTTCCCTGTCGCTTTCACCAGATCCGCTGCCGCATTGAGGGCGCCGTCCAGGGCCACCGTGGCGATCGTGATCATGTAGATGAGGCAGAGCTGCCGGACCACCGCCTGGAGTTCCGGGTAGTCGCCGAGGACCGGAACGGCGAAGTAGTAGATCACCACTGCCGGGGCAACGTGGGCCAGGCGGACGAGCACGCGGTGGCGCGCGATGATGTCGTCCCAGTGCGCGAGCGATCGGCTCGCAAGACGTTGCGCACGCCGCACGATGACGCGCCGCGCCACGACGTCGGCGGCGTACGCCACCACGCCTACTACCGCGATGTCGGCCGCGAGCGCCAGGAACCCGGCCAGACCGGGCGACAGCCCCTGACCGATCAGCCACTCCGTCAGCACCGTCAGCATCGTATTGCGATCCTATCCGTACGCTTCCGGGGGTGTTCCCGGACGGCGGAGCCGCAACCCGTCCACCAAGCCCGGGGCGCCCGCTGATGCGTCGGCTACTCCTCCGTCTCGAAGTCCTCCGTCGACGTGAACAGGGTGAGCGCCACGCCGTCCCAGCGACCGTCCCCGGACGGGCTCTCCGGCGCGTCCGGGCCAAGCGGCATCGTTCCCGTCAGCTCGGCCGAGCGCCGGAACGCGCGCGTCAGCCACGCCTGCACCGCATCGGCACGCGCCGACGCCTGCCGGAACTGCCGCCCTGGGCCACCCGCGGTGGCGTAGCCTTCCACCACCAACGGCGAATTGCGCGGATAGTCGAGCAACTCGCCCATCGCCTCCTCGAGCCGGCGGGGGGCGCCGTCCCCCAGCGTCGCGGTGTCCTCGTCGTCCGTGTCGAACAGCACGTCGGCGCCGATCCAGATTCGGAGCGGCGTGTACCGGTCGTCAACCAGCAGCTCCCGGTATTCGTCGCGCGTCATCTCGTCCAGGTTGTAGAAGCCCCGGTTCGAGAAGAAGCCACGAAACAGCCAGTTGCGCTTCATGGCCTCGGTGTTCTCGGCAAGATCGGCCATGGCGTCGCGCGCGTAGGTGACGACGTCACCCGCGTCGGTCAACACCTGCTGCGCCGGGCTGTCGGGTTGGCCCCATCCGGTGACTATCGACTCGACCTCCTCGACGCTCCCCCGTATCGACTGCATCGTCGCCTCGGACTCGCGCGCGAGTCCGGTCAGATGCCGGTAGAGCGTGTCGTCGGTCAGCAGCCCGCCGACCGTTCCCTCGCCTTCGGCCACGCCCTGCACGAGGCTCTGCGCCTCGTCCATCACGCCGCGCGCGGATTCGACGAACAGCACGCTCGCGCTGCCCACTTCCCGGACGTCGTCTCCCACGTCGCGGATCAGGCTGGTGGTCGCTTCGACCGTCTCGCCAAGATCCTCAAACGTCTCCTGCACCCGACCCTGCAGGGTGACCATCTCGTCCGCGACCACGCGGAAGGTCTCGCGGCCTTCGGCGATCAGGTCTGCGATCTGCACGGCATCGATGCCCTCGATGGCGCCGCCGTCCTCCACCGACGGCGCATCCGGGCTGCCGGCCCGGAGTTCGATGAACGCCGCGCCGAGCAGGCCGTCGGTCAGAATGGCCGCCCTGGAGTCGGTCCGGATCAACGGACGCAGGTCCTCCCGGATGCGCATCCGGACGAGAAAACGTCCCCCGGGCGCCGGCGGCAGCGTGAGACCGATCACCTCGCCCGCCGCGAGCCCCGAAAGGCGGACGGAGGTGCCCACCTCGACGCCGTTCACGTTGCCGAAGTCTGCAGCCGCCTCGAAGTTCTCGGCGAAGAGCAACCTCCGGTCACCGATCAGGAACAGTCCAACGGCGAACAGCAGCAGTCCGCCGATCACGAACGCGCCAACCAGCGCCAGGCGTGGGGAACCCATCGTTGATCTCCTTCCTCCGTCGTATCAGCCGTCCTCGGGGAAAACTCGTGGTCCGTTACCCACCGGCTTCCGATCGCATGAACTGGCGCACCAGCGGGTGCTCGCTCCGCTCCAGCTCCGCCGCCGTACCTCGCGCCAGGACCCGCCCCTGGTGCAGGAACAGCAGGGTATCGCCTATCCGCCGCGCGCTCGGGATGTTGTGGGTAACGACAATCAGCGTCGTGCCACGCTCTTCCTTTACGCGTACCAGCAGGGCGTCGATCTCGTCCGAGGTCACCGGATCGAGACCGGCGCTCGGCTCGTCCACCAGCAGGACCATCGGGTCGAGGGCCATCGCGCGCGCCAGACCGGCCCGTTTCCGCATGCCCCCGGATAACGCCGACGGCATCAGGTCCGTGGCCTGCTCCAGGCCGACGGCGGCCAGCTTCCCGGCGACGCGTTCGCGTACCGTCTGCTCCGGCCAGTCGCCGTGGCGGCGCATCGGAAAGGCGACATTCTCACCCACCGTGATCGAATCGAACAGCGCCGCGTTCTGGAAGAGAAAGCCGACCTGCCGGCGGACCTTCGAGAGGGCGGCGGGCGGCAGGGCCGTGATGTCCGTCTCCCCGACGAATACGCGGCCGGCGTCGGGCTGCAGGAGGCCGACTACGTGCTTGAGCATGACGCTCTTGCCGGTGCCGCTTCGGCCGAGCACGACGGTCGCCTCGCCCCGCGGTATCGCGAGCGAGACGTCATCCAGCACCCGGAACGAGCCGAACGCCTTCGAGACATGCTCGAGGCGGATGGCGGGCGTACCGTCCGTCACCCTGCCGCCTCGGGAAAGATGAAGAAGATCAGCCGTACCAGGACGACGTTGGCCACAATCATCAGGATGGAGGCCACCACCACGGCCCGGGTCGCCGCGTAGCCGACACCCTGGGTCCCGCCGCGCGTGTTGACGCCGAGATAGGCGGCCGTGATCGAAATGATGAAGCCGAAGACCACCGTCTTGAGCGCGCTCGGAATGTAGTCGGTGAACTGGATCGACGAGAACGCGGTGCGGAAGTAGACGGGGAAATCCATCCCCGAGATGGGGGCCTCGGCCACCCAGCCGCCCACGATGCCGGTGAAGTTCATCACCGCGGTCAGGATGGGCATCGCCACCATGCAGGCGACCATGCGGGTGACGACGAGGAACTTGAATGAATCGACCGCCACCGCCTCTAGCGCGTCGATCTGCTCGGTCACCTTCATGGCGCCCAGCTCCGCGCCGACGCCGGCGCCGACGCGTCCCGAGATGAGCAGGCCGGTGACGAGCGGCCCGGTTTCGCGCACCAGGGCCAGGGCGAGGCCGGCCGGGATCAGCGCCTCGGCGCCGAACCGCTCGAGCGACGCGCGAGTGTGCATCGACAGGACGATGCCGACCGCGAAGCCCGACGCCGTGATCAGCGGTAGCGACCGCCAGCCGATCTCGTAGATCTGCCGCGCGGTCTCCTTCAGTTCGAACGGTGGCCGGAAGGCCGCAACCAGCGCGCGCCCGGCGAAGAGCGACGCGTCGCCCGCCCCGGCAAGCGTGCTGACGACGGACCGGCGCAACGTCTCCAGCATCGTCAGAAGATCCAGTACGCCAGGCCCGCGCTCAGCACCACCGCGTTCACCGGGATCCGCTCGGTCGAGACGATATCGCCGCCCACGAACGTCACCTTCGGGCGGCTGACCAGATAACCCATTCGCAGCGTAAGACCGACGCGTCGCGTGAGGTCAAACCAGGCGTCTACCTGAGGCTGGATGACAAAGGAGTTCGCGGCGGCGATGGCGCGGCTGGAAGCCGAGCGGGTCGTATCGACATTCAGGCGGTTGAACGAATAACCGGCGAGGATTCCCGCACCTAACGACACGCGCCCGCTGACCAGGCTGTATTCCATGCCGACCATGATCGGCCGCAGCCGGACCGTGGCAAGCCCCGGTTGCGTCCCGCCCGCCGCATCGAGCGCCTCCTCGACCCCCCTGAACGACACCGCCGGGCCGAAGCCGGTGCTCGAGCGGAACCGAAAGACCGGACGGATCGACCGGACCCGCTCCAGGAAATCGCCCGAGGTGGGCGTCAGACGGAGCGTGCCGCCGGCGGCGATGAGTCGCAAGGGGCCTTCGGCCGGTCGCGGGGCCAGCGCGGGCAGCCGAGGCCGACGCAGTTCCGCCAGCGGGTCGGGATCCCCGACCACCAGCGCCGACTCGACCCGGATGACACCCGCCGCCCTCTCCGCCAATTCGACGGCCCGATCGATCTGATCCCGCGTACGCACCACGCCTTCGAGCGTGACGACACCCGCAGCGGCGTGCACCTCGATCGGCAGCTCGCCCACGTCGACATCGTTGACCAGTGCCGTCTTGACCCGGACGGCCACCAGGGCGTCCTCGACGGCAATCTGCGTGGCCGCGGCCGCCGTCTGCGCGCTGGCCGCTCCCGGCAGCGCCCCCGCCACCAGCAGGGCCAACGCGCCGACCGACCATGGCAACCAGGTCGTCAACGCGGTCAGGCAGGACGCAACGCCCGTCGACGGGAGCCGGAGGTTGACCACGGGTCGCTAGAGGAACGACATCAGCAGCGTCGCGATGCCAAGGAAGCTGAAGAAGCCGATGATGTCCGTCACCGTCGTGAGGATGATGTTGGACGATTGCGCCGGATCCGCCACCGCCAACGCGGCCGCCTCCACCATGCCGACCAGGCGGCCGCCGTCGATAGCCTGCAGCAGGGCGGACGCCCGTTCCAGCGGCAAGAGCGCGAGGATCCGGGCCGCGGCGGCCGGCGTGAAGGCCGCAAAGACCGGTGCGCTGGCGGCGATCGCGCTCCGCTCGACCAGTTCCACCACCTCCGCCGATGACCGCTCCTCGTGCACGGCCGCCGCCTCGCCGGGGTACAAACGCGCATAGTCGGCTGCCAGCGACGCCAGAAGCGTGGAGGTCGACTCCATCATCGCGCCACTGTATCTACGGGCCGCGCCGACCCTGGCGCATCGTCCATGGCGCCGATGAGGTCTTCCACGAAGGCGGCGCCCCCATCCAGGCCACTCACCGTATGTCAAGGGCAAGCCCCGCCGCGGCGGGTTCCAGCGCGCGGGCCGACGCGCCGGTGCATCGATGCGGCGCAGCAAGGCGCCCGCCGCACGTCGCCGAGACGGATGAGCTGACCGGGACGGTACACCCTGCCGGACGTAGTGCATGGCGACCAGGTTGCCGACCTCGGTTCGGGCACCGAAGGCGACGGCCAGGGAGGTGCCGCCCAGCGGGCTCCCGAGCACCGACTTGCACCGGCCAAGCGGGGCGCAGCGGCCGCACGGCACCGTCCGCCAACGTGGCAAGCGACTCGAACAACGTGTTCAGATCCATGTTCAGCGGACCTGCTAGATTATCCCAAGTGGTCTTGGCGAGGCTCGCATCGACCCCCACCTTGAGGTGTCGGCGCCCCCGCATCAACCTGTTCGGCATGCCGGAACAGAATCAGAATCCGAAGCAGTCCGTATGGCGCCACGGATGTCCACTAAACCCCGGTCTTGGGGCTTTCGCGGGAGTCGTGTGCCTATTACTCCGTGCGTGTGTCATCCGTTCCACGTCCGTATGTGGCGTTTTGGCGGTCGCGATGGCGCTTGCTACGGGCTTGGTGCCGGCGACCGCAGGTGCGGATTCCAGCCGCAGTCCTGCCGTCGAAGACCGACCCGGGCGCCAGGGAGAACAGTCGCGAGCCGACATTGGGTGACGCGCTGCGCGGCGGCTAGTGGTCAACGCCGCGTCCCGCGCAGAAAAACCTGTTATTCACTCGACACGAAAGCCTGCCAGTTATACAACTTGATAACCTATTGATCGCGCAACGCTAAACCCTGGGATTGGTGCACCGTGCGCGCCAACTGAAACGAGCGACCGAGATGGCAAGCCCTCGGGCAAAGCTGGCCGCATCCCTCAAAGTCCTCAGGGCGCTGCAGAAGCGCAGCCGCGTTGCGATCAGATCCCGTGATCTGAGCCGGACCCATCGGGAGCGCCTGGTCAGGATGGGTTTCCTGCAGGAGGTGATCAAGGGCTGGTACATCCCGTCGAGCCCGGACGAGGCGCCCGGGGACAGCACGGCCTGGTATGCCTCGTTCTGGGATTTCTGTGCTGCCTATCTCACCGAGCGGTTCGGCACGGCGTGGTGCCTGTCGCCAGAACAGTCGCTTTCGCTCCATGCCGGAAACCGGGCGGTGCCGGCCCAACTGATCGTCCGTGCGCCCGGAGGCGGCAACAAACCGATGTCGCTGCCGCACGGCACGTCCCTCTTCGACCTGCGCAACGCCTTGCCGAACCAGGGCCGGATCGTCGAACGAGACGGGTTGCGTCTGTACTCCGTTGCTGCCGCACTCGTGGCGGTCTCCGAGCAGTACTTCCGCCACTCTTCCACAGACGCCCGGGCGGCGATGGCAACGGTCGACGACGCGTCGGACATCCTCACCATCCTGCTGCAGAAAGGCCACAGTACGATCGCGGGGCGTCTTGCCGGTGCATTCCGAAATGCCGGGCGTGAGAGCATCGCCGAAGCGATCACGAGGACCATGGAAGCGGTCGGCTACACGATCCGGGAATCCGATCCGTTCGATGCCAACCCGGGCGTCGTGCTGGCCGGGCGCGAAGCGTCGCCCCATGCCAACCGCCTGCGCCTGATGTGGGAGGCAATGCGCCGGCCGGTTCTGGAAACCTTCCCCGCACCGCCGGGGATTCCCGACCCGCCGGACGACTGGCTGCGAGCCGTGGACTTGGCGTATGTGAACGACGCGTACCACTCCTTGTCGATTGAAGGCTACAGGGTCAGCCCCGATCTCATCGAGCGGGTGCGCAGCGGCGCATGGAATCCTGACCGGGATGCCGGGGACCGCGACATCCGTAACGCGCTTGCGGCGCGCGGATACCACGAAGCGTTCGCCGCCGTCCGGACAAGCGTCGAACGGATTCTGGGTGGGCGCAACGCCGGCGGCGTCGCGCGCGAGGACCATGCCGAATGGTACCGGCGGTTGTTCGGACCGGGCGTGACCGCGGGCATCATCGGCGCGGCCGATCTGGCCGGCTACAGAGCCGGCCCCGTGTATATCCGTCGTTCCATGCACGTGCCGCCGCGGCACGAAGCCGTGCGTGACTGCATGCCGGTGTTCTTCGATCTGCTCACGGAGGAGGCGGAGCCGGCGGTGCGCGCCGTGCTGGGGCACTTCATGTTCGTGTACGTCCATCCATATACCGATGGCAACGGCCGGATGGGACGTTTTCTCATGAATGCCATGCTCGCGTCGGGTGGGTATCCCTGGACGATCGTCCCGCTGGAACGGCGAGACGACTACATGAACGCGCTGGAATCGGCCAGTGTCAGGCAGGATATCCGACCGTTCGCAACGTTCGTCGGCGAACTGGTCGCCGCGGGCCTGCGGGGTCAGTCTGCGCCGGCGGTTCCGGCCTGGCAGTCGTGATCTTGCAGCAACCGGTAATCCGGGAGCGGTCTGCCGCGTGGCTTCGGCCTCCGTGCGCCCCGCGGCGCGGGCGGCGGCATGGTGAAGACCCGGTGCCCGAAGAACCGCCCGGTGAGCGGCCGGCGCTCCACCCCTCACGGCAAGCCCTCCGCCGTCCCGTCGCGCCTCACGTCGGCGACACCCTGAAACTCGTCAGTCGCGTGACACTTCAGAACCGCGTGCATGGCTCCAAGGAAGAACGCGTAGTCTTCCCGCGGGCGTATCCGATAGCCCGCCT
>CAZJYU010000043.1:0-20058 GCA_964550305.1 uncultured Vicinamibacteraceae bacterium | reverse complement strand
GCGCGAGGAGCGCCGCGAGGAGATCGGCGTCCTGGCACTGGTTCTTGTTGCCGAAGCCGCCGCCCATGAACTCGCAGATCACCCGCACCTGCTCGAGCGGGAGATCGAGATCGCGCGCCACGTCCGAGCGGCAATTCGCGATGCCCTGGGTGGGCGTCCACAGGGTCAGCTCATCACCCTCCCAGCGCGCCACGGCGGCGCGCGGCTCCATCTGCGCGTTGCTGTGGTGCTTCGAGACGTAGGTCTCCTCCACCACGACGTCCGCCGCGGCAAAGCCGCTCTCGATATCGCCGCGCCGATAGGTGTCGGGCAACGCCTCGCCGTCCCGGCGGCGGGAGAGGTTTCCTCCCGGCTGGACCGCTACCGCCCCGGGCTGCAGCGCCTCCTCCGGGTCGAGGACGAAATCGAGCGGCTCGTAGTCGACCGTAATCGCCCGGATCGCCGCCTCCGCCACATGGCGGTCGACGGCGGCGACGGCGGCGACCGGATCCCCGACGAACCGAACCGGGTTGTTGAACAGGTAGCGCGGATTCTGCTGATCGCCGCTCCGCCAGACGGTATCGCAGTTCTCGCGGGTCAGGACCGCATAGACGCCCGGCATCGCCCGGGCTCGCCGCGTATCGATCCCCGTGATGCGGGCATGGGGGTGCGGACTGCGGAGCACCCTAGCGTAGGCCATCCCCGGAAGCTTGACGTCGCCGGTATAGCGTGCGGCGCCGGTGACCCGCTCCACGCCGTCGATCCGGGGATGGGCCTGGCCGACCACGCTCATCGGATCCGAATCCGTGGCCGGTTCGGGCGGGCGGGCGAGCACCGCGGCGACGTAGCGGTTGTAGTTCGAGCAGCGGCAGAGATTGCCCGTCATTCCCTGCCGGACATCCTCCTCGGAGGGACTCGGGGTCGCCGAAACCACCGCCTTGGCCGCCATCAACTGGCCCGACGTGCAGAAGCCGCACTGCGGGCCGTCGCCGGCGATGAACGCCTTCTGGAGGGGATCCAACCGGTCGCCGTCGGCGAGCCCTTCGACCGTTGTGACGGTGCGGCCGTCAGCCCAGACCGCGAGCTGACTGCACGAGTAGACCGGGACGCCGTCGAGGTGCACCGTGCACGCGCCGCACTCGCCGCGATCGCACCCGATCTTCGTTCCCGTGAGATCGAGGTGGTCGCGGATGAGCTCGGCGAGCGTCCACCGGTCCTCAACCTCTGCGGTGCGCCGCACGCCGTTGACGGTGAGGCTGATTGCAGTCCGCGGCGCGGAATCGGCCGGGCCGCTCTGGGCGCCCAGCGGCGCTCGGGCGGCGGGCAGCGTCGTCGCCGCCGTAACGGCCGCACCCGACTTGAGAAAGGTCCGCCGCGAGACGGGTTTCACGGTCGTATGATAGAACAACGCGGACGACGGTCCGCAGCACGCCCCGGCATCTTCCCGCCGCGCGCCAGACTCTAGTTGCCGGCCTCCACCGCTTCCTCCAGGTCGCTCAGCGGCAGGACCCCGCCATGAATCGGCACGAGTTGATCGACCCGGAGGTCACGATCGCGAATGGTCTGGAGCAAGATCGCCGCAGTCTCTGCAAACGGCCCGCCAATCCCGGGGATGAACATGTCGGACTGAACCAGCACCCGCTCGGCCGGCAGGTACACGATGAGCGCGCCGTCGGCGTGGGGATTGTCACCCATCCGGAAGATCTGGAGGGTCCTGCGGCCTTCCCCCAACTCGTAGACGTCGTCGCCGGTTACCACCTCCAGCATCAGCGCCGCCGGCTGCTGAGCCAGACGGTCGGCCACGATCGTGTGCGGGCGGGACACCAGATCCTCGAACAGGGCCCGGTTCGTCTCATGGGTGATCACGGTCAGCCCTTCCGCCACGGCGGCCCGAATGCCGCCCGAGTGATCGAAGTGATGATGCGTGTTGACGAGATACTGAAGCGGCTTGTCCGGCACCAGCTCGCGCGCCCTCGCGATCGCGGCCAGCGTCCGCGTGTCGTGCTGCGGCGCCTCCACCAGCGCGGCGTACTCGGGGAGCTCGACGAGGACGCTGTGATGAGACTGCCCGGCGAGCAGCCAGACGCCGTCCGCGAGTTCCTCTTCCACTACGTTGGCGGTGGGCGGACCCGGCTCCCGAGCCGAGGCGACATCGGCCGGCGCGGCGAGAGCGCCGATGTCGGCGTTGACGTCATGGCTGACACGCAGCGAGCGGGCGGGCAGGCCGTCGATCGCCCGGCTGATTGCCCGAGGCAGCATCAACCCGTCCGCGTCGGCGTAGTCGGCAAAGGCGGTCGCCATCACCACGTCCCCCAGGTTCGTGTTGTAGGCCATCGACGAAATCATCGCCACCCGCCCGGAGTCCACGTCGACGTGCAGCGTCAGGTCGCTGCCGTCGGGCGTGGTGATGTCGACCATGGCGTGTCCCCCCATCTCCTGCCGCAGGTTGCTGACCGTCGCGGCCATCCCTTCCTCGCCCAACGCGGACTGAAGCAGGGTCAGCGGGTGATGGTAGAAGTCGACGTGACGCTCTCTCGCGACCCGGGCGCCCTGCCGTTGAGCCCCGTTCTGCCCGACGTTGAACGCCACGTCGGCGTCCATTGCGGTAACCGCCGTGTTCACGTTCCCGGCGAAGTTGGCGGTCGCCATCTCCGTCCGCATCCGGTGGTTCCGTAGATCGATGTCGAGAGTGTACGACTCGATCGCGGCCGTCGGGAGGTCCGTGTCGGGCGTCCGGTTCTGCCCCAGGCGGAAGTTATTTCCGCTGCCCTCGATGCGCAGCGTCGTGACGTCCTGGACCGCCCCGACACCGCCATGTGCATGGGCGGCGTCGCGAATCAACTGCATTTCCGGCGAGAGCTGCCCGCAACCGGAGACTGCCACCACCATTGCGAACAGCCAGACGACACGTCCCATCGTCATCGCTTTGCCCTCCCCGTGGATTCGTCGCGCACCTCCCCATCGTGCGCGAATCCGTTCACGCAGTCGGCGGCGAGTTCCGACCGCGAATCCTCAGATGTGGGGGACGTTCGGCCAATAGGTCGGCCGCAATCCAGTACCGCTCACACCGGCGCTCTCGAGGTGATAGCCCGGCTCGACGGTCTGTGCGCCCAACTCTCGGAGGAGATCGCCGGTCGATGTCGGCGACACCGCGTAAGCTCCCCCACCGGCGAACTGAACGACCAACTCGGACAGCCACAACGCGGTCTCGCCATACGTGTTCGCCAACTCCAGGTCGGCGCCGTGGTCCGCCAGGAACTGGATAATCGCGTCGCGCTTGAAGTACGCCGCGTAGTGGAGCGCCGAATTCCCCAGCGTGTCCACCGCGTTCACGTCGCCGAGGGCCCCGAGCTCGGCAAGCGTGCGCACCGCCGCCAGCATCTGGCGGTCCGGCACGGTCGTTTCGCCCAGCACCCGTCCCAGGCCCGCCGCCGCCATCAGCGGCGTTCCCTGGTTCGTGGTGGTCAATCCCATATCGGCGCCGTGCTCCGCCAGGAGCCGCAGCACCTCACTCTCACCCGCCACGGCGGCCAGCAGGAACGGCGTTGCCCCTTGGAGTTCCCGCAACTGGGGGTTCTTCGAGCTCCCGACCCGCGCCGGCGTGCGCTGGATGCGCACGTTCGGGTCCGCGCCGCTGGCCAAAAGCGCCCGGACAAGCTCGAGCTTCCCCTCGGTCACCCCAGCCAGCCGAGCCCACTCATGGTCGCGCAACGGGGTGATCGAGTTCGCCGTGAGCTCGGTCTCCCACATGCCAGCCGCCCAGTGCAGGGCGGTGTAGCCGGTTCCGGCCGCGTTCGGATCGGCCCCGTGCTCCAGCAACACATGCGCGACCGCAGGCGCGCCGCGGACGGTCGCCAACAGCAGCGCGCTCATGCCGTCGGCACTCGTCGTATCGGGATCGGCGCCCGCCTCGAGCAGATGCCGCAGCGATGCGACGTCATCATTGCGGACGGCGAACAGCAGGGCGGTGAACTCGTTGGCGCTTATCGAGGATGCCGGGCGCGGAAAGTCGTCAGGCCTCCCGGGACGCTGACGCATCCGGTCGTTCGGACCCGGCGCCTCCGGAGACGTCCGGGCATGGATGTCCGCGCCCGCCTCAGCGAGCAGCTTGACGACCTCGGCGTGGCCCTCGGCCGCCGCCCACATCAACGCCGTCTGCCCGCGGCGAGGCTCCCTGGCGTTGGCGTCGCCCCCGTGGGCCAACACCAAGGCCATCACCGCCGGGTCTCCCGCGTGCGCCGCGGTCAGCACCGCCGACTCTCGCCCCGCATTGGGATCAGCGCCGGCCTCCAGCAACCGCTCGACCAGAGGGGCGCTGCGATTGAGCGCCGCCAGATTCAGCGGCCGGATGTCCTCATCGTTCGCCGAATTGACATCCGCACCGGCCCCGATCAACTGGTCAACAATCGCCGTCGCGTTGCGGTGGGCCGCCCAGTGGAGCGCGGTTGCGCCATCCGGCTGTGCGGCGTCCACGGGCGCCCCGGCGGCCAGCAATTGCTCGACCAACGCCGCGTCGCCAGCCCGGGCCGCATCCACGAGTCGCAGGTCGTCATTCGAGCCAGCTGCGGGCACCGAGAACCCGACGATCACGACCAAGACGCCCAGATGCGCGCGCCACCTCTTGCCGGCCCCTCCCATGCCTGCCTCCTTATTCCTCGCCCGCGGCGGTCGAGCGGGCACAGGCCCCGAGCGATGCTTCGCCCGCGGCGAGCCTCCCTACTCCCTACAACGACAGGGGCTTGAGGGGTAGCCTCCCCGTGCTGTCGCCTACGTGTTCGACGGGCACGCCCACCTCGTTGAGGAGCGTCACATGCAGGTCCGGAAGCTGCGCCCGATCGTGATACCGAATGTGGCGCCCGCCCTTGATCCGGTCGCCACCGAACACGAGAATCGGCAGCTCGCGTGGCTCATGCTTGTTCGGATCGCCGTGGTTGCTGCCATACAGAATCACGCCGTGGTCCAGCAACGAGCCGGGACCCTCGGGCGACGCCTGCATCTTCTCCAGAAAGTACGCCAGCATCGAGGTCATGTGCGTATTGACCTTGGCGAGCGACAACTTCTTTTCCGGAGAGTTCTGGTGATGCGACAGCGAATGGAACCCGTCCGAGATCCCGATCTCCGGGAACGTGCGCCCGCTGATCTCCTTCGCCAGCATGAAGGCCGACACGCGCGTGAGGTCGGCCTGATACGCCAGCACCATCAGATCGATCATCAGATGCGCGTACTCGGGAAACGTGTCCGGAACGGACATCGGCTGTTCGACCACCGGCAGTTCCCGCGAGCTCTGAGCCTCGGCACGCTCCATGCGCTGCTCGACATCGCGGATCGACTGCAGGTACTGGTCGAACCGGTGACGATCACTCGTACCCAGACTCCCACTCAGCCGCTGCGTCTTGTCGAGTACCGAGTCAAGAATGCTCCGCTGCTCTCGCAGTCGCTTGGCTCGCACCTTCGGGTCCGTGCTCCCGGTATCCCCAAACAGGCGCTCGAACACCGCGCGCGGATTGTCCTGCATCGGCAGCGGCAACGTGGATGTCCGCCAGCTCAACGTGTTCGTGTACGCGCAGCTGTAGCCGCTGTCGCAGGTGCCGGCGAAGTCAATCGGTTCCAGCGTGAGCTGCAGGGACGGCAACACCGTGTCCTGGCCAATGTGATTGGCGGCAATCTGATCAATCGAAATGCCCGCCTCGAAATCCACCCCTTGCGTGGGCTTGGCGTGGACGCCGCACATGAAGCCCGGGACCATCCGCCCGTGCCCGCCGCGCGGGTCCGCCGGGCGCTGCAACGCGACGTCGTTGTCAATCCCGCTCAGGAGCAGCATCCGATCGCGGAACTTCGCCAGCGGCTGCAGGGGCTGCGTCAACGCATAGTCGGTACCCTGCGTGTCCGGCAGCCAGTAGCCGGGGGAGTAGCCATGCGCGACATACATCACCGTAAACCGTCTCGGCATGGCCTGCGTCGCCCGGGCGGCCGCCGACCACGCCGGCACCATGCTGTCCAGGAACGGCAGCGCAACCGTTGCACCCAGCCCGCGCAACACCGTCCGCCGCGACATCGCCTTTTGCGTAATGAACATCTCACTCCCCTCCGTAACTACGGTTCATGTGGAACGGCATGCTGTTGGTGATCCCCAGAATCAACGAGGACCAGCGATAGTCGTCAGCCTCCGCCTCGCGGATGATCTGCCGGATGACAGGTTGATCGAAGTACTCCAGGCCACGTCCCAGGGCATAGGTCAACAGGCGATCGACCACGGTGTTGGCGAAGTCCGTCTCGCGGCTCACCATCACCTCCCGCATCCCGGCCAGGCCGTTGAAGGCAACGCCGTCGGGCATCGCGGCCGACGCGTCCACGACCTGCCCGCCCTCCTCGGCTTCCCGGAACCGGCCGATGGCATCGTAGTGCTCCAGGGAAAAGCCCAGCGGGTCAATCACGGAGTGGCAGGACGCACACACGGGATTCTGCCGATGCTCCTCCAACCGTGCGCGGACCGATCGCGGCTGTTCGCCGCGCTCGACCTCCGGAAACTCCGGCACGTCCGGGGGCGGCGGCGGCGGCTCGACGTTCAGAAAATTCTCCATCAACCACTTGCCGCGCAGGACCGGGGACGTCCGGTTCGGATACGACGTGACGAGGAGAATGCTGCCGTGCCCCAACAGCCCCCCTCTATGGATGGCATCCGGCAACTCCACACGACGAAAATGGCTCCCGTACACGCCCGGCAGGCCATAGTGCCGCGCCAGCCGCTCGTTCACGAACGTATAGGGCGCGGTCAGCAACTCGGTCACGCTTCCGTCCGTCCGGAGCTGATCCCCCAGAAACAGCTCCGTTTCGGTGATGAAGGCGCGGCGCAGATCGTCGTCCCAGTCCGGGAAATGATAGGAATCCGGATTCACCTGTTCCACGTTGCGCAGGTACAGCCACTGCGCGGCGAAGTTCCTCACCAGGGCCCGCGAACGCGGGTCGGCGAGCATCCGCCGGACCTGCGCCTCGAGCACGTCGGGATCCCCGAGGGTACCCTGTTCCGCCACCTGGAGCAGCTCCTCGTCGGGCACGCTGCTCCACAGGAAGAAGGACAGGCGTGACGCCAGGGCCAGATCGCTCACGCGGTACGGCGCGCCGGGGGTCACTCCCTCCGGAGCCTGTTCGATCCTGAAGAGGAACTCGGGATCGACCAGCAACCGCTCGAGCGCCATCTGAATGCTGCCGTCGAAATCGTGGTCAACCCGCGCCTCCCGATAGACCTCAAGCGAGGGCCCTATGTCGGGCGGGCCCACCGGACGCCGAAACGCACGCCGCGCCAGCCGGGAGAGAATCCGGTCCGCGCAGGCCTCCTCCTCGTCCACCCGCTGGGGCCTGCACACAAAGATCTCCTCGCGGCTCGGCGTGTCGCCCAGCCCCTGGGCATTGAAGGGACCGTTGATATCGAGCGACTGCAGCTTCAAGGAGAAGACCGACCCGGTGTTCGTGGCAAACGGCGCGCTGTTACCCCAGGGGAAGTGCTGCGGATAGCGGCTCTCGGTCTTGAGTCGGCTCTGAGGGAATGAAATCCCCACCACGTGAGACCCCGCCTCGACCTCCAGCCGAATCTGAGTGAATCGCCCTTGCGGCTCGCCAAGAGGATTGCCCCCGGGATGCGGCACCTCCGCCACATGCACGCCATCGATCCGAACGTCCGCCGCCAGTTGCGGCGCTCCCCCGAACTCGAGCGTAAACACGTATTCCCCATCGGCCGGAAAATAGTGCCGCACCGCGACGCCGCCGCGCGAGCCAAACGGGAGATCGTCGCTCATCCGATCGTCCTGCCGCATGAACTGCGACACCGGATAGAAGGCCGACCCCAGCGTAGTATTGGAATCACCGACGGCCAGCCGGCTCACCTTGTTCGCCGCGGACAAGTAGCTCTCGATGAGAACCGGCGACACCGTCAGCATCTCGCCGATATTGTCGAACCCGAACGCCGCGTCATCGGCCGGCAGGAGGTCCGACGCGTCGACCTCCAACCCGAGAATGTCACGGATCGCGTTCTGGTATTCGCTGCGATTGAGCCGGTGGAACGCCGCCGTCCGCCCCGGGTTGGGATTCTCCAGGGCAGCGCGATCCAGACTCGCTTCCAACCACCCCATGAAGCCGGCCAGGGTCGCCGCGTCCGGGCGCGGCCGGCCAGCGGGCGGCATCGCCCCCGCGCGCAGCTTCATGAGGACCGTTTCGAGGACCTCCGCGTGCGCGCCGACGTCCGCCAGATCGACCGGCGTGAGCGCCAGGTCACCCGACTGCAACCGATCGTTATGACAGGTGACACAGTAGCGTCCGATCAACTGCTGGTGGGGCGCCGGATCGGAAGCTGCCGCCTGGGACTGCGGGGCGCCGCCGGCCGGCTCGGTCGCACCGAGACCAGCCGCACTGATCAACGCCACCGCCAGACCCGCGCCGATTATCGTGACGAACCTGAACCTATGCACCATTGGCTTGCACCTCAGGCCGCTACCATTGCTCCGCTCCAGAACCCTGGCCCGCTAGTATAGCTCACCTCCCGAAGAGAGGCCGTACTGCACATCGTGCCGGCGGAGCTCCTGATTCACCTGGCGAGCGGGTCCGGACGCATCTGGAACTTCACCGCCTTCGACCCGTGCCCCGCGTTTCCGCCGTCCGCGTAGCCCCCCTCGACGTGCCATGGCGCGTAGGTCGAAAAGCTCGACCAGACGCCTTTCCCCTTCCATCCGGCGTTCGGGTCGTCGATTCGCCCGTTCGAAGATCGTGAGAAGAAGCCCATCGGATACGGCACCCGCAGCCGCACGAACTGCTCCGTCTCAGGCAGGAACGCCACGAGCATGTCCGTGTTCACGGTGCCGTACATCGGCACGTCCCGGCCCAACCCCAGCGCGTCGTGCCGATCGACTTGCGGGAGGTAGGTCATGTCCGACTGGACGTCGGTGCCGGCGTAGGTGGGCGCGTCCAGCAGGTGCACGGTCCAGCCCTCCGGGCAACTCTGGCCGTCCGCACCTCCCAGACCACTCGTCGCGCTGCACTTGCGGCGATCGAACGACGTGAGATGCTGGCTGCCGCGCCAGATCATCCAGACTACGCCGTCGCCGTCGACGATGGCATGGCCGCTGCCGCTCACCTCCGGCGAGTGGCCGGCCGGCGGGCGGTAGACCTCGGCCTTGCACGTCTCGGGCGCGTTCGACCCGAGCTCGATGCGCGTCAGCTCCCGATTGCTGCCGCACCAGAGGACCCCGGTCGGCTCGTTCGGATCGACGGCGATCTGATAGCAGCCGAACTCAATCCGTTGATCCAGCAACGGATTAACCGGCTCGTCGGGCTCCGTCCACTCCGTGATCGTGCCGTCCCCGTTGGTATCCAGGACGGCGGGGCACCACCCCTGCGAGGCTTCGGCGTCCTGGGTCTCGTCCCACGTCTTCGTGTCGATCCAGGACACCGCGTTGTCCACCCCGAAGTAGAGGAAGTCGTCCGATCCGAGCTGGTTATGGTCCAGCGAGAAGCAGGAATCGACGATCGGCGTGAACGCTTCCGTCTCCGGGTCGTACACGATGAGCTGCCGGCCCGTGGGGCCATAGGTGGGTCCGCCGTCGGAGGACTCTGCCGGGTAGTACCGGGCGAACCTGTTCGTCTCCGCCGTGCAGAACGCCGGCTGGACCGGCTCCTCCCGGAGCCTGGCGGTCAACCAGGCGCGGCCCCGGGAGTCCATCGCCAGACTTCGGGGATCGGCGCGTCGACGCCAGATCGGTTCCTCTCCCCAGTAGGGGGAGGGCCGCGACCTCGCGTGCATCTCGGGGGCGTTCGAGGGCACCTGGATGTTGTAAATCCGGTGCTCGCTCGGCTCGAGAACGGCCAGGATGTCCGTCGAGCGGGCCACCATGTAGACCGGCCCGTCCGGATTGACACTCCCGTCACGGAGGTCGCTGGCCACCGAATCGGTTCGGCCATCGAACTTCGTCCCCCAATCCCACACCGAGACCACGAGATTCCGTTCAACCCCGGTGGGGCGCGGCGGCGCCTCCGGCGGAAGTTCGCCCTGCGCCACCCGGTCGGTCCAGTCCGCGAACGCTTGACGGTCGTCGCCCAGACGGTTGAACCCGGCGGCCATGCCCGGCCCTTCGGGGCCGACGGCTACCCGACGAATCCAGGCGTCGAGCGAGTCCGAGGCCTCGGCGGCGATGCTGGAGGGGATCTCCCTCGTCCCCTTGTTGCCGATTTGGTGACACGCCAATCCGCACCGGGCTCCCGGCCTGTCCATCGTCGCCAGCCAGTACGCGGCGGGATAGTACTCGGCGGCGTCGGCGGGAGTCGGCGCGACCCGAGCCGTGAGGTCGAGGTGCTGGCCGGGCATCGCCGGCTGCCGGGGCGAGTCCACCAAACCGTAGCCCCGCACGAACACCTCGTAATCGCCCGCGGGCAGGTCCGGCACCACATACCGCCCCTGGTCGTCGGTGACGACCGTGCGGGAGAACGTCGTCGGCAAGGAGGTGGTCTCCGCGATCACCCAGACTCCCGCCTCGGGGCCCTGGGCGCTGGTAACGGTTCCGCCGATGTCGTCCGCATCCAGCTCGATGCCCGGATCGGGACTCTCACCCGCGCAGCTCGCCATCAGCGCCAGAACGCCCGCCCACGCGACATGCTGCAGTCTTGCGATGCCGGTTTCCATTACGCCACCTTGCCTGCCGGGTGAGCTCGGACGACGTGCTGACCGGTCACTGCCCACCCGGCGCCGCCCCCCGCCCGACGAGCTGCGCAACCGCCCGCTCGTGGATCGCGCCCGGTATACCCAACTCCGTATTGGCTCCCAGCTTGCGCAACAGCTCGGCGACCTCCGGCCACTCCTGAAACTGAAACGCCTGCTTCGCCCCTTCCGCGATGCGGAACGGGGTCCGGCCGCGCCAGTCTCTCGCGTCGAGCTCGGCCCCGTGACTCACGAGGTACGCGACCAACTCGTTGAGACCGCTGAACGCGGCGCAGTGCAGCGCGGTGAAGTCCGCCTCGTTGGCGGCGTTGATCGCGGCCTTCATCCCCGCCTCTTCGACGAGAATCTGCACCGCTTCTTCCGCGCTCGGCCGCCGTTCGGCCCGAGGCATGCCGGGAAAGTAGACCCAGTGTCCGCACCCCGCTGCCGCCATCAGCGAGGTGGAGCCGTCGTTGGTCCTTACACTGGGGTCGGCGCCCGCCGCCAGCAGCGCGCGCATGACCTCGGCCGTCGAGTTGATGATGCCCGCCGGGTACGTCCCGCCAAAGCCGCCCCCGCCGTTCATGGAGTGGGCGGTGACCCACAACGGCGTGGCCCCCCCGACGTCTCCGCTCCCGGTCGTGAACGTGTCGTAGGCGCCGTTCCTGAGGAAGCCACCCATCACCGACGACAACGTAATGCGGGCATTCGGATCCGCGCCGCGCGCAAGGAGAGCCTGCACCAGCGGGAGCCGCTCGCTCAACGCGAGCCGCCCACCGCGGCCACCGCCGCGGCCGTTGTGCCGCCGACTCCACGCGCCGAGCCACTCTCCGACATTCCCGGCCGCCGCGTGCAAGGCGGTGACGCCGTCAATGTCCGCATTGGGGTCCGCACCGTGCTCGAGGAACAGATGCGCGATCTCGGCCCGCCCCTGAAGGATGGCGTAGACCAGCGGATGCGTTCCGTCGGCCGACATGTCGTTGGCGCCGGCGCCGGCGTCAAGCAGCACCCTGACGGCGTCCATGTCGCCGTTGGCTACGGCCCGCATCAACGGGGAAAACGCCTGTTGCTCGGTCGGATGGACACTGGCGCCGCCGTCGATCAGCACCCGAACGATGTCCAGATGACGCTCGGCGACGGCCCACATCAGCGCGGTCTCGTGGGTCCTGGTGGTCGTGGCGTTCACCGTGGCCCCGTGAGACAGGAGCGCCTGCACCACCGCCACATTGCCCGTGCGAGCCGCGGTCATCAGGGGCGTGAGGCCATTGCTCTGCGCGCCGTCGGGATTCGCTCCGGCCGCCAGGAGCCGCGTGACGAGCGTCTCACTCGCGTTCTCACACGCCAGGGCGAGGGCCGTCACGCCATGGTCGTCCGCAGCATTAGCGTCGGCGCCGGCCTGCAACAGCGCGGCGGCGGTCTCGAGGTCATCCCAATGCGCCGCCCAGAGGAGCGCCGTTACGCCGTCGGCCCGCGCCGTGTTGGCGTCGACTCCGTCTTCCAGGAGGGCTCGGACCGCCTCCCCGTCCTGGGCCGCCGCCCTGTCCACGATGCCGAGATCAGGCTGGGCGGCCACCTCGGCGGCGGAGACCAGCATGAGGCACAGCACGAACAGGCCTGCCGGGAATACCCTGAGACTCATCCTTCCCTCCTCACTGTCGAACCCTGTTGCCCGCGCCAAGCGCCACGACGCGCCGCTACAGGTCCAGCAGGCCCGTGCTGTCACCGAACTCATCGACGCGCAGACCCATCCTGTCCAGGATCGTCACATACAGATTCGCGATCGGCGTATCCTCGGGATGCCGGATGTAGCGACCGCCCCTGAGCCCGGTCGCCTGCCCACCCACGAGCGCGATCGGCAGATTGTCATGGAAGTGGGTATTGCTGTCGCTGATCCCCGCCCCGTAGAACATCAGCGAGTGGTCCAGCATGGTTCCGTCGCCTTCGGGAGTCGCCGCCAGCGTCTTCACCAGGTGCGCAAACTGCTGGAAGTGGTACTCGTTCACCTTGTGCAGGCGCTCCAGTTTCCCTGGATCATCCTGGTGGTGCGACAGGGGATGATGCGCGTCCGACACGCCGATTTCCGGGTAGGCGCGCCCGCTCACTTCCCGGGCCAGCATAAAGGTGCTCACCCGGGTCAGGTCGGTACGGTAGGCCAGCGCCAGCAGATCCATGAGGAGCTTGGCGTGCGTGGCGTAGTCGTCGGGAATACCGACGGGCTGGTCGAGCACGGGAAGCTCGCGGGCGCTCTGATCTTCGGCCATCTGGATACGCCGCTCGACATCGCGCACAGACTGCAGGTACTCGGAGAGTTTGATCCGGTCGCCAGCCCCCAGGGTCCCTTCAAGACTGTCCAGCTCGCTCCGGACAAAATCGAGCACGCTCCGGTCGCGGCGGATGCGGTCGAGGCGAATCTCCGGATCCGTGCTGCCGCTGGTCCCGAACAGCAGTTCGAACACCGCGCGCGGATCGCGCTCTCCCGGGAGTGGAGTCGTGGGAGTCCGCCAGGCGATCGTGTTCGTGTACGCGCAGCTGCTGCCGCCGTCGCACGTCCCCAGCATCGCATTCGACTCGATGCTGAGCTCGAGCGATGCCAACTGCGTCTCCCTGGACAGTTCCCGCGCCGCGAGCTGGTCCATCGAGACGCCGGCATAGACATCCGCGCCCCGGGTCACCTTGAACGGCACCGAGGTCAGAAACGTGCCGGCGGCACGGGCGTGATCGCCACCCCCTTCGGTCAGCTTCGCGGCTTCGTCGGCCAATTCACCGACCAGCAGCACCCGGTCCTTCAGCGCATTCAGCGACTGCAGGGTCGGCGGCAGGTTCTGGAGGCTGCCTTCTTCCCGCGGGAACCAGTAGGCCATGGACATCCCGTTGGGCACATAGAAGACGCCCAGCCGGCGAAGGCGGGCGGGAGCGGCCGCCGTCTGGCTCATCGCGGTCAGCGCCGGCACCATGCTGTCGAGCAGTGGCAAGGCGAGCGTGGCCCCCAACCCCCGCAACATGGTCCGCCGAGGCAAGTGCTTCTTTGTGATGAACATCGCGTCGACCCTCCTTCTCAGGTCACCCGACTACGGCGACGGATCCTACCTCGCGGCGACGACGCTGGAGTCGGATTCCGCTTCGTCCGGGTCCCTGACGGTCCGCATCTGAAACACGTCCGTCCCGACGATCGCAGAGATGAGCGACGACCAGCGAACCTCGTCAGTGGCCGCCTGCCGGACGATCGCTCGCACGGTAGGCGCGTCCGCGTAGGTGAGTCCCCGGCCAAGCGCGTACGTCAGCACCTTCTCCACGATCGTCCGCAGGAACTCATCGCCCTTCTCACTCAACAGCGCGGCGCGAAACGCCGGCGGCCCATCCACCTGCACGTCGCTGAGCGTGATCGCGGGGTCGATCGGCGCGCCGGCGTCCGTCTCGCGCCACGCCCCGATCGCGTTGAAGTTCTCCAGCGCGAATCCCAGCGGGTCCATCTGGGCATGGCAACTCGCGCAGACCGGATTGCCGCGATGTTGTTCCATGCGCTCGCGCAACGACGTCGGCGTGCCCCGCCCGTCGTTCTCCTCGAGCGGTGGCACGTTCGGCGGCGGCGGCGGAGGGGGAGCTCCGAGCAGCGTCTCCAGCACCCACTTGCCCCGGAGCACCACCGAGGTTCGGTCCGCATAGGACGTCACCGTGAGCACGCTCCCATGCCCCAGGAGCCCCACGCGCGCCGCGTCCGGCATCACCACCCGACGAAAATGGCTCCCGTACACATTCGGGATGCGGTAGTGCTCGGCCAGACGGGCGTTGAGAAACGTGTAGTCGGCACGCAGCAGATCGAGCACACTGCGGTCCTCTCGGACCTGGCTCTCGAAGAACAGCTCCGTCTCCCGGAGCATGGCCTCGCGCAGGCTCCCGTCAAAGGCCGGGAAGAGGCTGGGGTCGGGCTCGATCGTCTCGAGGTTTCGGATCTGCAGCCACTGGCCGACGAAGTCGCGCATCCAGCGTGACGACCGCTCATCGGCCATCATCCGTTCCACCTGCTCCCGCAACACGGAGGGTTCACGGAGCCGACCCTGCGCGGCCACGTCGATCAGCTCGTCGTCGGGAATACTCCGCCAGAGAAAGAAGGACAGCCGGGAGGCCAACTCGAGATCGCTGATGCGGTACGCAGTGCCAGGCTGCAGATCGACAGGATTGTCCTCAATCCGGAACAGGAACTTCGGAGAGTTCAGGAGCGCCTCGACGACGCGCTCGATGCCCGCCTCGAAGTCGTGCCCGGCCCGACCCTGCGCGAACACCTCCATCAGGGGTCGGATGTCGGCTTCGTCCACGGGCCGGCGATAGGCCCGACGGGCCAGCGTGCCGATGATCTGCCTCGCGCACGCGGCTTCCTCCTGATTGCTCGCCGGGTGACAGAGGAAGATCCGATCGCGACTGGGCGTTTTCTCAGGGACCGTGCCGTCGTACGGTCCCCGGACTTCGATCGACCCGATCCCGGCGACGACCGTATCGCCTATGCCCGGTGACGCCGACGGCTCGATATCGGTCAACGCCACCGAGAGCAGCCGGGGGCCGGCCTGCAGAGACAGGCGGACCTCCAGGTCCTCGTCGGCGGTCTGGTTGTAGTACGCGATCTGCCGGCCCTCGACGTCGTCATCCGGAGGACCGATCCCGCCCCCGCTCAGGGTGTACCGGACGCGGCCCTTGAACTCGCCGCCCACGCTCAGGCGCGCCACGAGGGCGTGATCCACGCGCACCTCGATCTCGTACTCCTTCTCCGCGATGTTTCCGACGATCGATTCTCCGATCTCCCCCCGCTGCAACCGGACCTTCAACAGGTACTCGCCGTCGAGCGGAGCGACATGACGGACCGCCAGGCCCCCGTGCGTCCCGAACGGAAGGTCTTCCCCCATGCGATCCGTCTGCCGCGCGTAGTTGGGCGGCTTGTAGATCTGGACAACGGGCCGATTGGCGAGGCTCCCGACGGCCACCCGGCTGATCTTGGTGGCCGCCGAGAGATACCTCGACATCAACGTCGGTGTCACGGACAGCACGTCCGCATTGTTGTCGAAGCCGAAGCCCGCCATATCACTCGGCAGGAGCGCGTCGCCGTCGATCTCGAGGTCCAGGAGGTCGCGGACCGCGTACACGTACTCGGTACGATTCAACCGACGTGAGGCCACCCGCCCGGGGTCGGGCGCCACGGCGGCCGAGGCATCGAGCGCCGCTTCCAGCGCCGCCACGAACGACTCGACGGTGTCCGCGCCGGGCCGCGGTCGGCCCTGCGGCGGCATCTGCCCGCTGCGAAGCTTGTGAACGATCTTCTCCAGCACTTCCGCATTCGCCGCGACCTGGCCGATGTCCAGCGTGTCGAGCGTGAGATCGGCCGTCCGGAGCCGCTCGTTATGGCAGGTGATGCAGTACCGATCGAGCAACGCGCGCGACGGGGCCGAGGCCGCCGTTCCCGCCGACTGCGCCAGGCCCGGACCGCCGGCCGCATCGATGCCAACCCCGGGCCAGAACGACCCGCCGACCAGGACAACGAACCCGCACAACGTGGTGGCCGCAATTCTCCGCATGGCTCTCGACCTTTCAGGGATCAGGAGAAACAATGGCCTGCTTCGGACTGACCGCCGAGCATGCCTCGGCCTACGAAGCGGTCCTGATGCTGTAGCCACTATCCGCATCGCCCTCCCGGTACGCGTCATGGCACGCCGTGCACGAGTCCTGCACGTCTCGAAGTCCCGTCGCGGCTGCGGCCGGGTCTACCGACGTCGCGGACAGGAGGCCGTCCAGCGCATCGAGCTTCGCCAGCGTCTGCCGGGCGGTCTCGACGGCATCGTCCATGCCCTCCTCGGTCAGATACGTGGTCGCCCCCGCCAACACCTGACGGGCCAGGGCCACGGAGACCTTGGCATCCATACCGGCGCTCTCGCCGATTTCCCGCTCCAGATCCGTGATCGCGACGCCGATCATCTGCATCGACCGGCCGAACTCCTCGGCGCTCTTGACCTTCTGGGCCATCCCCACCGATCCGGCCCACGCGATCATGAAGACAGACGTCCAGGCAACCACGCCCCGCATCGAGCCTTCCTCCCGGTTTCGCCTCAGAATGCGCTGTGTAAACAGCTTCCGCGCGCACGAGCATCATAGCACCACATGCCCTCGGCGGAGTGCTAAGATGGCTGATTCGTCAGGCGGGAAGCGGGAGGGTGCGATGAAGAGAAACCTTGTCGGGGCAGGCATTCTGGCGGCGGCAGTCGTCGCCGGTACCGTCCCGGCGTTCGGTCAGGAAGCCTGGTCGGTCTCGCGCACGGCGGACGGCCGACCCGACCTTCAGGGAGTCTGGGACTTTCGAACCATCACACCGTTCGAGCGCCCGGAGGCGCTGGCCGACAAGTCGGTCATGACGCCGGAGGAAGCGGCCGCCTTCGAGGCGGCGACGCTGCGCGAGCTCAACAAGGACCAGCGGGTGTCCGACGGGATCAGCGCCCAGCGTGACGTGGCGCTCGCGTACAACGACTTCTGGTGGGACTACGGCAACAGCCTGACCGACGACGGGCGGACATCGCTGGTGTTCGACCCCCCGAACGGGCGGGTCCCGCCCCTCACGCCCGAGGCGGAGCGGCGCGCGGCGTCGCCCGAGGCCCGACAGTTCGAAGCGACCCGAAGCGGCATGGCCCCGGCCGGCTCCTGGGAAGACATGGATCTGGGCGATCGATGCATCCTGGGATTCAACTCCGGGCCGCCAATGACCCCGAGCGCCTACAACAACAACTTCCAGCTCCTGCAGACGCCGGATCACGTCGTGATCCTGAACGAGATGGTCCACAACGCCCGGGTCGTACCCCTCGACGGGCGCCCGCATCTCCCGGAAAGCATGCGCCAGTGGGTAGGTGACTCCCGAGGGCGCTGGGACGGCGACACCCTCGTCGTCGAGACCCGGAACTTCCTCCGGGAGACCGGCTTCATGCGCGGCGGATCGAGTCCGAGGCTGACGCTCGTCGAGCGCTTTACGCGCGTGGCGGACGATACGCTCCTCTACGAGGTCACGGTGGATGATCCCGGGACGTGGACGGTACCCTGGAAGTTCGCCGTACCCATGAAAGTGAACGACGCGCCGATGTTCGAGTATGCGTGCCACGAAGGCAACTACGGCATGACGAACCTGCTGGAGGGATCGCGCGTCCAGGACGCTGCGGCGGCCGGTGGCCCGCCGGGCTCGAAGTAGCCCCGTGTTGGCATGACGGAGGACAAGATGAAGCACTATGTGTCGGTTGTGGCGATGGCGGCCTGCGCCCTCCTCATGGGCGTGGGGCCGGTAACCGGTCAGAGCGGGTCGGCGGATACGGCCGAGTGGGAAGTACCCCGGATGCCGGACGGGCGTCCCGACCTCCAGGGGGTGTGGGCGAACAACGCCGCCACCCCGCTGGAGCGGCCCGATGTGCTCGCCGACCGCGGCGAGCTGAGCGAAGAGGAAGTCGCCGAGCTGGAGCAGCACGCGCGGGACCTGTTCAACGGCGAGACCGATGCGGCGTTCGGGGACAGCGTGTTCAACGCAGCCCTGGCGCAAAGCCAGGGGTTCACCTCGTCCGATACGGGAACCGGCAACTACAACCAGTTCTGGCTGGTCGACCGGGACTTCGAGAACCGCACCTCCCTCATCGTCGATCCGCCGGACGGGCGCGTGCCGCCGCTCACGGATGCCGCCCAGGCGCGAACGGACGAAGCGCGTGCCTACCGGCGCGACCATCCGGCCGACTCCTATACCGACCGGAGCAACTCCGACCGGTGCATCACGTACGGCGTGCCGCGCATTCGGGCCGGCTACAACAGCTACTTTCAGTTCGTTCAGACACCCGATCACCTCGCGATCCTGAAAGAGCTGATCCACGATGTCCGCATCATCCCGATCGAAGGCCAGCCGCATCTCGACGACCGGATCCGGCAATGGATGGGGGACTCGCGCGCGCATTGGGACGGCGACACGCTCGTCGTCGAGACGACCAACTACTCGGAGAAGAGCAACTTCAGGGGCTCGGCGGAGAACTTCCACCTCGTGGAGCGCTTCACCCGGGTGGGGCCCGACACTCTCAACTGGGAACTGACCTTCACCGATTCCACGCACTGGACGCGCCCCTGGACCGCGCTGATCGCCCTCAGGAAGACCGACGATGCGGTGTACGAGTTCGCGTGTCACGAAGGCAACATCGCGATGGAGGGGATTCTCGGCGGCCACCGGGTCGAGGAGAGGGAAGCCCAGGGGCAGTAGCCCCGGCGTGCTCGGCCACGGAGTTCGCGCCCGCCGGTCTCGGCCCGCGCCCCCTTTCTAGTCGAGCTTCCGGTAACGCCGGATCGGCTGGCGGTCGGCGCCGAGGAGCAGGAACGTCCGGTCGGGAACGTCGTACTCCCAGCGGAGGGCGTCGCTCTCGAGAATCAGCAGGTCGCCCTCGCGTGTGATCCGGTGCTCGCGCATCCGGATGGGAATCGAGCCGCTGAGACTGAGCTCGGCCGTCTCGGCGGTCGGGCCACGCCAGTCCTCCTGGCGTTCGTAACCGTAGGTCCAGGTGTCCGGGCCCCAGACGTACTCGCCGTAGCCCGCCGTCGAGTGGTAGTCGTCCGGTCCGGTGCGGTGACGGATCGCCATCACGACACCGTCGTACACCATCCAGCGGCCCTCCATCTCCGGAGGACGCACCACGACGTCACCGACGTGCCATTCGATCAGTTCCCAGGTCCCCTCGATGACGTCACGGACGTCAGCGGGCGGCATCCCGTTCTGGGCGCGGGGTGCGACGGTGCCGGCAGCCGTCGCCAGCAGCAGGCAGCCGGCGGCGATCGAGACTGCCTGCGGCCACGCACGGTATCGCTTACGGTCACTCATCGCATCTGCTCCTTCGTGTAGCGCTCCCGCGATTGTGGATCGATTCGGCTTCAGCGGGCTGCCCGCCTCCGCCGCGCAAGCATCGGGGCCGATGCGGCAAGCACGGCAAGTGCGAGGAGCGCGGCCGACACCGGCCGCGTGACGAAGAGGGATGGGTCGCCGCCCGCGATCGCCATTGCCCGCCGGAACTCCTGCTCCAGCAGGGGTCCGAGGACCACGGCCAGCACGGTGGGCGCGAGCGGCAGCCCGTAGCGGCGCATGAAGCAGGCGAGCAGGCCGATGGCGTAGACCACGGCGACGTCGAGCAGGTTGTTGTTGAGGGTGTAGACGCCGACGGTGGCGAAGGCGAGCACGGCGGCGAACAGCAGCGGCGTCGGGACCCGGAGAAGCTGCACCCAGATCCGGATGAGCGGCAGGTTCAACACCAGCAGCAGCGTATTGGAAACATAGAGGCTGGCAATCAGGCCCCAGACGAGCGTCGTGTCCTGCGTGAAGAGGAGCGGCCCCGGCTGGAGGCCGTACATCTGGAACG
>CAZJYU010000042.1:0-20214 GCA_964550305.1 uncultured Vicinamibacteraceae bacterium | reverse complement strand
CGCCAGGCAGGCGGGGCAGACTGATTCGTGTCGTTCGATTCTTCTGGCATAGCTTCTATCCCGACTGGACGGGGCAAGGCCCGCCGGCTCCCGGGTCCGGCGCCCAACCTTCGTATCGCTTACCCTGGCACCTGATACCACCTACCGGCGCCTGGTACGGCCCACCCTAACATCTAAGACCACGTACTGGCGCCTGGTATCGCCTACCATAGCCCTCTTGAAGCGCGTCAACCTGACGTATCGGGGCATCCGGCGCAAGCTCCTCGAGTTCCCCTTTTCGCGTCCTGTTGTACAGAGCGTTCCCCAAGGCCACGAACCGCTCAACCGTGAGTGCCTCAACGAGCTTGCTCCTCATCGCTTCTGTCGGTCACCGGCGTCCGGCCGGAGAACGGGTGTCCCTGCCACGGCCGTGAACTCCGCCCAGACGTCGGGCCACCGCGTGGCGTACGTCGACGCGACGAACCCGACCAACTCTGGCTCCCGCCCGACTCGCGGCCAGTCCGCCATGGGCACGTAGAACCGATTGAGAGGATGCACGTTGCGCACGAATCGCCGCGCCGCGTCGTCTCGTGTCCACGACCGCCAGTCGATGTCGCTGCTTCCGCTGAACATCTTCATGTGCCACCACCACGCAGGGCTGTTGTCGGATGGCCTTAACTGCGTTCCGTCGTGCGTGCGAACGATCGTGCGGCGTTTCTGGCCCTTGACCTGTCGGGTGATGAACAGGGCGTCAGCGACCGCCGGGCGCCGGCGCCTGCAGCATGGCGTCGGTTACCGGCACGAACCCGGAGGCCGGAGCCTGCGCGTGACCGGCCGATGACGCCAGCGCGGTCGTCGCCAGTAGCACGAAGCCGAGCCGCGACGTTGTGGTTGCGCGCGCGTACCGATTCATGACAGCGCTCCTTCGGCTCCCAGGACTCGTGTCAATGCGGGCTCGGATTCACGGAGAACCGATTCTACCCGCGCGGCGGTCGTAGGGGGTGCCGGGCTGAGGCAAGCCTTATGGCTCCGTCCGGGCCTCCCGCGTGCCAGGTGTTCGCAGAGTCGAGCCCTGAGCGCCGGTGGTAGACTGCACCCACTATGCGAGTAGCCCCCCGAGCACTCATCGTCGTCGGTTGCCTGCTGCTGATTCCGGTGACCGCCGTCCTTACGGCCGCCGCGAAACAGCGCTTCACCGAGGGCGCGGACTTCGTGTTCTCGGGCGGTCCCCTCGTGTCGGGCGAGCTGCACACGGGTGCGGATCCGGACTGGAGCTTCACGGACGACGTCCAGACCATCGAGCTGCAGTTGCTGGATCCGCCGCGATCCCGCCGCATCTGGATTCAGGCGCACGACGGAAGGATCTATGTCTTCTCCGGCTACATGAACACGGCGGTCGGCCGGCTGTGGAAGCGCTGGCCGGTCCAGGCGGAGCGCGACGGCCGCGCGGTGCTCCGCATTGATGGCAGGCGTTACGAGCGACAGCTCGCACGCATCGAATCGGGTCCCGAACTCGAAGGCATCGCGGCGTCCATTCGCGACAAGTACAACTACGACATCAGCCGGGCGACGGTAGAAGCCGGGGACACGTGGGTGTTCGAGGCGGCGCCGCGCTAGGAACGCAGGCTGACCGCATGAAGTACTTCTACTGGTGCATCGCGGCGGCACTGGTCGTGACGATCCTCGCGGTCCTGTTCATCCCGGGCGTGGACGACTTCGTGGAACGGACGTTCCAGGGCTACGTCGGGCGCGCCGCCCGCTGACGGGAACGATCCGGGTTCAACGAACGGCGCAGAGGTGCTAGAATAGCGCGATCATGCGTAGTTTTGCCGTTTACGTGATCCTCGCCGGCGTTGCGCTGGCCATTGCGGCCGGCGCGCACTGGAGCAGTGCGGTGCTGGAGGCCCAGTCGACCCGGCCGGGTGGACTGATCCGGCATGACCGCGGCCAGAGCGTGTCGCCCGTCTACGAGGGCTGGTACCCCCTGCCGGACGGCAGCATCGCGGCATCGTTCGGGTATTTCAACCGCAACTACGAAGAACAGGTTCACATCCCGATCGGGCCGGACAATCTGATCCAGCCCGGCGACGTGGACCGGGGCCAGCCCACCTGGTTCTACCCCCGCCGGCAGGTCGGCGTCGTGGTGTTCAGGCTTCCGGCCGACACGGCTGAAGAGTACACGTGGACGCTGACTGTGCGGGGCGAGACGATGGAGATCCCCGTCAACCTCGATAACGAGTACCTGATCGAGCCGATGAAGGCGGCGGCCGGCCGCAGCCCCGGCAACTCGCCGCCGACGGTGCGATTCGATGCCGCGGACGAGGGTTTCACGGGGCCCGCGGGCGAGACGGTGGAGCGCACCGCCGCTGTCGGGACACCGCTGGAGCTCGACGTGTGGTTGACCGACGACGGTCTGGGCTCGGGGACCGACGAGCCGGTGCTGACGGTGATGTGGAAGAAGTTCCGGGGGACAGGCCCGGTGACGTTCGGCGAAGAGAGCCCGACCGTCGAGGGCGGCCACGCGAACACCACCGCAACCTTCGGCGAGCCTGGCGACTACATGTTGCTCATGGTGGCCGGCGACGGGTCGCGGCAGAGCAACCAGTGCTGTTGGACGAACGGCTACGTACGCGTGAGCGTGGCGGGGGCCGATTGACAGCGTTACGGAGGGGCGCCGGCTCGAAGCGCCGGCGGAGCGACGGACGACAGATAGACGAACCGTAGCGGCAGTGAACGCCAACCCGCGTTGGCAAAGGAGCGAGTCATGACGTATCGCGAGTGTGCATCTGGACGACGGCGGATCGGCGCCGTCGCGCTGTTTGGCGTTCTTGCCCTGCTGTTGTCGGCGGGCGCCGCGCAGGCGCAGTCGGAGACGGAGGTAACCTTCGCCAAGGACGTCGCCCCCATCCTGCAGCAGAAGTGTGAGACCTGCCATCGGGTCGGCAGCATGGCCCCGATGTCGCTGGTCACCTACGAGGAGACGCGGCCCTGGGCCCGGTCGATCAAGGCGCGCGTGCTGTCGCGCGAGATGCCGCCGTGGCATCTGGACAAGACCGTCGGCATCCAGCACTTCATCAATGACCGCTCGCTGAGCGACGAGCAGATCGACACTATCGTGCGCTGGGTCGACGCCGGCGCGCCTCTGGGCAACCGCGACGACCTGCCGCCGCCCGTGGAGTGGCCGGTGGGCGATCGCTTCGAGCTGGAAGACCAGCTGGGTCCGCCCGACATGATCGTGCAGTCGGAGCCGTGGACCATGCCGGCCGACGGACAGGACGCGTGGTTCCGGCCGCGGGTCGAGCTGAACCTCGAGGAATCGGTGTGGGTGCGCGCGGCCGAGACCAAGCCGTCGATCGAAGGCCGGCGCATCGTGCACCATGCATCGACCTATCTCCACCAGCCGAAGGGTGCGGAGCTCGTCGAGGCCGAGCGCGCCCTGCGTGATGGTCAGGTCGGTATCGACGCGGTCATCGCGGCGGCACAGAAGCGCGCCACCGATCCGGAGGAAGTCCGCGAGCTCTTCACCGAGTGGGCGCAGGGCAAGCAGGGCGAGATTTATCCCGAGAACGTCGGCAAGTTGGTCCGCGCCGGGTCGCACGTGGAGTTCGACATCCACTACCACGCGGTAGGCGAAGAGATCACGGATCAGTTGGAGATCGGCTGGTGGCTCTACCCGAAGGACTCGCCGCCGAAGTACAGCGCGGTGTACGTGGGGATGGGCGGGGGAGCCTCTCGGACGCTCGAGATTCCTCCGAACTCGGTGGTTCAGCACCAGGGGACGTACGCGCTGCCGGCGCCGGCGATCATCCACAACTTCCAGCCCCACATGCACTATCGGGGCAAGGCGTTCCTGATGGAGGCGCTGTATCCGGACGGTAACCGCGAGGTGTTGAACTACACGGACCAGTTCGACAACACGTGGCACCTGAACTACGTCTACGACCCGGACTACGCGCCGGTGCTGCCCAAGGGCACCGTGGTCCAGATCACGACGTGGCACGACAACACCGCGGCCAATCGGAACAATCCGGACCCGAGGCAATGGGTCAGCTACGGGCCGCGCACCGTCGACGAGATGGCGCACGCCAACCAGCAGGTGATCTTCATCACGGAAGAGGACTACGCGCGGATCACCGAGGAGCGGAAGGCCCGCGACGAGCAGGCCGAGAACTAGTTCCCGGCGGACAGATTCACATCGGCACGAGTAGTTGGCGTTGCCCGGGTGGAGACGGTTCCACTCGGGCGGCGTCAATGCTCAGTTAGCGCATACGGCGGAGTTACCGCGAGTCCCTATACCTCGATCAGCTCGAATACGCCGAACACCTGGTAATCGCGCGCGTTGGAGGTCACGATACGGGTAACGCCGCTCCGGTAGTAGGTGGCCGCCAGCAGCGTATCGAGCAACCGCTTCTGCCCGAGGCCGTACGTCTGCATCCACGCCAGGAACAGGCCGACCGCCTGGTCGTCCGGGACCACCCGCTCCACTTCCGCCGCGTTCCACCAGACGCTCGCCTTGGCGAGCGCCTGCGCCATGGACAGCGGCCGTTCGAAGCGACGGCGGTCCGTCACGACGTGAATGAACTCGGAGAGCACCTGTGGTGCGAGTGCCGCTCCCCGGTCGCGGTCCAGTATTTCCTGTCTCAAGACCTCCAGGGCCGCAACATGGCCGTCCGCTTCCCGAATCTCGACCTGCACCAGGAACGTCGTATCAAGTCCCGTCATCGCCGAGCATCTCCTCCAGCAGATCGTCGTCCCGGCGCATGGGCCGCAACACGCGGCCTACGGAAACGGGGCTCAGATCCGCCAGGGTGGCGGTGCGGGCGATCCGCCGTGCGTGGAACTCCTCCATGGCTTCCCGGATCAGTTCCGACGCGGTCCGGTCCCGCGCTTTGGCGTAGCGCTGGAAGTCCCGATAGACGGGCTCAGATACATTTAAAGTAATGGTCTTCATACATATATTGTAATGTATGGGGTGCCGCCGGTCGCCGGAGCCACCGGCGGTTGACCCGCGGCATGGGCACGAGCCAGATTCGGATCGGCACGAGCGGGTGGCATTACCCCGGCGGAGCGGGGACCTGGGACGGCATCTTCTATCCGCCTCGGGGCCGCGGCTGCCGCCCGAAGGGATTCGACGAGCTCGCCTACTACGCGGAGCACTTCGATACGGTCGAGTTGAACTCGACCTTCTACGGCGTGCCGCGCCAGTCGGTGGCCGCCGGCTGGGCCAGCCGGACACCAGACGACTTCGCGTTCTCGATCAAGCTCCACCAGCAGTTCACGCACCCGAAGATGTTCGCGGCGGCAACCGGCAACCGCGATACCCGGGTGGAACGCGGTGACATCGACCGGTTTTGTGAGGCGATCGCGCCGATCCACGAGTCCGGCAAGCTCGGTGCGCTCCTGGTGCAGTTCCCCCCGAGCTTCAAGAACCACCCCGCGTCGCACGACTACCTGGCGTGGCTGCTCGAGGCGCTGTCGGACCATTCGGCCGCCGTCGAACTGCGGCACCGGAGCTGGAGCGACGACGTCGCCGGCACGTTGCGGCTGCTGAACGGGCTCGGAGCGGCCTGGGTGCAGATCGACGAGCCGAAGTTCCGTTTCTCGATCAAGCAGAACTTCCTGCCCAACGTCGAGACCTTCTATTACATGCGGCTACACGGCCGCAACGTCCGGAAGTGGTGGCGCAACGATCGGGTGGAGGAACGCTACGACTACCACTATTCCGCTGCGGAGCTGCAGCCGTTCCGGGATACCGCGGACGCCGCGGGCCGGCTGGTCAGGCGGCTCTTCCTCTATATGAACAACCACTTCGGGGCCAAGGCGGTGGCCAACGCCGCGACGCTGAAGCACGAGCTCGGCCTCGACGTCTCCGGCGTCTACCGCGAGGAGATGCTCGCGCGCTACCCGGAGCTGGAGGGAGTGGTCAGGACGAGCCCGAAGCCGACCCCGCTGCTGGCGCCCACCGGCGAGTCGTTCCCCACCAGGACGGCGGCCCATCGGCGGGCGCCGCATTCCAGATAAGCCCTTCGACCAGCACTCCATCTGCCGAGCGCGCTGGTTCGCCCCGCGCAACGGCTTGCGCAGCTGCACCGAGCAACCCGACGGCCGGTAGCGCCGCAACGACGTGGGGCGAAGGCACCGACTGTTCGCGCGACGGCGGCTGGCGTGAGGTCCTCGGCTGGCCAGTCGATCGCATCCGGAATCGCCGTGGTGAAGCGCTGCCGGTCGAACGCGATCAACGCAGAGCCGATGTTTGTGACACGGGCGGAGTCACAAATTTCCGATTGTCGCACGGCAATCGTTGCCTTATATTGGGCGGTAGTCGGGACATCGGGCGCGCCGGCGCGGGCGCGCCGCCCCAGTGCGGCCTGCAGGGGCGAAGTTGCAGGCGAGCCAGCAGGAGCAGGTCAATGGTAGACCAGAGGAAGATCGACCCCCGCGTCTTCGATCTCTACGACGAGTACTGCCACGGCCGGATCGACCGGCGCGAGTTTCTTGCCCGGGCGGCCACCATCACGGTGGGTGGCGTATCCGCGCTCTGGATGGCGCAGGCGCTGTTGCCGCGCTACGCCGAGGCGCAGACGATCTCGTTCACCGATCCCCGAATGAAGGGAACCTACGTCGAGTACCCCTCACCCGGCGGCACGTCGGGCGAGATGCGCGGTTATCTGGTGCAGCCGGCGGGCGACGGGCCGTTTCCGGCAGTGCTGGTCATCCACGAGAACCGCGGCCTCAACCCTCACATCGAGGACGTCGCGCGCCGCGCCGGCGTGGCCGGATTCCTCGCGCTGGCCCCGGACGGACTGTCGCCGGTGGGCGGCTACCCGGGCAACGACGATGACGGCCGCACCCTGCAGCGCGAGCTCGACCCCGCCGAGCTCGATCAAGACATGATCAACAGCGCCCGCTACCTGAAGGATCACGCGATGTCCAACGGACGGCTCGGCGCCACCGGCTTCTGTTGGGGCGGCGGGATGACCAACCGTCTCGCGGTGGAGCTCGGCGAGGATCTCAGCGCCGGCGTGCCGTTCTACGGTGCGTCCGCCGCCACCGAGGACGTGCCGCGGATTCGGGCCGCGATGATGATCATCTACGCGGAGACCGACCCGCGCATCAACGCCATGTGGCCCGACTACGAGGCGGCGCTGGAGGCGAACGGCGTGGACTACGAGATGCACATGTTCCCGGGCACGCTGCACGGCTTCCACAACAACTCGACGCCCCGCTTCAACGAGGCGGCGGCGGGGCTCGCCTGGAACCGCACGGTCGGCTTCTTTCGCCGGCATCTCACCGCCTGACGCCCTTCATCGGTCGTCGCGCCGCTTGAACGGAGCGTCGGGGCGGGGCATAATTCCATCCGAACCGGTACCCCTCTGGGAGGCGGAAGATGAGCTATCGACATCTCGCGGCGGTATGCACGGTCATCGGATTGGCGGCGCTTGCGCCGGTTGGCGCGGCGGCACAGGACTCGGCGGAAACGCCCCGGACGCCGTGGGGTGCGCCGGACCTGCAGGGGGTCTGGGACTTCCGGTCGATCACGCCGATGGAACGGCCCGATGATCAGGCCGATCAGGAGTTCCTGACCGCGGAGGAAGCGGCGCGTCTCGAGCAGGAGACCCTCCAGCGGAACGAGGAGCTGCTGCTCCGTCCCGCGCAGCGGACGGAGGCGACCGAGAGCGTGGACCGGGGCGAGGGCGGAGCGCCCGGCTTCTACAACAACCTCTGGCTGGACCAGGGGACGACGATCGTCGGCACCCGCCGCACGTCGCTCATCACGGACCCGGCGAACGGCAAGATGCCGTTACTGACTTCCGAGGAAGAGGAGCGCCGCGCGGAGTACGCCAGGATTCGTGAGGGTGTCGACACTCACGCGCCGACGCCGGGCGGCTGGATGGAAGACCTGGGGAGCAACGGGCTGCAGTTGCGTTGCATCACCGGCTTCAACTCGGGACCGCCGATGACGCCGGGCGGCTACAACAACAACGTTCAGGTGTTCCAGACTCCCAACTACGTGGCGTTGCTCAACGAGATGAATCACAATGCGCGGATCGTGCCGCTCGACGGGCGCGAGCACGTCGACCTGCCGCAGTGGACGGGGGATTCCCGGGGCCGCTGGGAGGGCGACACGCTGGTGATCGAGACGCGCCAGTTCCTGCGCGAGACCAGCTTCGCACAGGGCTGGACCGGCTCCAACCTGCATCTCGTCGAGCGTCTCACCCGCGTGTCGGACGACACGCTGCTGTACGAAGCCACCATCAACGATCCGACGGTATGGACGAGCCCCTGGACCTACGAGGTCCCGATGGTCCTGAACGATCAGCCGATCTACGAGTACGCCTGCCACGAGGGCAACTACGGGCTGGAGAACATCCTCTTGGGCGCGCGCGTCCAGGAGGCGGCGGCGGAAGAACAGTAGGAGCCGGCGGGGCGGTGCCCGCAGCAAGTGCCGGCGGGTAACACCATGAACCGGTTGACCGGCCTCAGCGGAACTGCGGCAACGCTCCTCGCGGGCGGGGCACTCATCCTCGCAGGTGGGACGGTCGTCTCGCTGACTTGGGCGGCGGGCACCAGCGTCGCCGCCCAACCGGCTGACGCGGAAGGCGCGAACGCCGTCATGCCGTGGGCCTACACGCTGAACGATCCACCCCCGGACGACGCTCCGCCGCCGCCGGATCCGGACGAGGTCCTGAGCGTTCCCGGCAGCGACGTCACGTTCCGGCGGTCGGAGCTGCGCGATCTCTTCAATCCGCCCGACTGGCATCCCGACAACCATCCCGAGATGCCGCCGGTGGTGGCGACGGGCCGGCGGCCGGACGTGAGGGCGTGCGGCTTCTGCCATCTGCCGAACGGGCAGGGACGCCCGGAGAACTCCAGCGTGGCGGGTCAGCCGGCGGAGTACATCGTCCAGCAGATGCGGGACTACCGTAACGGCCTGCGCCGCAGCAGCGAGCCGCGCATGGGGCCGCCGAGCCTGATGTTGACGATCGGGCAGGCGGCCACGGAGGCGGAAGCGCAGGAGGCGGCGGAGTACTTCTCGTCGTTCGCGTTCCGCCCCTGGATTCGCGTCGTCGAGACCGACACGGTTCCCGTGACCCGCGTCAGCGGCTGGATGCACGTCCCGGTGGAGGGGGGCGGCATGGAGCCGATCGGCATCCGCATCATCGAGACGCCCGAGGACGTCGCGCGGACGCGGATTCGCGATTCCGAGGCCAGCTTCATCGCCTACGTGCCGACCGGATCGCTGGCGCGGGGCGAGGCGCTCGTCACGACCGGCGGCAATGGCAAGACGGAAGCCTGCGGCGTCTGCCACGGCCCCGACCTGCGAGGCCTCGGCCCCGTGCCGCACCTGGCCGGACGTTCACCCAGCTACGTCGCGCGGCAGCTCTACGACTTCCAGACGGGGACCCGCAACGGCGCCTGGTCGGACCTGATGGACGCCGCGGTCGCGAATCTCACCGTGGCGGACATCGTCGACCTCGCGGCGTATACGGCGAGCCTGGAACCCTGAGTCCCGCGCATGGCTGCGACGGATCAGGGGTCATACCCGTCGGCCTGATGCAGGCGCACGCCGTCACGAGAACGGATTGAAGACGCGAAGCTGTCCGAACCGCTGATTGTGCTGCAGATCCTCCGTCAGGAGGACGGTTGCGCCAGCTTCGAGCGCGCTCTCGATAATCAAGGCGTCCCAGTACGACACCAGGGTCGAGCTGCTACGCCGCACTGCGGATCGCACGAGCGCCGGTCCCACAGGGCGAACGTGCAACGCACACAGTGCATCCACTGCGTCGATGGCGCGCTCCACGTCCAGTGGTTTGCCCAGCTTGCGAGTCACCGTGACGTAGAACTCGCCAAGCACCTGCGTGCTCAGTACGATCTGATCGGCTTGTTCGCGGAGGATCTGCCTGGCTACCGCCCGCTTCTGGGGTGAGTCGTCGTCGAACGCGTAGACGAGGATATTCGTGTCGACGAACCAAGGCTCAACGCTCATGTAGCTCGTCGCGGGTCCAGGTAGCGTCTCCTCGGCCGGTGTTGGCGTCGTCAGAAAGAGCAAGGAACCGATTGACTGCGTCGCGGCGCCTGGACGGAACGCCGGCATAGGACTCCAGGTAGCCCCGGAGTACCGCGTTCACGGAGGTATCTTCCTCCAGCGCGCGCATCCGGGCTCGCTTGAGGACTTCGTTGTCGACCGTTATCGTCAAGTTCATGGTGCCCCTGCGAATGTAAACACGAGATCAGTGTAACACGGATTAAGGTTCAGGTCCCCCAGTGGCGACTCCGTTGCGCTCCCGCGCCACCCGCCTGCTCGCAATTGCCGCCGTCGCCTGTACGCCTGCGGGACCGGACACCGCCCCATCGGATCTCCTGAACCGCGCGGAGCGCACCGCCTACGAGGAGACGACGGGGTACGGCGAAGTCGTCGAGTTCATCGAGCGTGCCGCCGAGTGGTCGGACGGGATGCAGGGCGGTGCAGCAGACCCTTCCGGCCGGCACCCTGGCCGTCCCGGTGACGCCGGCCACCGGCCGCCTGGCGTTCGCGCTGCTGGAGCCCCGCTCGGACGACGGCGTCGTCGCCTGGAACCTGCTGGACGAGCACATCGAGGCGAGCGCGTTCCTGGAGCGGGAGAACCCGCTGAAGCAGAGGCGCCCTCAAGCACCCTCGCCGTAGCCTACTGCGCGGCCTCCACCCACTCCGCGAACTGCGACCACGGCCCCGGCACCCCATGAATGGGGACGATGGTCTCGACGTCGAGCCCCAGGCGCTGGACGTTCCGGTACAGGGTCCGCGCGCTGGCGTTCGGACTGGCGGGCAGCGACCCGCCGGGCCTGGGCGGTGTGAAGAGGTCGGCCTGCACCAGGATCCTCTCGTGGGGCAGGTAGGCGATCAGCATGCCGGCGGCATGGGCCAGTCCCTGGACGTGGTGGATCTCGACGAGTCGCGTCGTGTCGCCGAGCATGTACTTCTCGCGCAGCGTCTCGAAGATGTAGCCCTCGGACCACTCCTCGGGCGGGAACAGCGAGAACCGGTCCGGCTCGAGCATCCACGGCCGCGCCCGCAGCACTTCCTGGTAGTAGGGACGGTTCCCCTCGTGGGTGATGACCGTCGCGCCCTCGTGCACGTAGGTGCGCAGCCCGCCGAGGTGGTCCCAGTGGTGATGCGTCGTCACGATCCAGCGGATCGGCTTGTTCGGAATCTGCCGCATGATCTCGTTGATCACGGCCATCGACCGCGCCTCGTTCTGGGGCGCCTCGATGACCGCGACCTCGTCCTCGAATTCCACCGCCACGCTGTGGTGCGAGCCGCCGGCCATCAGCCAGACGCCCTCGGCCACCTCCTGCGCCTCCACCCGGACGGGCGGGACGGTCGCGTTCCGCGCCGCGTCGGGAACGTCCAGCGCGGCGTCCGGCACGTTCACCTCGATGTCGTCGATGGTCGTGAGGCCGAACGAGTGATCGCCCCCGCTGACGTTCGGCTCGTGGGCGCCGTCATCGAAATCCTGGTGCTGATGCCAGTCCATCGGGAACATCATGCCCCCGCCCACGTCCTCGTAATCCGTGTAAACGGTCTCGTAGTACATGTCGCCGACGACCGGGTTCGGCATCCAGGTCTGCACCCGCTGAACGATGTGGTCCTCGGTGATGGTGCCGTTGATCCGGTACTTGTTGAACGCCACGAACGAGACGACGGTCACCCGCCCGCCGTATTCGTTCCGTTCGACCGCAACCACGTCGTCGGCGGCCATAGCCCCCTTCAGGAAACCGTGCGGGGTGAGGTAGATCTCCAGCCGCCGGCGCTCGGCGTCCTGCGGCCGCGGGACGACGCGGTCGACCTCGCCGTTCCACGCGTATTCGCCGCGGACCATCCAGTTGCGGCGCCGCTCGCCCTGAATCGGCGCGCCGCCACCGCCCCGGGCGGGGTAGTCTCCCTGCCGGATGACCATCTCCTCGGTCGACGATTCCGTCTCGAAATCGATGGTGCGCGTGTATTCCGCCAGCTCGAAGCGCGGCCAGTCGTCGGCGGGGGCGAAGTTCTGTCCGGTGGCGCCGACCCAGCCGCTTCCGGAGTACCGGATGGACATCATGTCGTCCACGCCCATCGTCTCGGCGGCGGCCTGCAGCACCGCCTGCGCGTCCTGCGCCGAGGCCGGCCCCGCCGCCAATCCGGACGCCAGCAGCCCAACCGCAATCCACAGTCCGACTCGCTTGGCCATGATTACCTCCCCATCGCTCCGCGAAGACCTGCGCCTCAGCCTAGCTCCGTTGCGGCCAAAACACCACCGTATTCTGCTGGCGAGCCCGCTGTTCGGCGACCCGCCGCGTGTTCGCTCTCTACCGCACCGGGTCCGAGTACCAGCCCGGCCAGGCGGCTCAGGTCGCGGCGCCCTGGGCCCCTCGAACCGCAGCGCTACTGCTTCGACGATGACCCGCCTGGAGAGGCTGTCGAGCGCCATCTGCACCATGCTAACCGCGCGACGATCTGTGAGAATGTGTCCATGAGAAAGATCACAGTATCCATTGACGACGAGACGTACCGACGTTCGCGCGTTCGTGCGGCAGAGCTCGATACCTCGGTGTCCGCGCTGGTACGTGACTTCCTCGAGCGTCTTGTTCGAGCCGGCAGGACCGGCGAGTCGGTGCCACCGGCGGAGACCGAGCCCGTCTGGCGAGGAGGCGGAAAAGCGCCGCCGGGCGCGGGCCGGCTCCTCGTCGGTGAAGCGGACGTCCCGATCACCTAGAATCCCCGCACGCCCTTCCGCACACCCCCCGGCGACAGGACGATGAGCAAACCGCAGGAACCGACCTCGAATCCGCGTCTGCGCTACGCGGTCGACGAGTCCCCGTCGCAGGCGCTGACGCTCGGTCTCAGCCTCCAGGTCGTCACCCTCGTCCTGACCGGCATCATCCTCACGCCGATCATCGTGCTCAACGCGGCGAACTTCCCGGAGGGCGTGGAGTGGGCGGTGTTCGCGGCGCTCGTGGTCAGCGGCCTGTCGACCATTGTGCAAGCCCGGCCGGTGGGGCCGATCGGCGCCGGGTATCCCCTCTACATGGGGACCTCCGGCGCGTTCATCGGCGTCTCGGCGGCGGCGGTCGTGGCCGGCGGCCTGCCCCTGCTGGCGTCGCTCGTGGCTGCCTCCTCGCTGGTGCAGTTCCTGTTCTCCGCCCGCCTGTCGTTCTTTCGGAGGCTGATCACCCCGACGGTTGGCGGCACCGTGATCATGCTGCTCGCCGTCAACGTCTTTCCGATCACGACCGACCTCCTGGCGAGCGTTCCGGCCGGCGTGGACCCCAGCCACCTGGGCGTGCCGCTGGTCGCCCTCGCCGCGTTCGTGACGATCACCCTCGTCTCGCTCTACGCGCGCGGCGCGACCCGCCTGTGGGCGCCGCTCATCGGCATCGGCGTGGGTACGACCCTCGCGGGTGCGCTCGGCATGCTGGACTGGACGCCGGTCGCGGACGCGGCGTGGTTCGGATTGCCGCAGGCGACCTGGCCGGGTCTCGACCTGTCGTTCGACGCGCGGTTCTTCGGCCTGCTCATCCCCTTCATCGTCGTCACCGTCATCGGGGCGATCGAGACCTACGGCGACGCCATCGCCATACAGCGGGTGGCGCACCGCACCCCGATTCCGGTGGACTTCAAGGTGGTTCAGCGCGCGCTGAACGCGGACGGCGTCGGCAACCTGCTCTCCGGCCTGGCCGGCACGGTGCCGAACACGACGTATTCCAGCAGCATCTCCATCGCCGACCTCACCGGCGTCGCGGCGCGGCGGGTGGCCCTCTACGGCGGAATCATCGTGGCCCTGACCGCGTTCCTGCCGAAGCTCCCGGCGCTGTTGCGGGTGGTGCCGGACCCGGTTGCCGGCGCGTACATCTTCATCTTCATCGTGCTGCTCTTCCGGCAGGGCATGCGGATGGTCACGCTGGGCGGGTTCGACTACGAGAAGGGCCTCATCGTGTGCATCTCGTTCTGGATGGGCCTGGGCTTCCAGTACGGGGTCATCTTTCCCGACCATCTGCCGGAGTGGTCGCAGGGGGTTTTCGACAACGGGATGGCGGGCGGCGGCCTCGTCGCCATGGCGCTCACGTTGCTGGCCTCGCTTCGCCACCGCGGCCGCCACGTCATTCTGGAACCCACCGTCCGGTCGCTCGCGCAGTTGCGCACGGCCCTGGACGCCGCCGCGGAACGCGCCGGCTGGGACGAAACGGCGATTAACCGTCTCGAGCTGGCGGGGGAGGAGGCGTTCCTCTATCTGCTGGAGCGTCAGGCGGACTCCGCGCCCCATCCCGTCCGGGTCAACGTCCGCCCGGCCGACGACATGCTGCAGATCGAGTTCGTCAGCGGTCCCGACAGCGCCAACCTCGAGTTGCGCCTCAGTGAGCTGAAGGAGGATCGCGTGGTGCTGGAGGATGTCGGGCCCCGTCTGCTCCGGCACGTGGCGCGAGAGGTCCGGCACGAACAGTTCTACGATCTGGACGTGCTGACGGTGACGGTGGACACGCGGCCGCTCGTCTGACGCGGGCTCCCGGGCTGGGGAGACGCTGAGGCCGACCCGATCGCTACTCGTCGTAACGTTCGGGCATCAGGGCGAATTCCGGATACGCCTCGATCCCCAGCTCCGCCGCGTCCTGCCCGAGCTGTTCGACGTCGTGCGACACCCGTACGCCAATCGTCTTCTCGATGGCCGTCCACAGCAGCAACGACAGCGTGAAGGCGAACGCCCCGATCGCGAGGACGCCGACCAGTTGCACCCAGAGCGTCGCGCCGGCGGCGATGCTGGCCGCAAGCGTTCCCCAGACGCCGGCGAACAGGTGGGCGGGAACCGCGCCGACCACGTCGTCCACCCTGACGTTCTCCAGGAACCTCATGCCGGCGGTGCAGACGATGGCGCCGACAGCACCGATGAGCACCGCCCAGTAGTGCTCGACCATCGTCGGTCCCGCGGTGATCGCCACCAGCCCGGCGATGGCGCCATTCAACCCGGCCAGCAGGTCGACGCGGCCGAGAATCGGCCGCGAGACCGCGAGCGCGGCGACGACGCCGGCCGCCGCCGCCAGATTGGTGTTGACGAGCACGTTGCTCATGGCCACGACGTCCAGCGCGCTGGCCAGCGCGAGCTGCGAGCCGCCGTTGAACCCGAACCAGCCGAGCCAGAGAATGAAGACGCCGAGCGTCACCACCGGGACGTTGGACGGCGGCGTCGGCTGCACGGACCCGTCCTTGCGGTACTTCCCGAACCGCGGCCCCACCACGATGGCGCCCGCGAGGGCCGCCCAGCCCCCGGTGCCGTGCACGATGGTCGATCCCGCGAAGTCCTGGAACCCCAGCGCATCGAGCCAGCCGCCGCCCCAGGTCCACGCCCCGACGAGGGGGTAGACGATCGCGGTCAGGATCAGCGTGAAGAGAAAGAACGACCAGAGCTTGACGCGTTCGGCCAGTGCGCCCGAGACGATGGAGGCGGCGGTGGCGACGAAGACCATCTGGAAGAACCAGTCGGACATGACGGAGTAGTTGTTCGTGATCACCGCCTCGCGGGCGCTCTCCTCACCGGCCAGCAACGCCACCTCGTCGGGCGAGGGCCCGTAGAAGAGGGAGAGCGAGCCCATCAGGCTGCCCACATCGACGTACATCAGGTTGTAGCCGATGAAGTAGTAGGCGAGCCCGGCGATGGCGTACAGGCCGATGTTCTTCAGGCAGATGACGGAGGCGTTCTTCGTGCGGACCGACCCCGACTCCAGCATGGTGAAGCCCGCGCACATCCACATGACCAGCGCTCCCCAGACGAGGAAGGCGAAGGTGTTGAACACGAACTGCGCCTCGGGATCGACCGCGGCGTGCGCAAGGTGCGCGCCGCCGAACACGAAGCAGCACACGAGCAGCGGTGTGATTGCCAGGGCGGGGGGGCGGTAATCCGTGACGCGGCGGAACCAACGTGCGATCGCGGTTTGGGCCATGGGGTACGATTCTAGCCCGCCTGTGCGGGCCAGTGGCGCAAGTGATAGGCTCAACCGCCTTTCATGAGTGCTGATCCACGCCGGGACGTGCGCTACGAACCCGACGAGAACCCGCCCGGCGCGCTTTCCCTCGGTCTTGCGGTGCAGTACGCGATGGTCGCGGTCCCGAGCATCGTGCTGAGCCCGACGATCCTGATCACGATCGCAGGCGGCGGGGATGCCTATCTGTCGTGGGCGGTCTTCGCGGCGCTGGTCATCAGCGGGATCACGACCGCCATCCAGGCTCTCGGCGTGGGCCGCGTCGGCGCCGGTTACGTGATGCTGATGGGCAGCAGCACGGCCTTTCTCGCCGTCTGCATCTCGGCCCTGCAGCAGGGCGGTCCGGGACTGCTGGCCACGCTGATTATCGTGTCGTCACTGGTCCAGTTCGCCCTGGCGGCGCGGTTGTCGGCGCTGCGGCGGATCTTCACGCCGACGGTCGCCGGCACCGTGATCATGCTGATCCCGGTGACGATCGCGCCGGTCATCCTGGCCAAGCTCGTCGACGTGCCGGAAGGCGCCTCGCCGCTGGCGGCGCCGGTCACGGCGGGGGCCACGCTGCTCGGCATGGTCGTCACCGCGCTCCGGGCGCGCGGCGCGTGGCGGCTGTGGGGACCGCTCATCGCGATGGTGGCGGGCAGCGCAATCGGCGGATTCGCTTTCGGGATCTACGACACGCAGCGCGTGAGCGAGGCGGCCTGGATCGGCCTGCCGGCGTTTGCCTATCCCGGTCTCGATCTCGGGTTCGGACCGGAGTTCTGGGCGCTGTTGCCGGCGTTCGTGCTGGTGACGCTCGTGGGCGCCATGGACACGCTGGGTGACACCATCGCCATTCAGCGGGTGTCCTGGCGCAAGCCTCGCGCCGTGGATTTCCGGTCGATCCAGGGCGCGATGTCGGCCGACGGCGTCGGCAACCTGCTGTCCGGGCTCGCCGGCACGCTGCCGAACACGACGTACGCCACGGGCATCTCCCTCGTGGAGCTCACGGGCGTGGCGGCGCGGTCCGTCGGCGCCTGCATCGGCATCGTCTTCGTCGTGATGGCGTTCGTGCCGAAGTTCATGGCCATCCTCATCGCGATCCCCGGCCCGGTGGTGGCCGCCTACTACGTCCTCATCGTGGCGCTGCTGTTCGTTTTCGGCATCCAGATCCTCCAGCACGACGGACTGGACTCCCGCAAGGGCCTGATCGTCGGCCTCGCGTTCTGGATCGGTCTCGCGTTCCAGCTCGACTGGATCTTCCCCGAGTACTTCCAGGGCCAATGGAGCGACCTGCTCGGCAACGCCGTGACCGTCGGCGGCACGACGGTTATCGTGCTCACACTATTTCAGGAGTTCACGGGATCGCGCCGCCGGCGCCTGCGGGTCACGCTCGGCGCCGACGCCTTTCCGAAGATCGACGCGTTTCTCGCGAAGCTCGGCAGTCGGCGGCGGTGGAGCGAAGCGTTGACCGAACGGGTCCGGGCGGTGGGGGAGGAGACGCTGCTGCTGCTCGGCCGCAAGGACGAAGAGCACCCGCCGAAGGGCGAGCGGAACCTCCTGCTGATCGCCCGCGCCGACGGCGACACCGCCGTCCTGGAGTTCATCGCCGCGACCGACGAGACGAACCTCGAGGACCAGATGTCCGTCCTCAGCGAACGGGCCGTCGGCGGGTTGATCGAGCAGGAAGTGTCCCTCCGCCTGCTGCGGCACTACGCCTCGTCGGTGCGGCACAGCCAGTACCACGACACCGACGTCATCACGGTCCGGGTGGAGGCGGCGCAGCCGTAAGTGGCCGGCCGGCTCCATCGCCACGGCGCCCCGTCGGGCTCGCCAAGGCCGACGCGGATCTCGAATCCCGCGGCGCGGACGAGCCGCTCGACCCAGTTCCGCTTGTGTCAGGCCCGCGCGGGGTGTGCATTGACGCGAGTGCGCAGCGTGACATATGCTAAGGCATATGCCACAGTCCCCCAGTGAGACTCGCGCCGTTCGCCGGGTCCGGCTCTTCCGTAACGGACGCAATCAGGCGGTGCGCATTCCCCGGGAGTTCGAGTTCGAGGGATCCGACGCCATCATGCGGCAGGAAGGGGAGTGCCTGATCATCGAACCCACCAGGAAGGGCCGTCTGCTCGATTTGCTGGCTCGGCTCGAACCTCTGCCGGAACGATTCCCTGACGTCGATGACACGCTCGTGCCACTGGACGACGCGGAAGTCTGAACGTGGCCCACCAGTTCCTTCTGGACACGAACATCGTTTCGGACGTGGCACGGTTCCCGCAGGGGATCGTGGCCGGCCGGATTGCCGAGGTCGGGGAGCGGCAGGTGTGCACCAGCATCGTGGTCGCGGCCGAGCTGCGCTCCGGCGCCGTCCGGCGCGGATCGGAGCGCCTCATCGCTAGAATCGAGGTCGTGCTCTCGGCGCTCGCGATCCTCGGCCTCGACGAGCCCGCGGACCGGTGCTATGCCGAGTTGAGAGCGCACCTCGAACGGAGCGGCACGCCGATCGGACCAAACGACATGCTGATTGCCGCGCAGGCCCTGGCGTTGGATCTGACCGTCGTCACCGCCAACGTCGACGAGTTCGGACGCGTGCCGAACCTTCGCGTCGCGAACTGGCTGGAGACGCCGGCCGCCGGCGCGTGAGGCTCATCAATGCGATCGCGTACGCGGCGTTCGAGGAGTATGATGCGAGACATCCCCGGCAAGCTCCCGTAGTGGGAAGCGAACGACCTCGAGGAGGAACGCGATGAGCGGCAAACACCCCAGCCGGCGGCGGTTTCTCGCGAAGGGCGCGGCGGCGGCCGGCCTCGTTGCCACGGGCCCGGCCCTGGAACTGGCGGGCGGTTCCGCCGCGGCGGCGGCCCAGGTTCCGGTGGTCGCGGACAACAACGACATCGAGAGCGTGCTCTACGGCCGGCGCTCGCGGTTCGTCACCACCACGCGCGAGATCGAAGGGCGGAGCCACAGCGAGACCCCGCGCATCCGGCCCAACCCGCAGCGGCCGAGCGCGCGCACGCCGCTGGCCGAACTGACCGGCACGATCACGCCGACCTCGCTGCACTTCACGACGCAGCACTACTACGGCATTCCGGACATCAATCCGGCCGAGCACAACCTGATGATCGAGGGGATGGTCGACCGGCCGCTGGTGTTCACGATGGACGAGCTGCGCCGGATGCCGTTCGTCACGCGCATCCACTTCCTGGAGTGCGTTGGCAACCGCCCGAATCCCCGCGGGGAGACGGTGACCGCGACGCACGGCCGCATGGGCTGCAGCGAGTGGACGGGGGTGCCGCTGTCGGTCCTGCTCGACGCGGTCGGCGTGCGCAACGGCGCGTCGTGGATCATCGCGGAGGCCGCCGACGGCGGGAAGCACACCAAGAGCGTGCCCCTCGCCAAGGCCCTCGACGACGTGCTCGTCGCCTACGGCCAGAACGGCGAGCCGGTGCGGCCCGACCACGGCTACCCGCTGCGGCTCCTCGTGCCGGGATTCGAGGGCATCTACAACGTCAAGTGGCTCAAGCGCATCAAGGTGGTCGACCAGCCCTACCTGTCGTTCCAGGAGCATTCGCGCTTCCTGACGCCGGATCCGAAGACGCAGCGGGACAGTTACGACTTCGGGCCCAACTCGGTCATCACCCATCCGTCGGGCGGCAACGAGCTGTCCGCGCCCGGCCCCTACGTCATCAGCGGGCTGGCGTGGTCGGGCAGCGGCAGGGTCTCGCGGGTCGAGGTGTCGACGGACGGCGGCGCGACCTACCAGGAGGCGGAGCTGGTCGGCCCGGTGCACACGAAGGCCCACACCCGCTTCTGCCTGCCGTGGCGCTGGAACGGCGAGGAGGCGGTGCTGCAGTCGCGGTGCCTCGACGAGCGGGACCAACTCCAGCCGACCGAAGCCGAGTACGCCGACTACTGGGGTCTCACGCGGGGGCAGCTCTACGGGACCATCCAGAGCCAGCTCGGCCACTGCAACTGGATTCAGCCGTGGAAGGTAGGTTCCGATGGCAAGGTCACCAACGGTCTCGAGCCGACCGACGTGGTGGTCGACGTGCACGCGTAGCGGCCCGCACGCGGCGCGCCTGTGCGTCGCGCTCGCCGCCGCCGTCCTGTTCGGCGGCGCGGCCCACGCCCAGACGGAGTCGCCGCTCTCCGGGCTCGGCCGTCCTCCCAGCGCGGGCGAGATGCGCGACGTCATCGTCGGTCCGGACGGCGCCGACCTCCCGGAGGGGAGCGGCAACGCGGCCGAGGGCGCGATGGTCTTCGCGCGCC
>CAZJYU010000041.1:0-21724 GCA_964550305.1 uncultured Vicinamibacteraceae bacterium | reverse complement strand
CGCGATGGCGGGCGCACCTGGACGCTGGCGGGGCGGCCGCCGTTCCCGGGAGCGGTCCATGGCGCAGCCTACGTGCCGGGCGCGCCCACGCCGACGCTCGTCGCGACCGGGCCGAACGGCATGGCGTATTCCCTTGACAACGGCATGAACTGGACGAGCCTGGACACCCGGAGCCATTGGAGTGTCGCGTTTGAGAGCGTCCACGCCGGCTGGGCGGTCGGACCGGAAGGGCGAACAACCCTCCCAGCCTCACTGCGGGCCGCAGGAAAACTGAACGGCGGACAGAGTAAATTGGAGGGTACTAAAAACACACGTGTCCGCGCACCGCTCTCCGAAGCTCCGCATCGCCGTCCGGCTCCTTCTGTTCTCGGTGGTCGTGCTGGCCGGCCTGATATTCCTCACGCCGTTGCCCGGGACCCTGCTGCGCCGCCCGGCACTCGCGTACCTGGAACAGGAGTACGGCGTGACGGCAACGGTCCGTCGTCTCGATCTCGACGTCGCCGGACTCGTGGTCGAGGCTGAAGACCTGAGCCTCGCAACGGTTGATCACGAGAACGAACCGTTCCTGTCGATTGACAGAGCCGTCGTCGACCTTTCCTGGTCCGCCCTCTGGGGGGGCGGCGCCTACGTCGATGCTGTCTCGCTTCACGGCGCGGTGGTCTCGGTGAGGCACCGTGCGGACGGTACGTCCAACCTGCCCTCAACCGCGGCCAGCGCCGGGATCCGCGGCGAACCCCCGATCGCGCGCAGCATGCCGATCAGGCGGTTCGACTTGCGTAGCCTCACCCTGGATTGGCGCAATGACCAACAGGACTTCACCCTGCATCTGCCGCCCACGTCGGTCCGCCTGGTTGCCGGCGACGAGACCGCCGGCATGGCCAGGGGACGACTGAGCATGGACGGAATGGGCCGAATCACCTGGCGCGGCACGGCAACGGAAGTCTCCCGGCTCGACGGCGACATCGGATTCGACGGCGCCGCGTTCGACATCGAGCGGCTGGACGTTGCCGTGTCCGAGGGGCAGCTGACGCTCAGAGGGCGCGTGGACGGCCTGCTCGGCCGTCCACGGCCGGAGTTCCAATACAACGCACGACTCGACCTGGCGCGGGCGGCGGCGTGGCGTCCGGGCACGAGCGCTTCCGGCACACTGACGCTCGGCGGTGACATCGAGCAAGCTCCGGACGGGCTGACCGCCACGGCTTCGGTCAGCGCGAGAGGAGCAACATGGAACGGTATGGCGGCGGAGCGTGTCGACGCCGACGCAACCCTGACACCAGACGCGATCCGTGTGGAGGGCCTCCGGGTAGAAACGGCGGGCGGTGTCCTCACGGCGGGCGGACGCGTTGCGCGCACCCCGGAACGGCCCGGCCGCCTGCAGGCCGCCTGGGCCGGTCTCGACATCGCGCGGCTAACGAGGCTATTCCTGCCAACGGCGCCCGCACTGCCCCGTATCGTCGCGGAGGGCTCGCTCTCCGCCCAGTGGACTGGACTCGATCCTGGTTCGGTCCGCCTGTCGGGGGAGAGCCGGCTCGTCGACGGTCCGGCGGCCAGCGGCGGATTCCGCTTCGACGGCCGCGGCGGCGAGTGGCGTGTGACCCTGGATCAGCGCTTCGACGCGGCCGCTCACGTATCGGGGGTGATCGAGGGAGAGTTCGCTGCGGGGACGGACCTCGGCGGAGGGGACTGGCAAGACACGCCAGTCGCCGGCGCTCTCACCGTGACCTGTACGGACCTGGAACGGTGCAGCCGTCTCGTGACCGCGCTGAACGGCCGGGACGCCCCGTCGAGGCTACGGGGGAACGCCGCAGCGAGGGTCGAGGTGACAGGCTCGCTCGGATACCCGGTAGTTGCGGCGGAACTGGAGGCGCCGGCACTGACGGCGGGGGCCCTGCCCATCAACGACCTGACGGCGCGGTTCGATCTGGACCGTGAGAGCCTCGCGATCTCCGGCGTCGGTTTCGCACTCGGGACGAACCCGATGACCGGCGACGCCCGTATCCGTTGGGAAGACGGTGCCGTCGACGGCTCACTGTCGGCGACGGTCCGGGATCTCTCCACGCTCGCACCGGAGATTCTGCCCGCCTGGTCACGCTCCGGTCGCGGCCGATTCGACGTGACGGCCGGGGGAAGTCTCGACCGGGTGAGTGCGGAGGCAACCTTCGCGTTTGAAGAACTCGCGGCCGGCGGCGTGGGTATCGGAACCGCACACGGCGCCGCGCGGGTCGACGGCGCCGGTGGACTTCGCGTCGAGGCGCAGTTCCCCGATCTAACCGCCACGGTCGAAGCGTCGCTCGATCTGGCGGGCGCCGATCGTATCTTCACAGTCCGCGGCGGAATAACCGGCGGCGACCTCCAGCGGTTGATTCCATTCGAGGTACCGCTGTCTGGCCACGTTGCCCTGGAAGGATCGGCCAACGGGACCCTGGCGGAACCGGCCACCCTGCACGCGCACTTGACGCTCACTGGGCTGGCGGGCGCGGTGGACGATCTCGACATCGACCTCGTCCGCCCCACGACCCTCCACTACGGCCCGGACAGCCTCCGCGTAGAGGGACTGGAGGCGCGCATCGGCAGCAGCGTCCTGCGCGTCGACGGCGGCTTGGACGGGTCGGGGGACGCAGCCCTGCGCGGCAACGTCGACGGAACCGCAGCCGATCTCGCCCGTCTGGTCACGGTTGCGCTGGGCCGAGGCTCTGCCGGGCCGATCATTGACGCGGCGGGCGACGTGACTGCCGGGCTCACCGTAACGGGTACTCCGAACGCGTTCGAACTGACCGGCGACCTGGGGATCGACGGTGGCTGGCTGGCGGTCGGTGATGGACCCCGGATTAGCGGCCTGACGCTCCGCGCCGGGCTCCGGAACGGGGGCTTGCATCTCGACACGCTGCGCGCTGACTGGGCCGGAGCAGCAATAGAAGGCAGCGGCGAACTTCCGTTGGAGCTCGTGTTCGACGCCCTGGCCGGACGGTCGATTCAGCGTGACCACTCCGCGCACCTCCACGCCCGGATCGGTGCGCTGGGCCCGGCCGCTTTGGCCAGTTATCTCGATCCGCAGATCTTCAACCGCATCGAGGGCCGTGCCGCGGTTCGTGTCGACCTGGAGTTGCCGGCACTCGATCTGGAATCGGCCCGCGGGCGCATCACGATGCCCGACGGGGCATTCGTCATTTCAGGAATCCCGTTCGAACAGCGCCGACCCACTGAGATCGTCATCGCGGAGGGCCGGGCGACGATAGACGCGTTCGCCTGGGGCAACGAGACCACGCTGCTTCGGGCCAGCGGCGGCCTGGACCTGAGAGACGCCCTCACTGCGCAATTCGCGGTCGGCGGCGATCTGGATCTGCGCGCCGCTGGCGCCCTGCTGCCTCCTCTGGCGGCAGCCGGCATTACGACTGCGGGTTCCGCGCAGCTCGCGGCAGTCGTTTCGGGGCCCCTCAGCGCGCCGGGCATCAGCGGCACGGTGCAGGTGGTTGGGGCCGACGTCCGCTTGCCCGAGCCCCGGCTGGCCGTCACTGACCTCAACGGCACTCTGCTGTTGGCGGGCGACACCGTGACCGCCTACAACCTCGCCGGCAACGCCAACGGGGGACGGGTCACCATCAACGGCGGCTGGTCGTTCGGAACGGAGACGGCAGACCAGGGGTTCACGATCACTGGTGAAGGTCTCGCACTGGACGTGCCGCGCGGCCTGCGCAGCGAGGCGGATGTCGTACTGCGGGCGGCGAAGACGGACGGCGGACTCGGACTGCGCGGAACCGTGACGCTGCTCCGCGGCGCTTACCGCGAACCGATCACCCTGGCCGGCGGGCTGCTCGGCCTGCTCCGCGAGCGCCTCGACATGGGCGCCGTTCGATTCGACGACGGGAATCCGGACAACCTGCAACTGGACATCCGTGTCGCGACGCTCGAGGACATCGTCGTCGACAACAACTACCTGGACGCGGAGCTCGGGGGGAATCTCCGGATCAGGGGTTCGCCGGGCGCCCCGGCGATAACCGGGCGGATGACGATGCGCGAGGGAGGCCAGGTCCGGTTCGGCAACCGCGTCTACGAGATTGAGGTGGGTACCGTTGACTTCGCCGATCCGGACGGCATCACTCCGGATCTCACGCTGTCCGCGCGTACCCGCGCGGGAACCTATGACATCACGCTCAATGCCAGCGGCGGCCGCGACGAGTTGACGACCTCCCTCCGTTCGGAGCCCCCGCTGCCCGAGTCCGACATCGTGTCCCTGCTGCTGACCGGCCGCCGGTTGGATCAGGCGGCCGCACCCGCTGCCGGCGCGCGCGACCAGGCACTCGGCCTGGTCTCGACCGAGCTCCTCGGACAGGCGGGCCGCCGTGTCGGGCTCGACCTTCGGTTAGGCGCCGAAGCGCCGGACGTCCAGAGCACGATCCGCTTCGACTCCAGTCTGATAGCGTCCGACCTGAACCCCGGCTCGCGATTGACGGTGGGACGCAACCTCCACGAGAACGTGCGCCTCGTCTTCTCCAGGAGCCTGCGGGAGAACGACCTCGCCTGGCTCGTCGACTACCTGCCAGCCGACAACCTCGAGTTGCGTGCCTTTTTCCACGACGAAACCGTTCGAGCCTACGAATTCCGGCACGCGATAACGGCCGGCGGGCCGCCGGAGACGGCCAGAGTATCCGGAGAGGTCGTGGCGCGCCGGGCCCGAGTGTCGACAATCGGCTTCAGCGGCGACTTCGCCGCCGACGCAGCGCGGCTCCGCAAGCTGCTGTCGCTTCGCACCGGGGATCGGTTCGACTTCCATCGGTGGCAGCGCGACCTCGACCGGCTGGAAGCGTTCTTCTTCGAGCGCGGCTTCCTGGAGGCGCGGATCCGGGGTCGCCGTGACCAGGCGGCCAGCTCGACCGACCTGGCCCTGACCTACGAGGTTGCGCGTGGACCGCGGACCGAGCTGGCGGTGACCGGCTTCCCCCTGCCCGACTCGGTGCGGCGCGACCTCGAGACGCTGTGGACGCGCGCCGTCTTCGACACGTTCCTGATCGAAGCATTCTCCGCGCGGGTAACCGAATACCTGGCCGACCGTGGCTATCTGGGCGCCGTGGTCGAAGTCGAGGTGGAAACCACGAAGGATGAACGCGGCCCGGCCAGGGAAGGGGCGACGCCGGGGCGGAATACTGCGGGCGGGATCTCGACAAAGCAAGCGACTGTCCGGATCGAGGTCGGCCCCCGGACGGAGGACCGCCGCGTCGTCTTCACAGGCGTGACGGCGGATGACGAACCACAACTCCTGGCGCTGGCCGATTCGCCAGATCTGGCGACCCGCGCCTGGACCGATCCCGATAGGCTGGCGGCCGCTGTCACGGCCTGGTATCGCGGGCGCGGGCGGCTGCGGGCTCAGACAACCGCGGGCCCATCCCGCTTCGACGGCAGGATCGCCCGGCTGCCGGTGCGCGTGGCGGCGGGGCCGTTGTTCCGCTTCGGCACGATCCAGGTAGCCGGAACGCGTGCGCTCACTCCGGCGGACGCGTTGGCCGCGGCGGGCATCGAGGCGGGTGAGGTGTACACGGGGAGCAGCGTGGCGGCCGCACGGGCGCGCATCGCATCACGCTACCGGCAGGCCGGCCATACGGCTGCCCGCATCACCGCGCGGAGCACCCCGGACGACGCGACCGCCACGGTCGGGGTTCGTTTCGAAGTCGTCGAAGGCCCCCGGCAAGTGGTCGGCAAGGTTGTCGTCGACGGCGCCCCCCGGACCCATCAGGGCCTGGTAGCGCGGGCGCTGCGCGTAGATCCGGGCAACCCGGTGGATACGGCGGCCTGGAACCTGGCCCGCAAGCGTCTCTACGACACCGGGATCTTTCGCAGCGTCGATATCGAAGCGCGAGTCCCGGAGTCCACCGGCGCCGACCAAGCGGACGCGACGGTGCCCGTCGAAGCGCGGGTCACGCTGGTCGAATGGCCACGATACCTTGTTCGCTACGGCCTCCGCCTGAGCGACGAGGCGGCCGCCCTTGGGGAGGCGACAGGCCGGGTATTGCGGGTCGGGGCCGCGGCGGAGCTCCGCCGCCGCAACCTGTTCGGCCGGGGCCTGACGGCGGGCATATCCTCTCGCGCCGACCGTGAACGGCAGGCCGCGCGCGCGTACCTGACGGTTCCTACGCTGTTCGGCCAACCAATCGAGACGAATCTGTTCGCCTCCCGCCGGCGGGATGTCACTGGACCGCGGGACACCGGTTTCATTTCCGATGTCACGACATTCACGGCGGAACAGCGGTTGCGGCCCATCGACCGGCTCACCCTGGCCTACAGCGCGAACCTGGATCTCAACCACACTTTCGATCGGACTTCGGATCCATCCTTCCCCTTCGACCTCCGATTGAGGGTCATGCGGTTCGACGCAAGCGCCGTGGCGGAGCGGCGGGACGACCTGTTCAACGCGACGGGCGGCTCCTACCACTCCGCCAACGTCGAGTACGGCACCGACGTCGGCCGCCCCGTGCGGTTCCTCAAGTACCTCGGACAGCACTTCCTCTACCGCCGCACCGGACCGCTGGTGCTGGCGTCGGCCGTGCGGATCGGGCTGGCGACCGGTTTCGGGAGCGACCTGATTCCGACGGAGCGTTTCTTTGCGGGCGGCGGAAACACCGTGCGCGGCTACGCACAGGACAGCCTCGGGCCGACCGGAGTGTTCGGAGCCCCCACGGGAGGCAACGCCCTGCTGATTCTGAACCAGGAAGCACGCTTCCCGCTCGTATGGCGCCTTACCGGCGTCGGGTTTGTCGACGCGGGGAACGTCTTCCGCTCTGTCGGGCGGGCTGCGCTCCGGGATCTCAGGATTGGCGCCGGGTTCGGGCTCCGCATCGACACGCCGGTCGGGCTGGCGCGGCTGGACTACGGGTTGCCTCTCGATCGGGATCCGGACGAGCCGCGCGGCCGTGTCTTCGTATCGCTCGGCCAGGCATTCTGATGCCCGGCGCCGAGAACCCTGCGGGACAACTGCCCGCGAGGGCGCGCTGGCTAGCGCCGGCCGCGCAGCGTGCGGAGCACCGACTCTACCCGTTCCCGCTCCGGCGCCTCGGGGGCCAGGTCCAGAAAAGTCTCGAACGCCGCCGCCATCCGGTCGGTCCGGTCGACCTGGTAGTACGACAGGCCCGCGTAGTAGTGCGCGTAGGCGAACGCGGGATCGCGTGCGATGACCGCCTCGAACGCCGCCGCCGCTGCTTCGTAGGCCTGCTTCCTGCCGAGGGTCAGTCCGAGCTGGTAGTGGGCCAGCGCTGGCGCGTCATCAAGAGCCGCCGCGGTGCGCGCCGCCGTTTCGGCCCCCTCGAGAGCCTGAAGGGTAGGCTCCACCCCATTTGTCGCCCCCGCCGCCACGCCATCATCCGGAGCAGGGGGATTGAGGCTCAGAGCGGAAGCGCCGACAAAATGCCAGGCGTCGTCGTCTGGACGTGCGGCCAACTGTTTGAACCGGTCACGCGCCTCCGGAATGCGGTTCAACTCCAGATAACTCAGACCCGCCAGGTAGAGCGTTGCGGGATCGTCGGACCCCTGCGCCGCCGCAATCACGCGGTCGTGCGCGCCTGTCTCGAACGCGGCCTGAACCTCGACAACCGGAGCCTGGAACCCGAGTGCGCTCAGCACGACCGCCACTAGCGTCAACAACGTCCATCTCCTCTACTGAATGGGGACCACGCTGTCATTTAAGTATGGTATCATAATGGTGTCATGCCGGGGGTACACGTGCGTGACCTCTCCGAGGATACGGTGCGGGCGCTGAAGCGGCGGGCCAGCGCCCATCACCGTTCACTCCAGGGCGAAGTCATGGCGATTCTCACCGAGGCGGCGAAGGCATCCCCTCCGGAGGAGGGATACGCTCCGATTCGACTTCACCACGTCGAAATCGGAAGCGCAGGGAGTTGGACACGCGAAGAGATCTATGGCGACGACGGCCGGTGACCGCCTTTTCTGCGATACCAACGTCCTGCTCTCCGCCATCGACCGTGGGCGCGCTCTGCACGCGCAGGCGCTGCACGTGCTGAACGTCCTGCCCAATCAGGGCGTGGAATTGTGCGTCAGTGGCCAGGTCGTCCGGGAATTCCTGGCCGTATGCACTCGTCCGGTCGACGCCAACGGCTTCGGGTTGTCGCCGCCCGCAGCGGCCGACAACATCAAAGCCATCCTCGAACGTAGCACCCTGCTTGAGGAGAACCGCAACGTCGCGCACCATCTCCTGCGCATCAGCCGCACGGTGGAGTGCCTGGGCAGGCAGATTCACGACGCGAATATCGTCGCGACCATGCACGAACACGGCCTGACCCGGCTCGTGACGGGCAACGTGAGCGACTTCAGGCGGTTCGCCGATCTCGAGATCCTGGGCCTTGCGCGTGTGACCCGGTTCTGAGCCCGCGAGACGAGCCATCTTCGTCGATCACGACCGCGGAACTACTTCAGGCGGAAAGCAGGACCGCCACATCCCCGTGCAGGGTCACTGGACGAGTCGCAGTGGTTGGCGCACACCATAAGTGAGCGAGCGCCACACCCACTCCGCCGGGCCGAACCGGAACCGGTGCAGCCAGAGCGGCGACCAGACCAACTGCACCACGGAGACCGCAACCACGACGCCGAACTGACCCAGGCGCTCGACCGAGCCGAAGAAGCCGAAGCCGTGGCCGTAGAAGATCGTGGTGCAGATGACGGTCTGCAACAGGTAGTTGCTCAGCGCCATCTGCCCCACCGCGGCGAACGGGCGCGTCAGCCGGCGGAGCGCGGCGGTCCGGGACGCCAGCATGACCATGCCGATATAACCGAGGCTGACGCCGATGCTCGGCCAGTAGTTGAACAGCTCGCCCAGGAAAAACGACCAGGGCGCCCACCCGTAACGGAAGTCGAGCACGACCCCGTACGACTCCACGGGGATGGCGAGAAGGGCCGCCACCGCGACAAGCCCGGCATAGAAGCGCCGCGACCGCTGCGCGCTGAAGACGCCGAGCTTGAAGAAGGCCATCCCGAGCAGCATCAGGCCGCCGGCCCGCCAGCCGCCCCAAAGCAGGATGACAAGCGTCTGGAACGCGAGCGCCTGCGCCGACCGGGCGGGAACCTGCTCGATCCAACCACCCCGGTACGCCGCCAGTTCGGCGTCAATGGCCGGCTGCGTGGGCTGCCACTGCTCGTCGACGAAGCCTCTCAGCGCCTCCTCGGGCCAGTACGGCAGCGATAGTCCGCCGAAGCAGTACACGGCCGACCCCACGGAGACGACCGCCGTTCCCAACACGAGCAGCAGCCGAGGCGTCTGGTGGCGGAGCGGGTAAACGAGCATGCCGCACACGGCATAGAGGAACAGGATGTCGCCAGCCCACAGCAAGTGGGCGTGCGCCAGGCCAATGAGCAGCAGCCATCCCATGCGGCGGTAGTGGACGCGCGTGGCGTTCCCGCTGCGTTCCGCGCGCCCCGCCATCAGGACGATGCCCGCGCCGAACAGCATCGAGAAGATGGTCATGAACTTCTGATCGGCGAATAGCCGGCTCCCGAGCCACACGGTGAAGTTCGCTCCGGTGAGGTCACCGTAGGCGAACGGATTGAAGTAGGCCGCGGCCGGCATCGCGAACAACTGGATGTTCATGACGAGGATGCCGAGCAGGGCGAAGCCCCGCAGCACGTCGATCGAGTCGATGCGCGCGTCCTGGAGGACGGGGCCGGCGGAAGCGGCCGTGGTGGTGGCCGCGACCGGGCCAGCGGCGGCGTGGCGGTCAGTTGCGGCGGTCATGGCTCGTGGCCGGCCGGCGCCTCGCGTCTCCGGCTGGCGCCTCGGCCTGTGGATGCGGCACGTGATCATAGTAGGCTTGCCGGGCCTCGGACGACGACGAGGCGGGATTGCGCGCGGGAGGATCTGGCATGTGGATCGGCATTCCGAGGGAAATCAAGGACGATGAACATCGCGTGGCGATCACGCCGTCGGGCGTCGCCGCGTTCGTGGCGCGGGGCCACGCCGTGGCGATCGAGGCCGGAGCCGGCATCAGCAGCGCAATCCCGGATCGTGCGTACCGCGATGCCGGCGCCGATCTGGTCGACGGGCCGGACGCGGTCTGGGAACGCGCGGACCTGATCCTGAAGGTGAAGGAGCCGCTCGATCCGGAGTTCGACCGAATGCGGTCCGGTCAGATCCTGTTCACTTATCTGCACCTGGCGGCTTCGCAGGAGTTGACCGCCCGTCTCCTCGCACGGCGCATCGTCGGCATCGGCTACGAGACGGTGCAGCTCGCCGACGGCACCCTGCCGCTCCTGGTCCCGATGTCGGAGGTGGCCGGCCGCCTGTCAATTCAGGCGGGCGCCGCCTCGCTGGAGCGCCACGCCGGCGGGAAGGGACTCCTGCTGCCGGGCGTCTCCGGCGTCCGTCGTGGACGGGTCACGATCCTCGGGGCGGGCGTGGTCGGCATGAACGCCTGCGTGGTCGCGGCCGGTTTCGGCGCCGAGGTGACGATCATCGATATCAACCCGCTCCGGCTCGGTTACGTGCGCGACGTGTTGCAGGGGCACGTCAACACGCTGATGTCCAACGCAGCCAACGTCGAGGGCGCGGTGGCTTCCGCGGACCTCGTGCTGTGCTCGGTGCTCATCCCGGGGGCGCGGACGCCGCGACTGGTTACGCGCGCGCACCTGCAGCAGATGGAACCCGGCTCGGCCCTCGTCGACGTCGCCGTCGATCAGGGGGGCTGCGCCGAAACCAGCCGGCCGACGACGCACACCGATCCGCGCTACGTCGATGAGGGCGTGGTCCACTACTGCGTGTCGAACATGCCCGGCGCCGTCCCGTACACCTCCACCTATGCGTTGACCAACGCCACGATGACCTACGCTCTCGAGATCGCCGATCGGGGCTGGCGCGCGGCGGCAGAGCGCGATCCCGCGCTCGCGAAGGGGATCAACTTGGTGGACGGGCAGATCACGCATGCCGCGGTTGCGGCGGCCCACAATCTGGAAGTCGCGCCGCTGATTGACGTCGGCGCGGCGTAACTCGTGCGGGCTATTGCAGCCGGACCGTCACCGCATCCTCCGTCTCCCCGTCCCGGAGGATCGAGATGGCCACTTCGTCACCCGGCTGGTAGCGGTCGAGCACCGCGCGCAACTCGCCCAGGGTCCGGATCGGTTCCCCGTCGATCGCCTGAATCACGTCGCCGAGCGCCACGATCCGATTCCGCACCACTTCGATAGGACGCAGTCCGGCATCCGCCGCGCCGGATCCCGGCTCAACCGCGGCGATCAGCACACCCTCGACACCGATCCGCCGGCCCACGCCTTCGTCCACGGCGCGGATGCCGAGCCGCGGCGGCGTGTACTCGCCCGTGAAGATCAGTTGCGGCACGACGCGACGGACGGTGCTGATCGGTACCGCGAAGCCGACGCCGGCGGAAGCGCCCGACGGACTGGCGATCTGCGTGTTTACGCCGATCACGCGTCCCCCGCTGTCGAGGAGCGGCCCTCCCGAATTGCCCCGGTTGATGGCCGCATCCGTCTGGATCACATCTTCTATCGGCGTGCCGTCGAGGGCATTGATCCGACGGCCGAGGGCCGAGACAATGCCCGTGGTCAACGTCGCGGTCAAACCGAACGGATTGCCGATCGCGTAGACGTTCTGGCCGACGAGCAGGGCGTCGCTGTTGCCCATCGTCACCGGATGCAACGCCTCGCGCGGCGCGTCTATCCGCAGCACGGCCAGGTCGTGCGATGCGGAGCCGCCCACCCACTCGGCATCGTGGGTGGACTGATCGTCGAGCACCACTTCCACCGAACTCGCGTCCTGCAGCACATGGAAGTTGGTGATGATGTGCCCCTCATCGTCCCAGATGAATCCGGTTCCGGTCCCTTGCGGCACCTCGAAGACCGTGCCCCGGAACCAGTCGGCCCGCTGCGCAAGGGTCGTGATGTAGACCACCGAAGGGCGGGTACGTTCGAACAGATCGACCGTCGCCTGCTCCTCGGGACGGAGCGCCGTCGGCGGCGGCGCGTCGTCGGCCAACACCGGCGTCTGCCCGCGGGCGGCCGCGAGGGCGGCGGGCTCGCCCGGCACCTGGGTCCCGGCGCTCTCCGGCGACGAAGGGCCCGGCGAGCAGGCGGCAGTCAGCACGCACAGCGCGGGGAACACCAGCCTCCAGGCGCCATTGGCGCCAGCATGTGCCATATCCTTATGATATTCGACGGTGCTGATGCGCTCGGTGCGCTCGCGCCGGCCCTCTGAGGACCGAACCATGCAGGAGACGAAAAAGACGTTCATCATCGCCGCGGTGGCAATCCTTCTCGGCGTCGTTGCGTTCGCCAGCGCACCGCGGCGCGCGGTGCCCGACTTGTTCTTCGACGTGGGCGAGCCGTTCTTTCCAGAGTTCAGCGATCCGGAGGCGGCCGCCACCCTCGATGTGGTCGAGTTCGACGAGGAGACCGCCTCGGCGATACCGTTCCAGGTGACCAATCGCAACGGGTTGTGGACGATCCCGTCGCACCACGACTACCCTGCCGACGGCGACGAGCGGCTGTCGAGCATCGCGGCCGACATCATCAGCCTGACGAAGGAGGACTTCCGCTCCGACAATGTGGCCGACCACGAAGCGCTCGGCGTCATCGACCCGACCGACCTGACCGCCACGACCCTCGTGGGCCGCGGCACCCGCGTCACGGTGAGGAACACGGACAACGAAACGGTCGCCGACCTGATCGTCGGCCGCCCCGTCGAGGGCCGTTTCGGCCTTCGCTTCGTTCGTGCGCCGGATCAGAAGCGCGTCTACACGGCCCGGTTCGAGGCGGACATTTCCACCCGCTTCGAGGACTGGATCGAACAGAACCTCCTGGAAGTGGAACGGGATCAGGTGGTCCACATCGTGCTGAACGAGTACCAGGTGGATGAAGTCACGCGGCGCGCGTCGCAGCCCCGCACCTTCACGGCGGACAAGGTGGACGACACCATCTGGACCGGCTCGCCCGTGCCGGCCGACCAGGAGGTGGACTTCGTGCAGATGAACCTGCTGGTGGGCGCCATCATCGATCTGCAGATCGCCGGCGTACGCCCCAAGCCGGAAGGGATGACCGGTAACCTGCGCGACGCCGCGATGGCGGGCCGCATCAGCCGCGCCGACGTCACCGACCTCGTGAACAAGGGCTTCTACCCCACCGCCGACGGCGGACTGCTGTCGAACGAAGGCGAACTGCTGGTGCGGACGACGGAGGGCGTGCTCTACACCCTGCGCTTCGGGGAGATCGTCTACGGGCGCGGCGACGCCGTCGTCCTGGGCGACGAAACCAGCGACGACGAGCAAACCGGCCCCGGCGAGAACCGTTACGTGTTCATCACCGCCGAGTTCGATGCCGCCGCACTGGGCCCCGAGCCGCCCGCCTCGGAGGCCGACGCGCGTGCGTCATGGGAACGCCGCGTCCGCGAGGGCCGCGAGAAGGCAGACCGCCTGGCGACCCGCTTCGCGCGCTGGTACTACGTCGTCTCCGCCGGCAGCTACGACCGGATCCACAAGCCCCGGGAAGACTTCCTCAAGGACATCGAGCCCGACGAGGAAGCCGGATGACGGCCCCGGCCCGCCGCCGGTCGTGATCGCCGACCCCTGGTTCTACGCCGCCGCGACCGTCGCGGTACTGATTGTCGGCCTCGCGAAGGGGGGATTGGGCGGCGGTATCGGCGTGCTCGGCGTGCCGCTGATGGCGATGGTCGTCGGGCCGGTGCAGGCCGCCGCCATCCTGCTCCCGATCCTGATGATCATGGATGTGCTGGCGCTGCGCGTCTATTGGCGGGAATGGGACATCCACAACCTCCGCGCCCTGCTCCCGGGGGCCTTCCTCGGCACCGTGCTCGGGTTCGTCACCGCACGGCAGATCTCCCCCGATGGCCTCCGTATCATGGTGGGCGTCATCGCCCTCGTCTACGCCGTGCAGTACTTCTGGCTGCGCCCCGGCCGCGGCGGCGCCCCCCGACGCGCCCGCCCCTTCCTGGGCGTCCTATGGGGCACGACGGCCGGATTCACCAGCTTTTCCATCCACGCCGGCGGCCCGCCGCTCCAGGCCTACCTGATACCGCAGCAGATGCATCGGACCCGGTTCCAGTCCACGAGCATCGCCTTCTTCTTCGTCGTCAACTGGCTGAAGGTCGCACCCTACTACTGGCTCGGCCAATGGAACACCGAGAACCTGCTGACGTCCACGATGCTTCTCCCCATCGCACCCATCGGCGTACTCCTCGGCCGCCGCATTCACGAGCGGATCAACGACGCCATCTTCTACGCCGTCGTTCACGCCGGCCTGTTCCTCATCGGCGTCAAGCTGCTCTACGACGCGTCGGGCGGGCTGTGACCCCGCCTGATGCGGCCGCGCGGCGTGCCCCGGCCGCCTACGCCAGCCTCAGGCCGGGCACGTCGCTGAAGTCCTTCGGGTTCAGAGTCCAGAGCGACGCGTCGTTGACGAGGGCGCAGGCGGCGATCGCGAGAGCGACATCCCGGCCGCGGGGGCGGGGCAATCGAGCGTACAACGCCGCGGCCCGGGCCGCCGCCTCGGTGTCGAACGGCACGGCCCGCTCACGCGGAAAGAGATCCTCCTGCACCCGAAGCTCGCTCACGGTTCGCGGCCCGCGCAACCACTCGTAGAGGACGATCGACGAGAGCTGCAACCGATGGCCCTGGTCTACGAAGGCGTACAGGCGGTCGGCAGCGTCGCCCGGCCCGGCCAGGGCGCCGACCAGCGCCGACGTATCAAGATGGATCGTCATCCGCCGAACGGCGCAGGGACGACTCGCGACGGGACCGGCGAATCTCGCGGAGCTCGGATTCGACACGCCCCCGAGAGCGCGGCGCCTGACCCTTGCGCCAGCGGTCCAGCACCTCGAGCATGCGCAGACGCTCGGCCTCGCTCAAGCGGTCGGTGCGCGCGGCGTATTCGGTGACGGCCTCTCGGACGACCTGGCTCTGCGGCTTGCCCATACGGTCCGCCGTCCGGCGGATCCGGCGCACAGTCGCGTCATCCAGGGAATACGTCACCTTTACCATATCAATGCAATACTACCATACCCCCCGTGTGCATCCATCGGCCGGAGCCGCCAGTCCACGGCCGATCGTGCCCCTGGTCGTGCTTTAATACCGGCGTGCAGACGGTGGGACCTGGCGCGCGGCGCGGCGGCTTCGCCGGCACCCGGCGTGCCGATCGATGGTGGATGGCGCCAGCGGCGACGGCAGCAGGCCTTCTTCTCCTCTTCGGCTACCTGACGTTTCGTGCCTTCAACCCGACGCACGTTTGGCACGATCCGTACATCAGCCCGACGGTGGCGCCTCCGCTGTTCACCTCTCCATCCGTCTACCCCGGATCCGTCCCGGTGGAACTTGCCTGGTTAGGGGCGTTTCCGGCCTGGTGGCCGGCGTTCATCCCGCAGTCGCCAGCGTTCCTGCTCCCCTGGATGGCGCTCGCGTTCCGCCTGACGTGCTACTACTACCGCGGCGCATACTACAAGGCCTTCTTCCTGACGCCGCCGGCCTGCGCCGTCGGTGGCGTCCCCCAGCAGTACCGTGGCGAGACTCGGCTCTTCCTGATTCAGAACCTCCACCGTTACACCCTGTATGGCGCGCTCTTCCTTATCGCGTGCCTCTGGTGGGAGGGCTTTTCCGCGTTCTTTCGTGACGGCCGATTCGGCGTCGGGGTGGGCACGGTGGTCATGCTCGTGAACGCGGCGCTGCTGTCAGGCTACCTGTTTGGATGCCACTCGTGGCGTCACCTCATAGGAGGCCGGCTCGACTGCCTTACGTGCGACGGCGCGGTCTCGTCGCGCTATCGTCTCTGGAAAAGCTCGACCTGGCTGAACGAGCGGCACATGCCGTTCGCCTGGATCAGCCTCGTCTGGGTAGTGTTCACCGATCTCTACATCTACCTGCTCTCGACAGGCGCCGTACGAGATCTGAATACCTGGCACTAGGCGCGACGCCGCGCAGGAGCGAGCATCCAGATGACCGTTCCAGTGCTCGGCGCAAGCGGTTTCGGGTACCGATGATGGCCGCGTCGCCAGAGAAGGGTGAGTCATGATCGAATCGCTGGGCATCGGTCACCTATTCGAACTCTCCCGTACGGAAGCGATTGCGGGGTTTTTCACCCCACTCGCGGTCTTCGCCGCGTTCCTCCTGGCGCAGCTCATCCTGCCCGGAAGATGGGTCCCCGGCTACGTCGTCAATCCGGAGACGGGCGAACCCCGGACGTATCGGCTGAACGGGCTTCTGGTGTTTGCCGTCGCGCTGGTCGTGTGGGCCTTCGAGCTCACCGGGATGCCCCGTGACTGGTTCTACCGGTCCTCGATCTACGCCGTGGCCGGCGGAACGGTCTTCACGACGATCTTTGCGATCATCGCGGTATACAGCCAGCCGCCGGGCCGGATAAGGAACCCGCTCCTGGCCCTGTGGGACGGGCGGGCCCAGGAGCTGTCGTTCTTCGGCAACCGCTTCGACGTGAAGATGTACTTCTATCTCGTCGGCGGAACGATGGTGTCGCTCAATGCCCTGTCCGGGGCGGTGTACCACTACGAACTGTTTGGCGAGAACTCCAATCCGGGCGTGTTTCTCTACGCCGCGTTCTTCACGTTCTACATACTGGACTACTTCGTCTTCGAGCGCGTCCAGCTCTATACCTACGATCTGATCCACGAGCACCTGGGCTTCAAGCTGTTCTGGGGCGGGCTCATCGTCTACGGATGGATGTTCATCCTTCCGTTGTGGGGCCTGGCCGTCTACCCGGACCCCGGATTCTCGCCGGCGGCGACGAATGTGTGGCTCATCGGAACGACCGCGCTGTTCCTGTTCGGGTGGGCCATCTCGCGCGGCGCCAACCTGCAGAAGTACGCCTTCAAGCGCTGGCCCGACCGCAAGTTCCTGGGCCTCATCGAACCCGAGTACATCGAGGCCGGCGACCGCAGGATCCTGTGCAGCGGCCTATGGGGTGTCGCCCGGCACTTCAACTATCTGGGCGAGGGGTTCCTGGCCGTGGCCATTGCCCTGGCCTTCGGTTACTTCACGAATCCCTGGGCGTGGACGTACTTTGTCTTCATCGTCTCGCTGTTCACCCTCCGTCAACGCTTTGACGATGCGTACTGCGCCGAGAAGTACGGCGCCGACAAATGGGCGGAGTATCAGGCGCGGGTGAAGTACCGGATTGTTCCGGGCGTTTACTGAGAGCGTTTTGGCAGGGTCTGCGCCCGTCACCTGAAAGGTGGAGGCAGCAACCCGGAGGGGACGCATGAACGACAAGGTGGTGCAGTTTCTGGCAGGACTGGTCGTCGGTGCGGCAACTGTCGCGCTCCTGGCCTATCTCCTGTGAGATTCGGGGCGGAGGCCATGAGAAGGCTGTCGCCAGCATGAACCACACCCTCCCGGACTGGGATCACCTGTTTCGGCGCGCCCGAGCCGTGGCGCGCCACGCTTACGCGCCCTACTCCAGGTACTACGTGGGGGCTGCGGGGCTTGTCGACGACGGGCGTGTCGTCGAGGGCTGCAACGTGGAGAACGCCTCCTACGGGCTCGCCCTCTGCGCGGAGTGTTCCCTGGTTTCGGCCCTGCATTCGAGCGGCGGGGGCCGGCTTGTGGCCGTCGCGGTCGTGGCGGGCACGGATGTCGACGACCTCCAACCGGGCAAGCCGTGCGGGCGGTGCCGCCAATTACTGTATGAGGCGGGTGGCGGCAGCCTGCGCGTCAACGAACATCACACGCTGAGCGAGATGCTGCCTGACGCGTTCGGACCCGACGCCCTGCGGTGAGCGTCTACTGCTGCGGCTTTCCTTCGGCTTCGGCGTGGCGAGGTCCTCCGGCCGTTGCACCGTGAAGTTGGCAACCGGCCAGCGGTCGAGCAGGACTCCCAGCTCGTGCAGTTTTGCGGCGTACCCGTTCGGAGGCCGACGCGCCCGCGAGGCGGGGCGCCTCTGTACGGAGACGGCAGGCCCTTTGGGTTATATTGGGAGCACTCACGGTCAGGAGGTTCCGATGAAACGTCACGCCCATGCTGTCGTCGTCATTGTCGCCGCCCTTCTCTGGTCGGGCGCCCTCCCCGCCACCGCGCAGACCAGCGAGGCGCAGTCCGAACCCTGGACCGTATCGCGCACCGCCGATGGGCAACCTGATCTGCAGGGCATCTGGGCCAATAACGTCGCCACGCCGCTGGAGCGGCCGGTGGCGTTCGAAGAGAAGGATGTCCTCACCGACGAGGAACTGGCCGAACTGGAGCAGCGGATCGCGGAAGTGCTGGATGGGGGCGATGCGATCTTCGGCGACGGTCTGGTCGCCGCGGCCCTCCAGGAGGACAGCCCGTTCCTGATGTTCGACGAGACCACCGGGAACTACGGTCAGGTCTGGCTCGTGGAGCGCGACGTCGACAATCGGACGTCATTGATCACGGACCCGGCCAACGGGCGTCTGCCGGCCATCAAGCCGGCGACGGCAGAGCGACTCGCCGAACTGGCCGCCCGTATGGTCGCGCATCCGGCCGACTCGTGGGAAGACAGGCCGCACAGCGAGCGGTGCATCACGTTCGGGATGCCGAACCTCTTTGCCGGGTACAACAGCTACTACCAGATCTTCCAGACGAAGGACCATGTCGTGATGCTCCACGAACTGATCCACGACGCCCGGGTCATCCCCCTTACCGATGCGCCGCCCCTCGACGATGACATCCGGCTCTGGCACGGCGATGCGCGTGGCCATTGGGAGGGAGACACGCTGGTCGTGGAGACCCGGAACTTTTCTCCCAGAAGCGACGCCCCGGTGTTGACTCTCAGGGGGATCCCGGATGTCGGCGCCGAGATGCGCGTCGTCGAGCGCTTTACGCGGGTAGGCCTCGACGAGCTTCGGTACGAAGTCACCGTCACCAACCCCGCGATCTGGGAGAGTCCGTGGACCGCGATGATCCCGCTCAGCCGCAGCACCGATCCCCTCTTCGAGTACGCGTGTCACGAGGGCAACTACGGGATGGAGGGGATCCTGGCCGGCCATCGGGCAGACGAACAGGAACCGTCGGTCGAGCCCTGACGGCCCCGTTCGGCGGCCGGCTCAGTGCGTCGTGCCGTAGACGAGATAGTTGACGCCCGGGCCAGGCACCGGCGCGGTAGTCAAGATCCCATCTCCACCGTTCCGCCGCGGGACTTGAACGCGTCGAGGATGGGCATGAGCGCCGACCGGAAATCGTCGCGCGCCAGCCAGACGGTCTCCCGCAATCTCACCCGGTGCGCCCGCGCCGATTGCTCGGCGAGGCGGGCGAGCAGCGCGTCAGCCGATCCGTTCACCCGGGCGTCGACGAACGTCATGTACAGCCGCTCGCACGAGACCTCGAGGGTGCGCGCGCGACCCCGGCCGAGGAGGATGAAGTCCCGGCGATTCATCGGCGCCCTCCGCTCACGCGGCAGCAGCCAAGGACAGCAGCGTCCGGCGCACGAGATTCTCGATCAGCGGGACCTTGTAGCGGTTCTTCGACAGCGGCCGGGCGCCGTCGACGGCGAGCCGTCCCGCTTCGGCCGCGAGCGCTTCGGTCACCGCCCGCCCCGCCAGCAGATCCTCGACCGCCGCGACCCGCCACGGAATCGGCGCGACGCCACCCAGCACGACGCCCGCGCGGCGAATGCGGCCGCCGTCCATCTCCAGCGCGAGGGCCACGCTGACGACGGCGTGCGTCCAGGCCTCGCGATCGAGCACCTTGGCGTAGGTGCTCCGGAGAGCGGACACGGCCGGCACCGTGACGTCGGCCAGAACCTCGTTGGGCTCCAGCACGTTCTCGCGCGCCACGTCAACGCGCGGGAGCGTGAAGAACTCACCCGCGGGAACCACCCGTTCTCCCCCGGGGCCGACCAGGCGGAAGCGGGCGTCGAGGGCAACGAGGGCCGGGGCGGTGTCCGACGGATGGACGATGTAGCTCGGACCGCCCCCGAAAATGGCGTTGAACTGATTCTCGCCAGTCCGGGAGAAACAGCGGTTGCCGCCGTGCTTGTAGCACGGGAAGTTCTGGCGGAAGTACCAGCACCAGGGCCGCTGGCAGAGGTTGCCGGCCAGGGTGCCGACGTTGCGGATCTGCGGCGTCGCCGCCGACCCGGCCGCCTCCGCCAGCACGCGGTAGCGGGAGGCCACGTCCGGATGCGTGCTGAGCCGGGCCAGCGTCACCAGCCCGCCGATCCGCAGCTCGGCCGGATCCGACATGACGGCATCCAGGCCGTCGTCCGAATCGGCCAGTGCCCGGAGATTCAAGAGGACATCGGGCGACGCCAGATCGTCCTTGATCATTCCCAGCAGATCGCTGCCTCCGCCGACCGCAGCCACCCGTTCTCCGCCGCGCTCCAGGCGCGCGACGGCGTCTGCCAGGCTCGCCGGATTCACGTTCGCGAGCGGTTTCACGCCAACGCCTCCAGAACGCGGTCCCGGGTCATGGGCAGCTCCCGAATCCGGCGGCCGGTCGCATTGAAGACAGCGTTGCCAATCGCCGCCACCACCGGGATGATCGGCGGCTCGCCGACGTTCTTCGCCCCGTAAGGCCCATACGCGTCGTCCGGCTCGATGAACCGGACCTCGATCTCGGGCGCGTCGAGATGCGTCATCACCCGGGCGCCGTAGAACCCCGGGTTTACCGGAATGCCGGTGAGCCGGTCGTAGAGCAGCTCTTCATGCAGCGCCATGCCGATCCCCATCGTGACGCCGCCCTTCACCTGGCTCGCGGCGGTGAGCGGATTGATGATGCGCCCGCTCTCGTGCATCGCGAGGTACTGCAACACCCGGATACCGCCCAGCTCGGTGTCGACCTCGACTTCCACGAAGTGCGCCGTCGACGCGTATCGCGCCAGGCCGTCGAGGGCCGGCTCCGGCGTCGCCTGCGCGATCAGGGTCTGGCTTTCGAGAGGTCCACCGGCCGAGGCGATCTGCCGCTTGAGGTCTTCCGCCGCTTCCAGGATGGCCTGTCCGGTGTGAGTCGTGGTTCGGCTTCCCGACTCCCCTACCGAGTACGGACACCGGTCCGTGTCTCCCCAAACCACGGTGACGTCGTCCAGCTCCATCTCCAGCGCCTCGGCCGCCAACTGGGCCATGGCGGTCTTGGTCGCGGTGCCGATATCGGTCACCCCGATGTGAAGAAACAGTCGCCCGCCCTCCAGGCGCAGCACCGCGCTGCTCCGCCCGAGGCGGGCCGCGAACATGCCGATCGCCATCCCCACGCCCCGCCGGTGCGGACCGGTCCGCGTGCCGGCGGGCTGCCAACGCGCCGGCCAGCCGAAACGGTCGGCCCCGTCGACGACGCATTCGCGCAGCGCCCAACTGGTGTAGGGCGTCTCGTCGTTGTAGGCGCGCGTGAGGTTTCGGAGATGGAAGTCGACCGGGTCGATCGACAGCTCGTGGGCCACCTGATCCATGGCCGACTCGATTCCCCAGACCCCCTGGGGATAGGCGGGGCCCCGGAAGTTCGCGGCTACCGTCATGTTGGTGTAGACAGGTGAGATTTCGCGGCGCACGTTGGGGCACCGGAACAGCTCGATTCCGCTGATGCCGCCGCTGCTCTTGCGATGGGGACCCAGGCCGCTGAAGCCGCGGAGCTGAATGGCCTGCAACGTCCCGTCGCGGCTCGCTCCTACCCGGTAGTGCTGCACCGTCGGCCAGCGGCCGTGGACGCCGAGAAAGTCATCCTTCCGCGTCAGCTCCAGCTTGACCGGACGCCGCGCCTCCCGCGCGAGGAGCGCCGCGAGGAGATCGGCGTCCTGGCACTGGTTCTTGTTGCCGAA
>CAZJYU010000040.1:0-22073 GCA_964550305.1 uncultured Vicinamibacteraceae bacterium | reverse complement strand
CGTACGGCGAGACCGGCTACCACTCGCTCGGCGCCGCCGTGGTGCGCCAGCGCTATGCGCGCGAGGCGATGGCGAGCGCGTTCCGGATCCTGGGGGAGGGCCAGCTCTCGCTCACCAAGTTCCTGCTCGTCACGGATCAGCCGGTCGACCTGCGCGACTTCCGCCGCACGCTGGTCCATCTGCTGGAGCGGACCAATCCCGAGACCGACCTCTACGTCTTCTCGAACCTGTCGATGGACACCCTCGACTACACCGGCCCGGAGGTGAACCGGGGATCCAAGGGGGTCTGGCTCGGCCTCGGGCCGCCGGTCCGGACGTTGCCGGAGGAGTTCTCTGCCCCGGAGCTGCCGCAGGGGGTCACGGCCGTTCACGTGTTCTGCCCCGGCTGCCTGGTGGTGGGCGCGCCCGGCTATGCGTCGGAACCGGACGCAGCCGCCCGTCTGGCCGCGGCGCCGGCGTTCCGCGACTGGCCTCTCGTCGTCCTGACCGACGAGCCGGACCGTGCCGCCGCGTCGCCGATGAACTTCCTCTGGACGACGTTTACCCGCTTCGAGCCCGCCGCCGACATTCACGCCGGGGGCACGCGGGCGGTACGCCACCATCTCGTCTACACGCCGCCCATCGTGATCGACGCGCGCCTCAAGCCGTCGTTCCCGAAGGAGCTGACCTGCCGGCCGGATATCGCGCAGCGCGTCACCGACCGCTGGACCGACTACTTCCCGGATGGCGGCGTGGAGATGGGGGATTCCGAACGCGCGTCGCTCGACTATCCGCGCGTGAAGACCGTGCGGGGCTCGTGACCGTGACCGGTGCGGTTGTCAATCTGGTCCTCGCCGCGCTGACGCTGCCTGGAGCGGCGGCCAACGGCGCGCCCGACACCGTCGCGTCGGCCGGTGAGCTGATCGAGGCGCTCTCGGGCGGGCGCCTGGCGGTCGAGGTGGACACGGAGGGCGGATCGTGCGGCGCCCCGGACGCGTGTCTCGCCGCGCTCCTTGGCGGCGACATTGACATTTATCTGGCGTCTACGCCGGAGGCGGCTCGCTTCGTCCCGGAGCTTCATGTCCTTGACGTGCCGTACCTGCTGGAGTCCGACGCCGTCGTCGAGCTGGTTTTCACGGGTGTCTTCTTCGAGCGGATGCAGGACGCGCTGCTCCGGCAGTCCGGCCTGCGGCTCCTGGCGCTGTCGGGGGGCGGTGGCTGGCGCGGCATCGCGACGCGGGCGGAACCGGTGCGCGGGCCGGACGATCTGCGGGGCGCGACGATGCAGACCGCTGATTCGCCGGTCCTGGCGTCATGGGCGCGCGCCGTCGGCGCCACGCCGGCGCCGGCCTCCTGGAGCGCTCGGGTCGCCGCCGCCGGCACGGGCGGGAACGTGAGAGCCCGGGCGGGAAGCGTCATGGACCTGACGGCGGGCGGCGCGGGAGGGGCGTTCCGGTACCTGACGCGCGACGATCACGGATTTCCGGCCGGTCTCTGGCTGATGCGCGAGGAGGCCTACCAGTCGTTGCCGCTCGGTCTGCGGCAGGTGATCGACGCCGCCGTCGGAGAACTTGCGCGCCTGGCCCGGGCGGAGGAGCGTCGCCGCACGGCCGATGCGCTCGCGACGTTCGAGGCGGCGGGCGGCGCCGTGCATGCCCTCTCGGCGGCGGAGCGGCGCGCGTTCGTGATGGCGGCGGGCGGCGTCTCGACGGCGTATATGGACGAGTACGGCCACGAGTGGCTGGTATGGTTCGAGGGCGCGATCGCCGAGGCGGAGCGGCAGATCGCAGTCACGGACGGACGTGCGGAGGCGCGGCCATGACGATGCGTGTCGACCTGAACTGCGATCTCGGCGAGTTGCCGGGGGAGGCGGCGCGTGCGCTCGACCGCCGGATGATGGACATCGTCACGTCTGTCAACGTGGCCTGCGGGGCGCATGCCGGCGATGCCGACACGATGCGCGCGACGGTGCGTGCGGCGCGTGAGGCGGGCGTGAGCGTCGGCGCGCATCCCGGCTTCGCCGACCGCGAGGGATTCGGCCGGCGCGAGATCGACCTGCCGCTGGCGGAGGTCGACGCACTGATCCGCGGACAGGTGCGGGCGCTTCAGGAGATTGCCGCGGTCGAAGGGGTCGCCGTCCGCCACGTCAAGGCGCATGGTGCGCTCTACAACATGGCGGCGCGCGACCGGTCCCTGGCGGATGCGGTGGCGCGGGCCGTGGCGGCCTGCGGTCCCGACCTGGCCTTCCTGGGGCTTCCCGGTTCCGCGCTCATCGACGCCGGGCGCGATGCGGGACTCGTCGTCGTGCCGGAAGTGTTCGCGGACCGCGCGTACCAGGCGAGCGGCGCGCTGGTGCCGCGCACCCAGCCGGGCGCCGTGATCCACGATCCCGGGCTGGCCGTCGCGCGCGCCGTCGGCATGGTGCGCGAGGGCGCGGTCAGCGCCATCGACGGCACGCGCATCACCCTGACCGCGGGGACGATCTGCGTGCATGGGGACACACCGGGCGCCGATGCGATTGCGCGGCACTTGCGCGAGGGACTCGTGGCGGCGGGGATAGTGGTGGCGCCGCTCGGCGCCCGGTAGCCGGTACAGGCGCAGTAGCACGTAAGAGGCCGGTGGGCGCCAGGCCGGCGCCGCAGCGCCGTCAGTGAAGAGTGTACGGACCGGACAGAGCGAACGGGGCGATTTCGGCATCGAACCGCTCGCCGCCGGTAGTGACCATCTGGTACGTCCCCTCCATCGATCCGAACGGCGTGCCGAGCGGGCAGCCGGACGTGTACTCGAACGCCTCGCCCGGCCCGAGTGTCGGCTGCTGGCCCACGACACCGAGGCCCTTGACCTCCTGCACCTGCTCGGCGCCGTCGGTGATTCGCCAGTGGCGGCTGATCAACTGAACGGTTTCGCGCCCTTCGTTCGTGATCCGGATCGTGTAGAGAAACAGCCAGCGCTGCTGCAACGGATCGGAGTGCTCCTCCGTATAACGCGCCCGCACTTCCACGCGGATGTGTCGGGTGACCGCTTCGGAGATGAACTCGTTCTGGGTGTCGGACTCGCTGACCATGCATCATATATACGACATTTGGGATGATCCTCACCACCACGCTGCTCTACGCATACCAGGCCGGCTTCTTCCCGATGGCCGTCGACGGCGAGATTCGCTGGTACTCGCCGGAGGAGCGAGGCATCGTGCCGCTCGATCATTTCCACTTGCCGCGCCGTCTCCGCCGCGTGCTGCGGCAGGGCCGGTTCGAAGTGGCGGTCAATCGGGCGTTTGATGAAGTCGTGGCGGGCTGCGCGGCGCGTCCCGACGCCGAAGGCACCTGGATCGATGCCGAAATTGCCGAGAGCTACGAGGTGCTTCACCGCAAGGGCCATGCCCACTCGGTGGAAGCATGGCAGGATGGAGCCCTCGCGGGCGGGTTGTACGGGGTGGCGATCCGCGGCGCGTTCTTTGGCGAGTCGATGTTCCACACCACGACCGACGCATCGAACGTCGCGCTGGCGGCACTGGTTGAGCGGTTGCGCGCGCGCGGCTACCGGCTCCTGGATGTGCAGTGGGTGACGCCGCACCTGGAGCGCTTCGGCGCGGTCGAGGTGCCGCGGGGCCGCTACCTGTCGCTGCTCGCCCACGCGCTGGAGGCGGACTGTCGCTTCGTCTGATGGACGGAACCGAGGAGGGGTCGATGTCACGCGACAACACGCGGCGGAGGACGTGGTGGCGGGCGGGCGCGATGCTGCTGCTGCCGCTGCTGGCGGGCGCGGCCGCATGCGGCGGCACGGCGTCGGAGGACGCATCGGGGTTCGACGTGATGGAGAAGTCGGTCCGCGACTTGACCGGCGCGCTCGAGCGGGGCGAGGTCACGTCGGTTGAACTGGTCGACGCCTACCTGGCCCGGATCGCGGCGTTCGATCAGCAGGGCCCCGCGATCAACGCGATGGTGACGATCAACCCGAACGCCCGCGACGTGGCGCGGGGTCTCGATCAGGAACGGTCGGAGGGCCGGATCCGGGGAGCGCTCCACGGCATACCGGTGCTGGTGAAGGACAACTACGACACCGCCGACATGCCGACCAGCGCCGGCACGCTCGCGCTCGCCACGTCCGTGCCGCCCGACGACTCGGCGCAGGTGGCGCGGCTGCGCGCGGCGGGCGCGATCATTCTGGGCAAGACCAATATGCATGAGCTGGCGCGCGGCATCACCACCATCGCGTCGTTCGGGGGCCAGACGCGCAATCCCTATGATCCCGGGCGCAATCCGGGCGGATCGAGCGGCGGCACCGGCGCGGCGGTCGCGGCCAGCTTCGGCGCCTTCGGCATGGGGAGCGATACCTGCGGCTCGATCCGGATCCCGTCGGCCCATCACCACCTGGTGGGACTGCGCGGAACGCGCGGCCTGGCGTCGGGCGACGGGATCATCCCGCTGTCGACCACCCAGGACATCGGCGGTCCGCTCACCCGCTCGGTCGAGGATCTCGCGCTGGCGCTCGACGCGACGGTCGGCCCGGATCCGGCTGACCCCGCTACGCTGGCCGGCAACGGACGGATACCGGTGACCTACACGGCCTTCCTGGACGCCGACGCGCTCGACGGCGCCCGCCTCGGGGTGGTGGATGCGCTACTCGGCTCCGGTGCGGCCGAGCGGCCGGTCCGCGCCGTCATCGAGCGGGCGGTGGAGGAAATGGAGCGGCTCGGCGCCACCGCGGTCGAGATCAACGAGCCGGACCTGGCGGAGTTGGTCCAGGGCGGGTCGGTGATCCGGCAGGAGTTCCGGTTCGACATGAACGCGTACCTGGAGGCGACGCCCGGCGCGCCGGTCCGGACGCTCGCCCAGCTCGTGGATACCGGCCTGTACCACGAAATCATGGAGCGCGGCCTCGCCGACACACTCCAGATCACCTCGCGCGAGACGGACGACTACCGGGAGTCGCTGGCACAGCGCGACACCGTGCGCGACACGGTGATCGCGTTGATGGACGAGCAGGAGCTCGACGCCCTCATCTATCCCACTATCCGGCAGACGGCGCGGCCCATTGGCCAGCCGCAGCAGGGCAGCAACTGCGCGCTGAGCGCCGTATCGGGCCTGCCGGCGCTCACAATGCCGGCGGGGGAGGCGGACGACGCAATGCCGGTCGGCCTCGAGATGCTGGCCCGGCCCTGGGAGGAGCCGCGCCTGATCGCGTTGGCCTACGCCTGGGAGCAGCACGCGCCGCGCCGCCGCCCGCCCGCCTTCACGCCCAGCCTGGTGTCGCCGCCGGCGCCGGTTGCGCTGGAGTCTCGCGTCACGGCGGAAGAGGGTCTGTCGGCGCGGGTACGGTTCACGCTCGATCCGTCGACGCGGACGCTCGACTACGACGTGACGGTCTACGGACTGCGGTGGTCCGGACCGGACGACGAGGTGCTGTCGGTGGCGTTGCACCGGCGCGGGCCGGCCGAGGATGCGGAGCGGGGGCCCGTCGTGCGCCAACTGGCGCGCCGCGGGGGGGCGCGAACGGCGGGGCAGGTGCGGCTGAGCGGGATCGAGATGCACGCCCTGCGCGCCGACCGGCTCTATCTCGCGGTCCACACGCGGGAGCACCTGGTGGGCGCCGTCCGCATCGACGTGGGGTTTCCCGGCGCCGGCGAGTGAGTCCTGCGTTGCGTGTATGCTCAACCCGAAACGAGGGGAAAACGGTGACAGCGTTGCACGGCATGGCGTTCCTGGCCCTGGCGGCGGCCCTTGCGGCGTGCGATCAGCGCACCCCGGAGGAGCGCGCCGAGGCGGAGCTGCTAGAGCGCGCCACGGAGATGCAGAAGCGCGTCCTCACCCTCGACACCCACATTGACATCCCGTTCAACTTCGCCACGCCGGTGGTGGACCCGGGTGTCGATGGCGACTTCCAGGTGGACCTGCCGAAGATGCGCGCCGGCGGGCTCGATGCCGGCTTCTTTATCGTCTACGTCGGCCAGACCGAGCGGACGCCGGAGAACGAGGCGCAGGCGAAGGTGGACGCCGGCGTGAAGTTCGACGCGATCCACCGGATGGCGGAGGAGCTGTACCCGGACGAGATCGAGATCGCATACACCGCCGACGAGGCCGAGCGGATCGCCGCCAGCGGCAAGCTCGTGGCGCTGATCGGCATCGAGAACGGCTGGGTGATCGGGCGCGACCTGTCGCTCGTCGAGGCCTATTACGAGCGGGGCGCCCGCTACATGACGCTTGCTCACAACGGCCACAACGACATTGCCGATTCGGCGACCGCACGTGAAGGCGGGGCGGTCGTCGAGCCGGAACATGACGGCGTCAGTCCGTTCGGCGAGCAGGTGATCGCCGAGATGAACCGCGTGGGCATGCTGGTTGACGTCTCGCACATCTCGAAGGCCGCCATGCTCGATGCCGTCCGGCTGTCCGAGACGCCGGTCATCGCGTCGCACTCCAGCATGCGCGCGCTGATGGACCACCCGCGCAATCTGGACGACGAGCAGCTTCGCGCCCTGGCGGAGTCGGGCGGCGTCGTGCAGGTAACGGCAGTGGGCTCGTTTCTGACCGAGCCGGCGCGGTTGCGGGCGGCGGAGTACCGGAACATCCGCAATGCCTTCGGGATGGTGCCGGGCCAACCGCCCGAAGAGCTGGGAGCCGAGCCGTACTACGACTACATCGGCCGGATCGAATCGCTCGACCGCCGCTATCCGGACGCAACGGTTGCCGACTTCGTCGACCACATCGACCACGCCGTGGAATTGATCGGCATCGACCATGTGGGCATCAGTTCCGATTTCGACGGCGGCGGCGGCATCGTCGGCTGGGCCAACGCAGCCGAGACGGTGAACGTCACCGTCGAACTGCTGCGCCGCGGCTACAGCGAGGAGGAGATCGCCAAGCTGTGGAGCGGCAACTTCCTGCGCGTCCTGCGCGAGGCGGAGCGGGCGGCGGCGCAGTGACCCCCGCGTGCAGCGGCGCGCAGACGATCCCATCGGCGCTCCACCCCGATCAAGTCCCGCGCTGGCTGGCGCCCCTGAGCCGAGGCCGCACCGGCGTCTTTCTGGACTACGACGGCACGCTGACGCCGATCGTCGACCGTCCGGAGCAGGCGACCCTGGCTGACGCTACGCGGGGCCGCCTCGCGCTCCTGGCCGACCGCTGCCCGGTAACGATCGTTACCGGCCGGGACATCAGCGTCATGCAGCAGTTCGTGGGGCTAGATCAGGTGGGCTACGCGGGTTGCCACGGCCTCGACATTCTGGGCCCGGCCGGAAGCGGACTGCGCCACGCGGCGGCGGTGACGCTGCTGCCGGAGGTGGACGCCGCCGAGACGGATCTGCGCGCGGCCACGGCCGGCATCGCGGGAGTGTTGATCGAGCGGAAGCGTTACAGCGTGTCCACTCACTACCGCCTGGCCGATGCGGCCCAGCTTCCACGGATCGACGCCGTCGTGCGGGAGGTGGCGCGCGCCCACGTCGGACTGCGCCGCGAGGGCGGCAAGAGGGTTTTCGAGTTGCGTCCCGACATCGACTGGGACAAGGGACGCGCCGTCGCCTGGCTGCTCGACGCACTGGCGCTCGATCGTTCCGCCGCCGTCTGCATCGGTGACGACGAGACGGATGAGGATCTGTTCGCGATGCTTGCCGGCGACGGCGTCTCGATGGTCGTGACACGCGACGACCGACCGACCGCAGCCCGCTGGCGCGTCCGCGATCCGGTCGAGGTGGCGCGGGTGCTCGACCTGCTGGTCGAGACCCTTCCGCCCGCCTGATTCGGCCTGTTCACGAGGAATTAACCCCTCCGTCACGGCGGGGTAACCGTAGCGGGCGGTGCGGGCCGCAAGGCGGTTGCCGCGTTGGTATCGCTGGGGTACGCTGGCGAACAGCCGGGATCCTGAACCGTGAAGAACGTGGACGTCGACGGATCGTCAACAGCCGGCTCGCCTGTCAACGAAGACCTCAGCACCTTGAAGGAACGCCTGCTCGCGATGGGCGGTCAGGTCGAGGAACAGGTGCGCGGGTCGGTGCGCGCGCTCGTCGACCGTGACCTCGCTCTGGCCGAACGGGTGCTGTGCAGCGACGATCCCGTCAACGACCTCCATATCGAGATCGACAAGCGGTGTTACGAGTTGTTGACGCGTCACCATCTCGGCGCCGACGATGTCCGCGTCGTCGTATCGGGCCTGAAGATCAACAACGATCTGGAGCGGATTGGCGACTTCGCGGTGAATATCGCCGAGGCGACGTTCCGCTATCTGCAGCATCGGGCGGTCAAGCCGCTTATCGATATCCCGCGGATGGCCGACATCGCGCAGGGGATGCTGCGGGATGCGCTCAACGCCTATGTTCGCCACGACACGGACCTCGCGCGCGACGTGCTCGACCGCGACGATGAACTCGACGCACTGAAGGACCAGGTGTTCCGCGAGTTGCTGGGCTGCATGCTGCAACAGTCGTCCGTCACCGAGCCGTCGCTCGATCTGATATTGATCTCGCGCCACCTGGAGCGGGTCGGCGATCACGCCACCAACGTCGCCGAAGAGGTGATCTTCATGGTGTCGGGCCGGGACGTCCGTCACCACGCACAGGAGGGAAGTGCTGGCTACTGACAACGGCGCCGAACGAATCCTCGTTGTCGAGGACGACCGGGACATCGCGGATCTGGTGGCCCATCACTTGAAGAAGGCAGGTTACGCGCCGGAGGTGCTTTTCTCCGGGAGTGACGTGCTTCCGCACGTGCGGGCGCGCCCGCCGGCGCTGGTGGTGCTGGACCTGATGCTGCCGGGTGAGAACGGCCTGGACGTCTGTCGGTCGATCCGATCCACCCCGCAGGTCTCCAGTGTGCCGATCATCATGCTGACCGCGAGGACGGAGGAGACCGACCGAATCGTGGGCCTCGAGCTCGGCGGCGACGACTACGTGACGAAGCCGTTCTCGCCGAAGGAGCTGGTCGCCCGGGTTGGTGCCGTGCTCCGGCGCGCGCACCGCGGCCAGTCCGCCACGAGTCCCCTCACCGTCGGTCCGTTGACCGTCGATCCCGACCGCCACGTCGTCACCTGCGACGGCGCGGACGTGCGGTTGACGGCGAAGGAGTTTCTGCTTCTGAAGTACCTGATCGAACATCGCGGCCGCGTGCTGTCGCGCGACGTGTTGCTGTCCGACGTCTGGGGCTATACGTACACGGGCGGCACGCGGACGGTTGATGTCCACATCCGCCGGCTCCGCGAAAAGCTGCCGGTGCTGGAATCGGCCATCATCACCGTCAAGCAGTTCGGCTACAAACTGGCCGATCAGGACGCGGCTCCCGCATGAAGCTGCGCACCCGCCTGTTCCTCGCGGCGTTCGGCATCGCGGGTGTCAGCCTGCTGCTCGCCGCGGGACTGGTGGCGTGGTCGCTGGAGGGACAGCTCCTCGATCGGATTACCGACGAGCTCATCGGAGAGACCCAGCTTGTGGCCGAACTGGTCGAGCGGAGCGGCGGTGGCCAGTCGATGGCCGACCTCGATCGCGAAGCCGACACCTTGGGGGAGCGCCTGGACGCGCGGGTGACGATCATCGACACCACCGGCCGCGTGATGGGCGACTCGGCGGAAGACGGCGCGTCGCTGGCTGCGTTGGAGAATCACGGCACGCGGCCGGAGATCAACATTGCCCGCGAGGAAGGAAGCGGCGTCATGCGCCGCTACAGTACGACGGTCGACCGCGACCTGCTGTACGCGGCCGTCGCCGTCAACCATCCGGACATTGCCTTCGTCCGGCTGGCGCTCCCGTTGACCGCCGTAGACGATCAGATCGCGTCGGTGCAGCGGGCCACCGCGATCGGACTGCTCCTCGCGTTGGGCGGCGCGCTCGTGCTGGCCTGGATCACGTCGACCGCCATGAGCCGGCGCGTGCGGGCGATCGCAAGCGCGGCGCAGCGGTACCGCCAGGGCGACCTGACACCGCCGGTCGGCAACTACGGTGACGATGAAATCGGCACGGTCGCCCGCGCGCTCGACGCCTCGGTGCAGGAACTGGGGCGCCGCCTGGGAGAGTTGTCGCGCAGCCGGCGCCTCACCGACGCCATCCTCGCCAGCATGACCGAAGGCGTGCTGGTCGTGAACGAGCGCGGGCGGGTGCAGATGGCGAACGACGCCGTGCGCGAGATGCTGCAGATTGCCGAGACGCCCGTCGACCACCACTACGTCGAACTGATCCGGCATCCGGACGTGGCGCGGCAGATCGGCGAGGCGCTCGACGCGGGCGGATCGAGCCGGGTGGAGATCACGCTCAGCACCGAGCCGGTGAAGGTCTGTCTGTCCAGCGCGGCGCCGTACACGGCGCAGGACGAACCAGGCGTCGTCCTCGTACTGCACGACATCAGCGATTTCCGGCGAGCCGCCCAAATCCGGCAGGACTTCGTCGCCAACGTCTCTCACGAGCTGCGCACGCCCATCACGGCCATCCGCGGCGCGGTAGACACGCTGCAGGACGAGCCGGGCCGGAAGACGCAGCGCCGCTTCGTCGCGGTCATCGCGCGCCAGGCCAGGCGGATGGAACGGCTGGTGGCCGACCTTCTGCGGCTCGCGGCCCTCGATGCCGGGCAGGAGGAGCTACAGCGCACCCCGTGCGCTACCCTAACGCTCGTCTCGGGAGTTGCGGCGGAGCTGGCGCCGGTGCTGGACGGCAAGCGGCAGCACATCGAGCCGGATGTCGCCTGGGATGCGGCGGAGTTGAGGGTCGACCCGGTGAAGATGCACGAGGTGCTCAAGAACCTGGTCGAGAACGCGGCGCACTACGCGCCGGAGGATACCGTCATCGACATTGCGGTATCCGCGAATACCGTCGATAACACCGTGGTCCTCAGTGTGGGCGACCGGGGGCCCGGGATTCCGGACACCGATCTCGACCGGGTGTTCGAACGCTTTTACCGAGTGGAGAACTCGCGGGCGCGCAACCCTGGCGGTACCGGTCTGGGCCTGGCCATCGTGAAGCACCTCGTCGGTCTCCACGGCGGCACCGTGGAGGCGGCCAATCGGCCGGGCGGTGGATCGATCTTCACGATCACCTTTCCGCGCGTCGACATCCCCGCCGAGGCCGCGCCTGCCGAGGCTGACGGCGACGACACCGCCGCAGCAGACACCGAGCCCGGCGGCGCGTTGGACCAGCCGGCCGGCCTCTAGAGTCCGGGTCCGGGCGGGTGCGCCGGACTCCACGCCGGCGGACGACCCACGTCCACCCTATAGGCGGCTCTCGAGGTACGCCCGCAGCTTGCGAAACGCCCGGGCGCGGTGGCTCACCTCCGCCTTCCGGGCCTCCGACAGTTCCGCGAGCGTGCAGCCGAACGGTGGATAGAAGAAGATCGGGTCGTAGCCGAAGCCGCTCTTGCCCGCGGGGCAGTCGGCGATGCGTCCCTCCATGACGCCCGTCGCCTCGAAGACGACGCGGCCGTCCTCCACCGCCGCCAGGGCGCAGATGAACCGGGCCGGGCTGCTCGTCGCCCCCTGCGCGCGCAGGCGCGCATAGATCGCCTCGAACTTCTCCGGGTAGGTCGCGCCGTTGTAACGGGCCGACCGAATCCCGGGCGCCCCCCCGAGCGCGTCGACCTCGAGACCGGAGTCCTCGGCCACCGTCAGGTGCCTCACGAACCGGGCGTAGTGGCGCGCCTTCAGCCGCGCATTCTCAGCGAACGTGGCGCCGGTTTCCTGGGGTGCGGGGACCGCGGCGTGGGCGTCGATCGACTCGACGGTACAGGCGGGGCCGTGGAGCAGCCGGCCGATCTCGCGCAGCTTGTTGGAGTTGGTTGTGGCGACGATGACGGTCATCGTGGACGTCGCGGGACGATCGCGCCGACGATCGTCTCCTGCATCGCTATCAACTGATCGATCGCTCCATCCGCCAGGGCCAGCAGATCGTCGAGCGCAGCGCGGTCGAACGGTTCACCCTCCGCAGTCCCCTGCACCTCAATGAACCGGCCGTCACCCGTCTTGACGACGTTCATGTCGACGTCCGCCTTCGAGTCCTCGTCGTAGGCGAGATCGGCGACCGGGCGGCCACCAACGATGCCGACGCTGGTAGCCGCGACGTAGTCGGTGATCGGCAGGCGCGCGATCTGACCCGCAGCCCGCAGCCGGTCGAGCGCGAGCACCAGCGCGACGAAGCCGCCGGTGATGGAGGCCGTGCGCGTGCCCCCGTCTGCCTGGATAACGTCGCAGTCGATGTGAATCGTCCGCTCACCCAGGTCGCCGAGACGCGTGACGGCGCGGAGCGAGCGGCCGATCAAGCGCTGGATTTCCTGCGTTCGGCCCCCGACCCGTCCTTTGGCTGCCTCGCGGATAGACCGGGTTGTCGTGGCGCGGGGGAGCATGCCGTACTCTGCGGTTACCCACCCCTGGCCCTGGCCGCGGAGGAACGGCGGCACCCGATCCTCGACGCTGGCCGCGCAGACGACGCGCGTCCTGCCCGCTTCGATCAGGGTGGATCCTTCCGCATGCATCAGATAGTCGGCCGTTATCCGGGTGTCGCGCAGATCGGCCGGAGCGCGATTGTCGGGGCGTGCAGGCTCAGTCATGTGCTGTCGTTCGTCGTGCGTCCGGCGTCGCCATGTGCGCGGCCGCCCTCCGTGTCGTCCTCCTCTTCCTCGGTGTCCGGGATGATGCCGCCGTCCTCTTCGAGTTCGCGGCCCTCTTCCCGGACTTCGCCATCGTCACCGCTGGCTTCGCCGGCGTCGTCGCTCTCGACCCCGCCTCCACTCTCACCCTCACCCTCACCCTCACCCTCACCTTCGCCCTCACCCGCATCCTCGTCCACCAGCCAGGCGAAGCTCGGCTCGAGCGGCTGGCGCAGGTCGATATGTCCCGCCAGCGTGTCCACTTCCCGGCCGTCCACCATGATCTGCACCGACGTAACCTCCGGCACGTTGGTGACCAGCGCATTGACCAGCGCGTACACCGTGAATAACTCGTCGAGCGAGCCGCCCGAGTGTTCGCTCGTCACCTCGCCGCTCAGGTCGACGAAGAGGCTGCCGTCGCTTGCAAAGTAGACCGCCCGCAGCACCGTACCCTCCGGAAACGGGGAGATCAGGGACGGGGGCGCCGGGGCCAGCTGCTGCTCCACGACGGCGCGGGCTCGTTCAACCGGATCGGCCGACGCCGCGATCGGCGTCTCCTGTTGGACCAGACCGTGTCCGTCCTCCGAGACGTAGTACAAGGTGACGGTCTGCACGGAGCCACGGAAGCCACTCCCCGCGCCGCCATCGCCGCCGTCCGTCCCGCCCGCGCCCGCCTGCCAGCGTTGCAGGACTATCCCCACTCCCACCGTCAGCACGAGGGTAAGCAGACCGACGGCGATACTCGCCGCAGTCCAGGGGCGGCGGGTCCGGAAGCGCCGCAACCGACGTCGTTTGCGCGGGGGCATGGTCTGCTACCGCCGATCCGGGCCAACCGCGTCGCCGCCGCCTGGCTGTCGGTCGCCCGCGCCGGCCGCGTCGCCGGCCGGCAGATCGGGCGTCCGCTCTACGTAGTCGCGGAACCGCAGAACACTGGCGACCAGGGCCTCGACAATCGATGCCTGGAAGTCAGGGTCCGTGAGCTGAACCTCCTGTTCCGGATTCGACAGGAAGCCCATCTCGATCAGCACTGCGGGCATGTTTGCCCCCGCGAGCACCCGGAACGGGGCCTGCCGCCGGGGGCGGAGGTTCATCGGGATGCGGCGGCCAAGCTCGTCCTCCACGACGCCGGCGAACAGCGCCGATCGCTCGAGATAGCGGGCCTGGGCCATCTCCCACGGGACCATGTCGATCTCCCGCTGGCCCCCGTCCGCGACCCGGAGGAAGGTACCCGCCCGGTCGGCAATCTCCCGCGCCTCGTCGCCGTACTCGTCGATACTCAGGTGGAACACCTCGGCGCCCGTCGGCCACTCGCTCCGCGAGGCGTTGGCGTGCAGGCTGATGAACAGGTTGGCCTGATTGTTGTTGGCGATGGCGGCCCGCTGGTCCAGCGGGACCCGTTCGTCGCGCGTCCGGGTCAGGACCACGCGTACCCCGAGCCGCCCCTCGAGCGCCACCCGCAGCCGCTGCGCGACGGCGAACGTGACGTCCTTTTCCAGCGTGCCCGCCATGCCCCGCGCCCCGGCATCGGTTCCGCCATGCCCGGGATCGATCACCACCGTCCGGAACTGCGGTCGGCTGCCCCGGGCGCGCAGCAGGTCGGCCCCGGAGTTGCCGGCCGGCAGCCGTGTATCCGCCGGCGCGGCGGCCGTTCCGGCGGTGGCGGTTCCGGCAGCGGCCGCAGGTTCGAGATCGATCACGACACGTGCCGTCGCGCCCACGGTGGTGGCGTCCACGCGATGCGACCCGTAAGCGGGGCCCAGGTCGATCGCCAGACCGGGTAGCACGTCATCGGCGGCAATCGCCCGGACCGTGTCGCCGCTCGTCGGCGGCAAGGGGCCGACGTCGACGGCATTGGCTTCGAACCGGATCGTCAGGCGCCCTGGCTCCTCAACCACGGCGTACGGCGTCTCCGGGCTCACCTCCAGCGTCAGCCGTCCTCCCGCGCCGCGCGCCTGGTAACGGGCCACGACGCGGGGGACGCGCACATCGCCGGCGACGATCAACCGCGACGGCCGGCGCAGTTCGGTCGACTCGCCCTGTAGGGGCGCCAGTGCTCGGGGAATGAAGTCGAACGGCACGAACCACCGCCCGCCGGCCCGTCGCACCGGCCCGTCGAGCGACACCAGCCGTCCGTCCACCGAGGCCAGCGCCTGCTCCGCCGTCAGGATCACTCTCCGTCCGGCGGACGTGACCGTCATCGAGCGCGTCCGGCTGTCCTCGGCGACATCCAGGCGAAAGACAGCGGCCAGGTCGGCAAGCGAGATCAACTCCTGGTCGCCCAGGGTGACGGTTGCGATCGGGTGGCGGCCCGCGGCGTCGATCAGTGTCAGGCCGGAGGCGGCGGTCTGCGCCGGCGCGGAAACCGGACCGGCGAAGGCAGCGGTGAGAACCAGACTGGTCGTGGCAAGCGCGCGCATGATGGACCGGCCTCTTCCATCGGGGAGTTCAGTCGATCATAGCACCCACCCGGCGCCGGCCACCGGTCTGGTAGGCTGGCGGGATGACGCCGGAGGCGACGGGGGCTGCGGACCGGGACGGCGCGGCCGATGCCGTCGCGGAGCTGGCGCGCCGCGCGGCGCCGCTCTGGACGTTTCTCGCGGTCGCCAGCCCGCCCACGGCCGCCGACGTGATCTTCGTCTTCGGGAGTCAGGCGTTCGCCGTCCCGGCGCGCGCCGCGGAGTTGTACCGTGCGGGTCACGCCCCTCTCGTTCTGGTGAGCGGACGGCACGGCCGGATGACGCGCGGGAGGTTCCCGGCGACGGAGGCGGAGGTCTTCCGCGACCGCTTGGTACGGGACGGTGTTCCGCAGGCTGCGATTGTCGTCGAACCGGAAGCGGGCAACACGCTGGAGAACGTCCGGTTCGGTCTGGCGGCGCTCCGCCGGCACGGCGTCGTGGTGCGGCGCGCCCTGCTCGTGGCCAAACCCTTCGTGATGCGGCGCTGCGCCGCCACTTTTGCCCGGCAGGCGCCGGGCATCGACGTGCGGTGTTGCCCGCCGACGACATCGCTCGCCGCCTCTATCGACCGCGCGCCAGACCAGTTCGCGGCCCGCCTCGTGGGCGAACTGGAACGGCTCGACCGCTACGCCACCGCCGGCGATATCGCCGCGCAGGCGATTCCCGCCGCCGTCCGCGCCGCCGCTGCGTGCCTAGGTCGCTACGGGGCCGGACCGCCGGGCCGCCAGCACGATCAGGCAGGCCGCGACGGCGCCGGCAAGGCCAATCATCGCGGGCGTCAGGCCGGCGATCCGAGCGCCGCCGCCGGCCGTCTGCGCCACGACGAACAAGCTTACGCCGGCGGCGATGGCGCCGAGCGCCTCGCGCGATCCGACGCGGCGCGTGTAGAGGCCGGCCAGCACCGGGACGAACAGGCTGACGGTGAGTAGCGTGTAGAAGACAGCCAGCACCGCTTCGATCGAGACGGCGACAATCGCAATCGCGGTGCCCAGCACGCCGCCGGCGATGGCGGCGCCGCGCGCGACGGCCAGCATCCGCCGGTCGGAGGCGTCCGGATTGACGAAGCGGCGGTAAAGGTCCTGCGAGAGCGACGTGGCGAGCATGAAGAGGATCGCGTCCGACGAGCTCACTTCGGCGGAGAAGAGCGCGGCCAGCCCGAGCGCGCCGACGGCGGGCGGCACGCTGTCCATCAGGAGCGACGGGAGCGCAAGGGCCTGTTCCGGGAGCACGGGATGGGTGGTGCGCGCGATCATGCCGAGCAGCGGCGGAACGGCGGCGAAGATGAGCAGTACGACGGCGTTCAGGCTGACGCCGATACGGACGGTGCGATCGTCGCGCGCCCCGTAGATCTTCTGCACCAGGCCGGGCGAGATGATGAACGCGGGTCCGAGCATCGCCAGGTAGAACCAGCCGGAGTTGCCGCCCTGCCAGGGGCTCCAGTACCGGTCGATCCCGGCGGTGGCGTCAATGACCGCCCCCCAACCACCGACCGCGCCGAGGGCGAGCGGCAGCGCGACGGCGAACCCGGCGAGCAGCACGACCAGTTGCACCGCGTTCACCCAGGCCGCCGTCAACAGGCCGCCCGCCGTGAAGTACGCGGTGACGACGACGCCGCCAATCACGCACCCGACCCATCGGTCGAGACCGATGACCACGTTCAGAATCCAACCGATCGCGATCAACTGCACGGCCAGCAGCCCGAGCGTCCCGAACCACAGCAGCACGGCGATCGACGCGCGTACCTCGCGCCCGAACCGGTGCTCCAGGTAGTCGCCCAGCGTCCGGTGGCCATGCGCGGCGGCGATGCGCCGCATGCGCGGGCCGATCCAGAGGGCGAGGACGATCGAGCCGAGGCCGGCCGATCCCACCCACCACCACGCGCTCAGGCCGTCGGCGTAGCCGAGGCCGGCCGCCGCGACGGTGGAGCCGGCGCCGATGTTGGCGGCGAGGAGCGTGCCGCAGAGGAGCGGCGGTCCGAGCCGCCGCCCGGCCACGAAAAAGTCGGCTGCGTCATGGACGCGGCGGCCGACCCAAAGGCCGATGGCCATCATCACCGCGGCGTAGATCAACAGGACGCTCAGGTGGAGGCTCATGTGCGTATAATCATGCCGCATGCTGCGGCTTTCCGCCCGTTACACCGTGGCGGTGGTGCTTGCTCTCACGGTGGGGGCGGCGGCCGCCGAGGGTCAGTCGAGGCCGAACCGGTCGCAGGAACCCGCCGGCAGCGGCGCCGATCCGGCGTCCCAGGCGCCCGACTCGCAGGACGGCGGCAGTGCGTCCGGCGCTCTCGATCCCGCAACGTCCGCTCCGACTGCCGGCTTCGAGGCGGCAGGGCAGGGGAGCGCCAAGACGATCAGCGCGGTGGCGGTGGAGCAGCCGCCCGCGCTCGACGGCGACGTGCTGAACGATCCGGTCTGGGCGGCCGCCACGCCGGTGAGCGGCTTCCGCCAGACGGCTCCGGACGAGGGCCGCCCCGCAACCGAGCGGACCGAGGTCCGGATGGTCTTTACGGACGACACGATCTATGTCGGCGTCGTCTGCTACGACCACGATCCGTCGTCGATCATCATGAGCGACAGCCGCCGCGACTCGTCGATGACCGACGCGGACAGCTTCCAGATGGTGTTCGACACCTTCTCGGACAGCCAGAACGGCTTCATCTTCGGCACGACGCCGGCCGGCCAGGAGTACGACGGCCAGGTCATCAACGAGGGCGGCATCCGGAGCGCATTCCGCCGATCGGGCGGCGGCGGCTTCTCGCGCGGCGGCGCCGGCGGATTCAATATCAACTGGGACGGCGCCTGGCAGGTGCGGGCGGCGATTTCCGACATCGGCTGGAGCGCGGAGTTCGCGATCCCGTTCCGGACCATCCGCTACCCGGCGCGCGCGGCGCAGTCATGGGGCGTCAACTTCCAGCGGAACATCCGCCGCCACAACGAGACGGCGTACTGGGCGCCGCTGCCCCGGCAGTACAACCTGTATCGCGTATCGATGGCGGGCCGGCTGATCGACCTGTTCGCGCCGGTCGGCGGGACCCGCAACCTGCAGGTCACGCCCTACGTGGTCGGCGAGCTGACGACGCGCGATGCCGAGCCGCAGCGGGGCGCGGTCGGCCTGGGCGACTTCGGCGGCGACCTGAAGTACAGCGTCACGTCCGGGCTGACTCTCGACGCGACTTACAACACCGACTTCGCGCAGGTGGAGGTGGACGATCAGCAGATCAACCTCGACCGGTTCAACCTCTTCTTCCCGGAGAAGCGCCCCTTCTTTCTGGAGAACGCCGGCGCGTTCTCGGTGAACAACGCGGGACCTGCGAGCGGGCAGAACCTGGGGCAGACCGAACTGTTCTTCAGCCGGCGGATCGGGATCACCGGCGCGGGCGCGCCGATCCCGATCACGGCGGGCGCCCGCCTGTCGGGCAAGGTGACCGACACGATGACCGTCGGGTTCCTCAACATGCAGACCGAGGCGCTCGATTCGGCCAACCCCGCCAACAACTTCACCGTGGCGCGGCTGCGGCGCGACCTGCCGAACCGATCGAGCATCGGCGGATTGTTCGTCAACCGCCAGTCCACCGGCGCGTTCGCGGGCGCGGACAACCACAACCGGACCTATGCGTTCGATGGCCGCTGGGGCATCGGCGAGAACGGCATGGTGCAAGGGTTCATCGGCCGCACGCAGACGCCGGGCTATACCGGCCGCGACCACGCGCTGAGCATCTCGGGCGTATACGACTCGGAGGCGTGGCGCATCGTCAGCGGCTACCAGGAGAACGGGGAGGACTTCAACCCCGAGGTGGGGTATCTGCGCCGGGATACCGGCTTCCGGAAGTACGACCTGGGGATCAACAACACGTCGCGGCCCGAGGGATTCCTCAAGTTCCAGGAACTCACGCCGCACATGAGCTTCAGCCGCTTCTGGAACCTTCGCGGCGAGATGGAGACGTCGTTCCTCCACATGCATTTCCAGGGCGAGTTCGAGGACAGCTCGTCCGCCGGTGTCGCGTGGGATGTCCGGAGCGAGTATGTATTCGACGAGTTCACGGTCTCCGGTCTGGCGATTCCGCCCGGCCGCTACGACTGGAGCGAGATCAACTATTCGTATTCGTCCAACCGGTCGGCGCCGATTAGCGCCGGCATGAACGTGAACGTCGGAGGATTCTTCGGCGGCCGGATCGTGACGTGGCGGCCGCGGGTCCGTTTCCGCTACGGCGAGATCATGAACCTGTCGCTCAGCTACAGCCGGAACGACATCGAGCTGCCGAGCGGCACCACGGTCACGAACCTGACGAGTTTCCGGCTCGGGTACAACTTCTCGCCGCGGGTCTTCGTGCAGACGCTGCTGCAGCACAACGACAGCGCCGACCTCTGGTCGGTGAACTTCCGGTTCGGTTGGCTGCAGGACGCGAATACCGGCCTGTTCCTCGTCTACAACGAGACCGAAGGCATTGGCGGCTACGTTCCGGCCTACGCCGGGCGGAGCGTTATCCTGAAGTACAGTTATCTGTTCGACGTCCTCGATTGAGCGGCGGTCGCGGCGCTCGCGGCTTGGTCTGAGGGACGAGTAGACCCGGACAATGTCGAATACGGACAGCCAAGTTTCCCGTAGTGACCGTGTGCCCGAGGGTCCGCCCCGCGGGAAGCACATCTGCGTCTACCTGGGGGGCAATCTCGGCGCGGAGCGGCGGTTCGTCGAGGAAGCGGAGACGCTGGGCCGCCGGATGGCGGCCGAGGGCGTCGGACTCGTGTACGGCGGCGCCCGGGTGGGCCTGATGGGCATCCTGGCCAGTGCCGTCCTCGACGCCGGCGGCTTCGTCACCGGTGTCGTCCCACGTCAACTCTCCTATCAGGAACTCGCCCACGAGGGACTCAGCCGGCTGGTGGAAGTCGACACGATGCATCAGCGCAAGCACCTGATGCAGCAAATGTCCCAGGGCTGCATCGCTCTGCCGGGCGGGTTCGGTACCCTGGAGGAGATCATCGAGGCGCTGTGCTGGTCGCAAAAGCCGCTGGAGCTCCACGAGAAGCCGTGCTGCTTCGCGAATATCGACGGCTACTACGATCACCTGTTCGCGTTTCTCGATCACGCCACCGCACGAGGATTGCTGCTGCCGCAGAACCGCGCCCTGGCCCGGCAGGCGCCGACGGCTGTCGCGGCACTGGAGACGATTCAGCGGTTGTGGGCCGAGGAGGAGCAGGCCATGCTCGACGTGATCAGGGCCTACCGAGAGTAGCTACGGCTAACGTCAATCCGCGGCGGCCAGGGCCGCGTCGCGAGAGTCCTTGATGGGGATGACCTGGTTGAAGCCGCTGATCCGGAAGACTTCCTCGATGTGGTTCTTCATCGAGCAGAGCACCAGTTTGCCGCCACCCGACTGAAGCGCCTTCGCGGCGATGAGGAGCACCCGCAGACCCGCGCTGCTGATGAAATTGAGGTGGCTGAAATCGATTACCAGGTGCCGCTCGCCGCCGCTCACGTGATCCATGACGACAGACTCGAACGCGCGGGCGTTTCCGCTGTCAATGCGTCCGGCGGGAAGCAGGACGAGCACCTCGTCGTGCCGTTCCTCTGCTACTTCTATCTGCATAGGTACCTCCCGTCGTCCTTGTTGCCGGTCCGTCGCCTGCGTTCAATGCTGAGTGGTGAGCCGCCAGGGAATCGAACCCCGAACCCGCAGATTAAGAGTCTGCTGCTCTGCCAATTGAGCTAGCGGCCCATCCTATTTAGAATCAATGACTTACGAGAAAACGCCAAAGTACTGCCAGCCGGTACTGCCAGCATAAAGTTCTGGATGCGCACTCTAAAGGTCCCGTCAGAGGCACCATACGCCGCATATGCGCGGGTGCCCTTCGCAGTCATAGCGCGCACGTTTTTGCTCTGCAGAATCGCCACTTCCCAGTAGATCCTAGCACGCTACCGCAAAACGCGACCCGGCGGCCGCGGTCATGCGCGTTCCTCGCGGCGCAGGTTGGCCAGGACTGGCGCTTCGCGCAGTGCAAGGGACTGGCCAGGCCCAGCCGGCCCAAGAACTTGCTGCGCCTGGTGGGGCTGTCGCGATCACGGTGTGGCCGGTTGCGTCGGCGACCGTCCAGACTGTTGAGGTACTTCGAGCTAGCGGAGTCAGGACTGAATGTCAACGGTCATTCAAAAATCCCCCAACTGCGGTCCGCCACTCGGACTGCCGCAGGCAGCGCCGAACCGTCTTCCGGTCCAGGTCCAGCTCGCGAGCAATCCCGCGGATCGACGTGCCCGCCGCCGCCAGGCGATGGACCTCCTCCCACCGCTCCCGTCCCAGCATCCCGACCTCCCCGAGCACTTCCCGCTCGGGGTCGATCATCCGCTCCGTCGTCAACATCCGCCCCTCCCCTCAATACGCGGGTGGGGAGTTTTCAGTGACCACGCATGGGGATTATTGGGTGACCCGTGACACTGAATGCGTGACCGCGCCCGCAACCGACCGCCGGCCAGCATCATCCCAGGCAGTGACGCTCCCGACGCCCCCTACACCCTCGTCGCGCCGCTTCCGCGGCTGTGGTAAACTCCCGTCTTTTGTTTACCCTAGGGGCGGATGGACGCCTGCACGCGGGTGCGTCCCAGTCAGCCTATCTGCTCCCCGAGTGCCTGAGTTGGTCGTCAAGCGGGATCCGCACAGTCACATCCCGACTGCTCAACAGCACATCCCGGACGCGGAGCACGGCGTCCCGAAACGACGACCACTTTGGACGCCGCCCCCAGAGTGAACAGAATGTCCGTACAGGCGCGCGAGCCTCGGCGATCTGCACTGCCCAACCCATGTCTTCTTGAGGGTGGGCAACTCCCAATCCTCGAGCTCGCGGAATTCGCAATTCGTGAGGGACGGAGGCCTAGCAGGCTGTGGCAGAACGGCCACTTTGTAGCGTAAGCGGAACGAGTTGATGACGCTGCGTGGCGGGCCCGATCCACGAGGAAACGTGCGGATCGAGGGGATCTGCCGGCCTGGGAGGCGCTACGAGGCGCCAATGGCGGCTGAGAGCCCGGATCAGGGCGTTCAGGAGTGCCGCGGCGCGGCCCTGGAGGCTGCGCGGCGTCCCGACGCCGGTCAGTTCGC
>CAZJYU010000039.1:0-23411 GCA_964550305.1 uncultured Vicinamibacteraceae bacterium | reverse complement strand
GGCGAGCACGCGCGCCGCGCGCTCCACGTCGGCCCTGGTGATCACGCCCGCCGGCCCCGTCCCCTGGACCAGTGCCGTGTCGACACCGAGCTTGCGAGCCAGCGCGCGCACCGCCGGCGTCATCTTGCCGCGGGCGCTTGCGGGCTCGGTCGGACGCGAGATGGCCGCCGTCGCCTCTATCGTCCCGACCACGGTCCCGGTATCCGCCGCCGCGTCGGCCGACTCGAACTCGACGAGTGGATCGCCGACGGCCACCCGGTCGCCGGTCGCGCCGTGCAGCCGGGTGACGCGCGCCGACCGCGGCGACGGGATTTCGACCACTGCCTTGTCCGTCTCGACCGCCACCAGCGGTTGATCCGTGACGACGTGGTCACCCTCCGTCACATGCCACGAGACGATCTCCGCCTCGTGAAGTCCCTCGCCCAGGTCAGGAAGCGTGAATACCGCCATCGTGTCCATGCCGAAATGCCGGCTCCTTCCTACGCAAACGCCAGCACCTCCCGCGCCGCTGCCAGCACGCGTTCGGTCGAAGGCATGTAGAGGTGCTCCAGTCGCGGCAGGGGCATCACGGTGTCGTAGCCGGTGACCCGCTTCACCGGCGCCTGCAGCGACAGGAGTCCGTGTTCCGCCAGCCGCGCCGCGATTTCCGCGCCGAAACCGCCGGTCAGCGCGGCCTCGTGCACGATGACGCACCGTCCGGTCTTCTCGACCGACCGCAGAATCGACGTCATGTCGAGCGGCGACAACGTGGCGACATCCAGCACGTCGCTGGTCACCCCTGCCACCGCGAGTTGGTCGGCCGCCGCGAGAGTCTCCACGGTCATGGCGCCCCAGGTCACCAGCGTCAGGTCGTTCCCGTCGCGAAGCTGGAAACAGGTGTCGAGCGGCGCGGCCGCGCCGCTGTCGGGCACTTCTTCCCGGGTCGTGCGGTAAATCCGCTTCGGCTCGAGGAAGAGAACCGGATCCGGGTCGCGGATTGCCGCGAGGAGCAGCCCGTACGCACGGGCCGGCGACGACGGAATCACGACGCGAAGGCCCGGGACGTGAGCGAACATCGCTTCCGTGCTCTCGGAATGGTGCTCGATGGCGTGAATGCCTCCACCGTACGGCACGCGGACGACGAGCGGGCACGTGAGGCGCCCGCGTGTCCGCCACCGCAGCCGGGACGCATGGCTGACAAGCTGGTCGACGGCGGAGTAGAGGAAACCCATGAACTGGATTTCGGCGACCGGTCGAAATCCCTGTGCCGCGACACCGACCGACAGCCCCGCGATCACGGTCTCTGCGAGCGGCGTGTCACGCACGCGATCGGCACCGAAGCGATCCAACAAGCCGTCGGTCACCCGGAAGACGCCGCCGTCGATGCCCACGTCCTCGCCGAGCACCAGCACGCTCGCGTCCTCGGCCATCGCACGGGCAAGCGCTGCGTTGAGCGCCTGCACCATCGTCAACCCGGCCGGTTCAGTCATCGCCGGACCGTGCCGCCATGGTGGACCCTTCGGTAACGGCTCTGCGCTGCTCGGCCAGGTCGGCGGGAAGCTGCTCGTACAGGTAATCGAAGATCGTCTCGGGCGGCTGGGCGGGTGTCGCCAGGTACTCCTCCGCCGCGCGGTCCACGTCTGTCGCGCACGACGCGAGCGTCGTCTCCTCGTCGTCCTTCGTCCATCCGTGGGCGGCGGTCAGGTGGGCGCGCAGGCGCGCGATGGGATCCTCGCGCCAATGGCGGCCGACCGATTCGTCGTCGCGGTAACGACTCGCGTTGTCCGCCGTGGTGTGGTCCGACAACCGGTAGGTGATGGCTTCGACGAGGTGGGGGCCGTCGCCGTCGCGTGCGCGCCCCACGGCACGCAGGATGACATCGCGTACCGCAATGACGTCGTTTCCGTCGACCTGCTCGCCCGAGAACCCGGCCGCGATGGCTTTCTGGGCGAGCGTGGTTGCCGCCGTCTGGGCGCTGCGGGGCACGGAGATGGCCCACTGGTTGTTGGTCACGACGAACACCACCGGCAGCCGCCAGGCGCCCGCGAGGTTCAGCGCCTCATAGAAGTCGCCCTTCGACGTGCTGCCGTCGCCCGAAACGCAGACGGCGACTCGCGGCTCGCCTCGTAACCGGAACGCGAGAGCGATCCCGGCCGCGTGCGGAGCCTGGGTGGCAACCGGCACACAGATCGGGAAGTCCTCGCGCGGACCACGGAAGTCGCTGCCCCGCTCGTCTCCCCCCCAATAGAGGAACAATTCGGTCAGCGTGACCCCACGGAGCAGTTGCGCGCCCTGCTCGCGGGCGTAGGGCACCAGCACGTCGTCCGGCGACATGGCGGCGCCGGCGCCGACCGCCACGGCTTCCTGGCCCATACACGACGGGTAGGTGCCGAGCCGTCCGGTGCGCTGCAGCGCGATCGCTTTCGCATCGAAGGTGCGGGTCAGCACCATCGCGCGATAGAGGGCCACGAGCGCCTCACGATCGCTCGCGAAGGGCGGCAGCGGTCGCGTCGGACGGCCGGATGCGTCGAGATATCCCGTGTATGCAATCTCGAACGACGCGACCGTACTCACAACTACAAAGATGTCACGATCGCGGCGCCGTGCCAAACACCAGCTCGGGCAGCACGTCGCCTATTTCGCCGTGCACCACCGCGTCCGCGATGGCGTCGAGGGGGGTCGGCTCGCGGTTGACGATGATCAGCCGCGCCCCGGACTGACGGGCCACGCGCGGGAGCGACGCCGCCGGCTGGACCACCAGCGAGGAGCCGACCGCGATCATCAGGTCGCAGGACTCCGCCGCGATCTGCGCCCGCACCATCACGTCGTGCGGCATGGTCTGGCCGAAGGAGATTGTCGCCGGCTTCAGGAGCCCGCCGCATTGCCGGCACCGCGGCGCCTTCTCGCCGTCCTCGATGCGCCGGCAGGCCTCGTCCGAGCCAATGCGATCGCCACAGGTCAGGCAGACCGCCTCGGTGGTCGTGCCGTGCAGCTCGAGGACCTTGTCGGCGGGCAGCCCCGAGCGCTGGTGCAGGCGCTCGATGTTCTGCGTGATCAGCGCGTCGAGCCGTCCCTGCCGGTGGAGCTCGACGAAGGCGTAGTGCCCGGCGTTCGGTTGCGCGTCTCGCATCGCGGGCCAGGCGAGGGCTTTCTGCCGCCAGTACTCGACGCGTCCCGCCTCGCTGGAGACGAACTCCTGGAAGTCGACGATGCGGTTCTGCGCCCACACGCCGTTCGGGCTGCGGAAATCCGGCACGCCGGACTCGGTCGAGATGCCCGCGCCGGTGAACCCGACTATCCGCGCTGCACGCGCGACCAGCCGTCGCGCGCCGTCAGGCATCTTCGTGGTTCTCACGCTCGGTACTCAGACGCGCCGTCGCCACGTCCTCGGGTCTCGCGATTGGTGCACCACGGCGATGACTTCGATCCACTCAGGAAGGATCCGGTAGAAGACCGAGAACGGGTACTTCCGCACGAGAGCGCGGCGGACGGTCGATTCTACGGTCTGGTACAACTCCGGTCGTTCCGAGATCAGGCGGAAGGCCCTGTCGATTTCCTTCTCGAACGAGGCTAGTACATGCGGCGCCTCGTCGAAATACCATCGTTCGGCGAGTGCCAGATCCTGCACCGCGGCCGACGTCAGCCGGACAGGCAGGGTCACGTCTTGTCGGAGAAGATCCCCTTGCGGACTGTTTCCCACGGCACGGAACGTTGGGCCGGCGGGATGTCCTCCAGCGCCGCGAGACGGTCACGAATCAGGTCCCGCTGCCAGGCGGGGACCGGAATCTCCCCCGGCGTCAGACTATCCCAGAGCTCAACCACAAGCTCGATGCGCTCCTGTGCCGGAAGATTGAGCGCCTCTCTTTGGATCTCGGACTTGGCCAACATCGTCTCAGCATATCTGTTTCGTTCCCTCAGTGATCAATGCCGGGGCTACGATCAGGAATCGTGTCGGATCTCCGTTTCGCGGTGCGCGGCCTCGTTCGGCAGCCGCTTGCCGCGGCCGTTGCGATCGCCACGCTGAGTCTCGGTCTGCACTTGCTGTGCCGGCGCGCGGTGCGCGCCAGAGAGCAGGAGAATGACGCCCAACGCCGTCCCGCCGTGCCCGAACCTGCGGGTCACTGCGTGTCGCGCCCTTGGCTACCAGGCGTGCCGATGGTGACGCCGCCGGCGGGGTCGTAGCCCGCGGAAGTCATGGTTGCGAAAGGCGGTCATGACGGTGCCGCGGTTGCTGCACACGACGTGCACTCCTTCCTCCGTGGTCAGGTCGACGCCCTTCGTGCCGAACCGGTCAACCTCCTTCCGACCGATGGCGTAGATGGTGGCGCCCCGGACATGGATCACTCGACCGTACTCGACCACCCGCCGCACCGCGTTGTAGGACAAGCGGCGGGCGGACATTCGTCTCCTGGCATGTCCCGTCAGGCTGGGGTTGTCACGTATCTGGTCGACGTTGCGGATGATGCTGTTCATGACCGCTCCTCGCATGTTGGATGCACGTCGATGCGCTAACCCGCGGGTGTCTCTACATCCGTCTTATCGGATCCTCCGTGAAGAAAGCCGCGTGCACGATCGCCCCGTCGAGGGTCAGCGCCTGGCCGATGAGCCGCTTGTCGGCCACGCGGCGCTCGACGCCGAGGCCCACGCCGGGCGTCTCCTTTCCCGGTGCGAAAGCGAAGCATCGCACCAACTCCAAGACGCGGGTAGCGGACGGCCGACCGTGCACGGCCGGTGACTCGAGCAGGTACGAGCGAATGAGCGCGGGCCAGTGAGCGGCGAGCAGGTCGGGTGCGCCGAACAGGTCCATTCCCTGCACCCCGCGTCCGTGGGTAATGGCAATCCCGCACTGGCCGGGTAGCGGTCCCATTGCTGCGAGCTTCTCGACGGCGTTGGCCCGGGACCGATCGCGCCGGTAGGCCTCCCGGCGCGCGTCCGCCGCCGCAGCGGTCGACGATTCCACGTCCGCGTGGCCCAGCATCTGGTCGACCTCGCGCCAGACGGCCGACTGATCGCCGTCGCGGGAGCCGCGCTGGCCCATGGACCTCGCTACGCCGGCCTGTTGTGTGGCGCGGACCCGGTTCGGCGCGAACGCTTCGTCGCGCCGGTAGGCCTGGCGACGGCCCCAGCGTCCCCGTTCGAGACACGACACCGGGATCTCCAGATCGGTCTTGGCCGGCACCAGGACAGTCGCGTTGAGGGCGCGGTTCTGCTTGCCGCCGATGAAGTGCTCGCCCTCGACGACGAGTACGGGCTTGTCACCCGGGTTGCGCACCCGCAGCGTGCCCACCGACGCCTCGTCGAGTTCGTCGATGACGAGACCCGAGGCTTCGCCCGTGGCGATAGGCGGCAGACCGTTGGCCGCCAGGTAGACGGGGAAGAAGGACACGCCGAGGCGGGTGATCGGCGAGCCTACGGCGACGGTTTCGAGCTGCGGGTTGTTCATGGGCGCCTCCATCTAGTTATTGTTGAATAAACAATAATATGGATCGGCCTTGATTTTGTCAACAGGACAATATATTTTGGTTGCCGTGGCCCCCGGCGCGTCCTCCGGCTACGATCCCCACCGCTACCCCCCGTTTGCCGTCACCGTCGACGTGGCGGTATTCACCATCCGGGACGACGCGCTGCATCTGTTGCTGATCGCGCGGGGCGAGGAGCCGTTCAAGGGCGCCTTTGCGCTACCTGGAGGCTTCGTCAAACCGGACGAGGATCTGGATCAGGCCGCAGCCCGTGAGCTGGAGGAGGAAACCGGGCTGCGCGACGGTTCCTGGCACCTGGAGCAGCTCGGGAGCTACGGCGATCCGGACCGCGACCCGCGGATGCGGGTGGTCACTGTTGCGTACTGGGCGATCTGTGCCGACCTGCCGGATCTGCGCGCCGGCGGGGATGCGGCGGCCGCGATCCTGATGCCGGTGGAAGCGATCGAGGCCGGTGCCGTCCGCCTGGCGTTCGATCACGAACGCATCGTGCGGGATGCCGTGGAGCGGACGCGCTCCAAGCTGGAGTACACGGCCCTCGCCGCGAAGTTTTGTCCGCCGGAGTTCACGATCGCCCAGCTTCGACGGGTCTACGAAGCGGTCTGGAGCACGCACCTGGACCCCGGCAACTTCCAGCGCAACGTGCAGGAGAGCGGCGCCTTCGAGCGGCGAGGCGGATCAGTGCCTTCCTTCCGCTCCCGCCGCGGACGCCGCGCGGCACTCTGGTCGGTTCGTGAATCGGCCGTCGCCATGGCTCCACCCTCTGCTCCATTGGACCGGGCGCTCGCCAGGCGCCGGCGCCCGATGATGCCGCAGGCCGCCGCGGCCAGCCCTCCTCCAGCCCCGGAAGACGCCGATTCACCGCCTGCAAGAGACGATGTGAGCTCGCCGCCGAAGAAGGACGAGAACGCCTAGTCCTAGTTGGGCGGAAGTGACTCGAACCGAATGCTCAGATGCCTGAGCATGGAGAACGTGTCTCTGTACGCAACGTTGAACCGAGTGCACACGTCCGGAAGCAAGATGCGGTTTCTCGATTCAGGGCGCGGTTGCTTCTCCAAAACCCAGGACAGATGTCGAAAGCGTAGTACGAGTTCTTCGCCGAGATGAACACGTCCGCATCGATCAGGTGAACCGGACCGCTCACGGCAGCTCGAATCCCAGGCGCTCGGCGTACTTGTGGAAAGTTCCGCCGCGCAGGCCCGTCAGGTCATAGGCTTCGCGGAAACTCAGCCGACCGTCCTTGGCCGCGCGGACGATCTGCGTGGCGAACACCCGACCCACACGCGAATCCTGGTTGTTGTAGAAGTCGCCCCCGCCAGTTCTGGTGGTCGATCTGCGCTCCCGCTTTGCGTATTCGCCATAGAACGCAAAGAAGGCTTCGCGATCGACAAGATGCAGATCCAGCGCCCGGCGGCTCGCGACGAGTGGGCTGACCTTGAAGCGCCGCGCAAGCAGCTCGAACCGTCGCGGTTCCTCCTTCACATCGCGCCAGCAGGCCCTCAATTCCCTCGCCGGCAGCAAGAACTCTGCTGCCGCGCGGTCGCAGAATGTCTCAACTTGGGTACCGCCAGGAAATAGATCATCGAATCCCGACACACCCTCACCCACCGGGCCCAGCCAGATGTGAGCCAGTTCGTGGGCCAACGTGAACATCTGGGCTGACTTGGCGTCGGCGCCGTTGACGAAGATGAGCGGGGCATGGCCGTCGCAGAGAGAGAATCCGCGAAACTCCTCCACGTTCAGTTTCCGGTGTGTGTTGTTTCCCACCACGCCACTGATGACCGCCATGACGCCTGCCTGCTCCATGGTCCTGCGCAATCCACTGACGGCTTCCAACCATGTTCGAAACTCGGCGGCCCACCCAGTGCCGATTCCAATCATGCGCCGCATCTCTTGGCCGACCGCATCCGGATCGTCGCTCAAGCGCGCGTTCCCCACGAAGTCGAAGGGCTGCGCCTCACACTCCATCCGTTCTTCGCGCAGCCAAGCCTGCCGGCGCTGCATCGCATGAATGGTGTCCAGCAAGTCGGCACTGGGCCGACGGACCTTGCCTCGGATCGTGCGGAAGTCAGAAATCGGCATGCGCTCCTGGGGAGGCTCAGGCAGGAACAGATAGCCGAGAGGCACATGGGTCGCCTTGGCAAACGCTTCGAGCTGTTTCAATGTGGGTTGTTTCTGCTGGCGCTCCCAGGCAGGGAACCCGGGGACTCGACGCGCCATGTCGTCCAACTCAAGACCCGCGCGTTCACGGGCCCAGCGGAGTACTGCGGGGCGGACCGAGACGTAACTCATGCGGCCGCCTCCACGTCGATCCTCACAGTTAGAGCGGAGGTGAGATGTCCGAGAACTCCCTGGTTTGCCGCGTGGTGCAGACCTTCGCCAAGGCGTTCGCGTTCCCGCTGAACGGTCAGATAGTACAGGATCTGTTGGATTCCGCACCGCAGGAAGCTAGTCATTCGCTAACACCACCCGTAACCCGGTTCCTCGGGCACATGAACGACGCGCGCACCGCGGCAGCCGACGCAAAGGGTGCCGGAAGGGGCGTTCGGGCATCACTAATCCGTGCCACCGACGAGCCTACTTGCGACGCGGCCATCGGTGACCCTCAGTCGGTCGGTTGAATCGCGCCGTGCGCCCGGCCGAACCAGTAGCTGAGCAGGTAGTCGAGCCCGTTCGTTTCGAAGGGTGCGGCCACGAGCCGGTCGCCACCCCGGGTATACGGGTTGTGGACGAGGAAGCTCCAGGTTCTGCCGCGCTGCGCGATCGGCAAGGGCCCGTCGCCCTCCCGGGGGAGGATCGGGTCCGGCGTGAACGCGAAGCCGAAGCGGCGCGAGTAGGCCGCAATGGTGTCGGGGTTCCACTTCATGTCGAGCGGCACCCCGCGCAGCGTGTCGAGCGCCGCGGCGTCGTACGAGTCGTCGCCGGTCCAGTGCCGGTAGAGAAACGTCGCCAGGGGATTCGCCTCGACGTCGATGCCGGGGTGGGCGCCGCCGCGGAACCAGCGCTCCGCCGCCCGTTCGTAGTGCCCCCGGACGATGGGATCCTGCTCCAGCTCCAGTAGCGGATAGAGGGCGAGGGCAATCAGCACGTCGTCCGAGTGGTTCGCCTCGCGCGGCGGCCGATCGAGTCTCGCCCCTTCACCGATGCGGGCATACCCCATGCCGAGCAGGCGCTCGTACTCCCGGCCGAACCGCGGCAGGCCGGTCAGGGCCTCGGCCACCTTCACCATCTGCAGCATGAGCAGCGCGTTCATCGGCTCTTCGCCCGCGACGTAGGCCGGGTCGTAGCGCCCCCACCGGGTCGGCTGGCCGTCGTAGCCGATGATCCACAGGCCGTTGCCGACCACCCCGTCAACCACCTCGGCCGCCGTGGCGCCGAGCGCGCTCCGTTCGGCGGCGTCGGCGATATGGGTCCCGTACACGTAGAGGCCGAACATCATCGCGTCGACCTGATCGGAGCTGACGCTGCCGCGCCAGCGGCGGCTGCCGTCCGCGCTCATCCGCCAGGTGCCGTCGTCGAGCCACGGCTCGTCGACGGGCGCCGACGCCCGCGCCAGAAGGCCGGGCCGCCCTGTCACCGCCACCAGATGCCGGAGCGCCATGCTGGCCGCCCGCGCCCGCGCGGCCGCCTCCGCCTCGCCGGTGGCGAGGTAGCGCCATGTCTGGGTGGCACAGTACAGACCGGTCAGGTATGCCGTATCGGACATGTTGTAGGTGACGTGCGGGTTGTCGGCCGTGGGCAGCCGTCGCCGCACCCGCACCTGGCCGTCCGCGGCCAGGAACCGCTCGGCGAGGTCGACGTCGAAGAGCCGGGCTTTCGCGGCCAACGTCAGATCGTCGCTCGCGGGTACGTGCACGATGCGCGCGCCGTCGTACTGGCCACGGCGCTGGCCGCCTTCCGGGATGCCGCGGTCGACGACGCGGCCGTCGTGGCGGTAGCCGTGGAAGTGGAAGGGGATGCCCTCTCCGAAGTAGGGGCGCGTGGTGTCCTGCAGGTGCAGGTGGATGTGCGGTTCGCTGCTATTGCCGGAGTTGCCGACCAGCCCGAGCAACTGGCCGGCGGTGACCTGCTCGCCGGCGGAGACGGCGACCGATCCCGGCTGCAGGTGTCCGACGAACAGGTACTCGCCTGGCGCGACCTCGATGCCGACGTGGTTGCCGAGGCCGGCGAGGCCCCAGCGCCGCGCGCCGATTGCCACCTCCGGCTCGCCGTCGTGTGACGCGAAGACGTGTCCCGGCGCCGGCGCGTACACCGGCAGGCCGTAGGCGTGGTAGTCGTCGAGGGCGACGCCGTCGGTCGCGAAGGTGCGGCCGTCCTCTGTCACCACCAGGTCGTACGCCCAGCGTTGATCGGGGAGAAAGACGTGGTAGTTGACGTCGGACGTCGCACCGCCCCAGGCCACGGTCAGCGGTGCGTCGAGCGGCAGGCGGAACGCCACGTCGCTCGGCCGTTCGTCGTACGACGACGGATACGGGTCGTAGACCGGCAGCGTGAAGATGATGGCAAACAGGCCGGCGTAGGCGAGCAGTTGCCAGACGTTGGCGCCATGCTTCCAGCGATGGGCGGAGCGCAGCGAGGCGACCAGCAGGACGGCGGTGATCAGGGCCAGGACGATGGGCCCCGCGTACCAGAGCCAGAGTGCGACGTGCCCAGGGCGGGCCCACAACGTCACGTGCAGCAGGACGTGCGCCACGAGCACGCCGGGGACGATGCGCACCCAGCCGTCGACCGCCCGGCGCTCGGCCGGATCGGGCCACGGCAACGGACGCAGAGGGTGCCGGCGTCGAAACTGACGGTCTGGCATCGGAGCCTTGCCGCCTGTATGGTAAGCCCTCAGGCGCGAGTGCAGGAGGGATTCCCATGGCACGCGAAAAGTGGAACGAAGTCGGCCGCATCTGGGATGACGACCACGGGCTGCTCGACGAGGAGCAAGTCGCCGAATGCGCCCGCGCGGACACCGCCGAGCCGTTGCGCTCGCCGATTCCCACGCGCATGGTGTCGAACGGCGAGTACATGCCGATTCCCCAGACCGACGAGCAGAAGCGGGTCGAGGCGCGCCTCAACGAGCTGACCGAGTCGGCCAGCCGGAAGCTGGGCGTGTCGCGCCGGGAGTTTCTCGCCGGCTCCGGCGGCATGGCGGCCGCCCTGCTCGCCATGAACGAGGTGTTCGGGCGCATGTTCAACGTGAGCCCGATCGAAATGTTCGAACCGGCCGCGTATGCGCAGGCCAGCGTGCCCCGCGACCTGTTCGTGTTCGACGACCAGCTCCACCTGGTCCGCGGCAGCCGGCCATCCCCCGTGGCGTTGCGGGCGCTGGCGCAGGGGCCGTCCGCCCCCGACTTCACGTCCAATCCGAACAACCCCGACGGCCGGCTCGATGAGCTCGGCAGCACCTGGAGCGTCTGGAATCCGGAACTCGTCGGCATGCCGCTCGATCCGCGCTTCGCGCACATCACCCAGTTCATCAAGGAGGTGTATCTCGACAGCCAGGTCACCATCGGCCTGCTCAGCAACGTCACCGCGTCGCTGGTGCCGATCGGCGAGCAGGCACGGCCGCCCCGCAACGTGCAGGAGGCGCTCGAAGCCGAGATTCTGACGGCGGCGCAGACCGCCGCGGCGCGCAACTTCGTCAACGAGATATCGGGCTCGACGCGGATGCTCGGTCACGGGCTGCTGTACGTCGGCCGCGGCAACCTCGACTACATCCAGCAGCAAACCGACGAGAACGAGCCGGACTCCTGGAAGGGCTACAACATCTCGAACGCGGCGAAGGTCGACACCGATCCCAACAGCCTCATGCAGCAGTGGCGGCACGATGACGAGGACGTCGCCTATCCGACCTTCGAGCTCATCCAGAAGAACTACGAGCGGCTGCGCGCCACGAAACCGGGGTTCAACAACATCTGCGTGCACAAGGGCCTCGCGCCCGGACCGCCCGATCCGGAGCGTGGCCACCCCGGCGACCTGCCGAAGGCGGCGCGTGACTGGCCCGGGCTCAACTTCATCAGCTACCACGCCTGCATCCAGCCGAGCTTCTTCTATGCGGACACCCTCGAGGTGATTCGCTCGGGCCGGATGCGGGGCGGCGTGCCCGACATCGCGTGGACGACGGAGTACGCGCAGCTCGTCGGCGATCTTCCGAACTGCTACGCGGAGATCGGCACCACCTGGGCGTCGAGCGTGGTCACGTTCCCCACGGTCGCGGCGCACCTGATGGGCCAGCTCATGCGCTTCATGGGCGAAGACCGCATCGTCTTCGGATCGGACTCGGTCTGGTACGGATCGCCGCAGTGGCAGATCGAGGCGCTGTGGCGATTCCAGATCCCCGAGGAGCTACGCCGGCAGTACGACTATCCGGAGTTGACGGAAACGGCCAAGCGGAAGATCCTCGGCCTCAACTCCGCCCGAATCTACGGCATCACGTCGACGGACACGGCCGCTTACAACGCGGTTCCGGAAGACTACGAGTCGCGGATGTCGGACGAGCTGAAGACGCTTCTGGAGTTCGGGCAGTTCACGGCGGACAACATGTCGAAGCTGCGCGAGACCTACATGGCGCTGAACATCGAGCCGGACCACACGCGCTACGGGTGGATCCGGGCCTGAGGCGACGATGGCTGGTCAGGCGTGGTCCAACGCGGTTCACGGGAGGCACAGACGATGAGACGCAGCATGGTTCTGGCGTTCGTCATGGGTATCGGCGCGCTCTCGCTCGCGGTCGTCGCCGCGCAGGACGAGCCGATGGTCATCGAGGTTGAGCAGCTCGAAGACAACCTGTATGTCCTGCGGGGGCAGGGAGGCGGCGGCAACACGGCCGTCTTCGTCACTTCCGGCGGCGTCGTCGTGGTCGACAGCAAGAATCCCGGATGGGGCCCGTCAATTCTCGAGGCGATCGGTGAGCTCACGAGCAATCCGGTAACCACGCTCATCAACACCCACAGCCATCACGATCACGTGAGCGGCAACGTCGCGTTTCCCGCCAACGTCGACATCGTGACGCACGAGGTGACGGCGGCGAACATGGCCGTGATGCGCGCCTACAGCGGCCGGACCGAGCCTCCGGCGAACGTCTTTGCCGATTCGATGGGTCGCGGGCTGCCGACGATGACCTTCTCGGAGCGGATGTCGCTCGGCAGCGGCGACGACCGGGTCGACCTCTACCACTTCGGGCGCGGGCACACCGGCGGCGACGCCTGGATCGTCTTCCCGGCGCTGCGGACGCTCCATTCCGGCGACATCTTCCCGGGCAAGAACCTCCCGTTCCTGGATGCGAACAACGGCGGGAGCGGCGTCGACATCGCGAACACGCTGCAGAAGGCGCACGACACGATCCGGGACGTCGACACCATCATCACCGGTCACAGCACACAGATGACCTGGGCCGACCTGCACGAGTACGCGGCCTTCAACCGGAACTTCCTCGCCGCCGTGCGGACAGGCCATGAGGCCGGACAGAGCGTGGAGCAGATCGCCGACGCGTGGACGATGCCGTCCGGCTACGAGGGCTACCGGGAGCCGAACGCCGGCCAGCTCGGCAACAGCATCCGGGTCATCATCGACGAGCTCGAGTAGAACATAAGCAGCTTATGATACGATGCGGTGGTGGGCGCACCACCGTCGGTTAGAGCGTACTTCTCCCGGATCGGCAGGAAGGGCGGGGCACGAAGTCGCCGCAAACTGTCTCCCGCCGAGGCGCGGAACATGGTGCGGATCCGCGAGGCGCGACGGGCGCTCCGCGAGTTTCACGCCCAGTGCTTCTGGTACCTGCGCCGCGACATGGCGGTCACGCTCGACGATCTCCCGGAGATAATCCGGGGGCTGCGACGGAACGGTGGCCGGAGGGGACTCCTCGTCGCGGCGCGGCTGGCCGCCCACGGTGATACGCCTCGTGGCACCGAGACCGGCGCGCCACGCGGTTGACGAGCAGCGCCCGTGCCGTTAAGCACTGTCCAGGCGAATGTCCTGCGGCTCATCGCAACCAACCGCAGCCCCGACAGCTACGTCGCGGGAGCTACCGTGCTCAACCGCGGGGTCGAGACGCCGCGCTACTCGCTCGATCTCGGTCTCTTTCACGATTTGGAGGACAGTGTCGCCCAAAGCGCGGAAACGGATGCCGCGACGCTCAGAACAGCCGGCCATGATCTTTCTTGGCTGCTGCGCACGCCTGCCTTCCACCGCGCGGTGGTGCGGGTGGACACGCAGTCACTGAAGATCGAGTGGGCGCAGGACAGCGCTTTCAGGTTCTATCCGGTTCACGAAGACGCCCGGTTGGGCTACCGGCTGCATGATGCGGACGCTGCGGTCAACAAGGTGCTGGCCCTGGCCGGCCGGAGCGAGATCCGCGACTTCGTCGATGTCCTTCATCTCGACGACACGTACGTATCGCTCGGGGCGCTGGCGTGGGCGGCATGCGGCAAGGACCCTGGTTTCACCCCGGAATTCCTGCTGGAGCACGCGGCGCGGCACGTGGCGTACACACAGCGCGATCTCGACCGGCTGTCGCTTCGGAAGCCGCTCGATCTCGGGATCCTCAAGCAGCGCTGGCTGGCCGCGCTCGCGCAGGCCCGCACGCTGGTCTCGGCTCTTCCGCCCGACGAGGTCGGCTGCCTGTACCTGGATTCGGATCACCGGCCGGTCACGCCGGATCCGACGGCCACGGCGTTCGGTGGGCTGATGCGCCACCGGGGATCAGTCCACGGCGCCTGGCCCACGGTCTCGCCCTACCGCCGCACGTAACCAGGGCGCGCATGGCGGCGTCGTGCAGATCGCCCCGCGGTTCGGCTATCCGCCCGCCGGCTTGCGGATGCCGTAGAGCCTGGAGGTAGTGCGAATCAGCCGCCGATCGGGAGCGCCAGCGGGCTGATTGATGCGTTTCGCCGTTCAGTTGACGGATGACGCCGCCCGGGACCTCGAGGAGATCTCCGACTACCTGTCCCGGCAAGGCGTGCCCGGCAGGGCAGAACACGTGCTGGACCGGATCGAGGAGGCCTTCCTGGCGCTGTCCGCGTTCCCGGGACGTGATGGCTACCCCAGTGAATTGCGGGAACTCGGAATCAGGGAGTATCGGGAGGTCTTCTTCAAGCCGGACCGCATCATCTACCGTGTCATGGAAGATAGCGTCTGCGTGCTGGTCATCGCGGACGGGCGGCGTGACATGCGGGCGCTGTTGGAGCAGCGGTTGATGCACGCGTAGTGGACGGTCCTTTCGTGCATGCCATGACAAAGGTGGATACACTATGTCGCTCCGGCCCGGCGATCCCTACGTCCTGGCGTCGCTACCAGCGGCCGCTGCAACCAATCTCGTGCAGGTGATGAAACTGTCGGACCGCCTGGGCGGCGGCGCGGACGAGACACGAACTTGACGTCCCTGGGTGCTCGACTCCGAGTTCTTGCTGCCTGGTTCGACAGCGGGGCGTACCGACCCGACCCCGATGCGCGCACCACACGCGTCGACTGGCTCCGCGTGACGCCCTTCATCGGCGTTCACCTGATGTGCCTGGGCCCGATCTGGGTGGGATGGAGCTGGACGGCGGTGGGCGTGGCAATAGCGCTCTACGGGATGCGCGCGTTCGCCCTCACGGCGTTCTACCATCGGTATTTCTCGCATCGCACGTTCCGCACGTCGCGGGTCGTGCAGTTTCTCTTCGCACTGCTCGGCGCGTCGGCCGCCCAGCGGGGCCCGTTGTGGTGGGCGGCCCACCACCGCCTGCACCACCGCAACTCGGACGGCCCCGGGGACGTGCATTCACCGCACCAACACGGCTTCTGGTGGAGCCACATGGGCTGGATTGTCTCCCCGGCCAACTTCCCCACGCGGCTCGATGTGGTGCCCGACCTTGCCCGCTACCCCGAGCTGCGGCTGCTGGATCGATTCGACGTGGCGGCGCCCCTGCTCCTGGCCGCCGGACTGTTCCTGCTCGGCGATCGGCTCGAAGCGGGCGGAGTGAGCACGAGCGGTCCGCAACTGCTGGTATGGGGATTCTTCATTTCCACGGTGGCGCTCTTCCATGCCACCTGCCTGATTAACTCGCTGGCGCACCAGGTCGGGCGGCGCCGCTACGCGACCAGCGACGAGAGCCGCAACAACGTGGTGCTGGCGCTGCTGACACTGGGGGAGGGCTGGCACAACAATCATCACCGCTACCCCGCCGCCGCCCGGCAGGGATTCTTCTGGTGGGAGATCGACGTGACCTACTATCTCCTGGTCGTCATGTCGTGGCTGGGGCTGGTCTGGCGCCTGCATCCCGTTCCCGCTCACGTGAAGCTCACCGCCACGGGCGCGCCGGCGCGGGAAGGGCGGTGAGGCGCGAGGGTGGTGATGGCAAAACGCAACCGCGGTGCGCTCTGGCTGGGCGGCGCGGTTCTTGTGGCGGTGGTTCTCTTCCTGTTCGCCGGCGGGGATGGCGAGAGCGAAGTCGGTCGCCTTACCCGGCTGCTGGAAGTCCAGCCGGGCGACGCGGTGGCCGATATCGGCGCCGGCAGCGGATGGTTGAGCATCGAGTTCGCCGGCGTGGTCGGCGGGGCTGGCCAGGTCTTCGCGACCGAGCTGTCGCCACAGCGTCGCGACAACATCCGGGAGGCCGTCGCCGCCGCGGGCCTTGACAACGTCACCGTCGTCGAAGCCGGCGAGCGGGAGACGAATCTGGCGCCGGCGTGCTGCGACGCCATCTTCATGCGCCGCGTCTATCACCACTTGGGCGCCCCGGCGGCCCTCAACGCCAGCATTCATGCCTCGTTGAAGCCGGGCGGCCGCTTCGCGGTCATCGAGCTGGAGTTCAGCGGCATCCTCAGCTTCCTCCGGGGATGGCCGCACTGGACCGACGACGAGCAGGTCGTGGCGGAGGTCACCGCAGCCGGGTTGACCCACGTCACGACCGCCGATTGGCCGATCGGCGCCCACTACGCCGCGATATTCCGCAAGCCGTAGCCGGTAGTCGTCTTCAGCCGCCGACCGTGGGGCACGGCGCTCAGTGGACGCTGCGCGCCTGGAACTTCTGCTGCGCGGCGATGTCCGCCAGCGCGGCCCGGGCATGCCGCTCCGTATCGGGGTGAGGGTCGGCGTCGAAGACCGCCATGAGGTGTTGGTAGGCGGCGGTCGGCTGGCGTCGTGCATGCAGTTGCACCAGGCCGGCGCCGAGGTGGGCTTCCGCCGCGTAGGGTCCGAGCGGGAAATCGCGCAGGTGGCGCTGATAGACGACGAGCGCCGCGTCGGAGTGTCCGTGGTTGGCGAGCCAGCCGCCGAAACGGATCGAATTCTCCGGCATCAGCAGGCGCGCCGTGCGCGCGGGGCTCAGCGCGAAGTAGTGCGGGGCCGCCTCAGCGTACCGCTCACCGGCGATGGCCTGGCGAACGCCGCGGATGGACGCGGGGTCGGCTTCGAGATCAAGGCCCGCGTCCGCCTCGGCTTCCGCCTGGAACTCCGGCGGCGGCCGCCGCAGCGCGGACCGCTCGCGCCACCAGGCATAGGCGAGTCCGCCGACGAATCCGCCGATGTGAGCGCCGTACGCCACGCCGCCTCCCGCTACGCCGCGCGATGCAAGGAAGGGCAGCAGATTGTCCAGAATCAGGTACACGCCGAGGACGAAGCGGGCCGGTGCGTAGAAGATGTGGAAGAAGAGCGGTAGCAGCAGGAGCAGGCGGACGCGGTTTCGGGGGAACCAGATGAAATAGAAGCCGAGCACGCCGGAGATCGCGCCCGACGCGCCTACCGTCGGCAGGACGGAGCCCAGGTCGAGGAGGGCGTGCGACACCGTGGCGACGACTCCGGTGCCGAGATAGGCGATGAGATACCGCAGCGGACCGAGACGGTGCTCGACGTTGTCTCCGTAGATCCACAGGAAAAGCATGTTCCCGGCGAGGTGCATGAAGCCGCCATGCAGGAACATCGCCGTGAAGAGCGAGATGATGCCGGGATCCGCCGGCCGGAAGCCCCACTGGAAGACGAACAGGTCGTAGGACGAAGTCTGCTGCAGCAGCTCGACGGCGTTCACGCGGCCTTCGAACTGCGACGCGATGGTGCGGATGTAGTCGGCGAGCGCCGGATCGTCCATCGACGGCCGGACAGCGCTGAGCGGGAGCGTCAACAGCAGGAAGATCGCGACGTTCAGCCCGATCAGGCTGTAGGTAACGATGGGGACGCCGCGGGGGTTGGGCTCGTCGCCGAGCGGCAGGAACATCGCTCAGGGCAACTCCGGCTCCAGTGCATCAAGCCGCCGCGCGATCTCGTCGCGCACGGCGCGAAAGCTGTTCAACCGCTCCGGCGCGGTACCGTCCGCGCCGGCCGGATCGGGGAGCGGCCAGTGAAGGCGCCGCGCGCCCCCCAGGAACGCCGGGCAAACCTCTTCGGCGCACAGCGTGATGACGAGATCGATCGTGGCGGCGTCGATCGTCTCGACGCTCTTCGAACGGTGCCCGCTGATATCAATGCCGATCTCGTCGAGGGCCGCGATCGCCAGCGGATGCACCGATGCCGGATTCGATCCGGCGCTCTGGACCTCGACGCGCCCGCGAAATCGGGCGCGGGCGAGCCCCTCCGCCATCTGGCTGCGGGCCGAGTTGGCGATGCAGAGAAACAGGAGCCCGGTCATCGAGACGTACGCTACCACGAACGAATCGACTAAGCTCCACGGGTTGCCTGCCCCGGAGGAACGCTGCATGCCTCAACGTCACGCCGTGGCGAGTCGACCCCGGATTCTCGGGGCCATATTGCTGCTGATCGCCTCGCTCGCCGGTTGCGGCGACAACAGTCCGACCGCGCCCAGCCTCGGGTTGGATATTCCGTTCGCCACGGTGGATCTGGTCGTCGGCACCGGCCCGGAGGCAATGAACGGCGACACGCTTCTCGTCAACTACACGGGTTGGCTCTACGACGTGATCGCCCCCGACAACAAGGGATCGCAGTTCGATCAGGGGGAGTTCGAGTTCGTTCTGGGCGCCGGTGCAGTGATCCCGGGCTGGGACCGCGGCATGCTCGGGATGCGGGCCGGCGGCCACCGGCGCATCATCGTCCCGCCCGAACTGGGATATGGCGCGGCCGGTTTCCCGCCGACAATCCCGGGGAACGCCACGCTGCTCTTCGAGGTGGAGCTGCTCGAGATCAGGTAAGCCTGCCGACCAGCGACGACCGGTCGCGACGATGAGGCATTACACCGGCTACTAGGGCCGGACACGCACGTACTTCTGGATCCGTCGCGGCCGCGGCTCTCCGCCGTAGACGTTCCCTTCCCGATCGACGGCGACGAACTCGGCGCCCGTGCCGCCACCTGGATCTCGGGGATCACCCCACGGATAGAGTATGAATGCGTTCACCCAGCCGGTTTCGTACTCACCGATCCGGATACCCATCTCGAAGCCCGGATTCTGAAAGTCGTCCGACTCCGAGTCCGAGACGTAGATCCGCCCGTGATCGTCGAAGGCTAGTCCGCTCGGCGTGCCGAATTGCGTCCACTGAGTGATGAACTCCCCCTCCAGGTCGAAGATCTGGATACGGTTGTTCGACCGATCGGCCACGTACAGGCGTCCATCAGGGCCGATCTCGATGGCGTGCAAGCTCCTGAACTCTCCGGGGTTGGACCCGGTCCGTCCCCATTCCTTCAGGTACGTGCCGTCGCTCGAGAACTTGACCACCCGGTTGTTGCCCGTGGCGTTGTGGCCATCCGCGACGAAGATGCTCCCGTCCTCCGCGACCGCGACGTCAGCCGGCGAGGTGAAGTGATCCCGGCCGCCCCCGGCTTTGCCCGGGGTGCCCAGGCGCATCAGCAGTTCACCGGTCGGACTGAACTTGATTACCTGGTGTCCGCGCGTGCCCTCCGGGGTGCGCTGTTCGGAGACAGCGTCGGTGATCCAGACATTGCCGTCCTTGTCGACGTCGAGGCCGTGAGGCCAGATCACGGTTCCGCTCCCGAAGCTGTCCACGGCGTTCCCGTCCATGTCGAACTTCACGATGGGATCGAGATCGGAATCCAGGCACTCGTTGCCGAATCGCTCCACCGCGGTGGCGTCGCAGCGGATCACCGCCCAGAGGTGTTGGCCGTCCGGGTCCATCTTCAAGTCGCCCACCGCACCCATCGTGCGACCGGCCGGCAGCTTGGCCCACGGGTCGGCCGGACCCAGGCCGCCGGCCTTGAAGTCCTGCCGGTAGGGATTCGGAAGCACCTGTCCGGCCGCGGCGCTGGTCAGAACGAGCACGAGCGAGACCGCCAACGCGATCAAACCGATTTGTCTTCGCAGCATTGACATCACCTCTTCCGGGAACGTGGCTGGGAGGCAGGGATTCGAACCCCGATTCCACGGTCCAGAGCCGCGTGTCCTACCATTGAACGACCTCCCAGCAAGAGAACTCAGAGCAGGCTGTAACCTCCCATTATAGCGGCACCGGGCCGATGCGGTCGCCGGCCGATTCCGATCCGGGAGCCGGGGTGGATCCCGGATCGCTCGATCAGTTGCCGGCGGTGAGCTGGATGTCGGTCTCGAAGGTGTGCGTGACACCGTCGCCGCGGAAGGTACCGGTGACGGGCGCGGCCGCGATCGGGTCAGCGGCGGCCGCCAGGGGAATGTGTCGGTCGGTGATGGCGAGACCCTCCGTCGGGTCGTAACCGCGCCAGCCGCCTCCGCGCAGGAAGACTTCGCCCCAGGCGTGCAGGTCGGGTATGGCGCCCATGCCCTCGAGAAAGCGGTACCCGCTCACGAACCGCGCCGCGAGTCCCATCGCGCGGCAGCAGTCCACGAACAGCACGGCAAGGTCGCGGCAGGCGCCGCGCCGCGCCGCGATGGTTACCTCCGGTGCGTGCGGTTCGCCGTGCTGCCGCACCTCGACGGTGAAGTGTTCCTGGATCATCCTCACGAGCACGCCCGGGTAGACGGCCTGGTCCCGCTTCGACGCGTGCGCCGCCTCGAGCGCCAGCTCGCGGACGGAGATGTGCGCGGCGTCGGGTGGCTGCCGGAACTGCTCCAGCCGCGCCGCAAAGTCGGGAGCGTAAGCATAGGGCAACGCCCTGTCGGGCTCCGCGATCAGAAAGCGGAAGGGATCGAGCAGCAGCGTGTCGACGACGGCGTGCGTGTCGATCGTCAGGTGGTCGGTCTTCCCCTGAAACCACGCATACGTGATGACGTTGCCTTCCGGATCGAGGTTGTCGGACCGGACGAACGGCTCCGGATCGATCTTCATCTCGAAGTCCACGAGGCGTGTCGCGGCATCGGCACGGGGGTGGAGACGAAACACGTGCGGGTCCAGGCCGACGGGTGCGCTGTACCGGTAGCCGGTGCGGTGTTGCAGCGTGAGTCTCATGGCACGGTTTCCTGACGTGCGGCGATTCCAGTGGGTTCCGGTGCGTCTTCCATGGCGTCGAACGCCTGATCGAACCAGTCGGCGGGCGTCTCTTCGACAGCGCGGCGGACCCGGTTGTCCCACCAGCGGGAAATCGGTTCCAGGTGGTGCTTCTCGAACCGCCGCTCGATGATCCGGAACGAATCGCGATGGTACAGCACGACATCGATCGGAAAGTCGACGTCAGCGGCGCTGATCCGGGTCGAGTCGAATGAGAGCAGCGCCACCTTGAAGGCATGCCGCATCGTGTCGTCCACGGTAAGGGCCCGGTCGATGATCGGCTTGCCGTAACCGGTCGAGCCGATGACGTGGTAGGGCGTCAGCCGGCCCGTGTCGACCCAGTTGCCCTCCGGATAGAGCAGATACAGCTTGTGCCTGCCGTCGTTCGCCATCTGGCCGCCGATCAGCGCGTTGATATTGAAGTGCATCCCCGCGTCGGTCAGCGGCTTGCGATCCTCGCGCGCTACCTCGCGCACCTGCTCCGCGAACAGGTTCACCACCTCGTAGAGTCGCTCAAAGGGCTTGCCCTGCTCCGGGTGCTCCAGGAGCCGTTCCTCAAAGTAGGTGAGCGTCTTGTCACGCAGGGACCGGAGGCCGGATGTCATGACGAAGAACGTGCCGTTCGGGGGCGTATAGACCGTGACCTTGCGCAGCGAGGTCACCTCGCGGCCGGACGTGATGAGGGTGTCGGCCAATCCGACCAACCCCTCATCGACGTTCATGCCCACGCAGTAGGTCATCCCGGGCCGTCCGTGCGCCGCGGCGGCGCAAAGAAAGTGCGTGTAATCTCCGATCCCACGCCGTTGAGCCTGTCCTGAATGCTGTCGAGAAAGTCGTGCAGACCAGTCCGAATGACGTCGACGATGTCAGTATAGTCGAGGTCCGCGACCAGCCGGCCGAGCGCCCGTTCGGCGCTGTTGGCGTAACGGCGGAGGGGCGTGCCGGTCACCGCGTGCAGTGAGGTCTGCGCCTCGATAACGCAGTGGTGCACCGAGCGCGGAAACTCACGGTTGAGCACGAGGAAGCTCGCGACGGCCGACGCGGCGACGCGGCCGTGGGTTCGCCGGTACGCTTCGAAGGCGCTGGCCGAGCGGAGCAGCGCGGTCCACTGCAAGTCGTCGATCGGCTTGCCGACGTGCTCGGGCGACGGCAGCAGCAGGTAGTACTTCGTGTCGAGGATGCGCGTCGTCTGATCGCCGCGCTCAAGGTACTGACCCAGGCGGCTGAAGTGCCATCCGTCGCCGTGCTCCATTGTCTCGTTCTTCGCTCCTTCGATCTGGTAGCTCGACCGCTGAACGTGCTGGAAGAAGGCATGCGCGTCGGCCATGGCCCGTTGCCGCGCCCCCGGGGCCTGAAGGAACAGATAGAACGTGTTGATCGCTTCCCACATTTCGGACGAGATGATCTCGCGCACCGAGCGAGCGTTCTCGCGCGCCCGCGTCAGGCACGAGACGATCGAGTTGGGGTTGTTGGCGTCGAATGTCAGGAACTCGATCACGCTGGAGCGCGTCGGGCCGTCGTACGCCGCGCGGAACGCCGCTTCGTCGCCCGTCACCTGCACCATCGGATCCCATTGATCCTCGGCCAGGGCGGGCATCTGGAGCTGCAACTGACTGTTGACGCCGACGACACGGGCCACGTTCTCGGCCCGCGAGATGTAGCGGCTCATCCAGTAGATCGACTCGGCGACGCGGCTCAGCATGGTGGTGGCGCGGTCGTGGGACGGGTCAGGCCTTGGCGGGCGGCGCGAGCACCCAGGTGTCCTTGCTGCCGCCCCCCTGCGACGAGTTGACGACGAGCGAACCCTTACGGAGGGCGACGCGCGTGAGCCCGCCCGGCAGGACGTAGCAGTCGCGTCCGAACAGGATGTAGGGGCGCAGATCGACGTGGCGTCCCTCGAAGCGCTGCTCGACGCGGGTCGGGACGCGCGACAGGCCCAGCGTCGGCTGCGCGATGTAGTTCCGCGGCTCCGCCGCTATCCGCTGGGCGAAGTCACGTAACTGGCCAGCGCTCGCCGCGGGGCCGATCAGCAGGCCGTAGCCGCCCGATTCGTTGGCGGGTTTCACCACCAGCTCCGCCAGGTGGTCGAGGACGTAACGACGGTCGTCGGCCCGCCAGCAGAGGTAGGTCGGCACGTTTGGGAGGATCGGATCCTGATCCAAATAGTAGCGGATCATCTCGGGAACGTAGGAGTAAACCACCTTGTCGTCGGCGACACCGGTGCCCGGCGCGTTGACGAGGGTGACGCGGCCACGCTGGTACAGCTCCATCAGTCCCGGCACGCCGAGCACGGAATCGGCTCGAAAACAGGTGGGGTCGAGAAAGTCGTCGTCGATCCGCCGGTACAGCACGTCGATCGGCTCGTAGCCGTGCGTGGTTCGCATCTGGAGCCGGTCGTCGATCACTTCCAGATCGCGTCCCTCGACCAGCTCGATTCCCATCTGCTGGGCGAGGAACGAGTGCTCGAAATAGGCGGAGTTGAAGACGCCCGGCGTAAGCAGCGCGACACTCGGGCGGCTCGCGCCCTCTGGCGCCACCTCCTCGAGCATCGTGAGCAGCCGGCTCGGGTAGTCCTGCACCGGCCGGACGCCCAGCCCCTCGAAGACGATCGGGAACGTCTCGGTCATCAC
>CAZJYU010000038.1:0-24631 GCA_964550305.1 uncultured Vicinamibacteraceae bacterium | reverse complement strand
ACGCACCGTCCGCATCCATACCCTCCGTCAGAATTACGTGGCCCGTAGCGAGCCCCCCCCCTTTGCTAGCATATTGACTGGACTCGGGAGTTCCATGGGCACTCTGACCATCCATGACCTCGACGACCACGTCATCGATAGGCTCAACATCCAGGCCCGGGCGAATCAACGTTCGCTGGAAGGCGAGGTTCGCCGCATGCTGGCGGACCATGTAGATCGCCACTCTCGCATGGCGGAGCTTCGAGAGCGAACAAAGCGGCTCGCGTCCGCCACTGGCGCTACCCCCCAGTCTGACAGCGTGACCCTGCTGAGGGCCGATCGGAATCGGTGAATCTGACCGGCGACGCCTACACTTGCCGAGCTCGGAGGTCCGTTACGTTGGTGCGCCTGGGATCTGTTCGCACTCGCTGAAGCAAACCACCGTGTTGCCGCGGCCCTCGTTGCGCTCGAAGAGTTCGAAGGCCTCGATGAACCGGTCGAGAGGGAAGATGCGATCCGCCCGCGGCGTGATCGCCCCGCTCGCCATGAAGTCGAGAATCTCGGCGACGTTCCGCTGGTGCTCTTCGGGATGGGCCTGCGCCCAGCCGGCCCAGATGCTGCCGATGACGACCGCCTGCTTGATGAGCAGCAGCCCCGGCCGGATCGGCCGCTGCCCGGCCGTGAACCCGACGAGGCAGATGCGGCCGAGGGGGCGAATGGCCGAGACCAGCGCCGCCTCGAACAGCTCGCCCTGCACCATGTCGACGACCACGTCGACGCCTTGCGGATGCCCCAGCTCGGCCGCGGCCCGCCGGACGGCGTCCTTGAACTGCCGGAAGCTCTGTCGATCGCGCCCGTAGCAGAGCACCCGGTCGGCGCCTGCCGCGGCCGGGGACGCCTGCTTCTCGGGCGTGCTGACGCCCGCGATCACCTGCGCGCCCATCGCCTTGGCAAGCTCGACGGCGGCCATGCCGACGCCGCCCGACGCGCCGTCGATCAGGACGAGGCTGCCGGGCCCGACCTCACCCAGCACCTTCAGCGAGTGGTAGGCGGGAAAGAAATTCCGCCCCAGGTTGGCGCAGTGCTCCAGCGGCACGTCGTCCGGCGCCCTCCACACCGACGCGGCCGGCGCCTTGATGAGTTCCGCGAGGCCGCCGGTGTCCATCTGGGCGATCGCCCGGTCGCCCGGCCGAAGGTGCTCGACTCCGGCGCCCACCTCCGCCACCGTTCCCGCCGCGTCCATGCCCGGCACGTAGGGCAGGCGGGGCTTCTGCTGGTAGAGGCCCTGCGCCTGCAGCGCGTCGGGGTACTGCACCCCCGCGAACTCCGTCCGCAGCAGCACGTAACCCGCCTCGCACGACGGGGCCGGGATCTCGTCCAGCGACAGGACCTCGCGCAACGGGTCGGGGGTGGAAACGGGAGCGCCCGCCTCGTCCAGGCCGGCGTAGCGGTGGCAGCGGACGGCCCGCAAGGGATCGGGTGTCGTGACTACCGGCATCCCCCGATCATTGCACGCCGGGAACGGCGGCGGTGCAGCGTCCTATCATCTCGCCATGCTGCTGCGGATGGCGGTGCTCGAGCGCGTCGTCCGCGGAGAGATCACGCTGGTCTTCCGCCGCTGGCGCCGGCCGACCGTCCGCGCCGGGGGCAGCCTGCGGACCGCCGCCGGGTTGCTGCGCATCCTCGACGTCACGACCGTGGACGAAACCGGCGTCTCCGATGCCGACGCGGCCGCGGCAGGCTACTCCTCGCGCGCCGCGCTCCTGGCGGATCTCCCGGTGCGGCAGGGCAGCCGCCTCTACCGGATCGCGGTGGAGTTCGGGGGCGCCGACCCGCGCATCGCGCTTCGCGAGCAGGCGGCGCTCCCGGACGCCGAGATCGCGGGGATCCTGCGCCGCCTCCGGCGGCTCGACGCCGGATCCGCGAAAGGCGGCTGGACGCAGCGCGTGCTGGAGGCCATCGAGGACCAGCCCGGGGTCGTCTCCAGCCTGCTCGCCGGGCGGCTCGGCTGCGAGCGCGCCTGGCTGAAGCCGCAGATCCGCAAGCTCAAGAACCTTGGCCTGACCATCAGCCTGCGCGTCGGCTACAAGCTCTCCCCGCGGGGGCGGGTCGTGCTGGAGCACCTGCGGGGCGGGGAAGCGGAGTAGCGCCGAATCTTCAGGCCCCGGCGGGCTGGCGCAGACGCCGGGCGATGTGCTCGACGACCATCTTGCCGTGGAAGCGCCCGTTCTCGATGAAGACTTCGCCGCGGTTGGCGCCGGCGACCACCGCGCCGGCGAGGTAGAGCCCGGGGACGTTCGTCTCGTAGGTCTCGGGGTCGTGCTTCGGCACGTTGTTGGCGGCCACTTCGATGCCGGCGCCGCGGAGGAAGTCGAGGTCGGCGAGGTAGCCGGTGAGGAGAAAGACCCCTTCGGCCGGAAGCACTTCCGTGGGGCCGCCGGCGACCGGCTGCACGACCACCTCGTGCGGGCGGATCTCGACGACGCGGGTCTCGAACCGGGCCGGGATGGAGCCCTCGGCAATCCGGTTCTCGATGTCCGGCTTCACCCAGTACTTAATGGAATTGCCGAGCACGGCGCGCCGGTGGACGAGGGTCACGTTGGCGCCGCTGCGGTAGAGATCGAGCGCCGCCTCGGCGGCGGAGTTCTTGCCGCCCACCACGACCACCGGCCGCCGGTAGAACTCGTGCGGCTCGGTGTAATAGTGCGAGACGTGGGGGAGGTCCTCGCCCGGGATGCCGAGCTGGTTCGGGTGGTCGTAGCAGCCGCTCGCGATCAATACGGTCCGCCCTTCCCACACCTCGTCGCCATGCTCGTCGCTGTGCGTCCGCACCGTGAACGGCGCGTCGGGCGAGGCGCCCGGCTCGACCGAGGTCACCCGGTAGCCGAAGTCGACCTGCAGGTCGAAGGCATCGACGACCCGCCGGTAGTAGCGGAGCGTCTCGTCGCGGGTCGGCTTGCCGTGCGGGGTCACGAACGGCAGACCGCCGATCTCGAGCAGGTCCGGCGTGGTGAAGAACACCATCTGCGGTGGAAAGTGGAAGATCGCGTTGACCAGCACACCCTTCTCGAAGATGCGGGTATCGAGACCCGCCTCCTTGGCTGCGATGGCGGCGGCGAGGCCGGCGGGGCCGGCGCCGATGATGATTAGGTCGTGCATGGTTGGTCGCTAGTCGTCGTCGCGTGGGCGGTACTCCAGTTGCACGTCACTGATGACGGCCACCGGACGGCCCAGGGTCCGGATCTCGTCGCGGGTGAGATCGTAGCGGAGCACGTCGAGGCCCTGGCCGGCAATCACGACCTCGTCCAGTCCGGCCGGGACCGGGACGTACACGCGCTCGGCGCCCGCCGGCGCGATTGCCTTCACGCCCTCCGGCCCGGCGCCGCCGGTCACCCGGTCGACCAGGTTGGTCGCGTCGCGGAACTCGCTCAGAATGTACCGCCGCGCCAGGACATCGCCCGTCGCGGTGGCGACCGCCACTTCCGCCAGGTAGCGCCGGTAGGCACGGCCGGTGCGCACCTCGTCCTCGGAATAGGTATGGCGATTGTGCAGGTTGAAGGACAGGGTGGCGTCGCCGCGCCGCGGCGGCAGCACGACGGTGACGGCGAGCACCGGGTCGGATTGAATCAGGACGTCGCAGAAGGGAACGTCCGTCGTCACGCCGACGCCCAGCACCGCCGGGCAGCGCACTTCCACCGGCTCGATGCGCGTCGTCTGCGCCGCCCATAACGGGGCGGCCGACAGGAGGACGACAAACAGTGCGCGAGCGGTCATTCGGAGCGCACTCCCACGCCCGGTTCGGGCGCCGCCGGTGACGTCATTCCCGCCCCGGGATCGAGCCGCGCAGGCAGGTCGCCCTGCAGCTTGAGCAGTTCCAGAAACTCCATCCGGGTCCGCGCGTTGGTCCGGAACGATCCCAGCATCGCGCTCGTCAGTGCGAACGACCGCTGCTTTTCGACGCCGCGCATCGCCATGCACAGGTGCGTCGCTTCCATCACGACGCCGACGCCGAGCGGATTGAGCGTGTCGAGCAGCGCCTGGGCGATCTGATTGGTCAGGCGCTCCTGAATCTGCAGGCGCCTGGCGAACATGTCCACGAGACGGGGGATCTTGCTCAGTCCCACCACGCGGTCGCGCGGCAGATAGGCGATGTGGCACTTGCCGAAGAAGGGCAGCAGGTGGTGTTCGCACAGGCTGTAGAAGTCGATGTCGCGGACGATCACCATTTCGCTGCAGTCGACCGCGAAAAGGGCGTCGTTAATCACCGCGCCGACCTCCTGGCCGTAGCCGCGCGTCAGAAAGCGGAGCGCTTCGGCGACCCGCTCCGGCGTGCGCGCCAGGTCTTCGCGCGCCGGGTCTTCTCCCATCTCGGCGATCAGTGTCGCCACGGCGTCCCGGACGCGGTCGTCGTTCATGGGATGCGGCATCAGTAACGGTAGAATCCCCGGCCGGTCTTCCGCCCGTGCCGGCCCGCGAGCACCATCCGCTTCAGCAGCGGCGGCGGCGCGAAGCGTTCCTCGCGGAACTCCTCATACATGATGCCCGCAATGTAGTAGGTGGTGTCGAGGCCGATGAAGTCGAGGAGCGTGAACGGCCCCATCGGGTGGCCGCAGCCGAGCGCCATCGTCTTGTCGATATCCTCCAGCGTACCGGCGCCCGACTCGTAGGCCCGAACCGCATCGAGCAGGTACGGGATCAGCAGCCGGTTCGCGATGAAGCCGGGCCGGTCGGGCGCCGTCACGGGATCCTTCCCGACGCTTCGCCCGAACGCCATGGCCGCTTCGTAGGTCGCGTCGCTCGTCTCCAGGCCCCGGATGACCTCGACGAGCTTCATCACCGGCACCGGGCTGAAGAAGTGGATGCCGACGAACCGGTCCGGCCGGCCGGTGGCTGCCGCCAGTTCGGTGATGCACAGCGACGACGTGTTGCTGGCGAAGAGGGTCTCCGGGCCGACGAGCGGTTCGAGGGCGGCGAAGAAATCGCGCTTGGCGTCGACCTGCTCGACGATGGCCTCGACCACCAGGTCGCACTCCGCAAGATCCTCCAGGTTGCTGGTGGCGCTCAGGTTGGCCCGTACCTGATCGCGCGCCGCCGCAGTCAGCTTGCCGCGCTTGACGCCGGCGGCAAGGAACCTGTCGATGCGATCGAGGCCGGCTTGCGCGGTGGCGTCGTCTATCTCCCGGACGATCGTCGTGTAGCCCGCCTGCGCCGAAACCTGGGCGATGCCCGAACCCATCAAGCCGCAGCCCGCCACACCGATGGTCTTGATCTCCATGAATGCGTCGGGAGGACCGTGCTAGGGCGCGCCGTCGGCGCCGGCGCCGGGAGCGGGGAGCAGCTCGAGGAGCGCGTCGGCCGGCAGATCGAACGAGAGCGTCACCATCCGGCCTTCGGCCGTCAGCCGCAGCGCGTCCAGCAGGGCCGCCAGTTCCGGGCGTTGCGCCGCCTGCAGGCGGCCGAGGGCCAGGAAGCCCTGCAGCAGGTCGCGCAGGCTCTGGCTCGTCGTCTCGTCCGTTGCCTCGGCCGTCAGCCGCCCGCGGAGGTTCCCGTTCAACCGGCCGCCGAAGGCGAACGCCGATACCTGCGACATCTGCGGCTGCAACTGATCCGGCAGCCACGGGTTCCCGTCCACCGACTCGAGACGCCCGACCGTCCAGGCCGTACTGCCTTCTTCGACATGCTCCAGCAGGTCCATGAGGCGGTCGTTCGTGTCGGCGCCGCCGGCCGATCCGTCGATCGCCTGCCGGACGAGCGACTCGGAGCCGATCGCCAGCAGGTTCACGTCGAGGAACGCCACTGCCAGGCTGTCGCTATCCGGATCGTTGTCGCTCCCCTCGATCAGGATCAGCGTCTGGCCGCCATACGTGGTCCGGATACCGCCGCCGGCGATGGCAATCGACGCGATGCGCTCGGCATCGAAGCGACCCCCCAGCACCGCAATGGCCCCGGCATCGGCGCCGCCGGTGGGGACTATGGCGGCAACCACGTGGTCGACGTCGCGATCGATGTCGATGCCGGTCCGCGCCTCGAATTCGCGGGACGCTTCGGTTTCGGCCTCGCGTTCGCGGAGCCGCTCGCGGAACTCGGAGTCCATGACTGCGCGGACGTTGGCGAACGAAACGATGGCGGCGTCGGCCGGCACGTACCGCAGCTCGTCGGGTCGCGCCGGTTCCAACACCTGCGCCGGCAGGCTACTGCCGAACCAGGCCGCCAGTCCCGCCGCCAGTCCCGCCGCCAGCAGGCCGGCGCCGCCCAGCACGACGTAACGCGTTCCCGTAGTCATTGGCGTTGTTCCTCTACCGGAGTATAGCGGCGTGGTGCTACTGAACGCCGTGGCAGCCCGGGCCCGGCGGGTCGGCGTGGAGCAGGTGCATCTCCAGCAGATCAATCAGGGAGGCGCAGCGCTCGCACGGGGTGGGGCGCTCGAGGAGAGCCTGTTTCTCGATCGGCGTCAATTCCAGGTATTGCGACAGGGCATTCACCAGTTCGGCGTCCGCCATCTCGCGGGGAATGCCGGACGGGCTGTGGCCGTTGCCGCTCGACTGGCGGCAGAGCAGCGCCTCCAGGCGGCGGCGCCCGTCGCGCAGCCGGTCGGGATCGGACGGCGGGCCGTCGGCGAACGCCTCGATACGGCCGACGCGGTACAGCCTCGACCAGTCCTCGTCCTGAACACGAAAGCGCTCGACCCCGCGAAGAACAATGTTGTAGCGGCCGTCGGCCAGCGACTCGACATGGGTGATCCGCCCCGCGCAGCCGACCGTGAAGATCGGGGGGTTCGGATCGGGGTGCTCTCTCCAGCCGTCGCGCAGCAGCACCATGCCGATCAGGCGCTCGCCGGCGAGGGCGTCCGTCACCATCTCGCGGTAGCGCGGCTCGAAGATGTGGAGCGGGAGGAAGACACAGGGAAACAGCACCACGTTCGGAAGCGGAAAGAGCGGAATCCGGGAGGGCAGCGTGGGGCTGGACACGAGGGTCTCGGTTTCGGTCAGTGTACGGTCCTCGTCTTCCGGTCCATGTAGTCCATCAGGACATAGCGGCCGAGCGTGTGCGGCGTCGTGAAGTACGCCCTGCCCCGGCAGATGGCCGCGACGCGCCGGACGAAGCTGACCAGGTCGTAGTCGCGCGCCAGCATGAACGTGTTGATCATGATGCCGGCGCGGCGGCAGTTGGCCACCTCCGCAAAGGTTTCGCGGATGACCATCGGATCGAGGCCGAACGCGTTCCGGTAGATCCGGCCGTCCGGCTGCGTCAGGGCGGAAGGCTTGCCGTCGGTGATCATCACTATCTGACGCATGTCCTTCTGTTGCCGTTCCAGCAGCCGGCGCGCCAGGCGGAGCCCCTCCCGCGTGTTGGTGTAGTACGGGCCCACCCGGACGCGGGCGAGCTGCTTCACCGGGATTTCCTCGGCCGAGTCGTGAAACAGCACCGCGTTCAGTGCGTCGCCCGGGTACTGGCTCTGGATCAGGTGGGACAGGGCCAGCGCCACCTGCTTCGCCGGCGTGAAGCGATCCTCGCCGTACAGGATCATCGAATGGCTGCAGTCGAGCATCAGGACGGTCGCGCACGAGCTCTGGTACTCGCCCTGGGATACCATCAGGTCGTCGTAGGTGACGTCGATCCCGGGCCGCTGCCCGGCCGGGGCTGTTGGCGTGGCGGATGGTGCGCCGGCGGTGCGCTGGACCGCGTTCAGGATGGTGCCGCTGGCGTCGATGTTGAGCGTATCGCCGAACTCGTAGGGCTTCGAGGCGCCTCCCGCCTCGACGCCGGTGGCGACTTCGCGCGTGTCGTGCCGCCCGACGCTGCTCCGGCCGGTCGAGCCGAGGAGGTCGCGCAGGGCCCGGTAGCCCAGAAAGTCGAGGCTCTTGTCGGTGACTTCGAAGCGGACCTGACCCGGATCCTGATCGGGGCCGAGGCCGGGACCCGGGCCCGCTCCGTCGGGACGGTCGGCATTCGATTCCAGCGAGATGTAGCCCTGGTTCGCCAGTTGGCGGATCAGTTCCTGCACCAGCTCTTCCAGTTGGGAGCGCCCTTCCGCCTGATCGGCGTCGGCCGCATCGCCCAGCAACTGATCGAGGGTCTCGTCCGACAGCAGGCCATCCTGGAGCAGCGCGTCCAGAATGGCGTCGTGCAGTGACTGCACGCTCATGTCGCTGCGGTCGCCGTACGGGTCGTGTGCGCCGTAGGGCGAGTCGAAGCCGCTCGAGAGCAGCAGGCGTGACAGCTTCGACACCAGTTCGTCGATATCGACGCCGCCGAAGGGATCGCCGGTGTAGCGCGTGTAGCGGTAACGCACGTCAGTTGTAGTACTGCTTCTTCGATTTCTTCCGGCCGCCGCGGCGGCCGCCGTCGTCGCGCCGTTGCGTGCGGGCGGGAAGGTCGGACGGGTCGAACCCGCGCTCGGGATGCAGGCGTTCCGGACGTTCCGCGCGGGGAATCGACGCGTAACCGCCGCCGTCGCTCCGGCTGATCCTGCCCACCGCGCACAGGCCTTCGAGGACGAAGTCGATGGCGGCGGCGACGTCCGGCGCGGGGTCGGCGGGCGTGACGCCGGCCCTGGCCGCCAGGTCCATCAGGCCGTGAATCTCCGCGACATCCTTCAGCAGCCCCTCGGAGGCCCGCGTGTCGCTCTCCTGCAGCGTCCCCCCGAGGTCGAACCACTCGACGACCTGGGTTGTATCGACGCCGTCGAACCAGCCCGAGAAGACGGCCCCGACGGCGCCGCTGATCAGTTCGTGCGCGACGGCGTCGGCGCCCCGCAACTCTCCCTCGTATTCCAGCTCGAACTTGCCGGTCATCGAGGGCAGGGCCGCGTACACGTCGGTGACGCGTGCAGTGGGCGTCTCGCCCGTGGCCAGCGCGCGGCGCTCGGCGTTCGAGACGACGTTCTCGAGGCAACTGATCGGCATCCGCTGGCTGACGCCGGACCGGCCGTCGATCCGCTTGTTGGACCGCGCCTGAAAGGCCAGTTCCTCGACGACCTCCCGGACGTACGGGGGGACGTTTACGTCGGCGAGGTCCGGCTCCGGGCGGTCGCCGCCCCGCGCCACCCACGCCTCCTGCTCGGTGATCGCGACCGCCTCGGAACGGCTCTGCGGGTAGTGGGTGCGGATCTCGGAACCGATCCGATCCTTGAGCGGGGTGACGATCTTCCCGCGCGCCGTGTAGTCCTCCGGGTTGGCGGTGAACGCCATCGTCATGTCCAGGCGCAGGCGGACCGGGTAGCCCCGGATCTGCACGTCGCCCTCCTCCAGGATGTTGAAGAGGCCCACCTGGATCTTGCCCGCGAGGTCGGGCAGCTCGTTGATGGCGAAGATGCAGCGGTTGGCGCGGGGCACGAGACCGTAGTGGACGGTCAGTTCGTCGGAGAGCTGGCGGCCGGCCTGCGCCGCCTTGATCGGATCGATGTCGCCGATCATGTCGGCGATCGTCACGTCGGGGGTGGCCAGTTTCTCCACGTAGCGGAGCGATCGGTCGAGCCAGGCGACCGGCAGATCGTCCCCCTCGACCCGCAGCCGTTCGCGGCCGGCGGCGCTGATCGGGGCGAGCGGGTCGTCGTTGATGTCGGAGCCGGCCATCACCGGGATCGCTTCGTCGAGCAGGTCTATGAGCCCGCGGAGGAGCCGCGTCTTCGCCTGGCCGCGCAGACCCAGCATCACGAAGTCGTGCTGCGCCAGCAGGGCGTTCACCACCTGGGGGATGACGGTCTCGTCGTAGCCGATGATGCCCGGAAAAAGGGGGGCGCCGGTGCGGAGGCGGGCTATCAGGTTTTCGCGGAGTTCGCGCCGCACGGAGCGCCGGCGGATTTTGCCTGCGTCGACGGCTTCGCGCAGTGCGCCTAGTGTGGTGGGCCGCATCAATCGATTCTAGCAGCCCGCGGTTCTCCAGAACGGCCCGGACCGGGGTGCGGCTCCTTGCGGGGTTTTTCCGGACATGGCTAAAATAGGAACAACCATGGGTCGGTGTATCGTTTGGCACCGGTCTTCCTGTGCTGGAATCGACGGTCGGCTCCGCTGGGGCCGGCATAGCAATAACCTGGAGAAGCCGTTATGACTGAACGTCCGAAGTATCCCGGCGAGCGGATCACGGCCAACGGCAACCAGCTCGTCTCGTACCACACCGAGGCCCGGATCGCCGACGCGGGCATCTTCTACCCCATCACTCCCTCCACGGAGGGAGGCGAGCTGTATCAGCAGTCCTTCGCGGAAGGGCGGCTGAACGTCTTCGGACGGAACACGCTGGCGGTCGAAGCGGAAGGCGAGCATGCCGCGCAGGGCGGCGCCATTGCCTACTCGGTCTGCGGGCGGCGCGTCGTCAACTTCACATCGGGGCAGGGGATCGTCTACGGGATCGAGCAGTACTACCACGCGCCCGGCAAGGCGTCGACGATGGTCGTCGAGGTGGTGGCGCGCGCGCTCACCAAGCATGCGCTGAACGTCCACTGCGGCCACGATGACGTCTACGGCGCACTCGACGTCGGCTGGATCATCCTGTTCGCGAAGGACGCGCAGCAGGCGGCCGATCAGGCCCTGATCATCCGGCGCGTCACCGAGCTGAGCCTCACCCCCGGCATGAACGTGCAGGACGGTTTCCTCACGTCGCACCTCGAGCGGACCTTCTACCGGCACGAGTCGGAGCTGATCCGCGAGTTCCTCGGCGCCCCGGACGACATCATCGAATGCCCGACCGAGGCTCAGCGAACGCTCTACGGCCCGACCCGCCGCCGCGTCCCGCGGATGATCGACCTGACCAACCCCGTGCTCCTCGGCCCCGTCCAGAACCAGGAGCACTACATGCAGGGCGTCGTGGCGCGCCGCAACAATTTCGTCGAGCCGATCCTCGGTTTCCTCGAGGAAGCCCACGCGGACTTCGGCCGGCTGACCGGCCGCTACTACGGCCTGGTCACCGAATACAAGGCGGACGACGCCGAGACGGTCTTCCTGTCGCTCGGCTCGGCGGCCGAGAACTGCGAAGCGGCGGTCGACCACCTGCGGGCGACCCGCGGCGCCAAGGTGGGATCGATCCACCTGAACGTCTTCCGGCCCTTCCCGGAACAGGCCCTCGTCCGCGCCCTCGCCGGCAAGAAGAACGTCATCATCCTCGAGCGGACCGACGAGCCCCTCGCTGGCGACAACCCGATGGGGCGCGACACGCGCACCGCCCTCAACAAGGCGCTCAAGGTGGATGGCCGTCCGGTCGAGGCCGGGTTCCCGGAGGTGACGCCGGATCGGATGCCGCGGCTGTTCAACGGCACTTACGGCCTCGGATCGCGCGATTTCCGGCCCGAGCACATCATTGGCGCCTACGAGTACGTCCACGAGGGGCGCGCCCGGTCCGACGGCAAGACCGCGGACGAGGGCGAGTCGTTCCTCGTGCTCGGGGTGCCGCACCCCTACGAGGTGAAGTCGGACGAGACGCCGTCGCTGCTCCCGGAGGGCGCGATCGCCGTCCGGTTCCACTCCATCGGCGGCTGGGGCGCGATCACTACCGGCAAGAACCTGGGCGCCATCATCGGGGACTTCAACGATTTCCTTTCCGAGCGGAGCGGCGAGAAGGACGACTTCGGCAGGCCGCAGGAGGTAATCCACGTCTCCGCCAACCCGAAGTACGGCTCGGAGAAGAAGGGCGCCCCCACTTCCTACTTCCTGGTCGTCGCACCGGAGCGGATCCGCGTGAACTGCGACCTTCGCCACGTCGACGTGGTGCTCTGCTGCGACCCGAAGGCGTTCACGCACTGCAACCCCCTCGAAGGGATGTCGGAAGGCGGCGCGCTCATCTGGGAGTCGGACGAGGAGCCGCAGGACGCCTGGGAGCGGCTGCCGCTCTGGGCCCGCTCGCAGATCATCGAGCACAACATCCGGGTCTTCACGCTGCCCGGTTTCGAGATCGCGCGCAATGCGACGAACCGTCCCGACCTGCAGTTGCGGATGCAGGGCAACGCGTTCCTGGGCGCCTTCTTCTCCGTTTCGCCTCTGCTCCAGGAGTTCGAGATCAGCCGCGAGCAGTTCGAGGAAGTGGTGCTCGCGCAGTACCAGAAGAAGTTCGGGCGTCTGGGCCCCGCCGTCGTCAAGTCGAACATGGAAGTGATGACGCAGGGCTTCAGCCGCGTCCGCGAGATCCCGGTCGGCGAGGTGAATGCGGCCGACCGGTCGTCGCTCCGCGGCCTGCCCCTCCTGCCGCTGGCGGCCATGCCGGAGGGCGCGGAGGCGAACGGCGGCGGCTGCTCGACCTGCCGCTCGCACGCGGCGCCCGACGGCCAGGACGAGCGGACTCCGGTGACTCGCATCGCCAGCTTCGACGGCGAGTTCCGCTCGGACTACGGCTACGATCAGCCCGCCTCGCCGCTTGCCGCGATGGGCGTCATGGCGGCCGGCAGCGGCGATACGGCGTCGAAGTACGTCGCCCGGCGCGAGACGCCGCTCTTCATCGCGGAAAACTGCACGCAGTGCATGGAGTGCATCTCCGTCTGTCCGGATACCGCGCTCCCGAACTGTTCGCAGGAGATCGACACGATCCTGAACACCGCGATCGCCAACTACGTCACCGACCCGGCCGAGCGTTCGAAGATGCTCGCCAAGCTGCCGGAGATCGAGGCGCAGACGCGGGAACGCATGAAGGCAGCGGTCGCCGCGAAGGCGAAGACGCCGCTGCCGGAGATCATCCGCGACGTCACCAACCGCGTCGACGGCTTCTCGGAGACCGCCAAGGCGGAGTTCTTCGACGTCATCGAAAAGCAGCCCCTCGCGTACTCGGGCGTGAACGCCATCTTCAAGTCGGCCGAAAGGAAGAGCCCGGGTAGCGGCGGCATCTTCTCCATCTTCGTCTCGGATCTCTGCAAGGGCTGTGCGGCGTGCGTCACCGCCTGCGGCGACCATGACGCGCTCCGCATGGTGCAGGAGACCGAGGAGGTGAACGCCGACCACGAGACCGGCACGGCGTTCCTCGATCTGCTGCCGGACACGTCGCAGAAGTTCCTCGGGCTCTACAACAACGAGAACCCGACGGACTCGAAGACGGCGACGCTGCGCAACCTGATGATGGTGCGGCGCAACTACGACGCGCTGGTCTCGGGTGACGGCGCCTGCGCCGGCTGCGGCGAAAAGAGCGTCCTGCGCGCGATCGCGGGCGTGACCGAGGCGTACATGCGGCCGGTCTTCCACGCGAAGGCGGATCGGCTGGCCGCGCTGGCCGACCGGTTGGAGCAGGATGGCCCGGCCCGCCTGGCGGCGCTGGCCGAGCGCGACCCGGAACAGCACCGGCTCTTCGTCCGGACCGTCGCCCACATCGTGATGGGTCTCGGCGGCGATACGGATGCCGATACCACGGCGCGGCTCAAGGCGCACGGCCTGATTCCGGACGACGAAGTGGTCAGCGCCCTCGCGGCCGTCATGCGGCAGGAGGCGTTCAACCACCGCGAGTTGCAGGCGCTCGACGGCCGCCTCCCGAACGGACAGTCGGTGATGGCGATGGCGGCGCACACGGGGTGCAATACCGTGTACGGCTCGACGCCGCCCAACAATCCGCATCCGTACCCCTGGATGAACTCGCTCTTCCAGGACGGCTCGACGATCGGCTGGCTGATCGGCGAGAGCTTCATCATGGACCACGGCCGGCGCTCGGTCATTCCGGAGCGGCTGTCCACGTGGGTGCTGGAGTGCGACGACGACATCATCGACGAGCAGCGCTACTACGAGTTCACGCACTTCTCCGACAACCTGATGACGGACGCGGAGATCCTCGAGATGCCGCGCGTCTGGATCGTGGGCGGCGACGGCGGAATGGGGGATATCGGTTACCAGAACGTGTCGAAGATGATCCTGCAGAACCGCCCCAACGTGAAGGCGTTGATGCTCGACACGCAGGTCTATTCGAACACCGGCGGCCAGAACTCCGATTCCACGCCGATGCTGGGTGGAGGCGACATGAACGCGTTCGGCGCGGCCAGCCAGGGCAAGTGCGTCGAGAAGAAGACGGTGGCCGAGACGTTCCTCGCCGGACACGGCTCGCCTTTCGTCGCGCAGGTCTCGATCGCGAACGCCCCCAAGCTGTTCCGCTCGATCCTCGACGCGCTCGAGTACCGCGGCACCGCGTTCCTGCAGTGCTTCACGACCTGCCAGCCGGAGCATGGCGTCGGCGACGACATGGCGCTCGACCAGGCCCAGCGCGTTCGCGATTCGCGCGGCGCGCCGGAGTTCGTCTTCAACCCGAGGATGGGCGAGACGTACCAGGAGGCGCTCGACCTCAAGGGCAATCCCAACATGCGGGGGGATTGGTACAAGACGCGCTTCAAGTCGACCGGAGAGTCGTACCGCTACACGGTGGCGCACTGGTGCGCCACCGAGGCGCGCTTCCGCAACCACTTGAAGAAGATCAAGGAGGAGGAGGCCGAGCGGCTGATTCCGCTCGAGAACATGCTGGTGCGGCTGACGCAGAACGACATCGTCTACCGCCGGCACCTCGATCCGGAGCACCGGGCCTACGTCCCCGACTTCGGCGTCTACATCAAGACGCTCCCGGCCAAGGGCGACAAGCCGATCCTGATGAAGATCTCGCGCCAGCTCGTTCTCTTCTGCGTCGAGCGGCGCAAGGCATGGCGCCTGCTGCAGAGCAAGGTGGGCATCGAGAACGTCGAGTACCAGGCTCAGCGGGCGCTGCTCGAAGAGGTCGACTCGGGCGCGCTGTCGAAGGAGGAGTTGTTCGCGCGCGCGGCGGAACTCCTGGAGGAGCGGATCCTCGGCCCCGCGGCCGAGAAGACCGCGTAGCTGGCGCCCGGGCGTGCGCCGGCCGGCCGGGGCCGGCCCCGCGCCGCGATCCGACAGCGTGTCCGTGTCTCTGTCCCGGCGTACCGCCCTGCACCGTGGCGCGCTCGGCGCGCTGGGCGCCGTCGTTTCCTCCCGGCTGCCGGCCGGCACCGCCTTCGGCGCCCAGCCCGACGGCTTTCGCTGGGACGAAGTGAGCGCCGACCTTCACCGTCGCTTCCGCGATCCGCGCCGCCATTTCGTCTTCGAGTACTACTCCTGGTATGCGAGCGAGCCGGTGCTCCACTGGGATCAGTGGGATCGCCAGCCGCCGCACGACCTCGCCGCCAACACCGTCCCGCGCCTCGGCGCCTACGACTCGACGTCCACGGCGGTCCTGGAACAGCACGCGCGCTGGATTCTCGAGTCGGGCGCGGGCGTCATCAACCTCACCTGGTGGGGGCGCGGCCACTACACGGACCTGGCCGTGCACCCCATCATGGACGTGATGGCGGCGCACGATATCCAGGTGATGTTTCATCTCGAGCCGTATGGACCACGCCGGGGCGAGCGGTTCGCGGACGACGTGCTGTACCTGCTCGAGGAATACGGCGAGCGGCGGCGCTGGGATTGCCTGTACCTCAACGAGCGGGAGGATGGCCGCAGCGGACCGGTCTTCAAGGGCTTCAATACCCTGTTGCCGCGCTGGCGCGTCGACTGCCGCGGCATGCTGGCGGAGATAGATCACCACGTTCCGTGGGACGTCTGGCGCCGGTCCATTGATCAGTTACGCGCCACCGTGGCGGCGGACTTCCCGACCCTGACCCTGTTGTCGGACTCCTGGGCGGCCGAGGACGTCCGCGCGGCGGGATTCGATGGCCTCGCGCCGTACGGCCCGTTCATCGACCGGTCGGAGTGGCTGGGCATTGCCGTCGGCGCCCGGCGGACCGGTCTTTCGGCCGCGTTCAGCGTCAACCCCGGCGCCGACGTGATCGTGCAGCGCCGGCCGTCGGATCCCTGCTACCAGCCGCAGCCATTCCTTCCGCGGCCGGACGACGGACCGCTCGACTGGTCGTCGCCGTCCGACCGGGAGCGCGCCGCGCGTCTGGCGGAGCGCCAGATCGACGAAACGCTGCAGTGGGCGTTGGAGCTCCAGACCGATCCGTGGCTCACGGATACGGGACAGGGCTTCTTCCTGGTGTTTCTCTGCTCGTTCAACGAATGGCATGAAGGGCACCAGTTCGAGCCGATGAAGGACGCCGCCGCCCTCACGCGGGCCGAACGGGCGCTCGGCTACCACAATCCGGAAGACGGCGCCTACCGGCTGCGGCATCTGGCCGATCGCCTGGCCCGCGTCGTCTGAGTGCGGCCGGGCCGCACCCCGCGTCAGGCGACGGTCAGCCGCACGTCGGCGGTCGGCGACCCGCGTTCGCCGAACCAGCAGACGTGTTCGGCGATGACGTCGAGGACGATCCGGTAATCCCCGGGCGTGTCTACCGCCGGCAGCATTACGTCGAGCGTCAGTTCCTCACCCGGCACGACGTCGCGCGGCAGCGGCGTGCGCGACCACTCCGCGTCGATAGCGGCGCCGGAGCCGGCGCGATGGAGTTGCGCGCCAAGCTGGGTGGTGCCCCGGCGCTCGGGCGAGCCCGACAGCCAGCGCGTATCGCCGGTGTTGGTCAGACCGACGCGGAGCTCCAGGGGCTGCCCGGCGGGCACCCGTGCGTTCGAGACGGCCGGCGCGATGCGTGCCCGGGGGTTGTCGGGGTTGCGGGTCGTGGCCAGGTATTCGCCCTTGTACAGCACGATGTAGGTCGATGACTGGATCGCGGTCGTCCAAAGTCCCCAATAGTGACTGAGCTCGCGCCCCAGGAGAAAGTCGCGCAGCCTGGGAGCCGGCACCTCGACCGACAACGGCAGATCGATAGGGACGACGGTCATGCGGCTGAATCCGCTGGCGAGGACCCGAGGCTCCAGTTCCGCGACGTCGATGTCGTTCTCCAGAACATCCCAGTCGTCCATCTCCCGCCGGCTCTCCTCGGTGTGGCTGTGCCCAGCGGCCGGTTCGCGCATCGCCACGACGCCGCCGTCCTTGAGCACCCGCGCCATTTCCCGGAGGATCTCGTTCTGATTGGGGATGTGATGGAACGCGTCATAGAGGATGATGCGGTCGACGTGTGCGTCGGGCAGCGGGATCCGGTGGCCGTCGTAGGGAAGGAACTGCGGATCGAGATCCCAGTTGACGAGCCTGTCGCGCTTGAAGAGTGCGCGTCCCATCTCGAGCGCGGTGGGGGAGACGTCGACGGCAATCGTGGGGCAGCCGAACCGGTTCAGGAACTGCAGCAGCCAGCAGGTGCCGGCGCCGAGTTCCATCACCACGTCGCCGGGCGCCAGGCGGAGCCAGTGTGCGAGGACGCCGATGTCGAAGAACCGGCGCGCGAAGTGCTCCGTGTCGGTGTAGGGCTTGCCGAGCAGGAACGGCAGGTCCTCGTGTTCGGCGAAGTACCGGTCGGAGGCGGCATTGAAGACGTCGGTACGGGCGACCATCTGCTGCGGCGTGAATCGCGGGTGCGCCGCCGGCGGCTGATTCAGCCACCGTCGCTCGTACAGCCGCTCGAAGATCAGGTTCAGCAGTCTCTCGACGCGTAGGGACCGCTTCGCCAGCCATTCCAGGGCGCCGACGATGATGGCAGCCAGAAACTTGGCCTTCATGGGGACGCGCGAGAGGGTACTACAGAGGTTGCCGGCGACTGTCAGTGATGATCGGCATCGGCGCCGGGCAGACGGGGGATGGGAGGCTGGATGTCCACACGCGGCAGATAGAGCCGGATATCGGTCAGACTGGCGCGGCCCTCGTAGGCGTTCGTGTAGGGATCCCCAATCACGAAGTAATCGGGGTAGGCCGACCCGGCCGGCCACTGATCGGGCCAGGTCGTGCTGCCCCAGGCGTCGCGCTGCACCAGGTCGCCGTTGAATCGACCGTCGTACTCGCCGGGGGTGACGTTGTAGTGCCAGATGGGCACGCCGTTGACGACGAACGGCCGGTGGAAACGCAGCGTGGTCCGGCCGACCCGGGCGAAGTTCCCGCTGACCTCCAGCGTATAGCCGGTGGCGCTCCGCTCGATCGCAAACCTGTACGACTCGTCCGGCATCCGTTCGGGCTGCAGTTCGGCGGCCGACGAGAGATAGGGCTCGGCGCGCCCTCCGGAGCAGGTCGTCACGAACCACTGCGAGTTGCTGACGAGTGAGCCGGGGCCGGGCGTCCAGTTCGGCAGTCCGTTGATCCAGAGGTTGACGACGTTGAAACTGCTGTTGCGGTACGGGTAGTAGGTGTTGGTGGCCGGGTCGCAGACCCGGCCGCCGGACCCGCTCCCGATCCGGTCCGGGTGCTGGGCAAAGGCATCCATCAGCACCTTCCGGTGGTAGTGCCAGAAGTGATTGTTGCGCGGTGCGGGATCGGGAAAATCGACGATCGCCAGGAAGTGGAAGCCGTTATAGCCGTACGGACCGGCGCGGACATCCTGCCACTCGCAGTACGGGGCGGAAGCATCACCGGACCAGCCGCGCGTGTTCGAACCCTCGCCCCAGGGATGCTGCGTCTTGCAGCCGTCTGCGGCGTAGCCGTTCACTCGGCCACCGTATTCCAGCGAGCCGTTGCGCTTGCCGCCAAAGTCGAGGGTCGTGAGGGTGTACTCGACGCGGTAGTGGGGAGGGAGGGCATGCGTGGAGCGGATGATCGCCCCGCCGGTATGGTCCGGGACGTCCAGCACCGCGACCGGGACGCCGTTCTGCGTCGCCGTCGTAATCGACGGCGGCGCTTCGATCACCCCGTCGCGATCCCGGTCGCGGCCCGACAGCGAGACGGTCAGCCAGCCGTTCTGGCCGGCCGGGAACTCCTTGCGGTAGGTCGCGAACGTGTTGAGCGCGTCGGTCCATGCCGGCCCGTAGTCGTTCCGGTACCACCGCCCCGCGTCGTCCAGTATCGTGTCGAACGGTTCGGTGTAACCGTCCCAGATCCACGGCGCCACCGCGCCGTTGAGCGGGGTCGAGAAGTCCTCCGCGTAAACCAGGGTCCAATCCACGTGCTGCTGACCGCTCCGGGCTTCCGCCGCCTCTTGGCGGGCCGTCGTCGTGCGCGAGGCGCCGTGGACCAGCAGCAGGCCGAGTCCGGCCGCCGCAATGGCCGTTCCCGTGGCGATACGGCGTCCCATGGATCGATGCGGGTCTTCCTGCAAGGCCGCGCGCGGCGCGGCTATCGTGTCCGTCCTGTCCGGGGCAGGGGAGGGATCGCGCTGAAGGGCAGCGCGAACGCTACGTACTCGGCGCTCGACGGCGGGCCCATTCGCCCGCCGCCGGCCGCAATGACGACGAACTGCCGGCCTCCGGCGGAGTAGACGGCGGGCGTCGAGAAGCCGCCGGCGGGCAGATCCCCCTGCCACAGCAGCGCGCCATCGCGGGTGTCGAAGGCGCGCAGCTTCGCATCCGGGGTCGCCGCGATGAAGATCAGGCCGGCCGCCGTGACGACCGGACCGCCGTAGTTCTCGGCGCCGTAGCCGGCGCCCTCCATGGACGGATAGTCGCCCAGGGGCACCTGCCAATCGGATGCCCCCGTCGCCAGGTCGAGGGACGTGAGGGTTCCCCAGGGCGGCGTGTTGCCGGGCAGGCCGTCCTCATCACGGATTCGGGTCCGGTGGTCCAGTGAGTAGTCGGCGTTCGGACTCTCGGCCCGCTGCACCTGCACGATTCCGCCGATCTCCTGCGCGTTGAGGATCAACCGTTGCGTTGCCGGATCGAAGGCGGCGCCACCCCAGTTGGCGCCCCCCGCGTAGGCGGGGTAGATCAGGCTGCCCTCGAGACTGGGCGGGGCCAGGGGGCGCCGGTCGAGGCGCGAGACGATCGCGCCGACGTAGGTGCGGGCCTCGGTGGTGCGCGTGGTCAGTTCGAACTCCTGACGCGTAAACGTGATGGGCGATTGCGGCTGGACGGGTGAGGCGCCCTCTCCGGCGATGCGGCTCTGCGCCGCCTCCACTTCGGCGACCTCGAACAGCGGGTCGCCGGTCTCCCGGTCGAAGACAAAGAGCTGCCCCATCTTGGTTGGCAGGGCAACGGCGTCGATTGCCGTGCCGTCGCGCTCCAGTTGCACCAGCGTGGGCGGCGCGGGGAGATCGCGATCCCACAGGTCGTGCCTCACGACCTGGTAGTGCCACCGGAGAGCCCCCGTCCGGACGTCGAGCGCGAGGAGGGTGTTGGCGTAGAGGTTGTCGCCCTGCCGCGTGCGGCCGTCGAAGTCCGGGGTAGCCGAGCCGGTCGGCGCAAACAGCAACTCGCGCTCGACGTCGAGCGCCATGCCGGTCCAGGCGTTCGCGCCGCCGGCCGCCGCCAGCGCGCCAGGAGCCCAGGTATTGGCGGCGAGGTCGTCCGGGCGCGGGATGCTGTGGAAGCGCCATTTGAGTGAACCGTCGAGAGCGCTGTAGGCCGAGATCGCGCCCGGCAGCGCAAACCGATCCTCGCTCGTCGTGAATCCGAGGATGATCAGATCTTCGAAGACGATGCCGGGAACCGTGACCGTCAGCGGCCCGGAGAGGCCCTCCGGCGTCAGTTCGAGCGCGCCGTTGTCGCCGAACGCGGGAATCGGGCGTCCGTCGGCCGGATCGAGCGCGATCAGGTGCCGCCCGGCCGTATAGAAGAGCCGCGTCTCGGCGCCCCACTCCCACCACATCAGGCCCCGCTGATGCGTCTGTCCCCGATCGGCGTCGTAGCGCCACAGCTCGTCGCCGGTCGCCGCGTTCAGGGCGAATGCCACGAGGCGCGGCGAGAGCCCGTAGAGCACGCCGTCCACCACCAGCGGACTCGTGTACATGAGGGAGACGCCGTCGCGCAGGGCTCCGGAGTCGTAACGCCACGCCGGCTCCAGCCGGTGCACGTTCTCTCGGGTAATCTGATCGAGCGGCGAATAGTGACGCCGGCCGCGATCCCCCAGGTACGTCCGCCAGTCCGCTTCCTGCCCGGCCGGGGCGGCGGCGGCAATCGCGAGGAACGCCGCCAGCGTCAGGGAGAGCCGCCGGTTACGCTGGATCGGCACGCATTCCACCCAGCGGATCGTAGTGGTCGCGGAAATGCTGTGGCAACGACGGAAACGGTTGGCCGTCGACTCGGCGTGGCTCCCGCACTGGCAGTACCGTATTCGGGTGCGGCGCGGGATCGGCTGAACGGGAGAAGGCGGTGCAGACACGACTGGCAGTGATCGGAGCGGGGCCGGGGGGCTACGTCGCGGCGTTTCGCGCGGCCGACCTCGGCATGGAGGTGACCCTCGTCGACGAGGCGCCGAAGCCGGGTGGAGTATGCCTCTACCGCGGGTGCATGCCGTCGAAGGCGCTGCTGCATGCGGCGCGGGTCCTGAATGAGGCGCGCGAGGCGGAGCGGTGGGGAATCACCTTCGGCGAGCCCGCCATCGATCCGCAGCGCCTGCGCGCGTGGAAGGACGAGGTCGTGGCGAAGTTGACCGGAGGATTGGCGTTCCTCGCGAAGCAGCGGGGCGTCCGCTGCGTGCAGGGGCGCGCGGCGTTCGCGGACGCTTCGACCCTGGCCGTGACGGGTACGGACGGGACCGCGTCGGCGGTCGGGTTCGAGCGCGCGATCATCGCGACCGGTTCGCGTCCGGCGCGGCCGCCCGCGCTGGCCCTGGACGATCCCCGCGTGCTCGATTCGACCGGAGCGCTCGAGTTCGACCGGATTCCGTCGTCGCTTCTCGTCGTCGGGGGCGGCTATATCGGCCTGGAGCTTGGAACCGTGTACGCGGCGCTGGGCACGGCGGTGACGATTGTCGAGATGACCGGGAGCCTGCTGCCCGGCGCGGACGCCGACCTGGTGCGCGTCCTGGCGCGGCGAATGCACTCGATCGCGTCGGCGGTGCACGTGAACACGACCGTGCAGGGGCTGGCGCCGGCGGCCGGTGGGATCGAGGTGACGCTGGCCGCGCCGGCGGGGTCGGATCCGAAGGCAGGCGCGGCAGGGAGCGGTGGTGGCAGCGATCGGCGCCAGTGGACGGAACGGTTCGATCAGGTGCTCGTCGCGGTGGGGCGGACGCCGAACTCCGACATCGCGGGTCTCGAACGGACGCGCGTCGAGCGGGACGACCGAGGCTTCATTCGCGTGGATGCGCACCGGCGGACGGCCGAGCCGGCAGTCTTCGCCATCGGTGACGTGGCCGGCGAACCGATGCTGGCGCACAAGGCATTCGCGGAAGCGGATGTGGCGGTGGAGACGATTGCGGGGCGGGACGCCGCGTTCGCGCCCCGGGCGATTCCGGCCGTCGTGTTCACCGACCCCGAGGTGGCGTGGTGCGGGTTGACGGAGACCCAGGCCCGGAGGGATGGCCGCGGGGTCCAGGTGGCGCGGTTCCCCTGGGGAGCATCGGGCCGCGCGCTGACGCTCGACCGGCCGGAGGGAGTCACAAAGCTCGTGCTCGATCCGGGCACGGAGCAGGTGCTGGGCGTCGGTATCGCCGGCGTGGGCGCCGGCGAGCTGATTGCCGAGGGCGTGCTCGCCGTCGAACAGCGGGTGAAGGCATCGGAACTGGCGGGGGCAATCCATCCCCATCCAACCCTGTCGGAGACGATGGGGGAGGCCGCCGAGGCGTTCTTCGGCCGGAGCGCGCACATCCATCGTCCCCGGCGGTGAAGGGCGACGGGCGCCCCGACGGCCGCGTCAGGAGTCTCGCCGGCTCCAGAGTGCCCGCTGGCGAGCCGTCAGGCCGTGGCCGCCCGATACGCGTCGGCCTGTTCGTGCGCGTGGTAGGAACTGCGAACCAGCGGCCCGGACTCCACGTGCCGAAAGCCGATGTCGAGGGCATGTTGCCTGAGCGCGGCGAACTCGTCGGGATGGTAGTAGCGCGCTACGGGCAGGTGCGCGGGGGAGGGGCGGAGGTACTGTCCGATCGTGACGATCTCGCAGCCCGCCCCGCGCAGGTCCGCGAGGGCGCTGATCAGTTCGCCGGTGGTTTCTCCCAGGCCGACCATGACGCCTGACTTCGTCGGCACGTCCGAGCGGTAGCGCCGTGCGCGATCGAGCAGGCCGAGTGCCCATCGGTACCGCCCGCCGGGGCGCGCCGCGCGGTAGAGGCGCTCGACCGTCTCCAGATTGTGGTTGAGAACATCGGGGCCGGCGTCGAGCACTGCCTCCAGCGGTCCGGGGTTGCCCGAGAAGTCGGGAATCAGCACTTCCACGCGGCAGCCGGGCGCGCGCCGCCGAATGGCGCGGATCGATGCGGCGAAAACCGATGCGCCGCCGTCCGGCAGGTCGTCGCGGTCGACGGAGGTGACTACCACGTAGTCCAGCGCAAGCGTGGCGACGGCTGCCGCCAGGCGTTCCGGTTCGTTCTCGTCAACCACTCCGGGCGTTCCGTGCTTCACGTTGCAGTAGCCGCACGAACGGGTGCAGACGTCGCCCAGGATCATGAACGTGGCTGTGCCATGCTGCCAGCATTCGCTGATGTTGGGGCAGCTCGCCTCCTCGCAGACGGTGTGCAGGGCATTGGTGCGCATCAACTGCTTGAGGCGGAGGTAGCCCGGGCTGCCGGGGAGGCGGACGCGGAACCAGGGGGGCTTTCTGGCCGGTGGATCGGTGTGCGCGGGTTGGGGGCGGCCGCGGATCAGGGTGACGGGAACGGGGGCCGCCATCAGCCGGATCGTAGCATGGAGGCGCGGTGTCCGCGCCGGCGCCGGCTGCGTTGACTTGGCGAACGAGGGGCCGCTATTGTTGCCGATTCATGGGCACGACGGTCGCTGCAACCCACCCTCTGCCGATCACGAATCCCGGAGACACCCACTGGAACCTGGGCGCCGCGGCGCTGTACGAGGAAGCTGTCCAGCGCCACGAGGGGATGGTCGCCGAGAGCGGCCCGCTGGTCTGCTATACGTCGCCGTACACCGGGCGCTCGCCGAACGACAAGTTCCTCGTGCGGGAACCGTCCACCGAGCAGGATGTCTGGTGGGGGAGCGTCAACCGGCCCATCGAGGCGGCGGCGTTCGATCTTCTTTACGACGAGACGATGGCGCGGCTCGAGGGCCGGACACTCTACGTACAGGACTGCTTCGTCGGCGCCGACCCCGATTACCGGTTGCCGATCCGCGTCGTTACCGAACGGGCATGGCACAGCCTGTTCGCGCGGGCGCTCTTCATCAGGCAGCCGGCCGGCACTCCGCCCGGCGGGCACGAGCCGCAGTTCACGGTGATCGACGTCCCGTCGATGATTGCCGATCCGGCGCGCCACGGCACCCGGTCCGGGGCGTTCGTCCTGGTGAATTTCGCCCGCAGGACCGTCCTGATCGGTGGGACCGGTTACGCGGGAGAAATCAAGAAGTCCATCTTCACGGTCATGAACTACCTGCTGCCGGTGAAGGGTGTGATGTCCATGCACTGCGCGGCGAACATCGGCGCCGGCGGCGACACGGCGCTCTTCTTCGGCCTTTCGGGGACCGGCAAGACGACGCTGTCGTCCGATCCGGCGCGCCGCCTCATCGGGGATGACGAGCATGGCTGGAGCGACAACGGCGTCTTCAACCTGGAGGGCGGCTGCTACGCGAAGATGATCCGGCTGTCGGCCGCGGCGGAGCCGCAGATCTACGGCACTACGCGCCGGTTCGGCACCGTGCTCGAGAACGTCGTGATGGATCCGTTGAGCCGCGCGCTCGATCTTGACGACGATTCGATTACCGAGAACACGCGCGGGGCCTATCCGCTCTCGTTCATCGACCATTGGGTCGAGTCGGGCCGAGGCGGCCATCCGGAGAACATCGTGATGCTGACGTGCGATGCGTTCGGCGTATTGCCGCCGATCGCGCGGCTGACGCCGGCCGGCGCGATGTACCACTTTCTCTCGGGCTACACGGCAAAGGTGGCGGGCACCGAGAAGGAGA
>CAZJYU010000037.1:5398-25016 GCA_964550305.1 uncultured Vicinamibacteraceae bacterium | reverse complement strand
ATTAGCGTCCCGGTACAACTCGTCGACCAGCCGCAGCAGCATCGCTTCGCGGCCGCCGGCCCCCGGCGCATCCGGTCCGAGGGCTACCGCGCGCGGGTCCACGCCGTGATCGCGCGCGCGTCCGACCGTGCCGACGTGCTTGGCCCATTCGTACACTGCCTGGCAGTTCCACCCGATGCGCAGGATCAGGATCTCCCGGTCGTGCGGCGTGAGCGGGGAAACGCGGTTGATGTAGCCGGCCCTCGGGCTGCGCGCCTCAACCAACGCGGGATGCCGCGCGAACGTGCGCGAAACCGCAATGCCGGGGCCGTCCAGGGGATCGACGCGCGCCACCGCCAGCCGCGGCTCGCGCACGGGAACCGTGATCCCGTACGGCACGTCGCCAGGAAGCCGGTCGGGCGTATCACTGTCCGGTTGAACCCCGAACGCGTTGTAGATCATCGACAGCACGACGAAGTGGTTCGCCGTCTCGATCGCGTCGATCAGGTTGTGCTCGCTGTAGCGGGCGGCAAGGGCGTTCCAGGTCGCGTCGGTCACCGACGAGTTCAGATACAACTGATCCGCCAGTTGCAGCAGCGTCCGGTCGAAAGCACCCCACCCGGCTGCGTCCGGCCCCTCCGCGATGCGGCGGATCTCGGCGTCCGTCATCCCGCCGTCGCGCGCGCGCGCCGCGTGGGTGGCCCAGATCGGCTGGTTGCCGCACAGCCAGGCGGCGCGGAGGATCAGGAGCGACCGGTGGCGCGGCGACAACGTCGACTCCTCCGTGAGATAGGCGGTGAACGGCATCAGCCCTTCCACGATCGCCGGAACGTTGAGCAGCGTGTGGAGCTGGTTATCGGCGCGGCCGTCCGCCGCGTAGCGCTCCACGAGACGGCGGTGCTCGGCGGTCCACTGCGATTCCGGGAGCGGCGCGATCCGTGGTGACGAGAGGCCGACCGGCTGGCGATCGGCGGGCGGCGGGTCGGGCAGCGCCTGGGCCCGGGCCGGACCGGCGCTGAGCAGGGCGAGCAGCACCGCGCCGCCAATCGCGATGCGGAGGATGTTCTTCCCCATGGCTATGCCTCTCTCGGACCGAACGCCAGGAACCGTCGCGGATTGTCGACCGTGATCTTGCGCAGCGTCGCCTCGTCCACGCCGGCGTGGCGGAGCTTCGGCACGAACTGCACGATGGTGGTGGCGAATCCCGTCCCCCAGTTCGACTTGAGATCGATCGAGCTCGCGAAGTCGGCCGACAGCAGCACCTGATCCTCGTATCCCGCGTCGAGGACGTTCAGCACCATGCGAACCTTGTCGGCTTCCGGGATATCGTCGAAGGCACTCGACCTGAGCGGGCGGCCCACGGTATCGAAGCCGATGTAGGCTCCCCGCCGGCCGATCTCCAGGTGAGACGTCCAGCCCGGATCCTGTTCCGAGGTGATGTCGGAGAGATGTCCGACGCAGACACGGCTGAAGTCGACGTTCTCCTCCTCGAACACGTCGAGCTGCTCCAGCCCGCAGGGCGGGCAGCCCTGGTGCTCGGTGTGGGTCAGGATCGGGAGGTTGGTCGCGTGATGCGCCCGGCTGACCGCGTGCAGGAAGGTGCGCTCGGTCTCGTGCATCTCCATCGACGTGCCCACCTCCCCGAAGGCGCCCCAGTTCTGTCCCCGGGCATCGGTCGTCAGATGCTCGGTCAACTCGTCGACGTTCATCGCGGCGATGTTCTCCGGGAAGGGGGCGCGCCAGTAGGCGCCGGCCGCGACCACGGCAACGCCGGAACGGCTCGCCATCTGGCGCAGGAACTCCAGCTCCTGTTCGGTCCGGCGATAGATGGCGGCGTCGACGATGCAGCTCAGGCCGTCGGCGGCGGCCATGCGCAGCTCTTCGGAGACCAACTCGACAAACGCCTCCGCCTCTTCCCCGGCAAGCGGGTTGCCGCGGCTCCGTCCCTCGTCCAGGGGCGGAACCGCATAGTTCTGGTTGATGTCGAGGTGCTCATGGAACAGCGTGGCCCCGCCCGCGAGGGTCGCGGGATCGACGTCTCCGAGAACGGTGCGGATGACGGCGCCGTCCGGGAACATGATGTCTGGCGCCGCGCCGGCGGATTCTTCCATCCCGCCGTCCACTTCGCCTGCCGGCGGTGTGCTACCGCCGCAGCCTCCCGTCCATGCCAGGCCTGCCGCTCCGGCACCCAGCATGCCGAGCGCCTTGCGGCGCGTAAGATGTGACAAGTGACGCAATCGCCTGTCCATGTCGCCTCCCGTCGCGGTAGGACGATCCTCCCGGAGAGGCCTCAGAATGACAGAACTGCCTTCCGGAGTCGAGGTAGACGCGTCGCTCGCGGACGCACAGGTTGACCCGGAGGACGACCTGCCGATGGACTCCGCTGACGCCACCCTGGTCGTGCTCGCCGAAGAGCTGGGAACCAACCTGGTGTGCACGACGGACCGGCGCGACTTCGGGGTCTACAGCGTTGCCGGCCACCGGCGGTTTCGGATCGTGCCTGACCGGTGACGTCCGGTGCCGGTAGACCCTCAGGATTCTGTCGTCCTCCTCACGGGTTCCGGGTCCTGTAGGCGCGCAGTCCCTTCCAGATGCTGTAGCACAGCACGAGCAGTAACAGCGCGAACGGGAAGCCGGTGGCGAGCGCCGCGGTCTGCAGCGCCACGAGTCCACCCCCGAGCAGCAGGGCGACGGCGACCATGCCTTCGAACGCGCACCAGAAGACGCGCTGGACAACCGGCGCGTCGAGCTTGCCGCCGGCGGTGATCGTGTCGATGACCAGCGAGCCGGAGTCGGAAGAGGTTACGAAAAAGACGACCACCAGCACCACGCCGACAACCGACGTGATCCCGGCGAACGGCAGCACCTCAAGCATCCGGAACAGGGCCATTTCCGGTTGTTGCGCCCGCACCGCCTCGACCGCGGCGGTGTGGCCCGCGTCGAGATAGTGCGACAGCGCGGTCGCCCCGAACGCGTTCATCCAGAGCGCGGAGACGAGCACCGGCATGATCAGCATGCAGCCGACGAGAGCGCGCACCGTCCGTCCCCGCGAAACCCGCGCAATGAACATGCCAACGAAGGGCGTCCACGAGAGCCACCACGCCCAGAAGAAGGTGGTCCATCCGTGCAGGAAGTCGAAATCGTCGCGCCCGACCCACGAGCTGAGCGGTCCGATAGCCGCGGCATAGTGGCCGATGCTGGCGGCGAACCCCGTGAACAGATCGAGGGTGGGTCCGGCGGCAAGGACAAAGGCAAGCAGCGCCAGGGCCAGGAGCAGGTTGGCCTGGCTCAGCCGCTTGATCCCCCGATCCATCCCCGCGACCACCGAGGCCATCGCGATGCCCGTGATGCCGCTGATCAACAGCACCTTGGTCGCGTCGGTATCCGGCACGCCGAACAGGTGGGCCAGCCCCGCCGCCGTTTGTTCGGCTCCGAGGCCGAGCGACGTCGCCAATCCGAACAGCGTGGCGAATACGGCGAGAATGTCGATGACGTGGCCGAACCGGCCCCACACCGCTTCGCCCAGAATCGGATAGAAGCCCGACCGCAGCGTCAGGGGCAATCCGAGGTTGTACGCCGCGAAGGCGAGACCGAGCGCGGCGACCGCGAACATCGCCCAGGCGTGCACGCCCCAGTGGAAGATGGCGGAGGCGATCGCGAGCCGGTGCGCGGCGACACGGTCCGCAGGATCGACGCCAAGTGGTGGATTCAGGAAATGGTCGAGCGGCTCGGCCACTCCGAAGAACATCAGACCGATGCCGATCCCGGCCGCGAACAGCATGGCGAACCATGACCAGACGGAATAGTCCGGTCTGGCGCCGGGGCCGCCGAGGCGGATGCGGCCGAGCGGTGTCACCAGCAACACCAGGCAGAAGAGAAGGACGATGTTGCTGGCGCCCATGAACACCCAGTCAAGGGTTGACGTCAGCCAGGTGTAGAGCGCGTCGAAAACGCCGGCGGCCGCGTCCCGGAACGCCAGCACACCGGCCACGAACGTGATGATCGTGAGGCTGGAAACCACGAAGACCGGGTTGTGGACGTCGAGACCGAGGAACCGGATGTTGTCCTGGCCGAGCTCGTAGTCGGTCCGTTCGGCCATGTTGCGCGTGTGCTCCCGGCACGTGAGCGCCGAATTCCGTCAGCGCTCGGAGTACTGGGTCACATGTTCGACGAGCAGCGACGACATCGCTTCCGGCGCGAGGTCCGGAATCCAGTGGCTCACGCCCTCGAGGACCTCGAAACGGTACGGAGCGTCGACGTGCTGCTCGGTGAGCACGGCGCCGTCGATGCACAGCGCGGGATCGTCATCGCTCCACGTAAACATCGTGGGCACCGTGACGCTGCCCGCGGAAGGTCCCCGCAGACTACGGTCGCCGATGTTCGCACGGTACCAGTTGAGGGCGGCGCCGAGCGCCGGCTTCGACCCGAGCACCCGCACGTATTCCTCGACTGCATCGTCGTCGATGCCGTCGTAGAGCCCGCGGAGCATCGCCTGGCCGACGGCAAGGAAGGCATCCTCGGAATCCGGTTGCACAAACAGGTCGAAGTAGGTAGACGCGGCGTACTGACACGACATCGGATCGTTGAGCACGGCGGCGAAGGCATCGGGGTGCGGGACCGATACCGGATTCACCGTAATCACGCGCTCCGGGGCGACAACGGCAATCACCCAGGCGACGGCCGCGCCCCAGTCATGCCCGACGATGTGAAATCGGTCGGCGCCGATGGCGTCAGCAAGGCCCAGGGCATCCTCGACCAGAAGCGGCAGCGCGTAGTCGTCGACGTCCGGCGGGCGCGCCCCCGGCGAATAGCCGCGTTGATCGGGGGCTACGGCGCGGAAGCCGGCGGCGGCCAGCGCGCGGAGCTGGTGACGCCACTCGTAGGATGTCTGCGGGAAGCCATGAAGCAGGATCACGACTTCGCCGTCATCCGGACCGGCTATCCGCACATCGAACGTGAAATCGCCAACGCGGATCTGCGTAAGGGTCAAGCCGCCGGCGGGCTCCCCCGCCGCGCCGATCGCGTTCGGAGCTGCCCCAGCGCCCGCGCCGACCGGCAGATCGGCATCACCCGCCGATCCGCAGGAAGCCACGAAAACCGGCAGGATACCAACCGCTACCGCCGTCGCCAGGCGCTGCTTGTCGATTCGCGTCAGCGGCCATCCTCCGCGCGGGCTCCGGCGAGCATGTTGGCCATCGCGTAGTTGCCTTCGTGGCATGCATACTCGTACAGCTCGCCTTCCATGGCAGTCATCGGCATCGATGCCGTCCAGGGCGCCGACCAGATGTCCGGATCCATGATCGTCACCTGGTAGTCGATCGTGTCGTCGGCGACGCGCGTGAAGCGCTCGACCACCGTGAGTCGCTCGCCCCCGCGGCCGTCCAGCGGGATGATGCGCGCCTCGTGCACCATCTCGACCAGAATCGCCACGTGGTCCGGCGTCTGCACGATGCGGTAATTGTGGTTGTAGAAGCCCGGCATCATGGCGCCCGGCAGCCCGCGCGTGATGCACCGGTCGTAGGCGTTGAAGTCGTGCCAAGAGGCAGGTCCGCCACTGCCGTCGACCGCCTCCCCGGGGACGCTCACGCGCTGTTCCTCCGCGGGCGTCAGGGGCGGGAGCTTCCCATTCGGCGGATCGACGACCAGCGAGGTCCGCATCGACAGCTCGCCCTTCTCCAGCCAGTGGTCGTTGTAGGCGCCGGCGTCGTAGCTCGATACTCCCGAGCCGGGATTCCGTTCCGCCCACTCCTCCTGGGTAAGGAACTCGCGCCCCTCGAGGTCGGCCGGGCGCTCGAGGGGCGTCGTGGTGGTGTTGGTCCACGCTCCCTCCAGATCGGGGTGCCCCCACGGCGTTCGCGGCGCGGACTCCGTCTCCTGCCCCGCGCCCGGCGCAGGCACGACAAGTTGCGACGTGAACGCCAGCAGCACGAGCGCGAGTCGTCGACGGGTGATCGGAGCACTCCTTCCGGCCGCCTGCCGGGTCTTCCAGTCCCGTTCGCTGACGTCCCCCGAGCCCTCGCTGCCCCGGGATCGCCGACGCAACTCATCATACCGCCGCGCGGGCCGGAACCGGAACCGCAGGTTGGGTAGACTGACCTCGGAGGGACATCGTGAGAATACGAACTGCGATCGCCCTGTGCGCGTCGTTGCTGCTGTCCGGCGCCTGGCTGGCGGCCGGCCAGGAAGCTGGCGGCTGCGAACCCGCCGGCGACATCCGCTTCATCTGCAACCTCATCGGCCCGGAGGACCTCGCCATCGTGCCGGGCGCCGAGTGGGTGGTGGCGTCCGGGAACCAGGAGGGGGGTCGCATCCACCTGGTACACGTGGCCGACAAGACGACCTCCGTTCTCTTTCCCACCGGCGACCGCAGCGAGCGGCTCGACTCGGCGACCTACCCGGACTGCCCGGGGCCGCTCGATCCGGCCGAGCTCGACGGGGACGAGTTCCGGGCCCACGGCCTGTACCTGAAACCCGGCGCGGCGGATGTCCACGACCTGTACGTCGTGCATCACGGCCGCCGTGAGTCGATCGAGGTCTTCGAGCTCGATGCCGGTGCGACGCCGATGACGCTGGCGTGGGTCGGCTGCGCCGTGGCGCCGGAGGGGCTCCGGCTCAACTCCGTGGTGGCGCTCCCCGAAGGGGGCTTCGCCGCGACGAGCACGTCGACCGGCGACGTCTGGGAGTGGAGCACGGCGGACGGCTGGTCGGTCATCCCGGGCACCGACGACACCACGCCGAACGGCCTGGAGATCTCCCCCGACGGGCGGTGGTTGTACGTGGCCGGCTGGCGGGGCGAGAAGCTCACGCGCCTCTCGCGTGACCGCGCCACGCAGCAGCGCGACGTCGTGCCAATCGGGTTCCGGCCCGATAACCTGCGCTTTGTGGACGGCGGGGCGCGGATCCTCGCTGCCGGCCACGGCAACTTCGGCACGCCGGAAGAGACCTCGAACGTCGCCGTCATCGATCCGCAGACGCTGGAGGTGCGCCGCATCTTCCAGCATCCGCGGCTGGACGGCTTCGCGGCCTCCACCGCCGCCATTCGGATCGGCGACGAGATGTGGCTCGGGACCAACCGGGGCCGGATGATCGCGTACTTCCCGGCGCCCGACTAAGCGCCTGTGAACCACTCCTCGCGGGCCGCCCCCCGTCAGCGATCACGAACACCGCCGGGTTTCCTGACGGGCCCGCGCCCGCATCCGAACGAAACGGGCCCCGGCCGGCTGTCGTAATATCAGCAACGGAGAGTTCTACCAAGGTTCCCCGGGAAGCGTTTTCAGCAAGGAGGCCCACATGTGTGACTTGAGAACCGACGCCGACGCCACGAAGCACCTGCGCGCGAAAGGACTGACGCGGCGCGAGTTCGGGGCGGTATCGGCGGGAGCCGGTCTGGCAATGCTGCTGCCGCGGCCGGCGAACGCCCAGGCCGTGACGGAGGCCGAAATCGACGTCACGACCCCTGACGGCACCTGCGACAGCTACTTCGTGCACCCTTCCAGCGGGGCGCATCCCGGTGTTCTGATCTGGCCGGACGCCTTCGGTCTGCGGCCCGCGAAGCGCGAGATGGCCAAGCGGCTTGCCGAATCGGGCTACTCGGTGCTGGTCGTCAACCCGTACTACCGGACGCAGCGGGCGCCCGTCGTGGACAGCACCGACTTCGCCGCGCTGCGCGAAACGCTCATGCCGCTGATGCGAAGCCTGAGTGCGGACACCAACGTGCGGGATGCGAGAGCCTTCGTAGGCTTCCTCGACAGCCAGTCGTCGGTGGACAGCAACCGGAAGATGGGGACGATGGGTTACTGCATGGGCGGCCCCATAACCATGCGGACGGCGGCCGCGCTGCCCGACCGTATTGGCGCCGGCGCCTCGTTCCACGGTGGAGGTCTTGTGACCGATCAGCCCAACAGTCCGCATCTGCTGGTGCCGGAGATGACGGCCCACTACCTGTTCGCAATCGCTGAGAACGACGACGAGAACCAGCCGGAGGCAAAGGACGTCCTGCGCGACACCTTCGAAGCGGCAGGGTTGCCGGCGGAGATCGAGGTGTACGAGGGCGCGCTGCACGGCTGGTGCCCGCCGGACACGCAGGTGTACCACGAGGCCCAGGCGGAGCGGGCGTGGAGCCGCCTCCTCGCTCTGTTCGAACGCGCCCTCTGATCGCGTTGCGTCGCGCGTAGCGCCGGTTCACCTGTGAAGCATCTCTTCTGGGCTGTAGCCGAATGAAAGTGTTCGGTAAATTCACTTTTCGCTGCACTCGACAAACCCTGAAAGTGTTCGGTGAATTTAGTCCCTGATGGCCGAACACTTTCCGCAGAACCGCGGCCGGCCCCGGCGCGCGGACATCTACCACCAGCTCGCGATTCAGATCGCGGAGTTGCGGGAACGACTGGGCGGTCTGCCGAGCCCGATTGAAGCGGAAGCCGCCGGCATCTGGCGTGGCATCTGGTACGAAGAAGCCCACCATTCCACCGCCATCGAAGGGAACACCCTGGTTCTGAAGCAAGTCGAGCGACTCCTCAGCGAAGGAAGGGCGGTCGGCAGCAAGGAACTGCACGAGTACATGGAAGTGCGCGGCTACGCCGACGCCGCGGACTGGGTCTATCGTCAGGCGATCAGTCCTGCGGGGCCCGCGCATCCCGAACGGATCCTGGCTCTGGAGGAGGTGCGGCATGTGCACCATGCGGCCCTGTCCCCCGCGTGGCAGGTGTCGCCGCATTCGAGCGCGACCTCGCGCGAGCACTCGAAGCAACCGAGGCTACGTTCCCCGAGTCGCTCGCCGCCGCCCATTGCCGCTTCGAGCAGATCCACCCCTTTCTGGACGGCAACGGCCGGACAGGACGGCTGATCCTCAACCTCGTACTCGTCCGGCACGGCTACCCGCCGGCGATCATCTACAAGCGTGACCGTGCCCGCTATCTCCAGGCGCTGCGGCGGGCCGACGCCGGCGAGCCTAGCCTTCTGGGAGAGATGCTTGCGCGCGCGATACTCAACAACCTGCACCGGTTCGTCATTCCGGCAGTCGCCGGCCCCGCGCGCCTCGTGCCACTGGCCGCACTCGAAACAACGGGCATGAAGGCGTCGGCGCTGAGGGCCGCAGCGGAACGCGGCCGGCTGCGAGCCACGCGCGGCCCCGACGGTCACTGGCGCAGCTCCCGCCGCTGGGTGGACGAGTACGTGGTGAGCCGCTACCGCCGCAACGCTAAGACTCGCGCCGGTTAGATGACGACTACGCCGCGGCCGGCGCGCCGGACCGAACTTCCGCCGTGTCGACTGAAGCAGCCTTGTCCAGTCCCGTGTGTTCGACCCGCGACTACGGGTCGAGACGCACTTCGGCGAGGGCGATCCCGCGTTCGCCGGCGACCGCGTACAGGAAGTAGACGCGGCCGTCCTCCTCGAAGATCGCCGGGTCGCGCAACTGGTTTACCGGCACGTTGATGGCGCCGCCGCGGGACGGCTCGATCGGCAGGTCCGCGCCTTCCCACGGCCGTTCCGGGCGGAGCACCTCCACCCGTTCGCTCGCCTTCCAGTCGCGCCAGTCACCGGTCAGGTCGATGCTTGCCAGCCACACGCGCTCGGGTGCGTCGCCGCGCTCGGTCCAGAAGACGAAGAGCCGGTCGCCGCGCTTCATCAAAGCCGAGTGGCGCATGTTCGGGTTGAAGAGATTCGGCCCTTCTTCGAAGTCGGTCAGACCGTCGCGCGACCGGTACATCACGCCCGGCATCGCCAGCGCGTAGACGTAGCCGTCGTGGCGAAACGCGCGGAAGTACGGGCGGCCGAGGATCTCGGGGCGGCCCTCGAAGTGCAGGCCATCGCTCGAGACCGCGGCGCGCGTCACCTGCGGGCCCCGCTCGCGCCCATGGTAGTACATGACGATTTCCTGCCGCTCGTCGACCACGTGCACGTCCGGCGAGGCAATGTGCGCATACGCCCCTTCCGGGTTGGGCGAGTCGACGGCGCAGGGCGGGCAGGTGGTCGGGAAGTGCGACTGATCGAGGCGTAACGTTCCCGGCTCGTACATCGTCCAGGGCCCGGTCAACTCGTCCGCGTACGCCAGCCGTATGTAGACGCCACGGTGATCCGCAAAGTACAGGTAGTAGCGGCCCAGGGGATCCTCGACCCAGTCCGGCACGCGGATGAGGGACGGCCCGGCGATGTTGGCGCCCATCCGCTCGTCCATGTCCGGAGTGATGATGGGAGCATCGAGCAGGCGCTCGATGCGGATGGTCTGCCCGGCGACCGGACGCGGTGCCGTGGCCAGCACCGCGACCGTAGCGAGCGCGAGCGCCGCGAGACCGCGGACGCGTCCCTGTGCCGAGCGCATCGTGCCCTCCTGGCCGTGCGGCTGCACGACTGACCCGCGTGTCCCGGAAGCGTTACTGCGGGGCGATGTCCGGACGCGGATCGGGCACGAACCCGTCCCGGTTCGGCATCTCGATGCGCGGCAGCGTGGTAGCGTCGACCCGATCGTCCTCGCCGACGAGATCGTTGAGGAACAGCACGTAGGCCACCGCGCCGTAGACCTCGTCGGCGGTCAGCGAGCCGGGCTGGTTGAACGGCATGGCGCGGTACACGTAGTCCCAGAGGGTCGTGGCAACCGGCCAGTAGCTACCGACGGTCTTCCGGGCTCCTTCCGTCGCCAGCAACCCTTGTCCGCCGGCCAGTACATCGTCCGGGCCTTCGGTGCCAGTCGCGCCGTGACACGAAGCACAACGACGGTCATAGACCGCCTTGCCCTCGGCGGCGGTGGCGCCTCCCGGCGGCAACTCGGCTCCCTCGGGCCCCACGATCGCCCCCCAGCCCTCGATATCCGCCGGAGTCGCGGGGCGGCCGACTCCGAGCGTCTGCCCGGCGGCCGCCCCCGCACACGCCATTGCGCACAGAAACGCCCAGATTGCCGCGCGGGCCGGTGGCCGGAGGGTGACGCCCGTAGGCGGCTTCCGGCTATACATCGACGTTCTCCACCGCGCCGTCTCGGGCGACGCGCCAGGCCTGGATGGCGTTGTTGTGGTAACTCGACCGGGTGCCGCGCGCCGCGATCAGCGCTTCGCGGGTCGGTTGGACATAGCCTGTCTCGTCGATGCAGCGCGAGGCCAGGATCGCCTCCGCTCCGTCCCAGCGCCAGTCGAGCCGGAACCGCGTGTGGGCGAGCGGCAATACCGGCTCCTGCAACTGCGCCGCGTCCCACGACCGGCCACCATCGGTCGACACCTCCACCCGGGTGACGCGGCCGCGGCCCGACCAGGCCAGTCCACTGATCTGGTGGAATCCCGGGCCGCCGAGACGTTGGCCACCGGACGGCCGCGTGATGACCGACTTCGCTTCCATGACGAACGTGTACTGCCGGGACTCGCCGCTCGGCATCAGGTCGGTGTACTTGGAGGTTTCCTCCCGGGTCAGGTACGACTGATCGACGACCCGCAGCCGGCGCAGCCACTTGATCGAGATGTTTCCCTCCCAGCCCGGAATCAGCAGCCGCACGGGGTAGCCCTGGGCTGGCCGCAGCGCCTCGCCGTTCTGCCCGTAGGCCACCAGCGTGTCGTTCAGCGCCTTGTCGAGGGGTACGCTCCGGGTCATCCGGCAGGCGTCGGCGCCCTCCGCCACCAGCCAGGCCGCGTCATCCCGCACGCCCGCCTCGCGGAGCAGGACCGACACCGGCACGCCGGTCCACTCGCTGCAGCTCGTCATCCCGAACGCGGTCTGGGCGTCCGTGTCCGGCTGGGCCGGCGACCACTTGGTGCGGCCGTTGCCCGAGCATTCCACGAAATAGACGCGGTTGACCGCCGGCATCCGCCGGAGGTCGTCCATTGAGAAAACCAGCGGACGCTCGACGAGTCCGTCGACCAGCAACTCATGTTCGGCCGGATCGATGTCCGGAATCCCGGAATGATGCCGCTCGAAGTGGAGTGCCGACGGAGTAATGCCGCCGTGGAGATCCTGGAGCGGCGTTCGGCTGCTGGCGGCCTGGTTGTAACGGGAGGAACGCGCGTCGCGCAACGCCGTCTCGAAACCCGACCGTTCCCCGTAGCCGCTTACGCCAGCGCCCAGCCTCCGCCCGGCCGAGCCCTGTCCCGCCACCGTCTCCGGTGCAAGCACGGCCGCGGCCGAACCCAGTGTGGCTGTCTTGAGAAAGCCGCGTCGGCTCGACGCGGTTCTGGTTTGCGTCCCGTCACCAGGCATCGTTCCTCCTTCCCAGCGCCCGCAGGCGGTCGCCTCGAACGTATTTCCTGCTAGCGATCCCCTTCCCCCGCCGGCGCGTCCGGATCGGTGCCGAAGAAGCGGATCAGTTCGGCGTTGACGATGTCGGGCACCTCTTCGTGCGGGTTGTGACCCACGTTCGGGATCAGAAAGACCTCCCCGTTGGGGAGGATCTCGGCCGCCCGCCGCGCGTTCGCGGGAAAGTCCGGTCCGTCGATCTCGCCACCGAGGATCAGCGTCTTCGTCTGGATGTGGGGCCAGTCGTTGACTACCGTGTCCATCGAACGCAGGTTGCCACCCAACCGGCGCACGTACGCCAGGCGCGGCCAGTCGCCGCTCAGCCGCTGCCCGTGGCGAATCCGCAGGTGGTCGAGAAACTCCGGCTTCCACTCCACGTAGCGCCGCGTGTCGGTGCGCACGTCCGCCTCGTAGGCGGCCTGCAAATCGGGATCGGCGTCGATCTCGCCGTCGAACGGATTGAACCCTCTCCCCGGGCGGCGGTCGGTCAGGCCGATCTGGTTGATGGTGACCAGGTGCGTCGTCCTCTCCGGATAGAGGAAGGCGAACCGGGTGGCCATCTGCCCGCCGATCGAATGCCCGACAATGGCGGCCTCGGCGATGCCGAGGTGGTCCATGAGCCGGGCCGTGTTGGAGGCGTGCAGGCTCATGCTGTACGGGAGGATCGGCTTGGACGACTTCCCCCAGCCGAGCCGGTCCTTGACGACGACCCGGTAACCCTCGGCGGTAAGCGCCTCGATCTGGCGCTTCCAGTACCAGCCGTAGTAGCTGCCTCCATGGTGGAAGACGACGGCGCGGCCGTTCGCGGCCCCCCCCGGCGCAACATCCATGTAGGCGATCCGCACATCCTGCCCATAGACCGGGAAGTTCATGAACTCGACCGGATGCGGATACTCGTACTCCTCCAGATTGATCGACATCGGCCCCCAGTCCGCCGGCGGTTCGGGCGGCGGCTGCGGAGATTGCGCCGGGGCCGCACCCGGCGCCACCCAAGTCAGGATGATCGTCAACCACAGCGCGACGAACCCGAACGGGGCCGGGCGTCCGATGATCATTGGCACACCTCTCTGACCGTGTACTGCCCAATCCTACTCGTATCGAGGTACCTGCGGAACCGGGTGTCGAACGGCGCCCCGAGCGGGCCTTGCGAGCGGCGGAAACATGGGGGATCATGGGATCCGCGCAACGCGAGCCTCTCAGGGAGTTTCGAAATGGAGCGATCCGTCCGAACGCTTGCCACGGCGCTTGCGGTCAGTCTATTGGCGTTCGGGCCGGCGTTTGCCCAGAGCCAGTCCGAAAGCGCCCCGAACGCGGATCCGGACTGGCAGATGCCTCGCCTGCCGGACGGCCAGCCCGACCTTCAGGGCTACTGGACCACGCAGACGTTCACGCCGATGGAGCGCCCCGAGTACCTGGGCGACCGGGCGTTCTACACCGAGGAGGAGTTCGCGGAGCTGGTGTCGCAACTGACGGTTGACGGAGCTGACCCGCTGGCGCGCTTCGTCATCGAGATCGCGGATCCGGAGGAACGGGCGCGGGTCCTCGACCAGAGCCACCGCGACGAGACCTATGTCCACTACGACAACGCCATCTGGCTCGGCACCACGGTGCCGAAGGGATTGTCCACGCGGCGCACCTCACTGATCACCGACCCGCCGAACGGCCGGATTCCCCCGCTCAACGAACGGGCCCAGGCACGGGCGGCGGAACGGCAGGCGGCGCGCGGCGACCGCGGGCCCTTCGACGGCTACGAGCTGCGGCCGCACAGTGAGCGGTGCCTCAATTACCGTTACAACGCGCCGCCGATGCAACCGCCCTCGTACAACGACATCCACCAGGTCTTCCAGACCCCGACGCACGTCGTGATCTTCACCGAGCAGAGCACCAACGGGCCCCGGATCATCCCGATAGACGGCCGCGCCCCCATCTCGGAGCAGATCCGCCAATGGCCGGGTGACTCGCGCGGGTACTGGGACGGCGACACGTTGGTGGTCGAGAGCAGCCACTTCAACGACAAGACCGCGTGGCAGGGTTCCAGCCGCAACCTGAGAGTGGTGGAGCGCTTCACGCGGGTGGCCGACGACCGGATCCACTTCACGTTCACCGTCGAGGACCCGGACACCTGGGACCGGCCATGGACGGCGGAGATTCCGATCGTGGCCACCGAGGGACCGATCTACGAGTACGCCTGCCACGAGGGGAATCACGACATCCGGCACATCCAGGAGGTCTACCGCAATATCGAGCGGCAGGAAGCCGAAGCGGCCCGGTAGCGTGGCGACGGTTGACTAGTTGGTCCAGGCCGCGCGCAGCGCCCCGCGGTCTACCTCGACGCCGCGAAGGTAAACGGCGGCGATCCGCCGCGTATGCATGATGTCGTCGAGCGGGTTGGCGTCGAGAACCACGAAGTCCGCGCTCCGGCCGGCCTCGATGCTTCCGGTCCCGGTGAGTCCGAACGCTTCCGCCGCCCGGCTCGTGGAAGCCAGGATCGCCTCCTCCGGCGTCATCCCCAGCCGCACGAAGAGCTCCAGCTCCACGTGGTCCGCATAACCGAAGAAGTCGCCCACCGCGCCCGCGTCGGTCCCCAGGATCACCCGGTCACGCAGCCGCATGAAGTTCTCCCGGATTACCCGGGCCCGCGTCTCGGCCGCGGCGGTCCGGGGGGCGGCCGCGCCGGGGTCAGCGGCGGCGGCGTCCCGCAGCATCGTGACGACCTCCTGCGGAACCTGCTCCTGAAAGAACGGATCCTCGTACACTGGCCGCCTGAACACCTCGCGGCGGGTGACCATGCCGAGCGTCGGCACGATGAAGGCGTTCCGCGCCGCCGCGAGCTCCACGTACTCGTCGTCGACCGGCAGGTCGTAGGGCATGTGAATGAAGCGCCGGGCGCCAGACTCGAGCAGGCGCTTGTGGTCTTCCAGCGTGGTCGCATGCGCGATCACCCGGACGTCCCGCACCTGGGCTTCGTCGAGGATGGCCGCGTAGATGTCCGGGTGCAGCTTCACCCGCGCACCTCGCTGTTCGTCACGCGCGTCCACCCAGATCTTCAGAATCCCGATGCCCCGAGCGGCTTCGGCCCGCACGACGTCGCGCGCCTCGGCGGGCGTAGTCACTCCGTGCAGCCCCCACCATCCGGCGTCGTTCGTGAACCTCGGATTCGGTCCGCCGCCGGGCGTTCCAAGACCGGGCGAGACCAGGTAGCGGGCGCCGCCGACCTCGCCCAGCCGTTGCGCCTGCCGGACCTCGAGGGCGATTTCCTCGAGGTCGCTGCCCGTGGAAATGACGGTGCCGACGCCGTAGTAGGCGTGGCGGTGGAGATGATCGATAAGGTTGTCGCGGGTGAAGTTGCCGGAGCCCCAGCTCGTGTACTGCTCCCAGCCGAGATGCGCATGGGTGTTCACGAGCGCCGGCATCACGGTTTGGCCGGTCAGGTCGACGACGATCGCCTCCGGCGGCGCCGGCACCTCGCCGGCGCTCGCGACGCGCACGATCAGATCGTCGCGCACCAGGAAGGCCGCGCTCTCGATCACGCGGCCGTCACCGACGATCACGCGCCCGCCGGTGAACAACCGGACGGTCGGGGCCGAAGCGGCCGGGTCTGGCCGCGGGCCGTCCGCAACGCACGCGATACCCGGCAGCAGCGCGAGCACCAGCAGCCGGGCACGATGGGCGGGCACGGCGTCAGCTAACGCGCTCGGCCGCTACGAGCGCGACTCGACGCGGAAGGTCCACCAACTGTCCGGCCGCGGGGTATCGAGCGGAGGCGGTTCGCCGCCGCCGCCAGGTTGCCGCGCCTGGACTGCCGGCTTCTGTAGTTTCCGGATCCGGGCCGCCCACACCCGATCGAGCGCGGCCTGGTCCATCTCCCGGTTGAGCATGACCGGGTAGATGACGCCATCAAGCCGGAGGCGTCCTGAATGGTCCTCGCCCACCCGCGGACACCAGTACTTTTGCGCGCCGACCGAGCAACTGATGAAGAGCGCGCCATCCGGGGTCGCCATGCAGTTGACGTTCACCGAATGGGGCCTCAACCAGATGCCTATCTGGATTTGGCACAGCGAGACGTCGTTCGCAAAACTCCAGTCGGAAACCGGCTCCTCGTTGGCGTCGCCCAACAAGATGAAGCCCGGAGTGGTCTCGCAGGGACAGTTCACGGTCCACACGACACCTCCGGCCAGGACGATCAACGCCAATGTGGCCGCGATGCCGACGAGGATCCTTCTGATGGGCTTCGACGATGCCCCCGCGGGCCGTGACTCTTCGCTCATGCTCACCCTCCTGAGGTCGTACCTACGTCCTGGATCGAACTCTCGAATTTATACCCCGGGTCAGTCGGCCGGCTCCTCCGGCCGCTGAAGATCGCTCAGAGGCAGCCGGTTGACCTCGTCGATGATCCGCGCATAGGCACGGGTGGTCGCCTCGAGCCCGGTCCAGGGCACCGTCTCCGGCGTCTCGAGATCGGTGTGAAAATAGTGGAAGAACTCGCTGGTCGCCACGCCCGGCGTGAAGCGATACAGGCGTCCAAGGTCCCCGGCGGGAGGCCGGTCATTCGGTTCCAGCAGGATACTGACCCCGAACTCCTTGAACGCGCGCACCGCAATGGCCCGCAGGTTGGGCCGGGACGGGCCGCCCGCGTACCACTGCTGCGGCATGTAGGTGTTGGACCAACTGATCTCGTCGCGCCGCAGATAGCGGGGCCGGACCTGCGTCTGAACCGTCGACGGGTGCTCGGCGTTGATCACAAGCGCGGTCTCGTCAAACAGCTCGTCCCGGTGCTCGACGAGCCAGCGGCCGCCGGCGGTCGAGCCCTCGCCCGTGTTGTGGTGGCCGTCCAGCCCGAGGAACACGAGCGTGCGGGGTCGGTCGGCCCGGGACATGGCGGCGTAGAACTCCGCGAGTCCGATCATTGACGCCACGCCGGACGCGTTGTCACCGGCGGCATCGAACCACCCGTCGCGATGCGCCATGACGTAGATGGTTTCGTCGGTGGCGCCCGGCAGCGTGCCCCACACCAGAGATGTCTGGAGGTCGGGCGTCATCTCGACGTCGAGCCGGATGCGCACGCGCGGCGCCGGGCCGGATCCCGCGGCGGTCAGGAGCTCGCGGACCAGATCCCCGTCATCTCTGCCGATGGTGAAGGCGGGCAGGTCGGTGCCCGACGGGTAGGCCTGATACTTCATGTTGCCGGGCAGCATGTGGGAATCGAACACGGCCGCCGCGCCTTTCTCTGCCGCCCGCCGGACCGCGCCGGTGGCGGGCGCGCCAAGCATGCTGTAGGTGAAAACCGCCTTGCCGCGCACGTCGCGCCCGGCAAAGTCGGCCTCGGTGCCCAATCCCACGTAGACCGCCTCGAGCTCCAGAGCGCCGGCCGGCGTCCCGGGAGAGCGATAGAATGGCTGCGCCGATTCGAGAATTTGGGTTTGGCCGCCGGCCGTGACCTCCACCTCCCACGACTGGGGCATCCACTGCGGGAGCAGGTCCAGTGGTTGAATCCGAACCTCCTCGAGCCCGATCTCGCTGAACCTGGCCTCCAGCCACCGAGCGTGCTCGGCGTCCGACCAGGTACCGATGATCCGGCCCCAGAACTGCGAGTTGACCTCGTCGCGATGCCGGCGGGAGATTTCGGCCTGCTCGACGACATCGCGGTGCATTCGGCGTCCATCAATGGCGCCGTACCGCTCGGCGCCAGGCGGCAGCGGCCATCTCAGCAGGGGATCGTCCACGTCCTCGGGCATCTGATCCGCCAGCCGCGCGGTGACGTCGCCGCCGCCCGGCGAGCAGGCCATGCCCGCCAGGACAAGGACGGCGAAAAGCGCCGCCGTTGCTCGCCGGTGGCCTTCGCACGGGCCGTTCCGGTTACTCCCCATGGCTCCTCCTGTCACACCCGCCCTGTAGGATACTAGGGCCATGCTGAAGAAGCTGTGTTTTTGCTGGTTTGTGCTGCTCGTGGCTCATCCGGCGCTCGCGCAGGAGTACACGATCATCGCGCTCAGCCATACGGACAACAAGGTCTCCGAGATCGATCCCGAGAGTGGCCAGACGCTGCGAGAGTTCTTCATTCCGCGCGAGTGGTACGGCGAGCCGCACGAAGCAGCGATCAGCCCGGACGCCCGAACGCTCTATGTGTCTGTGCCCTATGCCAGGCAGGTCCTCATTCTCGACCTGGAGACGTTCGAGCAGACGGGCGTCATCGAGTCGGAGTTCTTCTCGAGGCCCGCTGAGGTGCGCCGGTTTGCCCGGATCGGCGAGCGCGAGTCGACGTCCGCCGACCCCCACGGACTCGCCCTGAGCGCCGACGGCAGCAAGCTGTACATCACGGTCGAGTTCGCCCAGGTTCCGGGCGTCGTGGTGTACGACGTCGCCTCGGGTACGGTGGTCAAGAAGATAAACACCGTAATCGCCGGCAACTACCTCTGGGTGCACCCGACGAACGGCCACCTCTACTACCCGACCCGAAACAGCGACGACAGCGTCGTGGTCATCGATACGTCCACCGACACCGTGGTCGACGTGATCGAGATGCATGACGGCAGCCGCCCCGCCGGAGTCGATTTCGGCGGGCCGCGCGGGGAAATCTGGATCAATGGGGACGGCGATGGATCGGTGACCGTGATCGACCCGGACACCCATGCAGTGATCGACGTGATCCGGCCGCCGAACGAACAGCGGTCGGGACGCGTCGCGGTGTCACCGGACGGTCGCTACGTGGCGGGGACTCACGGTCGGGAAGTCACGATCATCGACGCCCACACGAGAGAGGTCGTCAGCACGCTGCGCACGACGCCGGAGGAGTTCTTTGGTCACGGCTTTCCGCTGTTCTCGCCGGACAGCAACACGCTCCACGTCATGAACGAGGGCGCGGGCGATCTCGTCACGTTCGACCTGTCGACGATGACTCGGATTGGCGAGGCGGCCCCGGTCGGAGGCGCGTCCTTCGGCGGAGGCATTCGGCGGCTGGCCAGCCGCTAGCAGTCCCTCACGCCGCCTTAACCGCTTGGGATGCCGGCGGGAGCGCGGCCTCCCTACTCGGCGACCTTGCGGTACTTGCGCAGCAACGCGCCGTTCGGCAAGAAAGAGAAGTAGCCGTCCACGTACTCGCGTCGATCGTCCGTTCCCTCGAGAAAGATCGCGTCCCCGTCGCGGACAATCGTGAAGCGCCGCGGTTCCCCCGGTCCCGTCACGTTGACGGCGGCTTCCCCGAAGGATCGTCCACGCGCCGTTTCGATCCGCTCGTACGTATAGCTCCAGTTCGAGGCGTCCATCTCGTAGGTGCCGTAGCCAACGAACGATTCGAACGCGCCCGCCGAGTTGCGGTGGAATGTGGCGACGACGACGCCGTCGTGATTCATCCAGCGACCGCCGATCTCGGGCGGACGGAGCACTTCGCCGTCGACGTGCCACTCCACGAGTTCCCAGGTCCCCTCCAGTA
>CAZJYU010000037.1:0-5298 GCA_964550305.1 uncultured Vicinamibacteraceae bacterium | reverse complement strand
AGGTAGGTCATCATGCCGTACTGACCCGGAACCGGCACCTCGACGCTGGCCACAATCTCGCCCGTCCGCTTGTCACGAGCCCGCAGCAGCGGCAGGCCGTTCTCGCTGAGCTCCGTCTGGCCCCGCAGGTCCTCGGTGGTTTGCACGAGCAGATCACCCACGACCATCTGGATGGAGTGTCCGGTGCCGCCCAGGTTCGGCAGGTCGAGCCCGGTCAGGCGGGGGTGGTTCCGGAACCGCTCCGGAGTTTCCCCGATCGGGATGTCCCACAACTTCTCCCCGGTGTTCATGTCGTAGGCGGCGAGCGACTGGAAGAGCGGACGGTACACCGGCAACCCGTCGATCTGAGCCGGGAACTCGGCGGGTCCGCCCGGCGCCCAGGCCGCTACCGTCGTGCCCGTCGTGGGAGTGTGCCGCTCCCGGCCCCGCCAGGCCTCGGCCGACAGGCCGGGCAACCCGCGCGGCTCGTCGACGCCGTTGGTGGGCACCATGAAGCGCGGCGCGCTGCAGGTCCGGCTGTGCGATGCGTACAGGATCCCGGTCGTCGGGTCGGCCACCGGCGGCTTGTAGATGTTGAGCCCGCCCATACAGCCGATCACGTTCCGGTAGTCGTTGTCGTGCGGATACGGCAGCGGAGGCATGTACAGCCCCCCGACCCGGAACTCGCTCAGGATCTCCATCGCCTCGCGCTTCAACTCCGGCGTGAAGTCGAGTACGTAGTCCTCCGTCAGCCCATCGACCACGATCGGGTCGAGTGGTTCGGGCCGGGTCGGATACGGCTGGGTGGGGGCCGTGTAGTTGCCCGGAACCTGGGTTTGCATCACCGGACGCTCCTCAATCGGCCAGATCGGCTCGCCGGTGGCTCGGTTGAAAGCGAAGACCAGCCCCTGCTTGGTGTTCTGGATGAGCGCCGGCACGCGCGTGCCGTCCACGGTCAGGTCCATCAGGATCGGTGCCGTCGGTATGTCGTAGTTCCACTGATCGCTGCGGTGGATCTGAAAGTGCCACCGCCGCTCTCCGGTCGCCACGTCGAGGGCCAGGACGCTGCCGCCGAACAGGTTGTATCCCGGCCGATGGCCCGTGTACGACTGAACGGTCGAGGCATTCGTCACCAGGTAGACGAGCCCGAGTGCCGGATCGGCCGCGGCCGGAGCCCAGGTCGACATGTCGCCCGACCAGCGCCAGGCGTCGTTCTCCCAGGTTTCGTGACCGTATTCGCCGGGTCGGGGGATGATGTGGAACTTCCAGAGCACCTCGCCGGTGCGGGCATCGACGCCCAGGATGTCCCCCGGCACGTTCTCGATGCGGGTCTGGTCGTAGCTCGGTTCGTGACCCACCAGTACCACGACCACCCCGTTGACGACGATCGGGGGAGACGAGGCGGTAACCATTCCCAGTTGCTGGGGAATGCCGTGATCCGGGTCATAGGGGCCGTCCCAGGCCAGCCACGGACCCCAGTCGGCCACCAGGGGCGGGATGAGGTCGACAACCCCGTTCGGCGAGAAGGTGCCGATGTCGACCGGTTCTCCCCAGCCCTCCAGCGGTCGCCCCGTCTCGGCGTCCAGCGCCCAGAGAAAGAAGGCGGGCGACGTGATGAAGACGACGCCCCGGCCGTCGACTTCGGCGTAGGCGACACCCTTGCCGAAGTCGGCGCGCGGCGAGCGACGGTAGCGCATCGTCTCCGGCTCGCGGAAGGCCCAGAGGGTCTCACCCGTCGCGGCGTCGATCGCCACCACCTGCCGCCGCTGGCCGGCGACGGTGTAGAGCACGCCATCGACGAATACCGGCGTGGACCGCACCGTGTACTCGACACCGGCCCCGAAGTTGTCGCCGCGCCAGATCCAGGCAACCTCGAGGTCGGAGAAGTTCTCGGCGTTGATCTGGGTGAGCCAGGGATTGGAGCGGGTGTGGCCGGCGTCGCCGCCCAGATAACGCCACTCGCCGTTTTCCAACCCCGGAGGCTGCGCCGCGGCCAGGGAAACCAACCCGAACAGGCAGGCCAGTAAGACCGGCATGCGGTATCGCGTCATGCTGTTCCTCCGGAGTTCCGCCCGATTATATCGATGGGACGGAAGGGACTCAGTGGGGCGCGCGGCCTATGTAATAAGGCTAAGTGATGATATGATAAATCTTAAGGAGGAAGACCGCCATGTACCCCGACGAGTCCGACGACCGGCAGCTCCTGCGCCGGTCGATCCGGGAGTTCGCCGAACGGGAGATGCGCCCGCACCTACTCGCCTGGGATGAGGAGCAGCGTTTCCCGGTGGAGCTCGTGCCGGCGCTCGGAGACCTCGGCCTGATGGGCATCGAGGTGCCGGAATCGCTCGGCGGAGCCGGGATGACACGGACCGGCCACTGTATCTGCCTGGAGGAGCTGGCCCGTGTCTGCCCCGCAATCGCCGTGTCGGTGGCGGCGCACAACGGGCTTTGCATCGCGCATATCGCACGGTTCGGCAGCGACGAACAACGTCGCCGCTTCCTGCCCCGGCTCGCCAGCGGGGAGCACATCGGCGCCTGGGCCCTGACCGAGCCGTCGTCGGGAAGCGACGCGGCCAACATGCGCACGACCGCCACTTACGACCACGGACGCTGGGTGCTGAACGGTTCGAAGGTGTTCATCACCAATGGCCGCGCCAGCAACGTCGTCGTTGTGTTGGCGGTCACCGACCCGACCCGGCGGTCGAAGGGCATCTCAGCCTTCATCGTCGAGAAGGACACGCCTGGCGTTCGCGCCGGCAAAAAGGAAAACAAGCTCGGCATGCGCGCCAGCGAGACCAGCGAGCTGATCTTTGAGGACTGCGCCATCCCGGACGACCACCTGATCGGGGAGGAGGGACAAGGCTTCACCCAGACCATGCAGATCCTGGACGGCGGCCGGGTGGGTATCGCCGCCCTCTCGGTCGGTCTGGCGCAGGGCGCGCACGAGGCGGCCCTCCGATATGCGAACGAGCGGATCGCCTTCGGTAAGCCGATCTCAGCGTTTCAGGCGATCCAGGCCAAGCTCGCCGACGCAGCCACTCGCATCGACGCCGCCCGGCTGCTCACCTACCGGGCGGCACGTACGGCGGAGGAGGGAGGCCCCGTCACCTTGCACGCGTCGATGGCCAAACTCTTCGCCAGCGAAGTCGCCGTCAAGGTAGCGGACGACGGAATCCAGATCCACGGCGGCTACGGTTTCGTCAAGGACTATCCCGCCGAGAGGTATTCCCGCGACGCGAAGCTGGCGACGATTGGCGAAGGCACCAGCGAGATTCAGCGCATCGTCATCGCCAAGCACCTGAAGTCGCCGGTCGCGCGCCCCGACGTGGCGGCCGTCGGCGGGACGGTTCGTTGATCACGCCGGCCGACGGCCCGGCCGGTCCGTGATCACTGCCCGCCGTCTGCCGGTTGGTCGACCTCGACCCGCCGCGACTTGAAGCGCCATCCGTCTGCGGTCTCTACCAGAGTGTCGTGGTAGATCCCGGTCACGATGATCGAATGCGGGCGCGCCCCCACGTTCCAGAGCTGCAGGTAGGTCGTACCCGCGGCCCCGTCGGCGGTGGCCGTCACACGGGTGTTGGTGTTCCAGTGGCGTGCGTTCCCAGCCTGCTGCTTGTGGAAGCCCTCGGCGAATTCCACGAGGGCGTCGCGCCCCTCACTGTTCCCGAACACGCCGTCCGGAGTGAACGTGTCAGCCCATGCCTGGGCGTCCCCTCTGTCGAGGGCCAGGTTGTACTGCGCGTACAGTTGGTTGATCTCGGCTACATCGTCCGCCGACAGCGCAGTCTGGGCCGACGCCGTCCCCACCATTGCCAGTACCGCCACCGCCGCCAGCACCAGGATTCGTCTCATCCGCTGCATCTCTTTCCTCCTAGGTCACGGTCGAGACCTCAACACCGGGCCTCGCCCGCCGCGGCCGCGCGTTCCCTCGCACGCGCCGCAGCGCTGCCACGCCGTGGCGACCTTATCACGGGTGGCCGCGGCGACGGGTATTATGGGCCGTCGGGCAGTCCGAAAGGAGACGCAGGATGCAATGGCTGGTGTGGACGGGCGGTGCGGTTGTGCTGCTATACGGCGGCCTCGTCCTGGTGACGCAACTGGGCAACCGCTCGGTGACGGGCGAGTTGCGCGCCTTTCCGCAGGGCGAACGCGCGAAGAAGGTGATGCTGTTGACCCTGCCGAGCGGGCGCACGATCCCCGTGAACTATCTGCGGGAGACGGACATGGTCTATGCGGGATCCGACGGCCGGTGGTGGCGCGAGCTGCGGGGTGACGGGGCGCCGGTTTCCCTCGAGATCCGCGGCGAGACGTTGCACGGCGACGCCCGGGCGGTCGAGAACGACCCGGCCCGCACCCATGACGTCTTCGCGCGGCTCCGACCCACCGTACCCTCCTGGCTGCCCGATTGGCTCAATGGCGTGCTCGTGGAGATCGAGCTCCACACCACGCCCACCGAGGACGACCCTTGATTCGCGGCGAAGCAGGACGATCTCCGCGCCCTTGACGGACTCGCGCGAACGCGCTACAAGAACCCATGCGGCGAGGCCGGTCGACGCTGTTGCAGTGGGGTGCGATCGTCGCGCTCGCGCTGCTGGCTCTCGCGACCGCGCCTCATTTCCACGACGCCGCAGACGGACGCGACGACACCTGCGTGCTGTGCCACGTTCACGGTTCGCCGCTCATCGCTTCCAGCGCCCACGACAACCCCGACCCGGCGGCCGCAGGCACACCTCACGCGCAGGCGCAGGGGTGTGCCCGCGACGCGGAGGTCAACGGGCACGGGTCGCGGGCGCCGCCCGCCTGACGAATCGTCGACGTCCATAGCTTCCCGGTTCCGTAGTTCGGCGCGCCGTTGGCGCGCCAGCGTTCCATTTTCCGTTGGAGGAAGGAGCCCCGGGTGGTACCTCCGGGGCTCCTGGCGAGATCCATGAGCGAAGTCGTGCCGATCGATACCCGGTCCGCGCCAGCGGCAGTCGCGTCGACCGCCGCTCTCGAAGCGCGGGCGCTGTCCAAGCGCTATGGCGACGTGGAGGCCGTCGCCGGCCTCGATCTCCACGTGAGCCCGTCGGAGATCTACTGTCTGCTGGGGCCCAACGGCGCCGGCAAGACGACCACCATTCACCTGTTTCTGGGGTTTCTGGAGCCGACTGCCGGGAGCGTGCACGTCACCGGCCTCGATGTCGCGGCCGAGCCCCTGGAGTCCCGGCGGCGCCTGGCCTACATCCCCGAGCAGGTGATGCTGTACCGCAACCTCAGCGGCCTGGAGAACCTGGAGTACTTCGCCGCGCTGGGCGGGCGGGGATCGCTGGCCCCGGAGCG
>CAZJYU010000036.1:0-25156 GCA_964550305.1 uncultured Vicinamibacteraceae bacterium | reverse complement strand
TCTAGTCGTCCGACATGTGGGGTGGCTGTGCCGCGGCGCGGAGGGATAGGCATCGTGTTCTCGCGTTTCGTGCCGGCCGTCGTGGCGGCGGCCTGCGCCTGCCTGATGGTTCTGTTTCCGGCCGCCGCCTGGCCGCAGGACAGCTCCGGGCAGATCTACGTTCCGCCGCGCACGCCGGACGGCCAACCTGACCTGCAGGGTATCTGGCAGGCGGTGAACACCGCCGCCTGGGACATCCAGGGCCACTCGGCGGGCGCGGGTGTGCCGGCGGGACAGGGGGTCGTCGTCGGCAACGAGATTCCGTACCAGGAGTGGGCGCTGGCGCAGAAGCAGGAGAATTACGAGAATCGCCTGACCGCGGATCCGGAGGCGCAGTGCAACATGCCGGGCGTGCCGCGGATCACCTACATGCCGTATCCGTTTCAGATACTGCAGTTCTCCGACCGCGTTCTCTCATCCTGTACGAGTACCTGCACGTCGTCCGCACCATCTACATGGATGGCAGCCCGCACCCGGAAGGGCATATCGACTTCTGGATGGGGGATTCGCGCGGACATTGGGAGGACGACACGCTGGTTGTCGACGTCATTCACTTCAACGACCGGACCTGGTTCGATCGGGCCGGCAACTTCCACAGCGAGGCTCTGCACGTGGTCGAGCGCTATACCCCGATTGGTCCGGACCACTTGCGCTACGAAGCCACGATCGAGGATCCGAACGTATTCACGCGACCTTGGACCATGAGCATGCCGCTCTATCGCCGGCAGGAGGCGAACGTTCAGCTCCTGGAGTACGAGTGCTACGCGTATTCCGAGGAGGAGCTGGCCGCCGACAAGTGATACGCCGGCTACGTCGTTCGAGGAGGAACTGGACGATGAGAAAACGAGCGATCGACACCGCGATCGTCATCGCTGGCGCGTGCGCGATCGTCACGTCCCTGTCGGCCACCGGCCAGGCGCCGGCGGGCGGAGCTCTGCCTCGAACCACGGATGGCCATCCCGACCGGCAAGGCTACTGGTACGGGGGGCCGGTCAATGCGTCGCACAGCATCGAGGAGGGCTGTTGCGATCCGATCCACGCCAGGATGCAGAGTCGTGGGCCGGATCGGCTCGGACTGCCCGAGCAGTTGATCATCGATCCGCCGGACGGGCGGATTCCCGCTCAGCTTCCTCGTGGACACCGATGGCGACAGCTTTGCCTACCGGGGCAACTTGGTGCGCACGTATCTGCAGAGAGAAGTTGCGGAGTTCGGGCCGCGGGTACCTGCAGAAACACTGGAGCGGCTCTGGACGATGCTCGCCCACGGCCATGGGTCGCTGTTGAACGCTTCGAAACTCGCTGCATCTCTGTCGATCAGCTCGCCCACCGCCAGTCGCTACATCGATCTTCTGGTCGATCTGCTGATGGTCCGGCGGCTGCGGCCCGTCCATGCAAATGTTCGGAAGCGGCTAGTCAAGTCGCCGAAGCTCTACGTACGCGACAGCGGCCTGCTGCACGCTCTGCTCCGAATCGACGATTACAACGCACTGATGGGCCACCCGGTGGTCGGCCCGAGCTGGGAGAGCTTCGTCATCGAGAACCTGCTGCGCGTTGCGCCGCCCTTCACCGACGCTGGCTTCTATCGCACTTCGGCGGGGGCGGAGGTCGACTTGGTGCTTGACCTGCCTGGCAGCCGCGGGCGATGGGCGATCGAGGTGAAGCGTTGCGCCGACGCTGGCGCGCGGCTTCCATCACGCGCGCGACGACCTGCACGTCGATAGGTCGTTTGTCGTCTACTCCGGCGACGATCGCTACCCGGTCGGCGACGGTATCGAAGCGATTGGCCTCCGCGAGATGGCAACGCTCCTCGCGGGAGTGTGAGCAGGGCAGCCGGTCTTGTCCCGGAAGCGTGAGTTGGGCGGCTATGGAGCAACCGCCGCGACCCTTTCCCATCGGTCGACGTTGCGCAAGTCCAGATCTACGGACTCGATCGGTCCGTCGATCAACCGGCGAGCTCTATCGCTGCCGAAGACCGCCGAGACCTCATCGCTCGGAAAGATCCTCTCGGCCGTGCGTTCCCTTAGCTCGATGCGCTGACCGGCGACTCGGATGTCGATCGTATTGACGTCGTCCTCTTCGCCAAGTTCCGGCGTTGTCGAAAGCGTCGCGACCACGTCCAGCTCGTTTCGGAAGAGCCGCTGCACGTCGAAACGGAGCGTGGCAACCAGCGCGCCTCTGTCTGTGACGCCCTGGAACACCGCTTCGTCAGGGAACGACGCAGTGACAGTTTCGCTCGCCCGGTCGAGACGCTCCTCGATGTGCGGGTGGCTCGCGAACAGCCCGCCGCCCTCTCCGAATGGGTCATGGGCGTCGCGAGCGAACTTGAGCTTGCGGAACGCACTCAGCAGCGGTTGATCGCCGACATCCGCCTCGTTGAGGTAGAAGCTCGCAAACAGATCCGCTTCGCGTTCACGGTCGCGCCCGTGACCCGCCATGAACAGGTTCGCCGTGAAAGCGGTCATCGCGGCGACGATGTCGTCAACGGCGTTGTCCGTACCCCCAGCCAGAAGGCCTACAATGCCGGCGATGGCGGACGCCCGCCGGGAATTTCGCCAAGTGCGGAAGCTGTGGCGGCTCTCGACATGTGCGATCTCATGAGCGAGGATCGCCGCCATTTCGTTCTCACTCTCCAGCGATTCCAGCAGCCCGCGGGTGAGGAAGATGTATCCCGTAGGAACTGCGAACGCGTTGATGTGGTCGGAGTCCACCACCTGGAAACGGTACCGGTAGCCCTTCAGAGGAACCGGCCAGTTAGCCAGGACCTGCTCCCCAAGCCCGGCGACGTACTCCTGTAACTCCGCATCCACGAGCGGATAGAACGCGGACTGCACTTGCTGCAGCGACATCATCGCGAGCGAGCGCTCCGTCTCGTAGTCCGACACATCGGGAGTTGCGACAAAACAGACCCCGCAGCGGTCGTAACCGCCCATGACCGCATCCGCCTCCGTCGAAAAGGGCAGCCGGTCCGCCAGTGCCGGCAGGTGATTCGATCCCCGGATGTGCAGCGTCCGGCTCTGCCGATTCGCCACGTACCTCTGGTAGTCGGACTCCGCGGTCGTTACCTCGAAGACTTCATCCAGCCAACTCTCGAACTCGTCGGCTGATGGCGGCGGGCCGTAGAAGTCGACACGGCCACGGCCGAGACGCGCGCTCTGCAGTTCGAGTTCGATATGGTCGTCCTCGGGGTCGGCGTCGGTAATCCGGACCGTCTCGCTCTCCCGAAGGGGGAACAGGCGGTTTCCCCGGTGAAGCGCAAAAATGCTGTCGTCCCCGCTGTCGAGGTATACCTTGCGGCGGCCCTGGAGAGTTGGCCTGAGAACCAGTTCCCGGCCTTCTAGCGCATCTTCGAGGTCGTTCCAGCGCTGGGCGGCCGCAGGTTCCGGCAGGAGCACAAGTCCGACGAACAGGACGGGAACAACGAGACGAAGGATTGGTGAGTGCATGGGATTCTGCGCCGGCTCAGCTAGAAGCTGAAGTAGGCGCCCATGTGGACCACGGAGAATACGATTCCTTCGACGGATCCCCAGTCGGCCGTGAACAGTCCGCCAGCGTTGCGCCCGACATAGACGCCAACGCCGCCGGTTACTTCTCCTCCGTCGCTGAACGCCGCGCCCAGCCGTGCTACCGGGCGGGCGAGCCAGCGCTCCGGACCGAGTCTGAAGTTGGCGCCAGCCTGCCACAGAACGCCGAGTTCGGAGAAACCGTTGACAACAACCTGCGGCTGAAGCCAGGTCGCGCCCGGGATAGCGACTGACGCAGCGGTGTAGCCACCTCCGACGCCCGTCGACACGGTGCCGAATGATGTGCGCGCCGCGACGCCGAAGCCTGCACCACCGCCTTCAATGGTGGCAGTCTGCGCCGTGGCCGCGATCGGCGTCAGCAGTCCGAATGCGATCCAGAGTCCGACGAATCTAACGATCATGTCTTCCCTCCCGGTTGCCCCGACCCGGATTGGTCGAGGGGCCGATTGCCAGTCACGACCACGCAAGCACGGTCACGATCGGACTAAGGACAACCGTAGGCAGGGGTGCTGTCAGAACATGTCAGTGGCCCCACCGCCCTCCAGGAAAACGAAGGGACCCGCCGGTCCCGACTATCGAAAAGGGAGCTGGAGGTCAGATCAACGGGGGCTGATCCGCCGGTTCGTCGAGTGTGGGGAGTCCGGGGAGCGGCCGCTGGCTGCGGGTGTCGGGAGGCCGGGCATCGGGGTCGTGGGCGTCCCGCGCTCTGGCGGCGATGTCACGGACCAGGGTGACGAGAGAGCCCGGCGCGATCGCCCTCGCCAGGCCGGCGAAGCTCACAATCCAGCGGGCGACCTCTTCGAGGTGCGACAGTTGCACGCGGTACTCCAGGTGGCCGTTGCCCAGCCTGGTCACCCTCTCGGTTGCGTGGTGGACACCCTGCTGGATCAATGGGCCCAGCGAGGCGTCGAAGTGGATGACGATGTCGTATAGGGTGCGGCCGCGGTAGACCGCCCAGGTATTCTCGAGGAACGCGTCGATGTTGAAGATCGGGCGTCTGAAGACGCCCGCGAGACGCTTCGCCTCGGCAATCCGATCCAGGCGGAACGTGCGCGGTTCGTCGTGGAGATGGCAGCGTCCAACGAGGTACCAGGCGTTCTCCCGGTGGAACATCTCGTAGGGATCGACGCCGCGCCACGCAAGTCGCCCACCGGCGAGCGAGCGGTAATGGATCGAGATCGGGATCCGGTCGCGTATGGCCCGCTCGAGTAGCGACGTGAGGCCATCCGGGATCGGGCCGGAGCGTTCGGGGCCGGCGAGCGTCAGGGCGCGCGGCGTTTCCTCGGCCTCGAGAGTTGCAGCGTCCAGCTTTGCCTCGACCGACTTCAGCGTTCTCGTGACGTCTGGCGACGGCTGGGTGGCGGGATTGCCGAGCAGCAGTTTCAGCACAGCCTGCTCCGCCGCGTCGAGCGCGAGTGGCCGGATGGTGGCGGTGTCGAGCAGGCGGTAGCCGTACTCGTCGTTCACGACTGGAATCCCGGTCGTGGAGAGTTCGGCCAGATCGCGATAGACGGTGCGTTCGGTGACGCCGAAGCGCTCGGCGATCTCGCCGACGTGGTAGCGGCGCTGCCCGGCAAGAAGCTGGACGAGCTTGAGGAGGCGGATGGGTCGGGTCATGAGGTCTCTAGCGTAGCGCGCCGCGCTGTCAGAAACGGTCAATGTCTATCGGCTGGCGACCGTACCGCTGTAGCGGGCGCGCCACCGACGGCTTGGAGTACGATGGATGTGGACGGTTGCCAGCGCAATCCTGGCCTGGCAGGAGGGACGCCGGGAGACATGCACGAAACGTACTACCACACGGAGGATCTCGGACGATTCCCGGAAATCGGCAAGAATCGGCCCGACTTGGCGGAGAAGTTCTTTGCCTGGTACAACGCCGTGTTCGAGGACGGCGCGCTCTCAGCCCGCGAGAAATCGCTGATCGCGCTCGCCGTCGCACACGCGGTGCAGTGCCCCTACTGCATCGACGCCTACAGTGCCGACGCCCTGGAAAAGGGAGCCGACGTGGACCAGATGACCGAGGCGGTCCACGTGGCGTCCGCCATTCGAGGCGGCGCGTCCCTCGTCCACGGCGTGCAGATGCGGAACCGTGCGGGCCGCATCGGCATGTGATGCGGGTGTCTGGCAGGTAGTCGTTCGGTCCGGGGTGCGGACACTGACACGCAGATGGCCACAACGCTGCCGACCCTCGCCGCGCGCCAGGCGCCGCTCGCGTCGACACGCGAGCAGCTCGCCGTGCTGCACCAACTGCCGCTGGCCCGCGAGTTCGACGAGGCGCTCGTTGCCTCGGGTCTCGACCCGTTCCGGCCGACCGGCATAGAGATCCTGCAGATCAACGTCGGAAAACTCTGCAACCAGACCTGCCGGCACTGCCATGTCGACGCCGGACCGGATCGGCGCGAGGTGATGACGCGCGAGACCATGGCGCAGTGTGTTGACGCGTTGCGCACGACTGCGGTTCCGACGGTCGACATTACCGGCGGCGCGCCGGAGCTGAACCCCCACTTCCGTTGGCTCGTCGAGCAGTGCACGGCGCTCGGGCGGCACGTGATCGACCGCTGCAACCTGACGGTGCTGGAGCTACCGTCACAGGGCGACCTGGTCGGGTTCCTGGCCGCCCACCGGGTGGAAGTCGTCTGCTCGCTACCCCATTACCGTCAGCTCAACACCGACGCGCAGCGGGGCGAGGGAGTGTTCGAGCGGTCCATTGCAGCGTTGCGGCGGCTGAATGCGGCCGGCTACGGAGACGGGCGGTCCGGCCTGCGGCTGGTGCTGGTGACAAACCCGGTCGGGGCTTACCTGCCGGCGGGGCAGGGGTCGCTTGAGACCGAATGGAAGCGCGAACTCGACCGCCGTTACGGCATCCGCTTCGATGCGCTCTACACGATTACCAACATGCCGATCAGCCGTTTCCTGGAATGGCTGATCGACTCCGGCAACCTCGAGGATTACATGACGCGGTTGGTGGCCGCCTACAACCCGGCGGCGGCGCTTGGGGTGATGTGCCGGAATACCCTGTCAGTGGGGTGGGACGGGACGCTCTACGACTGCGACTTCAATCAGATGCTGGAATTGCCGGTGAACGGGCGCGCGCCGCGACACATTGCGGACTTCGACCTCGCCACGCTCGAAGCGCGGACGATCGTCACCGACCGGCATTGCTTCGGATGCACGGCCGGAGCGGGCTCGAGTTGCGCCGGAGCGACGGCCGAATAGGTTTCGGGCTGGCTACGCGATCACGACGGGGCGCGGGTGCTGGGCGTTGTGCTCCAGGAACGTCCGCTTTACCTCGAGTTCTTCCCCCGTCGGCTGCACATAGCCGTTGGCGTCGGTGGCGCGCGAGACGACGGTGTGCTCGCCCGGTGTGGCGCCCTCCCACCTGAAGTTGAAGAACTTCCAGGCGTACCGCTCGCGCATGGTCTCCTCGTCGAGGTTCGCGTGCTGCCACGGGCCATCGTCGATCTTTATCTCGACGGAGTGGAGGGGCGTCCCGTCGTGCATCACGACGCCGAAGATATTGTGCGCGCCATCCCGTTCGGTCACTCGCGCGATGAACGACTTCAGTTGCATTGTCGAGATGTCGGTCTCGACCCACTTCATCTCGCCGTTAATCATTTCGCCCTTCAGGGTCCGATAGGAGCGCGCCTGCCACCGGCCAAGGTACTGCTCCCGTTGCACGTGTATCTCGGCCACCCACTTGACGTTGGGCGCCCCGTACCAGCCTGGCACGAGCAGCCGTAGCGGGCTGCCCTGATGCCTGGTGAGTGGCTCGCCGTTCAGGTCATAGGCCAGGAGCGGCTCGTCGCTCAGCGCCCGATCGCGCTCCAGGCTCCGGCCGTACTGCTGTTCTACGTTGAAAGGCTGGCCGCGCCAAATCACCTCTTCCTCGCCGCGGTCGGCGCCGAAGAAGACGAATTCGCGGGCCTCGTCTTTGATACCCGCCCGATCGAGCAGCGCACGAAGCGGGACCCCGGTCCAGCGACCATTGCTTGACAAGGCGTTGAGTGGCCCACGGTTTCCGGAGCATTCGAAGCCAAACACCAGGTCGCGGCTCGGCATGGCACGGAGATCCGCCAGCGACAGTTCCAGCGGCGTGTCGACGAGACCGGAAACCCGCAGGCGGTAAGTCGCACGATCCACTTCCGGGTGGCCGTAGTGCTGGATCGTGAAGAACTGATCGATGGGCGTGAACATGCCGTCGATCGTGCGGACATCGAGTCTCCGCCGATCCGGCGGGGTCACCCATTGCGTGTCCTCCGGGACATCCGTAAACTCCATGAGCCGCTCGCCCTGAGCCAGCGCCGGCAGTGTCCATTCCGGCAGCCCCAACATCCCGAGTCCGGCCACCGCCAGACTTCCCTTGAGAACGTCACGCCGTGTCGTCTGTTCACCCATTTTTCTGGATTCCTTTCACCACGCCTGATGCTGTTCAGCGGCTGGGTATATTGGTATCACAAAACGCTCCCAACGCGGTAGGATGGCGGGAGCGGGGGAGAGCCATCATGCAGGAAGCAACGACGCCGGGTCGGCGCATTGCGGGCCTGTTGGCGGGGCTGACGGGTATGTCGTGCGCCGCGATGGGAATCGTGCCGGCCCCTCCGGCGGCGGCGCAGCAGCCGGCCGCCACAACCTGGGAGTTACCGCGGCTGCCGGACGGAACGCCCGATCTGTCGGGAGTTTGGATAAGCGATAGCGGCACACCGCTGGAGCGTCCGGAGTACGTAGCGGATCGCGACCGGCTGACGCCGGAAGAGGTGGCGGCGCTGCAGTCGCGCGCGGACCGGATCTTCGAGAACGGCCGGAGCGCGTTCGCAACCGCCGACTCGGCGTTCCGCGCCGCCGTCGAGGATGTCGACACCTACGAGGCGTGGTCGACAAGCAGTTCGATCGGAATGATCGGGTTCATCTTCGACGAGCAGACGTCCCTCGTCATCGACCCCCCGGACGGGCGGATACCGCCGCGGCGGCCGGCCGGCGCGGCGCGGCTTGCCGAAGTGGACCGGGGTTGGGAGGAGAAGCTCGGCCCCGAGGATCTGAGCAACAACCACCGCTGCATCACCACCGGCGTGCCGAGGCTGGGTGGGAACTTCGGCGCCGGGCCATACAGCTACTACCAGATCTTTCAGACTCCCGACCATGTCGTGTTCCTGATGGAAGCGTTTCACGACGCCCGAATCATCCCACTCGACGGCCGGCCGCCTCTGCCGGAGTCCACGCGGCAGTGGAACGGCGATTCGCGGGGCCGGTGGGAAGGGGACACCCTGGTGGTGGAGACGACAAACTTCTCACCGAAGAGCGAGTACCAGGGAGCGGCCGAAGGTCTGCACCTGGTCGAACGGTTCACGCGCGTGGCGGACGACATGCTGCGGTACCGGGTCACGCTGACCGACCCGACAACGTGGGAAACACCCTGGACGGCGCAACTGCCGCTCCGCAGCCGTGGCGATCAGCCGCTCTACGAGTTCGCCTGTCACGAGGGCAACGTGTCGATCGTCGGGATGTTGCGGACGGCGCGGCTCGCCGAACCGACGCAGTAGGCGCAGAGACGGCGCGCGCCGCCTATCGCGGCGCTGGCTCGGTCGGGTCGCGCCCGTCGAGTGGGGCGCCGGTGCCTGACGATCCGGCGAAGAGGCGCGTCCCGTCGGGGAACGTCACGTCACGGCCGTTGGCCCGCAGTGCACCGTCAATCGCCTGATAACCCTCCACGAGCACCTCGATACCCGGGAGGACCGAGTCCCTGCGCCATCCCCGTCGGACAAGCGCTCCCGGGGGGCCCGCTTCAATCATCCAGTTCTCGACGGCGCCGTCATCCCTGGTCACCTCGAGATGGATCCAGGCATGCGGGTTGATCCACTCCATTCTCGTGATCTTTCCCCGCAGCGCGACCGGCTTCGTGGCATCGAATTCCGCCGAGAACGCGTGGTGCGCAAGCGCCGTGACGCCTGCCATCAGGACCGCAAGCGCAAGCCCCGCACAAAGGAGTGCCAGTCTCTTCCACATCGTTGTTGCTACCTCGCTCGTCGTCCCGGTCGTCCTGCTATCCCGTCCTCGCACTGTCGCGCGGTCCACGCGATCGCCATTCTACCGCCCGCCCGCCGCTTCGGCGTCCCGCGCCCGCGCACCACTCAGGATGTTGGTCATGCCGTAGTTGCCCTCGTGGCAGGCGTACTCGACCAGTTCGTACTGCTCGTCGTCCAGATCGAACGTGAACCGGCCGGTGAAAGGTGCGGTCCAGATGGCCGGGTCGTTCACCGTGAACTGGTACTCCAATCGCGTCGGGCTGAGGCGCGTGAACCGCTCGGTCAGCACCATATCGGGGCTGGAGCCGCGGAACGACGCGCGTCCGTTGAAGTTGGTTGTCTCGACCACCAGCGTGTTGCCTTCCCACCGACCCTGCGGGTCACCCAGCCAGGTGTCAAGCTGCTCGCCCAGGCGCGGCTGCTCGGTGGTCGGAATGACCCGCGTCTCGTGGATCATCTCCTTCTGGATCGCGACGAAACCGGGGCCCTGATAGATCTGCAGGCCGTTGTTGTAGACGCCCGGGAACATCAGGTTGGGCAGCCCGCGGGTAATGCAGCGGACGTAGGGGGAGACTTCCTCCGGCCCGGCGACGTTGCTGGTCGAGTACCGGCGGTTGTCGGCCGCCACGCGGTCGGCGCGCTGCTCTCCGTCCGGCGTCAGGGGGGGAATGCGCCCGTCGGGTGGATCGATGATCATCGCCACCTGGGTCGACGGCGCGTTCTTGTCGTAGGCCAGCGTCGTGTCCCGCCACTCCCGCTCGTAACCCCAGATGCTGCCGAGCGTACCGCGCTCGCGTCGCGCCGCCGCCTCCTCGGGCGTCAACGACTCGACATCGGCCAACTCCTCCGGGCGCTCGAGCGGAATCCCGTGCGAGGCGTTGCCGGTCCAGACGCCCTGCAGGTCCGGTTCGCCCCAGGGCGTCTGCGGTGTGTCGTACGGCTCGGTCACGTCGGCGAAGACCGGCGCCGCGCTCGCGCTGTCGATCCCGGCGAACCCGGTCTCGACCACCGCCAAGCGGACATTGTCCGGGCCGTGCACCATTGCGCGCCGGGCCGAGCTGCGGCCGTTCGCCGGCACCTGCGGTTCCTCCGCGAACTCGACGCCCGCGGCGCGCATCTCGGTTGCCGCCGCGTCGAGGTCGTCGACGACGAACGCGATATGGTCAATGGCGCGCCCCTCGGTCGTCGCCGGAGTTCCCTCGGGATGCTCGGACGCGAAGACCCAGAGGTTCTCGAACTGCAGGCCCTCGTCGGTTCCCGCGTGGGTGGCCAGTTCGCCGCCGAACATCTGCCGGTACCAGCTCAGAGTCGTCTCCGGATCCGTCGCACTCAGGTGGATGTGGTGGAAACCGAGGTGGTCGGCATCCTCCACCATCTCTATGCGCGTCCCCCAGGGGTCGAAGATGTAGCCGTGCAGGTAGCCGCCCGGCGATTCGCGCAGCGTGGAGCCGTCGGGGAAGCGCTGCAGCCGGACGCCGGAACCACGGACGCCAACCGCCTCGAGTTCCGCCATCTTCGCCGTCAGGTCGGGGAACGAGAACCCGATGTGGTTGACGCCGGTTCCCTGCGTGCTTCCCATCGTCGGTTGCACGATGAAGGACACGTCTACGCCGTTGCAGTTCGCGGCGTCGTCGCGGTCCGCGATGGCCTCACAGTCGAGATGTCGAATGTACCAGCGAACCGATTCAGGAGGCGCGGACGACGTGATGTACACGTGGTGGTAGTCCGCTTCCGCGGCCCGAGCCACTTCGGGAGCCCCGGCGACAAGCAGCGCCGCGGCAATAGGCCCCAGTGCAATGCGTAAAATCGTCATGACCTGTTCCCTCCGCGTCGATGCGGCACCAAAGCCCTACCGGTCCGGCGGCGGCCTGGTAGGTTCCCTCCTCAGGTGCCCGTACAGCAGATCCTCTGAGAACTCGACGCACTTGAACTCCAGCACCCGCACGTTCGCCTCCAGCCGGCGGTACAGCAGGAGGCCGATCTCCCACGGCCGGGTGAAGGTGTTCGGATCCTCGATCCGCGCCTCGTACCGGATTACGTTGGGTCCCATCGGGGTGTAACGTTCCGTTACCCGGAGCCCCGAACTGGCGAAGTTCCCGGCGCGGTCGAACCACTGCTCGCCGGTGAAACCCTCCGCGTCCACCACGAGCGTATCGCCCTCCCAGCGGCCGTGCGAGCGACCCATCCAACTGTCGAGGGGCGGCGGCTCCGGTTCCTCCATGTCCATATGGATCGTCCGGTTCGCTTCGGCGAATCCGTAGATCATCAGGATCTTTCGATCGCCCTGGATGATCTGGAACGGGTAGGGCATGTAATTGGCGCGCGGCACGCCCGGCATGAAGCACCGCGCCTCGGGATCGTTACCGATTCGGTTGGCGAAGTTCTCGTCCCGCTGCCGCCTTGCCTCGGCCGTGTACGGAATCTCGCCGCCGACTACGACACCCTGTCCCGGGGGCTGCGCACCGATCGCGCCCAGGTCGGGATGGCCCGCCGCCGCCGGGTGGTCTTCCAGGTTCCAGTTGGCGGTGCTCATCGTCTGCCAGACGCCATTGAGGTCCGGTCGGTCGTCCCAGGAAGTCCGGGGTACGTCCCCACTCTGCGCGGCGGCGGGGGGCGCCAGGAGCACCGCACAGGCTCCCGCAGACAGGACCGACAGGCGGAAAACCCGTGAAAAACGCGCCGTCGCCCTCATTACGGAAGAACGCCTTTCCTATAGATGCTGCCGCAATCCTACCAGCAGCCAGCGCGGCTCAGCAAGGAACGGATCGGAACCTGGGGCGCCCTCGGCGCGCCTTCGCGGCCGTCGAATCGCGCTCCCGTCGTCATCCCCGTGCATCCTGGCACCCGGCCCGCTTCGGGAGGGTTGTTGCAACTTGACCCGGGTCAGTCCATCATGGGCCGATCCGGATGAAGGGAAGGGCGTAGTGGACCATCGACGTACGCTGTTTCGTCCGGCGACCGTGGCCCTTGCGGCGGCAGCGCTCGCGGTCACGCAGGCTCTGGCCCAGTCCGGGGAGGAGACCTTCCGCCGTACGCCCTGGGGCCATCCCGACCTGCAGGGCTACTGGACCAGCTCCACCTACACACCCCTGGAGCGGCCGGAGAACCTGGGGGATCGGGCGTTCCTCTCCGAGGAGGAGCTGGTGCAGCTGAACGAACTCCTGACGGCGGACGGCGTCGATCCGCTCCGCGCGCGCAGCGTGCTGGCGGCCGAGACCGACGAGGAACGCGTGGAGGTGACACGTCAGACCCAGGAGAACATCCACTACGACAACTCGGTCTGGCTGCGCGAACAGGATCCGCGCAAGCTGACGACTCGCCGGACATCGCTGATCACCGATCCGCCGAACGGCCGCATTCCACCGCTGGTCCCGTCGGCGCAGGAGCGCGAGGCGATCCGGAAAGCGGAGAGCCGGTGGCTTGTCTACAACAATCCCGTGCAGACTTTCGACAGCCATGAGACCCGCACGCTGCAGGAGCGTTGTCTGGCGTGGCGGCACGAGGGACCGCCGATGCTTCCTGCGTCATACAACGACCTGATGCAGATCCTCCAGACCGAGAATTATGTGGTGGTTGCGCAGGAGATGCGGACCAACCCGCCGCGGATCGTCCCGCTCGATGGCGGGCCGCACGCGCCGGACGCGATTCGCGAGTGGGCCGGCGATTCGCGTGGGCGCTGGGAGGGTGACACGCTGGTGGTCGAGACCACCCGGTTCAACGAGAAGGTGCACTTCAACGGATCCAGCGTCGGACTGCACGTGGAGGAACGGTTCACGCGTCTCGACGAAGAAACAATCCGCTACGAGTTCACGGTTAGCGATCCGACCACCTGGACGCAGCCCTGGACGGCGGAGTTCCCGCTGATGAAGCGTCAGGGACCGACCTACGAGTACGCCTGCCACGAAGGGAATTACGACGCCCGGCACATTCTGGAAGTGGCCCGTAATCTCGATGCCGCGGCGAAGTAATGGCCCCGGAGGAGTTGAGCGACCGATGACCAGTCAGCGTACCCGAACCATCGCGCCTCTCGTATTCGCTGCCCTGTTGGCGTCCTGCGGACCGGGCGGCAGCGGCTACGCGCCGGAGTCGGTGACCGGCGGTCTGGGTCCCGTCGTCGATACGAGTCTCGGCGCGCTCGAGGGCGAACACGTGGCGGGTGACGATGGCGTCCTGGTCTTCCGAGGCGTTCCTTACGCCGAACCACCGATCGGTGATCGGCGCTGGCAGCCGCCGGCCGCACCCGTCGCGTGGGACGGTACGCGGGACGCCACCACGTTCGGCCCGGCCTGCTGGCAGCGCCTCACGCCCCCGACGTCGATTTACACGCGGGGCAATCTCGACCGAAGTGAGGACTGCCTCTATCTCAACGTCTGGACGGCGGCCGGAGCCGCGGACGAGGGGCGGCCGGTCATGGTCTGGTTCCATGGTGGCGGGCATACCGGCGGCTGGGGGAGCGCGCAGATCTTCGACGGCGCGAACCTCGCTCGGAAGGGCGTGGTGCTGGTCACCATCAACTACCGCCTGGGTCCCCTCGGCTTTCTGGCCCACCCGGCGCTGACCGCCGAGTCGGCCCATGGCGCATCCGGCAACCAGGGCCTGCTCGACAAGGTCGCGGCGCTCGAATGGGTGCGCGATCACATCGCCAACTTCGGCGGCGATCCCGGGAACGTCACGATATTCGGCCAATCGGCAGGGTCGTGGAGCGTCTGCTACCTGCAGGCGTCACCGCTCGCCCGCGGGCTGTTCCATCGGGCGATCGGCCATTCGGGCGGCTGCTTCGGACGCGAGCGCCCCGATCTCGACGCAGCGCACGCGGCCGCGCTCGAAGCTGCGGCGGCGGTGGGAGTCGAAGGTAACGACGCCGAGGCCCTCGCCGCCCTGCGGGCGCTCGACGCGGAGGCGATTTTCGAGTCCGACCTCCACGCGGGCGCGATCGTCGACGGGCACTTCATGCCCCGTCCGGCCGCCGCGCTCTTCGCGGCAGGCGAACACCATCACGTCCCGGTGATCGTCGGCGCCCTGGCGAGCGAAGGGTCGACGCTCTACGCCACCATGCCCGAGCGGTCGATGGACGAACTGGGGGCGTTCCTCGACGAGGAGTATGGCGACGCGGCGCCGACCGTGCGCGACCTGTACGAGGCGGAGATCGCACAATCAACCAGGTGGGGCGTGCAGATGATTCAAGCCGATCGGGGCTTCGTCTGGGAGATGCGCACCTGGGCTCGCGCCGTGGAGGCGGCGGGCGGCGACGTGTATCTCTACTTCTTCAGCCACGCGCCGCCGGTCTTCCGTCTGTACACGCCGGAGGCCGCCGCCATCGAGCTGTCTGGGGGTCCGGACGGCTACGGCGCCTACCACTCGGGCGATCTCGCCTACGCGTTCAACAACACGCACATCGTAGGTCTCGGCTGGAACGACTGGGACCACGAACTGTCGAACGCGATCTCGGACTACTGGGTCAACTTCGCGCGCACTGGCAATCCGAACGGCGACGGTCTGGCAACCTGGCCGCGGTATCACGCCGCGGAGGACGAGTGGATCGAGTTCGGCGAGACGATTGCGGCGACGCGCGGCGTCCGGAAGGCGAAGCTCGACCTTTTCGACCGTCTGAACATGGGAACCGGGGGGAACTGATGTCGAAGTTGCGGCGAGTGTCGGCCGGCGCGGCGCCGACGTTCCTGGCAGGGCTTGCGATGGCTGCGCCCGCCTGCGAGTAGCATTCCGGAATGAGTCAGGCCAACCGGCTCGCGATCCTCGTCGGTGGCGGTCCCGCGCCCGGTATCAACAGCGTAATTGGGGCCGCGACCATCCGGAGTTGCCTGGCGGGCGTCAGCGTAATCGGCATTCGGAACGGCTTTCAGGAGATCATGGCGGGCGACCTGTCGGGAGCTCGTCCGCTCGGGATCGAGAATGTCGGCCGGATCCATTTTCGGGGCGGATCGGTGCTGGGGACGTCAAGGGCCAATCCGACCACGGACCCGGCGTTGCTCGAGACCACCGTTCGGTCGCTGCTCAAGCTGGGCGTGTCGCAACTGATCACGATCGGCGGCGACGACACCGCGTTTTCCGCCATGCAGTTGACACGGCAGGCGGAGGGCCGGATACGCACGGTACATGTGCCGAAGACCATCGACAACGACCTGGATCTGCCGCCGCACATCGACACTTTCGGCTACCAGACGGCCCGGCACTACGGCGTCGGCATCCTGCAGAACTTGATGATGGACGCGAAGACGACCTCACGCTGGTACTTCGTCGTGACGATGGGCCGCAAGGCGGGACACCTCGCGCTCGGCATCGGGAAGGCGGCGGGCGCGACGATCACGCTGATCCCGGAGGAGTGGGGCGAGGCGCCAGTGCCGCTGCGGACGGTGGTCGATACGCTCGTCGGCTCTATCGTGCAACGCTTGGCGGAAGGCCGCCGCGACGGCGTCGCGGTGCTCGCCGAGGGCCTGGCGCTCCATATTGCGCCGGAGGATCTGGGCGAGCTCGCCGATGTGGAGCGGGACGAACATGGTCACGTCCGAATCGCCGAGGTGAGTCTCGGAGAGGTCCTCCGTTCGCAGTTGGCCAGGCGGCTCGCCGGTTTCGGGCTCACGGCAACCACGGTGGCGAAGAACATCGGTTACGAGCTCCGGAGCGCCGACCCGGTGCCGGCCGACATGGAGTACACGCGCGACCTCGGTTTCTGTGCGGCGCGCCACCTGCTGGCGGGCGGCAACGCTGACCTGATCTCCATCGATGCGGGGCAGTTCGTCCCGATCCCTTTCGACGAGTTGATCGACCGCGCGCGCGGCCGTTTCCGTGTGCGCCTCGTCGATTTCTGGTCGACGCGGTACCGGATCGCGCACCGTTACATGCTGCGGTTGCGTCGTGAGGACTTCGACGACGCCGGGCGACTCGCCCGGCTGGCTTCCACCCTCGGGATCTCGTCCGACGAGTTCCGTCGGGAGTTCGGCTACCTGACGCGGCACGAGCCGGTACCGCTCAACTTCCCCTCGTCTGCGGGAGCGGGAGAGGTCGCGCCTGCCTGAAGCCGCCAGCCCGGTGGTTGGACGCCGCAGTCGAGACAAATGCGCCACCTGAGAGAACGGGCGGAGACTCTGCGCCGCGCGGCGTCGGCCCTGGAACCGGGGCCCGACGATCGGCGCGCTCTGATGGACGCGGTCGCCAGCCATGCCGAGGTGTTTCTTCAGGGTCTTGAAACCGGGCCGGCGTACTGGAGGCCAGGCGAAGGCGCCGCGATGCGCGGCCTGGAGTTGGGCGCCGAAGGACGGCCGGTCCACGAGCTGCTGGCTCTGGTCACCGCGGAGGTGGAACGGCAGGGCGTCAATCCAGCGCATCCGCGTGATTTTGGCTGGGTGCCGGGCGGTGGTCTCTATGCGAGTGCGCTGGGTGACTATCTGGCCGCGGTGGCCAACTCCTTCGCCGGGTACTCGCCGGCGTGTCCGGGCGCGGTTCGCGTGGAGCATCGGATGGTGCGATGGATTGCCGACCTCGTCGGCTACCCCGAGTCGGCGGGTGGCGTGCTCACCTCGGGCGGAAGCGTAGCCATACTCACAGCCATCCTTGCCGCCCGCGACGTCCGCGGCGCCGTCGCGGCGGAGATCCCTTCGCTCGTGGTCTACGCCACCGGCGAGTTGCACTACGCGGCGGCGAAGGCGCTCCACATTGCCGGCCTTCATGAGGCGATCCGGCGCACGGTGCCGGTCGACGCACGGCACCGGATGCGGCCGGACGAGCTGGCCCGTCTGGCGGCGGAGGATCGGACGAACGGATTGTCACCGTGGCTTGTTCTGTCCACGGCGGGGACGGTCAACAGCGGCGCGATCGATCCGCTCGACGCAATCAGCCACATCGCGCGGGCGGAGGGATTGTGGCATCATGTCGATGCGGCCTACGGCGGCTTCTACATGCTGGTGGATGCCCTCCGGCCGGGCTTTCGCGGTATCGAGCAGTCAGACTCGGTGGTCCTCGATCCGCACAAGTCGCTCTTCGTCCCGTACGGCGCCGGCGCCGTCGTCCTGCGGGATGCCTCACATCTGGATGCGTTCCGCTTCCGGGCGCCGTATCTGGTGGAATCGGAGACCGCCGATCCGTCCCCGTCGGAACAGTCGATCGAGCTGACGAAGCACTTTCGCGGGCTCCGGATGCTCTTCCCGCTATTCCTGCACGGCACGGCGCCGTTCGCCGCCGCCCTCGAGGAGAAGGTAGTGCTGACGCGCTACCTGTACGAACGGATCGACGCGCTGGAGGACTTTGAGACGGGCCCGCCGCCGGAACTCTCGACGATGTGCTTCCGGCAGCGTCCGGCCGGGAGTTCGGTGGAGGGAGCGGATCGGGCCACGCTGGCCCTGCAGGATGCAATCCATGCCGATGGCCACGTCTTTGTCACCGGCAGCTGGCTGAATGGCCACTTTTGGCTGCGTCCCTGCATCGAGGTGTTTCGCACGCACGCCGACCATGTCGACGCGCTTGTGGACACCCTGCGTCGCCTGACGGCTAACCGAGACTAACCGCCCCGGAGTGAACTGGTTCGACGGGCTGGCCGCGGCCAAGACTCCGAGCCCGCCACGACTCCGAAAATTCAGCCTGCGCGGACGGCCGCTGTCACGATGTCGGCAGATGGAGGAGGTAGTTCACGCCGTCCCGGTTCAGCCACACGCGCACGTAGTCACCTTCCCTCAACTCCATGACGTGCGCCTCGTTCCGTGGCGACAGAACCTCGGCGACCTCTTCGATATCGGCGTCCGGAATAACGACGGCGAGCCCGCGTCCAGCCACGTCTCCTTCGTTGACGAACTCAATCCAGCGTCCGGCGGAATCGGGTCCATCCTCGGCAAGTCGCAGAAGGTACATCCCGGCCGTGAGGGTTTGCCCGTTGACCATCACCGAACGCGGAATGGTCACTTCCCCGCGGGCAGCGCGCTCCGCCGCGGCCTGACGTTCCGCTTCGAGCTCAGCCGCGAACGCGGTCACCGAGCCGGCGACACCGTTCGCGGCACTCGCGGCGGCCTCGGCTTCACTGCGCGCGTCGGCATGCTGCTCCGCCGCAAGCAGGCCGCTCACCTCCTCAAGCGAAGCGGACACGGCGGTGAGGTCCGCCTCCCACGCCTCCGTCTGGCCTTCCTCCAAATCGTCCTCGTCGAATTCCGCGATGGACGTCCGGGTGTCCGTGATGGTCTGATTCGCGTCGGCGACAAAACCGTTCGCTTCCTCGGTCAGCCGTTGCCGCTGGGCAGCAATCGCCTGACGAACGTCACCGGTGGCCGCTTCGACCGCCCCTACCAGCTCGAGTGCTCGTTCGTAGTCGCGCAGCAACGCGAAGGTCTCTTCCTGCGTCCTTAGCTCCGCGTCGAGTTGACCTACGGCGCCCTCGGCCGCGGAGTACGCGCTGGGAGCATAGGTCGCTGCCTCGGCGGCAAGCGATGAGAGATCCTGTTTCGCGGCGTCGACACGAGCGGTCGGCGGCTCGGCGCAACCCGCCACGAACACCGCGAGCCCAAGCACTAGTGCTGAAAGCGTGAGTCTGTGTCTCTCCATAACGCAGAAGTTAACTCCCTTTGGCCCGCCAGCGCAACCGTCATCACCAGGCCGGCGCAAACACGAGCATCCGCAGCCGATTTCGGGCGGTCGGAAACTGTCGGCGCCGGCGCGTGGCGTCAGTCGGGCGTACCAGCGCTCACTCGGACAAAGCGAAAACCCAGATGACACCGCCGTGCGGGACGAGGGTCGGGGCGCTGCCGCGGAAGCGGTCAAGACCGGTCTGCATCCGCTGCGCATCGACGCCGAAGCCGGATTGCACGGCCACGTACTGGCGGCCGTCGACCGCAAACGTGGTCGGTACGCCGACGACGCCGGAATTGGTCCGGATCGACCAGAGTTCGTCACTCGTATCGGCGTCGAACGCCCGGAAATGGCGATCGGTCGTTCCCCCCATGAAGACCAGGCCGCCGCCGGTGGTCAGCACCGGACCCCAGAGCTGCGACGGCATCTCGCGCGTCCAGACGCGCTCGCCGGTGTCGACGTTCCAGGCCTGCAATTCGCCGATGTGTTCGTCCTCCGCACCTTCGCGGATGAACAGCCGGTTCCTGGCGCCCATGTAGGGGCGCGGCGGATCGTATTCGTAATCGATGGAGGTGAATTCCGAACAGAGATTCTCGTTCGCCGGGATGTAGAGAAGCCGCGTTAGGGGGCTGAACGCCGCCGGCGGCCAGTTCTTCCCGCCCGAGAGCGACGGGCAGAAGCTGATCACCTCGCCGGTTCGCGGCGTGTGTGCCGGGTCGTAGGAGGGGCGGCCCGTTGCCGGATCAAGGGAAGTGAACACGTTCTGGTAAACGTACGCCTTCGCGTCGATGAATCCGATACCGTTCGGGCCGCGCTCCAGCGTCCACAGGTAACCGTTCCGGCCCGGATGGATCAGCGCCTGGCGCGTCCGTCCGTCGCGTTCGATATCGATGACGAGCGGCGGGTCGATCTCGTCCCAGTCCCACGATCCGTTCCAGTGGTACTGATGATGGCCAACAACCTCGCCCGTCGTGGCGTCGAGCGCCAGAACCGAATTTGTGTAGAGGTTGTCGCCCGGCCGCTGATCGCCTAGCCAGGGACCCGGGTTCCCGACACCCCAGTAGGTCTGGTTCAAGTCAGGGTCGTAGGTCGCGGTGGCCCAAACCGACGCACCTCCGCGTTGCCACGTATCGCCGGGCCACGTGCTGCCTCCCGGTTCGTCGGGCGCCGGAATCGTGTAGGTTCTCCAGGCTTCCTCGCCGGTGTCGGCATCGAGCGCGACGACGAAACCGCGAATGCCGAGCTCGCCCCCCGAAACGCCGACCATCACCTTGCCGTCGGCGACGAGCGGCGCCAACGTAATGTAGTAACCGTTCCGCCATTCCTGAACCGCCTGTTCCCACAGCACGTCGCCGGTCCGCGCGTCGAGTGCTACCACCCGGGCATCCACCGTGCCGATGTAAACCCGGTCGCCGTAGAGTGCGACGCCGCGGTTGGTCGGATGCAGTTGAAACAACTCAAACGGCAGCTCGGGTCGGTAGCGCCAGAGCAGATCGCCGGTCGCAGCATCGAGCGCGAACACTTGGTTCTGCGGAGTCGTGACGAACATCCGGCCGTCGTTGACGACCGGGGGGGCCTCATGGCCTTCGAGCACTCCGGTTGAGAAGGTCCAGACCGGCGTGAGGCGGCTGACGTTGTCGCGGTTGATCTGATCGAGCGGGCTGTAACCCCAGCCGTCGTAGGTACGGCGGTACATCAGCCAGTTGTCCGGCTCGGGATTACGCAGCCGCTCGGTAGTGACCGGCGTGTAATCTCCGGACTGCGCGGTGGCGAGAGGGCCTGCGAGGGTGAGCGTCGCACACGCCGCTCCGGCGACGGCGGCTGACAGGCGACGCAAGCGGGGCGTCGGCGGCATCGGCGGTTCCTCCATTCGGGGCGCCCGACGGGGCTGATTACAGGACGGACGCGATCGCTCGGAGAGCTTACACCTGCGGCGCCGGGCCGACCCACCCATCGAAGCTGCCGGCGGAGATCAGCGCGCCGTTGACGATCCGAAGCGCGAGCGATGCCAGGCGGGTACGTGCCGGCCCCAGTACGACCCGCGCGTTGGCCGCGGGATCGAACTCCGACTCGTGGCAGGGACAAAGGAGCGTCTGCGATGCGTTCAGCCAGTCCGAGACATCGCATCCGGTGTGTGGACAGACGGCGGAGTAGGCGACGATCCCGTCGGCGGCGCGTTGGGCGGTGTCGGCGTTGAGCGTCGCCGGATCCAGTCGGATCAGGATGACCTGATTGAGGCGCGAGCTGTCACGCACCGTCCCGGTGGCGGGGTCCCGCGGCCAGGCGAAGACCTGCGGTCCGCCCAGCGGTACCCCGTTCGGTGGAATCGTCGTCCCGGCGCGACCGCCGAGAGCGAAGACGAACTGATCATGTTCCTGGGGGCCGTCCGGGGCGGCTCCCGGTTGCTGCAAACTCGAGTGGACCGTGGCGTCCAGCCTGACCCGCGCGCATTCCACGCACACGGCGAGGCTGGAGGCCGCGGCGGTCTTCAGAAGCGTTCGGCGACCCAGCGGCCTGCCAGCGGGGACGTGGGCGCGCCTGGACCGGCCAGCGTCCGTCACGATCAGTACGCGAGGGTGGTCTCGACCGGATCGAGTTGGTCCAGCCAGTACGCCTGGTCGTCCCGCTTCCGAACGAAAAAGCGGCCCAGGTCATCCGGGTTCTTCGCCTGGTGGTAGCGGAGATACATGTGGTCCTCGTCCACCCCGAGAATTTCCACCTTGCCGCTTTCGTGCGACATGACGAAGCGGGCCCGCCGCGCCAAGCCGGAACCGAGGCTAAGCGCTCTCTGAAAGATCTGCCATCCCTCCACCATGGGCACTTCGTACGGTTCGTTGCCCGCGGTGGGGCGTCCCTGGAAGAGGTAGTACGGCGGGCAGCCGATGAACGACAGCTTCTCGTACATCTCCGCGAGTGTGTAGGGATCGTCGTTGATGCCGCGGATCATCGGGCACTGGTTGACGCAGATGACGCCGTTGCGGATGCAGGTGTCGATGCCGGCTATCGCTTCCTGCGTGAGTTCCCGCGGGTGGTCGAAATGCGCCATCAGGTAGATTCGCTGCTGGGGCGTCGAGTACTTCCGAAACGCAGCCTGCAATTCCTCGTCGCGCTGCACGCGCCACGGGTCGAATGCCGGCATCTTCGATCCAATCCGGATGATCTGGACGTGCTCGATGCCACGCAACGCATCGAAGATCTCGACCAGCCGGCGCGTGCTCATCAGCAGTGGATCGCCACCGGTCAGCAGAACGTTCGTCACCTCCGGGTGGTCGGCGATGTAGGCAAGTCCCGCGCTGACGTCGTTGGTCACCTCATCGTTCTCGTCCATGAAAAGGCGCTTCCGGAAGCAGTAGCGGCAGTAGGCGCCGCACACTTCATTGCAGAGCAGCAGTACGGTGTCGATGTACTTGTGCTGTACGCCGTGCGCAACGGTGACCGACTGCTCGTTGCTCGCATCGAGCTTTCCCCACTCCGTCAACTCCTCCTCGCGCGGGATGATGAGCTGGCGGATCGGGTCGTCCGGATCGTCCCAGTCGATCAGGCCCAGGTAATAGTCGTTGGCCCGGAAGACATATTCGCGTGTGACCGGCTCGAGGCGCTCACGAACGTCGGTGGGAATGTTGGTTACCTGCTCCAGCCGCCTCACGTACTTGACGCGCTTGGCCCCGATAGGCGGTGCAACGTTGGTTTGCGGGTTGCTCATCGTTTCTATCCCAAAAACCGCGGCTGGATGCGCGCCGCCAACACCTGACGACGAGCTTCTGCCCCGCGAACCGGTCCGCGAAACCGGCCGTGGCGTTGTTCGTGCCGGACGTACCGAGGTCGGCGCCGCGATTAACCGTATCAGAAAGCCCTCGGCCGGGTGCAAACGCGGCCGCCGACACGTTTCGATCGTACCACACCTCCGCCAGCGGCCTCGTGCTACCGTGGGCTCGGGAGCGCGGCCGATGCCGCCGGCAGACCTATCGCGCCGGGAAATGCCGAAGCGGACGGTCGTGGCTGGCGCCGCCGTCTACCCACGCTCACCGCCCAGGCGCCTGCCTGGCGGACCGCCGAGCATCTGGTGGAGTCCTGATCGTCGATCGCAGGTGAGTCCGTTCCGGGCTTGGCACCGATCTTGCAATTCACTCCCCGTAACCACGGGAGGGACTGCGAGATGCCCGACGACGAGATCACCCCGCGCCGCGATGCGGCTGGCACACCTGCGGGTCCGGCGGACCCGATTTACCCCGCCGGCAAGCGGATAACGATGAGGAAGTCGCCCGTGGCGCCATCGCGTGGCGCGGCCGGGCCAGAGAGGACAGCTGCGTCGCTGACGCCGATGCCGGCGGAGCCGAATGACCGGCAAACGACCCGGAGAGACAGGAGACGGCCCATGCCGCACGGACTGCCCGCCAGGTTCCTCGATCCGGTGAAGGGACGCGCGAAACTGACCCGGTTTCTGGGAATTGCCAACCGGAAACAGCAGGAGCGGATCATCCGGCAGATTCGAGCCCACGTCCCTGAGATTTGGTCAGGTGACCTCAAGGAAATGCCGACAGCGGACCGTCATCGCGAGGTGCTGCTGCGTTTCTATGGCATGCCGGATCAGCGGCTGTCGTTGTGGAAGGCCGAGATCGAAATGGCGGAGGAGAGCGAAGGCCGCATCCCGCCATCACTCGAGTTCGAGGCGCTGCTGGCCTACGATCCCGACCTGCCCGACCGGCCGCTGGAGGAAACCCGCACCGAGGCGGCGCTGGCCGACCTTCCGGGGATTGTCGATTCAATCTTCGGTCCGCCACACTGGCAGGATCTGGTACTCGCGGTGCTTCCGGACTTGCGGCGGGACATCCGCGACTGGAACACGCTGGCGCCCGAACGACGCGAAGCGATACCGCTGGCTCTCTTCGCTGTGGCGACGGTGCTGGAGGATGGACGTCTCCTGCAGTGGGCCGGCCGGACGGTCGAAGTGATCGGCGATGAGTTCGCGCCCCTCCTCGATGCCATGAACACAGGGAACGACACGGCGCCCACGGATGGCGCAGGGTTCGCGTCCCATGACGAGATCGCCAACAGTGGCCGCGAGACAGCTCTGGCGCCCTGGACCGATGCGTGTCGCGCGGTGGCGGAGACGGCGGAGATCCTGGCCGAGGATCCGCGCCAGCCGCGGCGGCTGGCGGGGTTGCACGACCTGGTGCGGGGGCTCGATGCGGTGCGGAGACCGGCCGCGACCATGCTGGAGGCGCATGATTTCCTGGCGGGTATGCATGACACGCTGGCGGCGGTGCTGGATGAGACCGGTGCGGAGTGGCTGCGGCCCGCGCTGGCTCGGATCGACGCGCATTGGCGCCTGGTGTGTCTGACGCACGACCAGATTGATCCGACGCGCTTCCGCAGAGACCTCGAACACCTGCGAAAGCGGTTCCGGGAAGCGGCAGCAGCGTGGCGGAAGGTGGAGGATCGAAAGCTGGCTCTGAGGCATGAGGTACTCGACCTGTTCCAGAGTCCGCAGGCCGGTGACGGCGCGGGGGCGGCGGGCGATGCGTCGGATGACACGTGGAAGTCGAGCGAGACGGACGAACCGCGCAATCTCCAGGCCCACGTCGATGCCGATGCCCGGGCCGCAGTGCTCCTGGAGAGGATGGTCGAAGCAACGCGGGAGGCGCACGCGGCCAGCGTGCACTGTCTCAGTGTTGTGGGCCCGACCGGCGAGCGGTTCGACGTAACGCGCGACTATGTCGCTGAATGGAATGCGCTACGTGTCCGTCCGGCTCCCGGTCTCGTCGGCGGTCCTGAAGCGGATACGGTGTCCGAAACGGCCGAGGCGTCGGCACTGAGGCGTGCGAAGGAGGCGGAGCAGGAGCTGGCGGCGGCGCGGAAGGAGGCGGAGACGGCGAGGGTGCACGAGGAGCAGGCGTTGACCCATGCGGCGGAGGTGGAGGATGAAGTGGTTCAACTCCGGAATCAGGTCAGCGACCTCAAGGGGAAACTCGCGCAGTTGACGGGCGAATCCGAGGCATCCGTCCTAAC
>CAZJYU010000035.1:0-27876 GCA_964550305.1 uncultured Vicinamibacteraceae bacterium | reverse complement strand
CGCCTGCTGACGGCCGCCGGTCAGAGCACCGACTGATTGATGCCGCCGATCCCGGCGTACGTACACTCGCCGGCCAGATCGTGTTCGATGCGAAGCAGGCGGTTGAACTTCGCCGTCCGTTCGCCGCGGCAGCCGGAGCCGGTCTTGATGTGCCCGCAGCGGGTCGCGACGGCGAGGTCGGCGATGAACGTGTCCTCGGTCTCGCCCGAGCGGTGGGACATATAGGCGCCGTAGCCATGCTCCTGGGCCAGCCGCACCGTCTCGAGCGTCTCCGTGACGGTGCCGATCTGATTGAGCTTCACCAGGATCGCGTTGGCCACTTCCTTGTCGATCGCCTCCCGCAGGATGGCCGGGTTGGTGCAGAGAAGGTCGTCGCCCACCAGCTCGATGCGCGGCCCGAGCGCTTTCGTCAACTGCGCCCAGCCCTCCCAGTCGTTCTCGGCCAGCGCGTCCTCGATCAGGACGATCGGGTAGCGATCAATCCAGGAGCGCCACAGATCGATCATCTCGGTCGTGCTCCGCACCGATTGATCCGACTTGAACGCGACATAGCCGCCGTCCTGCCACATCTCGCTCGTCGCCGGGTCGAGGCAGATCGCGATGTCGGCGCCGGGATGGTAGCCGGCGGCCTCGATGGCCCGGAGAATCCACTCGATCGCCTCCTCGTTGCTCGCCAGATCGGGTGCGAACCCCCCTTCGTCACCGATTCCGGTCGACTTGCCGTCCGCCTTCAGGAGCGCCCGGAGGGCATGAAAGGTCTCGATCCCCATCCGCAACGCCTCGGCAAAGGTGGGGGCGTTGTGCGGCGCGATCTTGAACTCTTGAAAATCCACGTTGTTGTCGGCGTGGCGGCCACCGTTGATCACGTTGAGACAGGGAATCGGCAGCACGGCGCCGTCGCTGTCGCTTCCGCCGTGGAGCCCCTGCAGGTGACGGTGGAGCGGCACTCCGACCGCCGCCGCCTCGGCGCGCGCCGCCGCCATCGAGACGCCCAGGATCGCGTTGGCGCCGAGGCGCGCCTTGTTGGGCGTGCCGTCGAGCTCGATCATCCGCCTGTCGAGCCCTTCCTGATCCGCCGCGTCGCGGCCCTTGAGCGCATCCGCGATCTCGCCGTTGACGTTGGCGACCGCCTGCCGCACTCCCTTGCCGGCGTAACGTCGGCCGCCATCGCGCAGTTCGGCCGCCTCGCGCTCGCCGGTGGAGGCGCCGGAGGGTACGCGCGCCTCGGCGACGGTTCCGTCTTCGAGTCGGACACGCGCTTCCACCGTCGGGTTGCCGCGGGAATCGATGACTTCAAGGGCGTCAATCGCACGTATTCTCATCGTCGCCGTTCGCTCCTTCTACTCCGTCCGGTGGCGCGCACCACGATCGTCTCCATGCCGGCGAGGGCCGAGGGGAACGTGCGGCGGGTCAGGGAAGTCATCCATAGCCGGCCGGGCGCCGGCGCACGCGGGTGGTCTCAGTGGCTCATCGAGTAGAGCAGCACGTTGATGCCGAGACCATACCCGTCGGGCGAGAACTGCCGGAAGAAACGCGGATCGTCCGACTCGCGCTCCCACGCGTCGGCGACATCGGTGTTGTGCGTCATCACCACCAGGAACCTGCCGTGCCCGTCCGTGATCGCGCGGAAGTGGGCGACGTCGCTGTCGCGGCCGCGCTCGGATGTGGTGCGCCCGCCGGAGCGGTACCAGAACTGGATGGAGGTGATCTGCGGCACCTTCTCGACGTGCGTCAGTGCCTGGAAGACCGGATGGTCGAGCGGGACGTCCCGGATCGGGTACTGCGTCGGCGGAAGCACGCGGCTGATCTCGCCCACCCAGTGTTCCCAGGCGCGTGGCCCCCAGAAGTCGTCGACCCAGAGGAACCCTCCCTTGAGCAGATAGTTGCGCAGCCCCACCGCTTCCTCGCCGCTCAGGCCGATGGTGCCGACGTCCGCCGCCATCAAGAACGGACAGTTGAACAACTCCGGGTCGGTGAGCCGGACCACCCAGTGGTTCGGATCGCCGTGGCGGTCGGTGCTGATCTCGGTCGCGGTCAGGTCTTCCAACCGGTGCATCAGATTGATGCCCGCGAAGGGGTAGTCCGTCGACCAGCCCATACCGAGGGCTTCGTAACGGACCTGGTCGTACATCAGTTTGCAGAAGGTGAAGCCGCGGTCCGGCATCGACTCGGGGGGGAAGCGCGGCGGCAGGTTCCCCTCGCCCACGCCCCAACCCCATTGCGCCGACCCCACGGCGAGCAGGCCGGTGAAGAGCAGGGCGACCGTCAGCAGGACGACACGGCGCATCACGGCACCCGGAGCATACCCCATGTCCGCGTATCATTGTGGGACCAGCAGGCGCCCGTGAGCGGCCGGAGGAAATCAGAACCCATGCAGCAGACGATGACGATTGCGACGACGACGAACGGGCGGCCCCGTGCGCGGACGGTGCTGCTCGCCATGGCGATAATGCTCGCGGCGCCGCCTGCGCTGGCGCAGCACGACCATGGCGGCGACGAGGCGGCAGGGAGTGATCTGCCGGAGAGTTTCGCCGAGCCGATGCCGCTCTACGACGTCTCGGTGCGCGGCCCCCACACGCATCCGATCTCCACCACGAGCCCCGAGGCGCAGGCGTTCTTCGATCAGGGCTTTGCGCTGATGTACGCCTTCGCCAAGGAGGAAGCCACGCGCTCGTTCCGCGAGGCATGGAAACGCGACCCGGACTGCGCCATCTGCTATTGGGGCGAGGCGTGGAGTTGGGGATCGTACCTGAACGGGCCGATGCGACCGTTCGAGGCGCCGCACGCCTACGCCGCGCTGCAGGAGGCGCTCGCTCGCGCCGGCACTGCGAGCGCCAGGGAGCAGGCCTACATCGAGGCGCTCTCTCGCCGCTACGTCGAGGACTTCGATCCGGAGAAACGGCGCGAGCAGGACGAGGCGTACGCGGATGCCATGCGCGGCGTTGCCGAGCGGTATCCGGACGATCTGGACGCGGTGACGCTCTATGCGGACGCGCTCTTCCTGCTGGAGCCGCGCCGCGGCACGCGCGACCTCAACGACCCGAACGTGCAGCGCCTGCACGCGGTGCTCACGAGTGTTCTCGACCGCAACATCCGCCACCCCGGCGCCTGCCATCTCTACATCCATGCCACCGAGTCGACCGTCGATCCCGGCCTCGCGTCCGACTGCGCGGAGCATCTCGGGAGCGGGATTCCGGGCGCGAGTCACATCAACCACATGCCGTCGCACACCTGGAACGAAATCGGCCGCTGGGCCGACGGCGTGCGCTCGAACCTCGACGCCTGGCACTCCGACCTGAAGGCCGAACACAACGAGGGGATTGCCATCTACCCGAGCCACAACCTCCATATGCTGCTGTTCGCCGCGTCGATGGACGGACAGGGGGCAATTGCGACCCAGGCGGGCAAGGACTACACGAAGCTCACCGACGACTCCGTCTACGAGGTGTTGACGCTCCTCCGCTTCGGCCGGTTCGACGAAGTGCTCGAGGTGACCGAGCGTCCCGCACAGGAGGCTTCCGCCGGGCTCTGGGACTTCGCCCAGGGCTACGCCCACCTGCGCACGGGCGAAGCCGACTTCGCGCGCGTCTATCTCGATCGCGTCCTGGCGCTTGCCGAGAGCACCACCGCGCGATACCGTTTCGACGAGGCGAAGCTGCTGCTTCAGACGGTCGGCGGCATCCTCGAGGGGGAGCTGCATCGCGAGCAAGGCGATCTGAACGCCGCGATCCGCGCGTTCGAGCAGGCAGTAGCGGTGGAAGATCAGCTTGAGTACTCCGAACCGGAGCCGCTGCCGTTTGCCGCGCGCCACTGGTTGGGGGCGGCGTTGATCGAGGCGGAGCGGTTCGCCGACGCCGAGCGGGTGTACCGGGCGGAACTCGAGGATCATCCGAACAACGGGTGGTCGCTGTTCGGCTTGTTGACGGCGCTCGAGAAGCAGGGCAAGCCTGCCGTCGAGGTCGACGCGGAGTTCAGGCAGAGCTGGGCGCGCTCCGACACCTGGATCGTGGCATCGCGCTTCTAGCGCAACGGTGGCGACCCGTTACCGGCGCTCGGTGCCCTCGATGGGGGCGACGCCGGAGCGTTGCGTCTCCAGCGACGTCCGCGCGCCGAGGCGGATCAGCGACGTGGTTCCTGGCCCCTGGAAGAACGAGAAGCCCTCGCGGTCCATCCACGCCTGGGGACCGCCGAGCTTCAGGCCGGCCGAGAGCGTCGCGTCCTTGATCGTCGTGATCAGCGCCTCGTATTCCGGGTCGCCCTGCCGCCGGCCGGAGAAGCTGCCGAGGTCGCTACTGGCCGCGAAAACGACGTCGACGTGATCGACGGCGGCGATCTCAGCCGCGTTCTCGACGCCGCGCACGGTTTCGATCATCGCAATTATCAGCAGGTTGTCGTTGATCGTCTGGCGGTAGTCGTTTCCCCACATCGCGCGGTACTGGCCCCCACCCTGACTCCGCTCGCCGATGGGCGGGTAAAAGGCGTACTTGACCGCTTCCTCCATTTTCGCGGCGTCGGACACCATCGGCACGATGATGCCGAGCGCCCCGATGTCGGTCGCTTTCTGGACTGCCCCCTCGCTGGAGTCGGGCACCCGAATGAAGGGAATCGACGGCGCATCCTTGCACGCCCAGATCATCCGCGCGACCTCCGAGAAACTGAGCGGGCTGTGCTGCATCTCGATCCAGACATAGTCGTAGCCCGCGTCGGCCATGGCGCAGTAGATGTCGGGATCCGCCGTCGACACCGTGCCGCCGACGATCGGCTCCCCGTTCATCAGTTTCACCTTCGCGGTGTTGTACATCCGCGACGCCTGCCCGGCCTGCGGGGTCGACCCGGCCGCGAGGACCAGGGCCGTGAGCACGGCTGCGGCGACGACGAGACGCGTGAAGGTCATGGCTAGTTGATCTTCGAGTAGTCCGTCGGTTCCAGCCAGAGCACGTCAACGCCCTCGACCAGCCGTCCGTCGCGCTGCGACTCCTCCGCGGCGCGCTGCATTTCCGGGTCCTCGCGAAACGTGGACCAGTTCTCCTGGGCAGCCTCGCGGCTGTCGTGGGCCAGGATGTAGATCAGCGTATTGTCCGCGAGCGGACCCTCCTGGGGCGTCCAGTAGCCGACGTTGGTGATCCCATGCCGCTCGAAGATCCGCGTCGTATGGTCGCGGAACCGTGCATTCAGGGCGTCGAGCTTTCCAGGAGGCGCCGTGTAGGTGCGCATCTCGAAGATCCGGTTGCCCTGTGCCGAGACGACCGATTCGGCGTCTGCAAACTGGCCGGCCGCGAACCCGAGGCCGAACACGAGAAGACCGAGTGCGACGAGGATCCATCTGTTGGTCATCATCCTGGGTGCTCCTTCATCTGCCGGTTGAGTCGGGCCGCCCCCGGCGCCGACGGGACTCATCATAGTCGGATCAACGGTCACCGGGAAGCGTAGCGTTCGCGCAGACGCCGCCGGTCCGCCTCGGTGAGCCGCATGTATTGCGGACGGTCCCTCGCCAGTTCGTGCGTCCGGCAGGGTCCGCACATCAGCGTCGTGGGGTTGCGGTTGTGGCGCAGGCCGAGCGTGTGGCCGATCTCGTGCGCGAGGATGTTGCGCGCGATGTTGGGGTTGCGCGCCATTGCGGTCGCGTCCTCCTCGACTGCGACGAAATAGTGGCCGGGATGTCGCGGGACCGGCCAGGCGAACGACATCAGGTCCTGTCGCGACAGCAGCAGCACCGCGTCGGCATCCAGATCGGTCACTTCCGCCGGCGCCTCCGGCTCAGCCGCCCCGCCGCGCAGCCGACCCGCCCGTTGCGAGATCGAGCGGGCGTAGTTTTCAAGGGGACGCATGACCGGCGTTCCGATCCGCAGCTCCTCGACCAGACGGAGATTGAGGTTCAGCTCCTCGGCGACATCATTCCAGAACTTGATGGCGTCGAGCGCCATCGGCAGCCGGACGTCGTTCGTGTCGTAGGCGAGGATCATGACATGGTGGAGGACCGGGTCGTTCGAGGGGGCGGCAGCCGCTGCGGCTGTCGCCGGCGCCGGGTCCGGCGCGAGCCACATCGCGCCGAGCAGCGCCAGCGCCGCGGGCCCTGCCACCCTGTTGCTCATGGGCGTTCACCTACGCATCGCGCAGGAAGTCCAACAAGAGCTGCAACGTCTGTTCCGGCTGTTCCTGCTGCACCCAGTGGCCGGCCCCGTCGACGAAGTGGACACCTCGCATATCGGTGCAGGCCGAGTCCTGCATCCGTTCGAGCGCCCCGGGCCGCTGGTACGCTCCCCAGTCGCTCCGTCCTGCGATGTACATCGATGGAATGTCGATCGTCCGGCCGGCGAAGGTAAGCAGTTCGTTCGAGAAGACGCCGGAGCGGTACGCGTTGAGGCCGCCCTGGAAGCCGGTCCGCCGATACTCCTCGCTGTAGACCCGCAGTTCGTGGTCGGGGAGCCAGTCGTTCGCGGAGATCTCCGCCGCCGACGGCATTTCCCGCGCCACCGTCTCCGGCATCGTCATATCCAGGTCCATGATGTAGTACGTGGGCATCTTCGCCAGCTCGGTGGCGGTCCACCCGGCCAGGCGGTAGGGCCGATTCTCCGCCCAGTCGGCGCTCTTGTGGTGGTAGTAGGCGCGAAGGAAGTCGTGTACGCCCTGTGGCGCGCGCCACAGGTCCGCGTTCGCCTCGCGCGTCCGGTAGTAGCGCTGGTAGTGCTTCCGAGGACGCGAGAGCCGCGCCATCTCCGCATAGACGTCTTCTGCTTCCGGGGACGCCTCGGGCGGATTGTCCGCGGTGTCGAACGGAAACGTGGGTGTTCCGCTGAACGGTGCGCTCATGAGCGTGACGGCGCGGAAGACGTCGGGCCGGGTCACGGCGCACCACGCGGCGACCGGCGATCCGTAATCGTGACCGATCACCGCGTCGACCGTCCGGTAGCCGAGCGCCGAGACCAGCGCGAGCGTGTCTCGGACGACGTTGAGCCGGCTGAACGACTGGAGGTCGCCGTCATAATCGGGATCCCATCCGGTCGTCCGGCCGTAGCCCCGCAGGTCGGGTGCGACGACGCGGTAGCCGGCCTCGGCCAGGGGGACCATGACATGCCGCCAGCTGTAGGCCAGTTCCGGAAAGCCGTGCAGCAGGAGGAGCAGCGGCCGGCGCGACCCCGCTTCGTGTCCCGCCTCCAGCAGGTGTACGTTCAGTCCGTGGACATCGGCCACGAAGCGCGATCGGACACCGTCGGGCAGCACGCTGCGGTCGTACGGCCCGCCCGGATCCGTCTGTGCCGCGCGCGCCGTCGGGACGGTGGCCCCGAATGCCGCCGCACCGACCAGGCTGCCCGCGCCCCGCAGCACGTCGCGTCGGGTAATGCTGGTCATCGTGACAGTTCTCCCCGGTCGAGCATGGCGATGAGCGCCTCGGCGCGCGCCAGTGATCCGGACTCGCGCAGCAGATCCATCCGGTCGAAACGGCTCATTCCAAGAAACTGCGCCAGGCCGTCGACGAGCGCCTCGTCCGGCAGTTCGTCGGTTGTCGGTGTCTGGCCGGGATCATCGACTAGCAGCTCGAGCAGCACGGTACGGTGGCGGCGCAGCGGCGCGCGCTCGTCATCGGCGAGCGGTTCCGGGATGGCTTCGACATCCGCGACGCGGTACGTGCGGCTCTGATCCTCGGAGGTGACCCGGAACTTGGTCAGGCCCCGCAACACGATGTTGTAACGGCCGTCCGTCAGTTCGTCGACGCGCGCGATGATGCCCGCGGTGCCGAGATCGTAGATGGGCGGATTCCCCTCGTATTCGTCCTCGTAGCCCGGGCGGAGCATCACCATACCGATGATCCGGTCGCCGGCAAGCGCGTCGGCAACCATCTGACGGTAGCGCGCCTCAAAGATGTGCAGGGGACGGGAAGCGTTGGGGAACAGCATGATGTCGTCGAGCGGAAAGATGGGGATCGAGGACGGAAGCTCCACCGGGTGGGGTGCGGTCTGGACTGAAGCCGGCGCCGGGGCGAGCCAGCAGACGAGCGCAAGCGCGCCCATGCCGGCGAAAACCCGGCGGAACGCCTCGAGCGTGGACATCGCGCCAATAATACGCCCGCCACGAACGTCCAATTGGTGGGACACGGTATAGTAGAGGGTCGTGCCTTAAGGAGGACGGACTGCAGATGTCGGGACATCGACGGGGATTCACCTTGGCTCGCGGGTGTGTGCGGCAACTGTTGCGGGGCGCGATGGCACTGACGCTGTTGTGTGGGCTCACGACGCCCGCGGCGGCTCAGACCGAGTTCCACTACCAGTTCGGCCGCCTCGTGAATCCGTTCAGCAGTGCGGAGGGAACCGAGGCGCGAACGCACATCCTCACCATCCAGCAGGCATCCACGTGGGCAGGAGGCGACAGCTTCTTCTTCCTGGACCTGATCGAAGATACGGGGGACGACGGGTTCAACGAGAAAGAGATTTACGGCGAATGGTACCCGACGCTCAGCTTCTCGAGGCTGTCCGGCAGGACCGTGGGTGGTGGTCCGCTCCGCGACATCGCCCTGATCGGCGGTATCAACATGGACGCCGACGCCGACTTCTTCAAGTTCCTGCCAGGCGTGCGGTTCTCCTGGAACGTGCCCGGCTTTATCTTCCTGAACACGGATTTCACGGCGTTCATTGATCGGAACACCGGCCTCGCTCGAGGGGGCGGGGCGCCCCGTTCGACCGACAGTTGGATGTTCGACGTCAGTTGGCTCTCTATCTTCACCATCGGCACGCAGTCGTTCAACTTCATGGGGCACGCCGAGTACATCGGCGCGACGACGTTCACCGAAATCACCGGCGGCACGAATGGGTGGATCCTCGCGCAGCCGCAGCTCGTCTGGGACGTGGGCAACGCCATCGGCGGTGCTCCGGCCGCGAACCAGATCTTCGTCGGGGTCGAGTACCAGTACTGGCGCAACAAGCTGGGGGCCACCGCGGACGAGAACACCGTGCAATTTCTGGCCGTCTGGCGGATGTAGAGGTCCCGTGCTGCGATAGCAATGGACCGTGTCGAGCACCGAGAAGGCGTGGAAATGAGTCAAGTAGCGGCGGATGCGACAACGATGCCGATCGCGGAGGAGCGATCCGGGCCGCGACTGCGCCTGGCCGTCCGGGGCTTTCTCGCGGCGGCGCTCCTGCTTACCATCACCATCACCGCTACCTCGACCACGCAGCTCTACAACAGCGCCACGGCGCTGCGCCAAGAGGCTGAGCAGTCGGCTGTCGATCTGTCGGAGTTGCTCGCGGCGAGCTTCGCCGAGATGGGTGAGATCTCGCTGGCGAACGTGGCGCGGACCCTCGATTCCACGCTGGACGGCCAGATGACGGCGCAGGCGCGCCTCGCGGCTCACATGGTGGCGGCGGCCGAGGCGGCCGAGCTCACGCCGGCGGAGGTGATCGCGCTGCTTGACAGCATCATCGACCAGACGGTCCTCGATGAGTTCTGGATCACCGACGAATCGGCCTTCTCGTACCTCACCAACGTGCGCGACGACGCCGGCGAGCTCGTGCCGTTCCGCTTCGATCCCGATCCGGCGGTGCAGCCGCAGGCCTCGAAGTTCTACGTCCTGCTCTCCGCGCCGCTAAACGGCGACGACTTCATCACCCAGCCGGCACAGGTGCGGGAGATCGATCAGCAGGTCTACAAGTATGTCGGCGTGGGCGGGGTGGACAAGCCGCGCATCGTCCAGGTGGGCAACGCCCTCAACTTCGGCGAGCAGGAAATCCTGACGAACGTCTACGCCTCGCAACGGGCGGACGTCTCAGCCGTCATCGAGGGCATTCTGGGCCAGCACATGATGGCGCAGGCCGCGATCCTCGACCGGTTCACGTACGCTGCCGGGCTCGCCGGATGGGATCGCGACGAGGTGGAGACGCGGCTGCGCCGGATTGTCAGCACGACCTCAATCGGCGAGATTCGGGTGGTGGACGCGGACGGTACGGTCCGCTATTCCAACCTGCCGTCCTCGCTGGCCAACGGGCCGCTGCCGCATGACGCGGAACTGGGAGCCCTGCGCGACGGGACCGTGCGGATGGTGGAGCATCCTTCCGCGCCGCGCGCCTCTGACGGCGCGGTCTTCAAGTACGTCACCATCGCCGGCCGCGACGCGCCGCAGTACGTGCAGCTCGGCATCCCGATAGAAGGCAGCGCCGGCAACCTGCTCTACTCCGTCTACCAACGCGAAGCGGACGTGCTGGTCCGCCAGCGCAACCTCGAGGCGCTCTGGGTCGTGAACCTCGACCGTCAGCTCGCGGCCGCGGCGCCCCGGCCGGAGTTGGCGACCGAAGGGGACGTCACGGACGCGCGCGCCAGATTCGGCTACCGCGCCGAGGGAGTGATGGCACGCGCGATGGATCAAGGCCAGGTCGTAAGCGAGTCGAGCCTGGCGTTGCTCTCCCCCGATGAGCGGGGGCTATGGGTCGCGTCGCCGATCATTAACGCGGGCGGCATCCTGATCGGAGGTCTGGCAGTCGCCGTCAATCTGGACGGGATTGCCGACACGGTATTCGCCGAGGTCGTGAGCACGACGTTGATCGCGCTGGTGCTTCTGGCTGGCGCCGCCGGGGGCGCACTATGGGGTACGCGCTGGCTCACACGCCCCATCGAGGTGATTGCCACTGCGGCCCGCGATGTCGAATCCGGCCGCCCGCCGGACAACGAGAGAATGCAGCCGGTGATTGAACGCCAGGACGAACTGGGCAGCCTTGCGCGCGTCTTCAGTGACATGACGGTGCAGGTCTTCAACCGCGAGGAACAGCTCGAGACCCTCGTATCCGAGCGGACGCAGGAACTGCAGACGAGCAACCAGCAGTTGCGTATCGCGCACGAGGCGATGGAGCAGGATCTCGAGATGGCGAAGGTCGTGCAGCACGCCCTGGTGTGCGAGGGCAGCGTCGAAGTGGGCGACTTTCATGCCTATGCGCGCATGACGCCGGCGCAGCAGGTGGGCGGTGATCTGGTCGACGTCGTAGAGCTGCCCGGCTCGCGGCTCTGCCTGGTACTGGGGGACGTCTCGGGAAAAGGCGTTGCGGCATCGCTCTTCATGGCCGCCGCACAGAGCGCGCTCAAGACATCCGCGCAGACTTATCCCGACATCTCGACGATCGCGTCAGAAGCGAACAACCGACTCTGCAGCCAGAACCCCATGGGTTTCTTCGTCACCGGCATCGTTGCCGTCGTCAACCTCAAGGCGGGGTGGGTCGACTATGTCTGCGCCGGCCACGATCCGGCTGTGGTGATTCGGCCGGACGGCAACTCCCGTGTACTTGAGCCGACCGGGGGCCTGGCGATGGGAGTGATGGACGGTGTCACGTACCAGAGCCGACGCGTGGCGCTTCGCCCGGGCGAGACCCTCTTCGCGTTCACCGACGGGCTGACCGACGCCGTGAATCTCGACGGAGAGATGTTCGGCAAGGAACGGCTGGACGAAATCCTGGCCGGCCTGGGATCCCGCACGCCGGAGGAGATCACCAATTCCATCTGGCAGCGGCTCGCGGAGTTCTCCGCCGGCGCTCCGGTCGTCGACGACATGACCTGCCTCGTTCTGCAGCGGCACTAAGCCGTGATACCATCCGCCGATGCCTGACGCGTTCCATGTGTCGATGTCGCCCAGACTCAGCGAGTTGCGCGACCTGTCGCGCATGGTGGAGGAGTTCGGGGACAGCCAGGGCCTGCCGGAGCCGACCGTCTTCATCATCAACCTTGCGCTGGACGAGTTGATCACGAACGCGGTGACACACGGGTTTATCGGCATCGCCGATCCCCGGATCGACATCGGTCTCAGGGTAGACGGCCAGACGTTGTTGCTGACCATAGAGGACAACGGGCATCCGTTCGACCCGACGGCCGACAGCCGGCCCGACCTGGATTCATCCCTTCAGGATCGAGAGATCGGCGGCTTGGGACTGCACCTGGTGAAGACGTTTGCCAGTCGCATCGACTACCGTTACGTGGACGGGCGGAACTGCCTGACCCTGGAACATGACCTGCAGGTGGACTCAGGAGCGGTCGCGGGCTGACCGAATGACCGGCGGAGTGGATCGATGAACATCGAAGTGGCGACGGAACGAGAGGACAAGACGTTGGTACTGCTCCCCGTGGGGCGTTTGGACAGCGCCAACGCCCGGTCGTTCGAGCAGATCGTCATGGAACAGATCTCCAGCGGGGAACAGAGCCTTATCGTCGACTTCAGTCGCCTTACGTTCATCAGCAGTTCCGGCATGCGGGTGCTTCTGATTGCCGCGAAGCGATTGCAGGCCACCAAGGGCAAACTGGTCCTCTGCGAGATGAAGGAGCACATCGAGGAAGTGTTCCGGATCAGCGGCTTCGATCAGATCATTCCGATCAAGTCCTCGCGCGGAGAAGCGTCCCAGACCGTCTGATCTGGGCCGGGTCGGCCGATATTCGGGGTCAGCGCACCGGGGCGCCCGCCACGTCGTAATGGACGTGCGCGGCCATCACAAGCTCGTGCAGGGTGAAGCACTCGTCCTGCATGGCGCGCAGGCATTCGTTCCGGGCCTGGAGACTCGACCCGACTGGCCAGTCGTGAAGCAGTCTCGCCCGCAATTGATGGGCAAGCCGCCGTGCGTCGGCCGTGGGGCCGGGACCCAGCGGCAGCGCATGCAGTTCCGCCGCCGCCGTCTCGATAGAATGGCAGAGGGAGCGGGGGACCAGCGGATCGTTCACCAACAAATCGATGACCCGCGCCGGCCGCACCTCTGCGCCGTGGCGGCGGCGATAAGCGTCGACGGCCTGGCACACCCGCAGCAGGCTCGACCAGTCGGCGCCGGCCGCTTCGCCGTCCTCTTCCGGGCGCCGCATCGTCGCGAGATGGGCCAGCAGGAGCGCGACGATCAGTTGCGCCCGCTCCGTGTAACGGCCCAGTTCCAGGAAGCGCCATCCCTGATCGCGGTACATCGTCGCCGCCGCGACGCCGGCGAGCGTGTCGATGTCGCGTCCCAGTTCGGTGTAGAACACCTCCGGCGCAGTCTTCCAGATCTGCTCAATCCGCTGCGTCTTGAGGCGCAGCCACGCCAGGTTGAGACAACTCCAGAACTCCGCGCCGATGCAGTGGCGCATCTGCCGCGCGTTCTCGCGCGCCAACGAGAAACCGTTCCAGATCGAGTCGGGATTCGACCGCTCGAACGTGAGATAGTCGGCCAGGGTAAACGCGTCGGCCAACGTGAAGTCGTCGTCGCTCCCACCGAGGCCGACGTCCACGCCGGGCGGTACGCGGCCCAACGCTGCATAAATGCGCCGCCAGCCAAAGTGGATTTCCCGCGTCGGGCGATCGACCAGCGCCTCCATCTGCCCGCGCAGCAGCCGGCACAGGTGGTCGGTCCGCTCGAGGTAACGGCCCGTCCAGTACAGCCCCTCGGCGCTGCGTGTCAGCATCGGATCAAGCCGTCCCCTGGCCGTGCCTCGTCGCACGGCCCGGCGCGGGCGCGTCGTCCAGCACCCAGAGGTCCTTGCCGCCGCCCCCCTGGCTGGAGTTCACCACCAGGCTACCCTTGCGGAGGGCGACACGGCAGAAGGCGCCCGGCACGATTCGCGTCTCGCGTCCCCGCAAAATGAATGGCCGGAGGTCGACATGGCGCGGTTCCGCGTGTCCGTCCACCAGACAGGGCGCGCGCGAAATCGGCAGAACCGGCTGCGAGATGAAATCTGTCGGGTCCGCACGGACGGCCTTCGCGTACTCGTTCCGTTCGGCCGGCGTCGCGTGCGGGCCGACCAGCATCCCGTAGCCGCCCGATTCGCCCACGCGCTTGACGACCAGATGCTCGAGGTTGTCGAGCGTATACTCCAGGTCCTCCGGCTGGCGGCAGAGGTGCGTCGGGACGTTGGCCAGGATCGGATCCTCGGCCAGGTAGTAGCGGATCATCTCGGGTACATAGGAATAAACGCTCTTGTCGTCAGCTACCCCGGTTCCCGGCGCGTTAACGATCGCGACGTTCCCCAGCCGGTGCGCCCGCAGCAATCCGGGGACTCCCAGCATCGAGTCGGGACGGAACACCTCCGGGTCGAGGAAGTCGTCGTCGACGCGCCGATAGATCACGTCGACGCGCCGCAATCCCTCCGTGGTGCGCATATAGACACGGCCGTCGCGGACCATCAGGTCGCGTCCTTCCACGAGTTCGGCGCCGAGCTCATGCGCGAGGAACATGTGCTCGTAGTACGCGGCGTTCCAGACGCCGGGAGTGAGCAGCGCGAGGCAGGGATCGGCGAGTCCGCCCGGGGCAAGCTCGACCAGCGTGTCCCGCAGCAGATGGCCGTAGTGTTCCACCTCGCGGACGTGGTAGCGGCGGTAAAGCCGGCGGAGGTTCGACTTGACCGCCTTCCGGTTCGCGATCATGTACGACACGCCCGACGGAACGCGCAGGTTGTCCTCGAGCACGACGAAACCGTCATGGGTCCGGACGATGTCGGTACCGCAGATCGAGACCCAGGTGCCATGGGGCGGCCTGACGCCGCGCATCTCCGGCCGGTACTGCGGGCACTCGTACACCATGTCTTCCGGGATTACGCCGTCGGCGAGGATCCGCGCGTCGCCGTAAACGTCATCCAGGAAGCGGTTGAGTGCGAGGATCCGTTGCGCGAGGCCGGCCTCGAGTTGACGCCACTCGCCGGCGGTCAGGATCCGCGGCAGGCAGTCGATCGGGATGATGCGCTCGTCCGCCTCGTCGTCACCGTAGACGGTGAAGGTGATCCCCTCGTTCAGGAACGACCGGGTGACGCGCTGCTGGACATCGATCAGTTCCTCGGCCGAGATCTGCGCGAGCGTCTCCTGCAGGAGCCGGCTGTGCGCGCGCGGCGCACCGCCCCGCTCGAACATCTCGTCGTAGATGGCGTCGTCGAGTTCGTACCCGTCGAAGTCCATGACGGTTACGCGCCGACCATATCACGCCGCACTCAGGTTCCAAATCGCGCCGCTGCGGCCCGGTGGTTGAGCGCGAAGACGACGCCGAAGAGCGCGACGCCGGCGAGGTCGAAGATCGGCAGCGCCAGACCCGCTGCCTCCGCGGTCGGGCCGGGCGCGAGCAGCAGCGCGGCGGCGGTGAAGATCGCCAGGCGCAGTCCGGCGCCGAGCGGCGCACGCAATTGCCCCGCGATGCCCGCGGCGAAGCAGGCGACCCCCAGCGTCGCGATCATGACCGGCAGCAGCATCGCCAGCCAGCCGGCCGGTTCACCGGTCGAAGTCAGCATCAGCAGCTCCGGCCGGTAGATGAACATGTACGGCAGGGTGAACCCCACCAGCGCGAAGCGGAACGCGGCGAAGCCGGTCGGCATGATCCGGGTGCCGGCGATGGACGATGCGGCGTAGGCGGCGAGCGCCACCGGGGGAGTGACCATCGACATCATGCCGAAGTAGAAGATGAACAGGTGCGCGGCGAGGGGGATCACGCCGAGGTCGCCCAGCACGGGGCCGATGAGCGTGGCCATCAGCAGGTAACAGACCGCCGACGGCAGGCCCATGCCGAGAATGATCGACGAGATCATGATCAACACCAGCGCCAGAAACAGGCTCTGTTGAGCAAGCGGGATGATGGTGGCGGGCAGGCGGGTGCCGACCCCGGTCAGCGTCACGATCCCGATGACGACGCCGACGCACGCGGCGGCGGTGACAAGCGGCACAACCCCGCGAGACGCGCTGATCAGACCGGTCAGGGTCCGGCGCGGATCGAGACGCGTGGCCGGATGGAAGGTGCTGGTCACGACGATGGCCGCAAGGGACAGCGTGACGGCGCGAAAGGCCGTATAGCCGAGCAGCAGGAACAGAATCAGACTACCGAGTGCGACGCCGAACACGATTCCGGCGGCGCGCGTACTGGGCGCGTCGCCAGCCGCCGTCGCCGAATGTGCCGACGCGGCGTCGTTGGCGCCGGCCGCCCCGAAGCCGGCCTCGCCCTCGGTGATCGACACGCGCCGCGCGTGCAGGTGCACGATCAGGAGCAGCGACAGGTAATAGAGGATTGCCGGGATCAGGGCGGCCCGGATGATCTCCAGGTAGGTGACGGGCGGCTCGACGATCTCGAGCATCATGTAGGCGCCCGCTCCCATGACCGGCGGCATCAACGCGCCGCCCGAGCTGGCCGCCGCCTGCACCCCCGCTGCCGTGACCGGCTGGAATCCCGCGCTCCGCATCATCGGAATCGTGAACGTACCGGTCGTCGCGGTATTGGCGACCGCGCTGCCGGAGAGCGAGCCCATCAACCCGCTGCTCAACACCGCTACTTTCGCGGGGCCGCCCGAGCTTCGCCCGAAGACCCGCTGCGCGAAATCGACGATGAAGCGTGTCGCGCCGGTCGCTTCGAGAAACGCGCCGAAGATGACGAAGAGAAAGACGTACGTGAACATCACGTTCAGCGCCACGCCGAATACGCCCTGGGCGTGGAGGAACGTCTGCGCCACGATGCGCGGGATGGTGTAGCCGCGGTGCGGAAACAGCCAGTCGGGGAACGATGCGCCGAGCAGCGCGTACAGCAGGAACGCCATCGCGAGCAGGGGCAGCGCCAGGCCCAGCGCGCGCCGCGCCGCCTCGATCACGAGCAACAGCCCGACGAGCCCGACCACCGTGTCGAACGCCGTCTCGAACCCGGCGCGGTTGCCGAGCGACTGTCCGTCGATCCACCAGGCCTCGAAGATCGGGTCGGTCTGCACGACGATGAAGCCGCAACAGGCGGCTGCGGCGAGAGCGAGCCCGACGTCTGCGGTTCGTGCGGCGGGATGCGACGCCAGCTTCGGATGGGCGGGAATGTTCAGGAAACACAGCGCGAGCCCCACCATCGCGAACAAGGCGAGACGGCTTTGGGGGGCGAGCAGCGGGTAGTTCACCTCGACGAGGGTGAACGCACAAAGCAGGACGCTGAGGCTGCTGCTCACGAGGCGGCGGACATCGGACTCCACCGCAGCGCCGTTGGTCACGGCGCGGCCGGCGCCTGCGCCGGCCAGATCCCCTGCTCCTCGTAGAACCGGATAGCTCCCGGGTGGAACGGGGTGCCGGTGTCGCGCACGACGTTGTTGGGGTTGATCGCGCGCCCGGCGGCATGCCGTTCAACCACCCGCTCGCGGTTCTCGTAGAGTAGCTGCGTCACGCTGTAGACCAGTTCGTCCGTCGCGTCGGCCGATGCAATGAAGTGCATCGAGCCCACGTCGAGCGCCTCGAACGGCTCGCTCTGACCGCGGTAGGTGTCAGCCGCGATGGTCGCGGGACGGAAGAACAGGTACTCGTCGGTCAGTTGCTGCCGCTGCGTCTCGCCGAACGGGATGAAGGTAACGTCCATCGACGCAGCGGCCTGCGTGATCGACGCGGTCGGCACGGCGCCCCCGAGGAACGCAGCGTCGGCCGAGCCGTCCGTCAGCATGTCGACGGCTGCCTGCTGCGTCGCGTTGAGCGGCGAGAAGTCGTCATAGGAGACGCCGTGCGCCGCGAGCAACGGGCCGACGAAGTACTCGAAACCGGCGCCCGGCGGTCCGACGGTGACCCGCCGGTCGCGCAGGTCGTCGATCGTCTCGATGCCCGCGTCGTCCTGGGCGATGAAGAACGCTACGTTGGGTGCGAGCGTCATCACCGCCTGCACCGGGTATGCGCGGTCCCACCCCTCGGCGCCGCGGACGGCGAAGTAGGTGATCGCGGAGTTCGACAGCGCAAAGTCGAGTTCGCCGCTCGCCAGCCGCCGGATGTTCTCCTGCGATCCGCTGGTCGCCTCGGCGGTGACGCTATAGCCGAGCCCCGCGCCCGCCTCGTTGATCACCTCCGCGAGCGCGCTTCCAACGACGAAGAACGCGCCGCCCGCCGGCGCCGACCCCAGGCTGAGGAACTGCCGCGCCGGGGCAGCGTCGCCAGCGCCGGCGTCGCCCCCGCCGCAACCGGCGAACGACACGACCAGCACTCCGATGGCGCCCAGCGCTGCGGGAAGACGGAGGCGGTAGTGAAGTGGACTTGATCGACGCACGGATAACACCCTCCTGTGGAGATCCGGGATCAGGGGCATGCTACTACGTCTCGTCGGGCGCCGGGCACTACGGCGGGCCGAAGATCGAAAGCAGATGGCCGTCAGGGTCCCGGAAGTTCGCCGCCCACTGCGAGCCCGTCACGTTGAACGGCTCACGCAGGAACTCCACGCCGTTCCCCCGCAGCGCCTCATAGGCCTGATGGACGTGATCGACGGTGAGGACTACCTCTGTGGGGCCCGGCTGCTCGGCAAGCGTGGCGTGGGGCTCGCTAAGACACAGCGTCACGACACCGGTGTCGAGAAAAAGAAACCCGGGCGCCTCGCGCTGCACCTCGAGACCGAGCGCGTCGCAGTAGAAGGCGCGCGACGCTTCCAGGTCGGTGACGCCCAGCATGACGTGAGCCAGTCCGGAGATGCTCATCGACTGGCCTGTCTCGGTTCGACGACGAAACGTCGCGCCTTCATGTCGAACCGCGGCAGCGTGCCGGCGTGAACCGAAGCGACCGGGGTAGCAAGACCCAGCGCGTTGCGCAACTGCTCGGCGGCGAGTGCGATCACCTGCGCCTTGTCGGCACTCTCCGCCACTTCCACATCGACCGAGAGCGTGCGGACCGTTTCGTCCGGCGAAACCGTGCAGCGGTACTCGACAATCGGCTCGATGGCGCGGAGAACCTCCTCGATGGCCGACGGGTATACGTTGACGCCGCGGACGGTCACCATGTCGTCGGTCCGCGCGATGATCCCGCCTTCGAGCCGTGCAAGGGTACGCCCGCAGGCGCAGGGCTGGGTGGCGCGCACGACCAGGTCGCGGGTCCGGTACCGGATGACCGGACTCGCAACCCGGCCCAGGTTCGTGAGGACCAGTTCGCCGCGTCTTCCGTCGGGGACCGGCGTGTCCGTCTGAGGGTCGAGCACCTCGGCGATGTACTCACGCTCGTTGACATGCAGACTGCCGGGCGCCTCCCGGCACTCGAAGCTCACGGGGCCCACCTCGGTCAGCCCGTGGTGATCAATCACGCGCGCCGCCCAGCCCCGTTCGATCCGTTGCCGCGTCGCACGGATGCTGCCGCCGGGCTCGCCGGCCACGATGATCAAGCGGACGGTGCTCTCGGCGAGGGCTGGGCCCGCTGCACCCTCATGTGCGACCTCGAGCAGCCGTAGCGCGTAGGTGGGCGTGCAGCAGATGACGGTAGGCGCAAGCGCCCGAATCAAGCCGATCCGCTGGCTGCTCGTCATCCCGCCCGCCGGGATCGCGTGGGCGCCGATCTGCGTTGCGGCGTCGAAGCCGGTCCAGAAGCCGAGGAACGGCCCGAACGAGAACGGGAAGAGGATACGGTCGCGACTCGTGACGCCGGCGGCGCGATAGACGGCCTTCCAGCAATCGACCATCCACTGCCAGCTCTCGCGTGTGTCGAGCCAGCGCAGCGGCTGCCCGGTCGTGGACGATGTCTGGTTGTAGCGCGTGTAGTGGTCGATCGGTTCCGTCAGCGCCGTCCCCCAGGGCGGACGGGCGGTCTGATCCGCTACCAGTTCCTCTTTCCTGGTGAACGGGAGAGCCGTGATGCCGCCCCGATCCGAAAGGGTGTGGAGGTCGACGCCGCCGAGCTTCCGGTCATAGAACGCGTTGCGGCCGCGGATCGCGTGGAGCAACTTCAACAATCGCTCCTCCTGATGTACGGCTAGCGCCTCACGCGCGTGGCACTCGTTCGCGGGAGGTGTGGTGGCCTCCTCGGAGGAGAGGATGTCGGATTCAACTGGCTCGATTCGCAAGCCGTCCGGTTCGGAGGTCTGCGGGAGCGCCTGCGCGCCGGCGCGCGCGAGATCGGGTAATCGGCTGATCATCCGTTCGCCTCGGCGGCCGCCACGGCGAACCGTTCGACAATGCCGGCCGGGATCGGGGTCGACCGCAGCGGGGCGCCCGGTTCCTTCGCGACGCACGCGACGGTAAGCGTGCCACTGGCGACCGGCTCGCCGGCTCTCGTGATTTCCGCGGCGTAGCGGATCGACCGCGGGTTCAGCGCAGCGATCCGGATGTGCACTTCGAACTCGTCCTCGAAGCGGAGCGGCCGGCGAAAATCGAACGCCGCGGCGACGCGCGGAAACCCGACCGTTGCGCCGGGAGGTGCGATGCTGAGACCTGCGGACCGCCAGAGCGCATGCTCCGCTTCTTCCATGTAGCGGTAGAAGCAGGAGAAGTGGACAATGCCGGCGGCATCGGTCTCGTGCCACTGCACGCGCCGCGTGAGCCGGAATTCGCTCGTCATCCGCTCTCCTGGGTCCGCCAACCGGCCCATTCTAGCCAGTCCCTCGGCAATCGGGGCGAATCCTTCGCGGACGGGAAGCTCACGGCAGGCCTGCCGCCGATTCCGCCCGCGCGGGTTGCGACGTGCGCGCCGAGAATTCCTGCAGCGCATGGAACAACGGTCCGAGATCGGCGAACACATTGCCGACGAGCGCGTCGACGAGGCGAGGATGCAGATCGGGATGGGCTCGGATGAAGTCGCGAAAGCTGAACGCCTGACTGTAGAACGACAGCACGAGCTGCCGGAACTGATCGAGCGCCCACCGCATGTCGCGCTCGTACCCGGCGAAGGTCGAGGCGGTGACGCCGTCCGGCGCGGAGAGGCCGGCGTGGATCGCGTCGGCGGCCATCTCGCCGCTCTTGAGCGCCATGAAGACGCCGGTGGAAAAGACCGGGTCGAGGAACGCAAAGGCATCGCCGGCCAGACAGAAGCCGTCGCCGCCAATCCGGTCGGCGCGATAGCTGAACTCGCCGGTTGCGCGTACCGGTTCCACCCGCGCCCCCGGGGCCAGATGATCGGCAATCCAGCGGCACGCGGCCGCCTCGCGCGCGAAGATGGCGTCCGTCTCGCGCGTATCGCGGTACAGGTAGTCGGCCTCGGCGACGACGCCGACGCTCACGACATCGTCCGGCAGCGGGATGTACCAGAACCATCCCTTCTCGGGAATGTAGGCAACCGTCGTCGCGCCCTCGTCCAGCCCCGGGTCACGCTTCGCGCCGCGGTAGTAGGTAAATACGGCGATCTTGTTGAGATCCGGATCCCGCCGCTTCCAGCCCAGCTTCGAAGCGACGAGCGTATCGCGCCCGGAGGCGTCGATGACGGCGCGTGCGTTGAACTGCGCGCCAGCGCCATCGGGCGTCGCCGCGCGGACGCCGACCGCACGCGATCCGTCCATCAGCAGCTCGCGCACCGTACCCTGATGGATGTCCACCCCGTTGGCGCGCGCGTTGTCCAGCAGCATTCGGTCGAAGTCGCTTCGGAGCACCTGCCAGGTCGTGGCGCAGGGATGCTTGATCGTCTCGAAGAAGTAGAACGGCTGCGACACCTGTCCGCTCGTCGAGACGAATTGCACGCTGTATTTCTTCGGGCAGGCGGCCCGCTCGAACCAGTCGAGCACGCCGAGCCGCTCGAACGTGAACCACGTGTACGGCATGAGCGACTCGCCGATGTGGTAGCGGGGAAACGCCTCGCGCTCGACGAGGGCCACGTGCCGTCCATGCTGCGCAAGCACGGTGGCGGCCGTCGCGCCGGCCGGACCGCCGCCGATCACGACCACCTCGGTGTCGTACGTGTCCGCGATCAACGGATCACCTGCGGCAGCACTTCGACGATGTCGCCGACCTTCTCGTTCTGCCGGATGATCTCGGTCCGACGGCCGTACAGCAGGTGCGGCTCGCGCATCCAGAAGACGCCCATCATTTCGGGGTTGGGCGTGATCGCCAGAAACGCCTTCGGAACGCTCCGATAGTCGACGTGTCCGTCGCCCAGGATCCGGCCGAGCGGTATCTCGTTCTGGAGGATCTTCTCGCGCAGGGTCGCGCTGAACGCGTCGAGGTCTATCCGGATCGCTCCCATCTCCACGGGTTGCCCTGCCTGCTCCTGAACCAGGAGGACGCGACGGAAATACGACCGGCCCCGGGTGAAGACGCCGAGCGGCCGCAGGACGATCCTCCCGCCGAAGTGGCGCTCCAGGGTAACCGTCATGTCGTTCTCGTGGACCAGCAGCGACCGGTAGGGCTGCGGGATCTCGTCCCCCGCCACGATCCGCGCCTCCGGCGGATCGATGCCGGCGCGCCGGTAGACGGTGTCCAGCGGATAGAGGTGTAGAGATGCTCCCATGGCAGAAGGTGAACGATCACGTGTAGCGGATATGGGCGTGCGCCGGCAGGAAAAAGCGGGGAAGCAGGCTGTCTACGCGCAACAGGCCGCCGCGCGACAGCCGGACGCGGTCGGTGGACGATTCCGCCAGGTAACCGTCCGCCTGCAGCGACGCGAGCGGCGCCGTAAAGCGGTCGTGGATGTCGACGCCGTACTTGTCGTGGAAATAGCCGGGTCGGATCGATCCCAGCTTCAGCTGCAGCACCAGCTCGCGGATCAGACGCTCCTCGTCGGTGGGCCGATAGGCCCGGTTGAGCGGCAGGCGTCCCTCGTTGATGGCGGCAACGTACGGACCCCAGGAATCGAGGTTCTGCATGTGGACACCGTTGACGTGGCCGAACGACGCGACCCCGAGCCCCGCGAGGTCGGCCCCCTGCCAGAGGCGGTCGCGGTAGACGAACGTCGTGCGCGCCGGATCCTTCACCGCGGTGTAGGCGCTCCCGACCGTGTAGCCGACCCGCTCCAGGGCGCCGAACGCCTGGTCCACCCAGCGGCGCTTGGTCGCCCAGTCCGCGGCGGCCTCGCTGAACTGCCCGCCGCCGCGCAGCCTGTCGTTGCTGATCGTGGTGTTGAAGGGCAGTTCCATCTGGTAGATGGTGACGCTGTCGGGGTCGAGGGCGATCGTCCGTTCCACCGCGTCGCGCCACTTCGCTTCGGTTTCACCCAGCATGCCGGCGATCAGGTCGATGTTGATCTGGGGGAAACCGATTGACCGGGCGAACTCGTAGGCGCGGAAGATCTCCGGCGAGCGGTGGGCGCGTCCGTTCAGTTCGAGGATCGCATCGTCGAAGTGTTCAACTCCCAGGCTGAGACGCGTCACGCCGAGGGCGCGGATCGCGGAGAGTTTCGATTCGGTGAGGGTGCCCGGTTCACATTCGAACGTGATCTCTCTGGCGTCGGACCACGGCGTAACCCCGGAGATCCGCTCGACCAGGCCGGTGAGCTGGCGGACCGAGAGGAACGACGGGGTCCCGCCGCCGAAGTAGATGAAATCAAGCGGCCGTCCCGCGATCGCCGGCTGCGCGGCATAGAGATCCCACTCGCGGGCCAGGACGTCCAGGTACGCCTGGACCTCGCTGGCGTTCCGGTCGGTGTAGACCCGGAAGTAACAGAAATGGCAGCGTTTCCGGCAGAAGGGAATGTGCAGGTACAGCCCGAGGGGCACGTCGCCCGGCTGCGATGCAAGCGCCGGCAGCGCCGAGCCGGCGACCGCGTCGTGGGTCCAGACGGAGAACGGCGGATAGTTGGCGACGAAATAGCTGCCAACCTCCGTCGCACTGGCGTCGCCGAAAGGCGCCGTAGCGGATGCCGCGTCGGTCATCAACCTCTCACTATACCGTCAGCCGCGGTCGTCGCCGGACCGTCGGCCGCGCCCGCGCCGCCGCCCGTCGGGACCTGCCCGTGGCTCCGTGCCCGCCGCGGGTCATCCGAAGCAATAGAGCACGCCGTCCTGCGAACCAATCACCACTTTGCCCTCGGCAATGGCGGGTGAGGCGAAGAGCGGCGCCCCGGTGTCGAACTCCCACAGCTTCTCGCCTGTGGTGAGGTCGAGGACGTAGAAGCGTCCGTCGCCCGAACCGATGTAGACGCGGCCGTCCGCGGCGGCGGGAGACGAATCGACCCGCGCCCGCGTCATGAACGTCCAGCGCGCGTCGCCGGTCGACTCGTCGATCGCATGCACCATGCGGTCCCGGCCCCCGATCACGACGGTGCCGTCCACGTTGAGCGCCGACGAGTAGAAGGGGAAGTGCCGCTCCGGATGCTCGTAGCGCCACAGGATCTCGTGCGTCTCGAGATCGATGCTGATCACCTCGTTGTCGAACGTGCCGAAGTAGGCGCGGCCGTCGCGGATGGCGGACGACGCGGCGGTGTAGGCGCCGGCCGGCAGGCTGACGACTTCCACGCCGTCCGAGATCCGGACGCCGTGGTAGACCTCGTCGCAGCCGCCGAAGTACGCGACGCCGTCGATCACCGCCGGAGTCGCGTGGACGTAGTTCTGCGTCTCGACCTGCCAGGCAAGCTCGCCGGTCGCCGCGTCGAGCCCGTAGAGGTAGGCGTCGTAGGAGCCGATCAGCACGCGGTCGCCGACGACGACCGGCGACGACTTGATCTCGCCCTGGGTCGCGTAGGTCCACACCGGATCGCCGGTCGCGGCATCGACCGCGTGCAGAACACCCGCGAGGTCGCCAACGAAGACCCGGCCGCCGGCGACCGCAGGGGAGGATTCGCCAATCCCGAACTGCTCGCTGGCGACGTACCGCCACTTCAGATCCCCTGTCTCGAGGTCGAGCGCGATGAGCTCGCCGGTGTACGTGCCGACATAGACCTTGCCGTCGGCGATTGCCGCCGACGAGTCGATGGACTCGCCGGCCTCGAACGTCCACAGCAGCTCCAGGTCGTCCGGCACGGTTGCGCCCGAAACGCCGGTCAGGCTGGGGTCGCCGCGAAACTGCGCCCAGGTATCGGCGGGCGGCGCCGTCTGCGCGACGGCCGGCCCGCCGCCGGCGACGATGGCGCACAGGATGATGGTAAGAGAGCGCTTCAGTATGCGCATCGGTACACCTCCAGCGCTTCCCGCGGGCCGAACGGCCGCGGGTTGAAGGTCCCGGTCCACTGCCGGCCTGCCGCTTCGGCCAGTTCCGTCAGGTCCGCTTCCGTAACGCCGGCCGTCCGCAGGTCGGGCGGGAAACCACCCGTTCTTCCTATTTCGACGAGTCGGGCGGCCAGATCGTTGCCCGCGCCGTTGCTGCCGGCAGACGCGTCGCGCAACCCGCCGTACAGATCGCCGTTCGCCTCCGCGTTCCAGCGCACGACGTGAGGCAGCAGGATGGAGAGCGCGACACCATGCGTCAGGCCATAGCGCGCCGTCAGGGGATTCGCGCAGGCATGCGCGGCGCCGAGCATCGACTGCTCGATGGCCACCCCGGCGTAGAACGCGCCGAGCTGCATCGCGCTCCGTGCCGCGAGGTCGTCGGGATGCGTCAGGACCCGCTCGTAGTTGCCGTCCAACAGCCGGAACGCCTCGCGCGAGAAGAGTTCGGAGACCGCGGTCCGCCGCGTCGTCACGGCGGTCTCGGTGGCGTGGGCGATCGCGTCGAATCCGGCCGCGGCGGTCACTGCCGCCGGCTGCGACAGGGTCAGTTCCGGATCCAGGATCGCGGCCGTGAAGAACAGCTTCGGATCGCCGCACGCCATCTTCATGTGCGTGCCGGCGTCGGCGATGACAGCGTAGCTCTGCGCCTCCGACCCCGTCCCGGCGGTGGTCGGGACGGCAATCATCGGCAGCAGCGGCCGGCTCGCCTTGCCGTACCCCTTGTAGTCGATCATCGCGCCGCCGTTCGTCAGCAGCAGGTTGATGCCCTTCGCGCAGTCGAGCGAGCTGCCGCCGCCCAGGCCGATGACCGAGTCGGGTTCACACTCCCTGGTGAACCGCACGCCGCGGGCCACCATGTCGGTGTCGGGGTTGACGTCGAAGTCGTCGAACACCGTCACGTCGATGTCCGCCGCGCGCAGCAGCGCCACCGCCCGGTCGACGTGGCCCGCTTCCTCCAGTCCGTGGTCCGAGACCAGCAGCGGCCGGGCAAACCCCAGCTCGCGGGCCACCTCGCCCACGCGGGCGATGGATCCCGCACCGAAGAACAGGCGCGTCGGCAACCGGAACTCGAAGGGTGTCATCACGGGATTCGCCCAATGGCACTGGCGAACACACGATCATAGCCGTACCGGGTCGCCTTGGGTCCCTGCTTGTGGCGCCCGGAGTGCTCCGGCGGACGCGAGCGCGGCGAGGGTGAAGACGGCGGGGTAGAGCGCTTCGCTGTACCAGAGGCGGGCGAAGTAGAGTCCGATGGGAGTTGCGGGCGTCCGGCGACCTCCCGCCGTGGTGTCGATCAGCCAGCGGACGCCTGCCTCTATGGATTCGTCGATGGCGGCGAGACCGGCGCGATCCAGTGACGCCGCGCGCGGGAGGCGCCGGTAGGTGGCCAGGGCGGCGACGGCGATAGCGGTTTCCTCGACGGAGGGGGGCGTCCGGGGGGCGCCGCCCCAGCCGCCGTCGGGATGGCGGGCCGCGGCGAGCCATTCGGCGGCGCGCGCCTCGGCGGCCGGGAGGGTACGTGTGTCACTCAGGGCGGCGAGACCCTCGAGAACCCGTCCTGTGCCGTAGACGGGATTCTCCTCGTCCGGCGCATGCTGATTGCCGAACCAGAGGGGCACCCACGAGCCGTCCGGCCGCTGCACCTTGCCGAGGTAGCGAACGGCGCGGTCGACGGCGCGGCCGCAGTCGGCGGCAAGGGGTTTCGGAAGCGCAGGCCGCCACGCGGTCCAGGCGCGCAGTGCATGCGCCGTCAGGTCGGGGCTGCTCCGATCGAAGGGTAGCGCGCCCCAGCCACGACAGAAGGTGGGGATGCCGCCGTCGGCGTTCTGCAGGTCGATCAACCAGCGCACACCGGCAAACGCCGTGTCGCGGCACTCTGCGTCGAAATCCGGCGGGCTGCCCCCGTCGGTGAGCGCATGGAGCGCGAGCAGGGCGCCGGGAGTGTCGTCGGCGTCCGGAACGCCGCCCGGCCGGTCGGTCCACGCCCAGCCACCCGGCGCGGCGGCGGTGTAGACGTGATACGTGCGGTGGTGCTGATCGAGCAGCCAGCGGCGGAGCAGCACCGGATCAGAGGCATCGAGCCGGTCGCGCCAACCGGGGCGGCGCGCCAGCGCGTTGACGGCCAGCGTCGTCACCCAGGTCGCCAGGTTGGTATCGATCGGCCAGCTTCCGTCCGCCCGTGACGAGCGCTCCAGGAACGCGATTCCGGGCGCCACCACCGGGTGCGACGCTTCACCCGCCGCCACCAGGCTCATGACGACGAAGCTGGTAAGGGGCGTCGCTTCAAGAAAGCCGCCGCTGGCCGGCTGCAGCAGCGCGAGACGGTACAGGGTCGGCGCCCTGACGATGCGGCGCGCGAGTCTCGTGACGGGATTGCGCGTGGGCTGCCGCTTGTGGCGCAGCACGCCGATCGCGATCAGCGCCGGGAGGGCATAGCTCACCACCGGCAGGCGGAGCCAGCGGTACAGGGCGGCGGGCACCGCCGCCAGTTCGAACGGCAGTTGCGGCACGCGCCGCCAGCCACCTCGCGCGGAGTCGTCGTCCAGAAGGCCGGCCAAGGCGAGTACCGTCAGAATCGGAACGGAGAACGTGCGGTCCTTTCCGTACCGCACCTCGAGGGTCCTGGCGAGCGCCTGCGGTTCCAGGCTGCCGGCGGCCCGCGTCATCCAGGCCCGGACCCGCGCCAGCGCCCGCTCGGCGCCGTCCCCGCCCTCGCCGGCAATCGTCAACGCCGCCCAGCAGAGGGCCGTCGTGCTGACGTTGGCGGGACTGTCGGTCGTGTCGCCCCAGCCGCCGTCGTCGAGCTGGGTCCGGATCAGCCAGTCAACGCCGGCCAGGGCGCGGGGCGGGGGCGCCGGCCGCCCGGCGGTGCGCGCCTCGAGGGTCAGCGCGATCACCGCGGTCGCGGTCGAGAGCGCCGACGACGACAGCTCTCCCACCCAGTGGCCGTAGGCGTTCCGTTCCGCCAGCAGCGTGTCGGTCAGCCGATCAAGCGTCTCGCCGAGCGCGCCGGCGAGCTGGTCGTCGAACGCCATTCAGAGACTCAAGTGCCCCAGGGCGAGGAGCGCGTACCAGGTGTACTCGCAGTCCTGCAGGTCATCGCCCCAACTGCCGTAGAAGCCGCCGGAGTTGGTCCAGAGGCTGTCGATGAAGT
>CAZJYU010000034.1:11490-28090 GCA_964550305.1 uncultured Vicinamibacteraceae bacterium | reverse complement strand
CGGATCATCAGCCAGTCGCCGTCGTCCGGATCCCGCAGCATCTCGTCGGTGACCGGGCGGTAGTCCTCGACCGTGCCGGCCACGGTGACGCCTCCGGGCTGGTCGTCGCCTCCGGCTGCCGCCACGGGAAGTGGGGCGGCCGCTGACGGCGCTGCCCCTGCCGGCGGCGCTGCAGCTCCGGCGACACCTGCCTGAGCCACGGACGGTGGCGTGCCGGTGGCGACCGACCCGATGGTGACGGTCGTGGTCTCCGTCAGCGCCGCGGCGCCGACCGGCGCGCCGTTCGCCTGCAGCAGGTACGCCACGAGGTTGACGTAGGCCTCGTCGCTGAGGCCGCCAGGACTCTCGGGCGGCATCGACTCCCTGATGCGGAGAAAGAGATCACGCGCGCTCAGGTCGGACCAAAACCGCAGGAAGCTGTCGCCGGCGAGCTGCGGCGCCTCGAAACTGCCCTGCAGGTTGGATTGATGACACGTAGCGCACACGCGCTCGTAGATGGTCCGGCCCGACTCCGCCTGGGCAGCCGCGTAGATGCCCGACTGGGTCGTGCCAAGTCCGTCCAGGGGCGGCGCGAGCAGAACGGCCGCCGTGGCCGCGACTCCCGTCGCCGACAGTAACCGACCTCGTCCGTTGCATGACCAGTCCATCGCCACCTCGCCTGAATGCGTAGGACGCTATTATCCCGCAGGATACTGGCGGCGGCTGTGCTCCGCCGCGTCGATTGCGTCGTGCCGGTCGGCATTACAATGTCCTGTTGGCCTTCCGAGAGACACTGCCCGCAGATGATCGTCGTCCCGGGAACGGCGCACCATCCGCCGTGCCGATCGGCCAGAACGGCCGGATCGAGATCCACGGCGCCCGGACCCACAACCTCAAGAACATCGACCTGACCCTGCCGCAGGAGCAGTTCATCGTCGTTACCGGCGTAAGCGGCTCCGGCAAGTCGTCTCTCGCCTTCGACACCGTCTACGCGGAAGGCCAGCGCCGGTACGTCGAGTCGCTGTCGGCCTACGCCCGGCAGTTCCTCGAGCGGATGGAGAAGCCCGATGTCGACCGGATCGACGGCATCTGCCCCGCCATAGCGATCCGCCAGAAGAACAGCGTCCGCAATCCCCGGTCGACCGTCGGTACGACGACTGAAATCTACGACTACCTTCGCCTGTTGTTCGCGCGCGCCGGCCGGACGATCTGCCGGCGGTGCGGCGATGACGTGGTGCGCGAAACCGCCGACGCCGTGGCGAGCGAGCTGAACGATCTGCCGGACGGCACGCGACTCCTGGTCGGGTTCGACTCGCCGGTGCCGGAAACCGCCGCCGCGCCGGGCAGCCATCCGGTTTCCGACGCCATGGACAATCTTCGCCGGAAGGGTTTCGGGCGCCTGGTGGCAGGCGGGCGCGCGGTGTCGTTCGACGACGTCGATCCGCAGTCACTCGATGGCGCCAGGATGCTGACGGTCGTGGTCGACCGCATCCGGATCGGCCCGGACGTCCGGCCGCGTCTCACCGAGGCCATCGAGACTGCCTACCAGGAAGGCAACGGCACGGCGCTTGCGATCGAGGTGAACGGCGACGGTGAGGCGGCGGAGCCGGCGCACCGCTTCAGCGAGCGGTTCGAGTGCAAGCCGTGCGGCATCACTTTCGAGACGCCGCAGCCGACCCTCTTTTCGTTCAACAGCCCGGTCGGCGCCTGCCCCGCCTGCCACGGATTCGGCAACGTGATCGAACTCGACATGGGCCTGGTGGTGCCCGATCCGTCGAAATCGATCCAGGAGGGCGCCATCGATCCGTGGAACCGTCCGCACTACCGGTCGCACCTGGTCGAGCTGAAGCGATCCGCGCCGGCCCATGACGTCCGGACAGACGTTCCCTGGTCGGAGCTGACCGACGACGAGCGGCGCTTTGTCGTCGAGGGCGACGGCGCCCGGTACCGCGGCGTGCAGGGCTTCTTCCGCCGACTCGAACGCAAGAAGTACAAGGTGCACGTTCGGGTTTTCCTGAGCCGGTACCGCAGCTATCGGGCTTGTAGCGATTGCGGAGGCAGCCGCCTGCGGCCCGAGGCCCGCGACATATGGGTCGGTGGAAAGCGGATCGACGACATTTGCCGCCTGACGGTGGCCGAGGCGCGGCGCTTCTTCGAAGCCCTCGAGTTGAGCGCGCAGGAGCGGGAGATCGCCGAGCGGGTCACGCGAGAGATCCGGCGGCGGCTCGGCTTCCTGAGCGGCGTCGGCCTCGACTACCTGACGCTCGACCGCCTGTCGTCGACCCTCTCGGGTGGCGAGTCGCAGCGGATCAACCTGGCGACCTCGCTCGGCGCGTCGCTGGTGGGGACGCTCTACGTCCTCGACGAGCCTTCCATCGGCCTGCACCCGCGCGACAACGAACGGCTGATCCGGATCCTCGGGCAGTTGCGGGATCAGGGCAACACGGTGCTGGTGGTGGAGCACGACGCGGACATGATCCGCGCCAGCGACTACATCGTCGACCTCGGCCTGGGCGCGGGCACGCGCGGCGGCCGCGTAGTGTATGCGGGCGAGGTCGACGGCCTTGCGGACGAGACCACATCGCTGACCGCGAAGTACCTCCGCGGCACGCTGAGCATCCCGCTGCCGCTCGCGCGCCGCCGGCGCCTGCCGGGGAGCCAGTGCCTGCGCGTGACGGGCGCGGCCGAGCACAACCTGCAGGCGATCGATGTCGAGATCCCGCTGCAGATGCTCACCTGTGTCACCGGCGTGAGCGGCTCCGGCAAGTCGACGCTGGTGCACGACGTGTTGTACGCCGGGCTCAAGCGGGCGAAGGGGGAGTGGGACAAGCGGGTCGGACGCCACGGCGCCCTCGAGGGCATCGAACTGCTCAACGATGTCGTACTGATCGATCAACAGCCGATCGGCCGCACGCCGCGCTCGAACCCGGTGACCTATCTCAAGGCATTCGATCCGATCCGTGAACTCTTCGCCGCGACGCGCGAGAGCCGGGCCCGCGGCCTGACTGCGAGCCATTTCTCGTTCAACGTGCCGGGCGGCCGGTGCGATGTGTGCGAGGGGGAGGGTGAGCTGAGGGTAGAGATGCAGTTTCTCGCGGACGTTTTCGTGCCGTGCGAGGAGTGCGACGGGCGCCGGTTCAAGCCGCAGGTGCTCGACGTGACTTACGGCGGCAAGCGCGTGGACGAGGTGCTCCAGCTTACGGTGCGCGAGGCCTTGCAGTTCTTCCGCGGATCGCCGAAGGTGCTCCGGCGGCTGCGCGTGCTCGACGAGATTGGCCTCGGCTACCTGCAGTTGGGCCAGCCGGCGACGACACTGTCGGGCGGCGAAGCGCAACGGATCAAGATCGCCGCGCACCTCGGGACGCGCCGGCGCGAGCAGTCGCTCTACATCTTCGACGAGCCGACCACCGGTCTGCACTTCGACGACATCGCCAAGCTGCTCGCGGCCTTCGAGAAGCTGGTCGAGGCGGGCCACACACTGTTGGTGATCGAACACAACCTGGATGTCATCAAGACCGCGGACTGGATCATCGACCTGGGGCCGGAGGGCGGCGAGGCGGGTGGCCGCGTCGTCGTCGCCGGTCCGCCCGAGGAGGTGGCGGCGCACGCGACCTCCCACACCGGCCGCTACCTGCGCACCGTGCTGAACGGCGCGGGCGCCACCCGCAACCTGTCCGCCGCGACGGCGGCGGAGTCGTGAGCGGTTCGCGCGCCCTGCCGCGAACGTTCTACCGGCGCCCGACGCTCGAGGTGGCGCGCGAGATCCTGGGCAAGGTGGTAGTGCACCGCACGCCGGCGGGCACGGCGGCCGGCATTATCGTGGAGGTGGAAGCGTATCGCGGGGAGGACGATCCCGCCTGTCACGCCGCGTCCGGCCTCACGCCGCGCAACGCGCCGCTGTATGGCCCGCCCGGTCGTGCCTACGTCTATCTCACCTACGGCCTGCACGAGCTGCTGAACGCGGTCACGGAAACCATCGGTTATCCGTCAGCGGTGCTGATTCGCGCGCTGAGTCCGACAGAGGGCCTGCCCCTGATGCGCCGTCGGCGAGCGCGTGGGGCCGGCGCGCGGACACCGGTGCCGGACGACGCGGCGCTCTGCCGCGGCCCGGCCAACCTCACCGTTGCGCTCGGTGTGTCGCGCCGCGAGAACCTGTCCGATCTGTGCGGTGGCGGGCCGCTCACGATCGAGGATCGGAGCATCGCCACGGACCACGGCATACGCGTGGACGAGGTCCGCTGGAGCGGTCGCATCGGCGTTGCCGCGGGAGGCGACCGGCCGTGGCGTGCATCGCTCGCGGGCCACCCGGCGGTGACGCCGCCCGTCATTCGCTGACCGGCCTTCCGTTTTCCGCCGCCCGGACGCTGTAGTACGATTCGCGCGCTATGGAATCGTTGCAGGCGACGCGCATTCGCAAGGGAATGCTCATCAAGATGAACGGGACGCTCTACCGCGTCCTGGAGTTCAACCACGTGACGCCGGGTAAGGGACGCGCGTTCGTGCAGACGCGTCTCCGGAACGTCCGGGCGGGCACGCTGCAGGATCACCGGTTCGCGTCGAACGACAGCGTGGAGCGCGCGATGCTCGACAACCGATCCATGCAGTATCTCTATTCCGACGGCGACGCCCATCACTTCATGGATACCGAGACGTTCGATCAGGTCCACCTTGGCGCCGAGACGCTTGGCGCCGCCGTGAACTACCTGTTGCCCGACTCGACGATCACGGTGCAGTTGTTCGAGGGCGAGCCGGTCGGGATCGAAATTCCGTTGACCGTCGACCTGGCGGTCGAAGAGACGGCGCCGTCGATCAAGGGGGCGACCGCGAGTGCGCAGCTCAAGCCGGCCCGCCTCGAGACCGGCCTCGTGGTACAGGTGCCTCCCTTCATATCCAACGGGGACCGGGTTCGCGTGAACACGGAAACCGGCGAGTATCAGTCGCGAGTGTGATCGGCGGTCGGCAAGAGACATCGAGGTGTCGGGGATCAGGCTTGCGCTGTTCGTCCTCGGCGTCGGCTTTCTGGTCGCAACGCTCCAGATCGCCGCACAGTTCCTCCGCTACCGCCGCCTTCGCCCCGGCGCGCTCGTCACCTGGCCGGCCGAGACGCCGCCCACGTATCCCTGGATGCTTGCCCTCGGCGTCGTCGCCGGCATCCTGGTCTTCATCAAGGTCGTGGTGCAGCAGCAGCCGCCGCAGCGCGCGTTCGGTGAAGGGATGATGCTTCTCTATTACGCCTATGCCGTGCCGCTCCGCCTGAAGATCGGCCGCGGCCTCTACGCGGAAGGCATCTGGGCGGACGCCGGCTACATCCCCTACACCAAGATCGGCGGCCTGTCGTGGCGCGAAGGCAGGACGCTCTCGCTGGTCATCATCTACCGTCTCCGCAACCTCGCCCGGCGCCTCACCGTTCCCCACGCCCACTACGCCGAGGTCCGCCGCCACCTCCGCGACAAGATCGCCGCGCACGACATCGACGTCACGGGCAAGCCTCTCGATCTTGGCGGCGATCTCCGCGACCGCGTGTAGCGCGCGCGGGGCGTGGGGTGCGGACCCTGAGATTCTCGGACTGGATGCGTCACGGCCCGCCGCGGCGTGGTCACTGCAACCCCACGAGGCGCGCGAGGATGCCGATCAGGCCCGGTCCCGACGCCATCGGATCGCCCAGCCACTCCGGGGACGTGAGCCAGACAAAGGCAAGGATGGCGATCACCATCAGGTCGTACTGCCAGGTGGCGCGCTCGAAGGTCCAGAAGAGCGCGTGCCAGATCATCCGGAACGGCAGGGTCAGGAGGTTCATGCGCCGGCTCCCGGCGGGTTCGTGCGGAGTTCGCGCCAGGTGAAGTAGATCCGGTCGAGGACGGTCAGGATGGACAGCACCAGAATCACCCAGAGCACCGCGGCCATCCGGTTCGTGAACGCACCGATCATGAAGAGGACGATCCGCTCCGGGCGTTCCATGAAGCCGACCTTGCAGAGCGGAATGATCGACTCGGCGCGGGCGCGCGTGTAGCTGGTCATCACCGAAAAGGTGAGCGTCAGCGCGGCGATCAGCACGTAGTCGGGCCGATCCAGGGTCGCATACAGGTAGATGAGGCCGGTCAGGATGAACAGGTCGGAGAAGCGGTCCATCACGGAATCCCAGAACCCACCGAACTCGGAGCTCAGTCCCAGTTCGTCTGCCACCTTGCCGTCGATGAAGTCGAAGATGTTGGCGAGCAGCATGATCCAGCCCGCCACGAGGAACCACCCGCCCGCCAGCGCGACGCCCGCCGCCGCGTTGATGAGCACGCCGACGAGCGTCAGGACGTTCGGATGGATGCCGAGGACCACGCACAGCCGGATGATGCCGCGCAGCGGGAAGAGGCAGGCGCGCCCGATGGCGCCGGTGAACGTCATGCGTTGCTGGTCCGAGCCGCCCGGCCGGCACGCGGTCCGACGCCGGGGCGCGATTATTCTATAGGCGGGAACACAATCCGGATGGCGATTGCGGACTTGCGCCGGGAGATTGGCCGGCTGCCGGAGCAGCCCGGCGTCTACCTCTACTCCAACCGCGCCGGCGAGACGATCTACGTCGGGCGCGCCCGCGCGCTGCGAGATCGGGTCCGGAGCTACCTGGGCGCCTACGGTAACGACCCGAAGACGGACGCGTTGCTCGACGAGGCAGCGAAGCTCGAGGTGATCGTCACCGACTCGGTGGTAGAGGCGCTTGCCCTCGAGAACAACCTGATAAAGCAACGGTCGCCGCGCTACAACATCCTGCTCCGCGACGACAAGAACTACCCCTACCTGCAACTCACCACCGGTGAAGCGTTCCCGCGCGTTCTGGTCGCCCGCTCCGTGGCGCGCGACGGCCACTACTATGCCGGCCCGTTCCTTCCCGCCACGTTCGCCCGGAAGACCATGTCGCTGACGCACCGGTTGTTCGGCATCCGATCGTGCAACGAGGTGATCAACGGGAGGCGTGGCCGGCCGTGCCTGGAGTACGACATCAAGCGGTGCGTCGCGCCGTGCGTCGGGGAGCTCTGCAGCCCCGGGCAGTACGCCGAGTCGGTCGAGCAGACCCGGCTGTTTCTGGAGGGAAAGACGGACGAAGTGATCGGCCGGCTGCGGCAGCAGATGGAGCGGGCATCTGATGAACAGCTATACGAGCGGGCGGCGCAGTGCCGGGACGCCATCCGTACAGTGGAGACGCTGCGCGACCGGCAGCAGAAGATGGCTACCGCGCAGTTGGGCGACCGCGACGCGTTCGGAATGCGGGCCGGGCCGGACGGCGCCGTGATCCAGGTGTTCCAGGTGCGGCGTGGCCGGGTCGTCGAGCGGGTCGAGCTGGTGGCGGACGGCGGGGATGCGGCGGCGGCCGGGGCCGAACGTGCGCTCGTGACGGCGGCGGTGCAACAGTTCTACGAGGCGCGCGACGTCCCGCCGGAGGTGCACGTGCCGGTTGACGTAGAGGATCACGAGGCGATTGAGGCGTGGCTCTCCGCGCGCGCCGGGCGCCGCGTGAAGGTACGGACACCGAAACGGGGCGACCGCCGCGCGCTGCTCGATCTCGTCGCGCGCAACGCGGCCCTGGCGTATGACGCGCGCTACAGCGAGGACGCGCGGATTCATGCCGGGGCGCTGGCGGAACTGCAGCGGGCGCTCGGCCTGCAGAGGCCGCCGGCGCGCGTCGAGTGCTTCGATATCTCCACCTTCCAGGGGCGGGAGACGGTCGGGTCGATGGTGGTTTGCGACGACGGGCGGATGCAGCGAAGCGAGTACCGCAAGTTCCGCGTGCACGGGCTCAGTGCCCGGCGCAGCCGGCGGAGCGCGCGGCGGTCGCGGTCCGAAGCGGCGGCCGAGGCTTCGCGCCGAAAGGAATCGACCCGGGCGAGACCAGACGACTTCGCCGCGATGCACGAGGTGGTGCTCCGCCGGTACCGTCGCCTGATGGAGGAGGGAGGCCCGTTCCCCGACCTTGTGGTGGTGGATGGAGGGCGAGGGCAGTTGAGCGCCGCGTACCGGGCGCTGGACACGCTCGGCCTGGGCAACCTGGTGGTGATCGGCCTTGCCAAGCGCGAGGAAGAAATCTACCTCCGCGCCAGGGAAGCCCCAATCCGCCTGTCGAAGACCAGCCCCGCGCTCCACCTGGTGCAGCGGGCGCGCGACGAGGCGCACCGCTTCGCCGTCAACTTCCACCGGCGCGCCCGCTCGATGCGCGACTTCCAGTCGGAGCTCGATCTGATCCCGGGCATCGGCCCGCGCCGGCGCCGCGCCCTGCTGGAGCGTTTCGGCAGCGTGGCCAACATCCGGCGCGCGACGCGGGAGGAGCTGCTGCCGGCGGTGGGGCCGAAGCTGGCCGACATCATCATCGCGTTCTTCACGAGAATTATGACCACGCCGAACTAGGGTATTCTCAATGGCGTTGGTTGCGTCCTTCCGTTGCTGTCACGCACATCGCCGCCCCGCTAGCGCCGGTCATGGCTGCTGATCGCGCGCGGCCATGCGTTGTCTCCGGCATGCGGCCCACCGGGCCGCTGCACCTGGGCCACCTGGCGGGCGCCCTCGGCAAGTGGGCCGAGCTGCAGGCGGACTACGACTGCCTGTACTTCGTCGCCGACTGGCATGCTCTCACCAGCGAATTCGCCGATACGTCGGGGCTGGTGAACTACGCGTACGACAACGTCGCGGACTGGATCGCGGCCGGGGTCGATCCGGAGCGGAGCACCCTGTTCGTGCAGTCGCTCGTCCCGGAGCACGCCGAGCTGTACCTGCTGCTGCAGATGGTGGTACCGATTCCCTGGCTCGAGCGGGTCCCGACGTACAAGGAACAGATCGAGCAACTCTCCGATCGCGACCTGTCGTCGATCGGTTTCCTCGGCTACCCGCTGCTGCAGGGGGCGGACGTCATCATCTATCGGGCCCAGTACGTCCCGGTGGGGGACGATCAGGTACCCCATCTGGAACTGGCGCGGGAGGCGGTCCGGCGTTTTCATCAGTTCTTCGGCGAGGTCTTTCCGGAGCCGCAGCCGCTGCTGACGCACTTTCCCCGCCTGCCGGGGGTTGACAACCGGAAAATGTCGAAGAGCTACGGTAACGCGATCGACCTTGCGGACGACGCCGACACCGTGCGGAAGAAAGTGATGCGGATGTACACCGACCCGAAGCGGGTCCGGGCCGATATTCCCGGGACGGTCGAGGGCAATCCGGTCTTCCTGTACCACGACGCGTTCAATCCCGACACCGCGCAGGTGGATGACTTCAAGGCCCGCTACCGCGCGGGCAAGGTAGGCGATGTCGAGGTGAAGCGGGCGCTCGTGGAGGCGATTAACGCCAGGCTCGATCCCATGCGTGAGCGGCGGGCGGAAATCCTGTCGAAGCCGGGGCGGATTCGTGAGATCCTCCACGACGGGTCGGCGAAGGCCCGCGCGGTTGCCCGGGAGACCATGGCGGACGTGCGGGAGGCGGTCCGGCTGAGGTACAGATAGTCCGATGGCCGACAGCGGTCCGGAACCGACAGCGGTGAGGACAGCGGCTGATCCGGCGGCGGAGCAGGCCGCCGCCGGGCCGGCCGTTCCGCCCGAGTTCGAGTCGATCCTCCCCGGCTACCCGATCCGGGTCAGCAATTTCGAAGGGCCGCTCGACCTCCTGATCCACCTGATCCGGAAGAACGAGGTGGATATCCGCGACATTCCGATCGTTTCGATCACGCAGCAGTACCTTGAGTATCTCGACCTGATGCGCGAGATCAATCTGGACGTCGCGGGCGAGTTTCTCGTCATGGCGGCCACGCTGATCCACATCAAGTCGCGAATGCTGGTGCCCCCCGACAGGGTGCCCGACGACGCGACGGAGGAAGAGGATCCGCGCGACGCGCTGGTGCGCCGCCTGCTGGAGCATCAGAAGTACCGCGCGGCGGCCGAGATGCTGCACGACCGGGAAACGATGCGAAGCGCGCAGCATGCGCGTCCCGACGGCCGCATCGAAGAGATCGCCGGTGCGCCGTTCGAACGGGAACTGGAAGTGGACCTCTTCAGTCTTCTGCAGGCGTTTCAGGCGGTGCTGGCGCGGCGCCGGGAGCTTCCGCACGTGCCGCTGCCAGCCGAGTCCGTACCGATCGAGGTCCGGATGCGCGAGGTGCTGGCGCGGCTGTCGACGGCCGAGCCACGCGGGTTCGAGGAGCTGTTCGAGGCCGCTTCGTCCCGTTCGGACCTGATCACGACTTTCCTGGCACTGCTTGAACTGATCCGGCTTCGGCAAGTCGTGGTCCTGCAGTCGGGCGCCGACGGCCCAATGCAGATTCACCCGCGCGAGGCGTCCCCCCCGGGAGGGGCCCATGCGTGAACCGGGCGACGACCTGCAGGCGATCATTGAAGCGCTCGTCTTTGCGTCGCCCGACCCCGTGTCCCTGAAGACGCTGCAGAAGACGCTCGACCCCGAGCCGAAGGAGGCGGTCGCCGAGGCGCTGCAGGCGCTTCGCCGACAATGGCGCGACCGTCCCGGCGGCCTGGAACTGGTCGAGGTGGCGGGGGGCTACCAGATCGTCACGCGGCCGCACCTGCACGACTGGGTGCGCCGGCTGTTCCATGAGCACACGAAGCAGCGGCTTTCGGTGCCGGCGCTCGAGACGCTGGCGGTGGTGGCCTACCGGCAGCCGGTCACGGGTCCGGAGATTGCGGAGATTCGGGGCGTCAGCACCAGCGCCGTGCTGGGGACGCTCGTCGAGCGGCGGCTGATCAAGGTGGTGGGTCGCAAGGCAGTGGTCGGCCGGCCCTTCCTCTATGCGACGACGCGCGAGTTCCTCGACCGGTTCGGCCTGAAGGATCTGAGCGACCTGCCGCGAGTGGAGGACATGGCGGAGGCGCTCGGGATGGAGGCGCCCTCGGCGTTGGGACTGGACGGTCCGCACAGCGAACGGTTGCCGTTTGGAGAGGACTCCGACGCCGATACCGGCCCGCAGGTGCACTGACCGGTCTCGGTGTGCCCGGCGGCCATGAGCGGGGAACGGACGGTGGACGGGCCGGGAATCCGGCTACAGAAGACGATAGCCGCGGCCGGCATTGCCTCGCGCCGTGGGGCAGAGCGTCTCATTGTGGATGGCCGGGTGACGGTGAATGGCCGGACGATCCGCGAGTTGGGCGCCCGGGCCGATCCGCAGCGCGACGACATCCGGGTGGATGGCCGGCGCGTCGCCCGGGCCGTGCGCCGCCGCTATCTGTTGGTTCACAAGCCGGTCGGGTACGTGACGACGCGGCGCGATCCCCAGCGTCGTCCCACCGTGCTCGACCTGATCCCGGACGTGCGCGAGTACGTATATCCGGTGGGCCGGCTCGACTACGATTCGGAGGGACTGCTGCTGTTGACGAACGACGGGCCGCTGGCCGCCGTGCTGATGCACCCGCGCCACGGCATGCCGCGCGTGTATGAGGCGGTGGTGCGCGGTCTGCCGACGCGAGCGCAGCTCCAGCGGCTCGCGGCAGGTGTCGTGATCGAGGGCCGGCGGACCGCCCGGGTGGAGGTGCGACTGCTGCCGCGCGGCGGATCCGACCGCGCATCCGCCGCGGACGCACGTATTCGCCTGGTGTTGCACGAGGGGCGCAACCGGCAGGTGCGGAGGATGCTCGATGCAATCGGCCATCCCGTGCGTCGGTTGCGGCGGACCGGCCTGGGGCCGCTCGCGCTCGGCCGGCTGAAGCCGGGACAGGCTCGCGAGCTGACCCCGGCGGAAGTGCGAACGCTGCGGCGCCTCGCCCAGGCAGGACCATGAGCAGGGAACCCGTGATCGCGATCGACGGGCCGTCGGGCGCCGGCAAGGGGACCGTGGCGCAAGCGGTCGCCGCGAAGCTGCGGTGGCGCCACGTCGATACCGGCGCCATGTACCGGGCCGTCGCCTGGAAAGCGGTGCAGGAACATCTCCCACTGAGCGACGAGCAAGCGGTCGCCGGCGTGGCGGGCCGCGCGCGCTTCGAACTCGACGGTCCCCGCGTCGTCATCGATGGTGACGACGTCACCGGCAGGATCCGGAACGCCGACATGGATCGCGCGGCGGCCGCCGTTGCCCGGCTCCGCAAGGTCCGGGCGGCGCTGGTTCGACGGCAACAGGCGCTGGCGCGCGACGGCGGGGTCGTAATGGAAGGACGGGATATCGGGACGGTGGTGTTCCCCGACGCGCCGGTCAAGATCTACCTTGACGCCGATGCCTCGGAACGGGCCGTGCGGCGCGCCCACGATCCGCACCACCAGCGCCTGGCGACCGCAGGCGTGGACGATGTGAAGCGGGCGCTCGAGGAGCGCGATCAGAGCGATCGGACGCGGGCGACCTCCCCGCTCAAAGTCGCCGGTGATGCGATCCGCATCGACACGACCGGGGTGCCGGTGGATGAGGTGGTCCGGCGCGTCCTCGAAGTTGTCCGCGAACGTCTGCCGCGAGCTCTGTCCGGTTGACGCCCCTCTGTAAGTGGCATAATATCCACGGTTTGCGTAGTACCAGAGACTTGGTTACGGCGCCCCGGCGCGGGCGCAGGGAGGCACTCGAGACCTATGGCAGACGTTTCTGACGACCTGTACCGCGACCCCGACGAGGAGGTCCTCGACCCGGAGGAGCATGCCCGCTTGGCGGCCATGTACGAGGCAAGCCTGAAGAACATCGTCGAGGGTGAGGTGGTCGAGGGCACCGTCCTGAAGGTCACCGATGCCGAAGTGCTGGTCGACGTCGGCTACAAGTCGGAGGGTTTCATCCCTCTGACGGAGTTCTACGACGAGAACGGTGAAGCGGTCGTCCATCCGGGCGACACCGTCGACGTCCTGCTGGAGCGGACGGAGGATCGCGACGGCCACGTCGTGCTTTCGCGCGAGAAGGCCGAAAAGATGAAGATCTGGGACGAGGTCGAGAAGGCCTACGCCGAGCGAAAGGTCGTGATCGGCAAGGTCATCGACCGGATCAAGGGAGGACTTGCGGTAGACATCGGCGTCCGCGCGTTCCTGCCCGGCTCGCAGGTCGACATCCGGCCCGTCCGCAATCTGGATGCGCTGCGCGGCGAGGAGCTGCGGATGCGCGTGATCAAGGTGAACAAGAAGCGGGGCAACATAGTGCTCTCCCGCAAGGTGCTTCAGGAAGACGAGAACGCGGAAAGAAAGAAGGACACGCTCGCCACCCTCGAGGAGGGCAAGGTGGTCACCGGTGTTGTCAAGAACCTCACCGACTACGGCGCGTTCATCGACCTGGGTGGCATCGACGGGCTGTTGCATGTCACCGACATGTCGTGGGGCCGCGCCCACCCGTCGGAACTGTTCAAGGTAAACGACGAGGCGGAGGTCGTGGTTCTGAAGTTCGACCGGGAGTCGGAGCGGGTGTCGTTGGGCTACAAGCAGCTCCACAGCGACCCCTGGACCACCGTCGCGAACCGCTACCCGGTTGGCCAGCGTCTGAGCGGCAAGGTGATCAGCCTGACCGACTACGGTGCGTTCGTAGAGCTCGAACCGGGGGTAGAGGGACTGATCCATGTCTCCGAGATGTCCTGGAGCAAGCGGATCAAGCATCCGTCGAAAGTGCTCAGCGTGGGTAACACGGTAGAGTCGATGGTGCTTGGCGTGGATCCGCAGGCGCGGCGGATCGCGCTCGGCCTGAAGCAGATCGAGAGCAATCCCTGGGAAGATCTGGGCGGACGGTACCCGGTGGGTTCCCGCATTGCTGGCGTCGTTCGGAACCTGACGGAGTTCGGCGCGTTCGTCGAGGTGGAGGACGGGATAGACGGTCTGATCCACATATCCGACATGTCCTGGAGCAAGCGGCTGAAGCACCCGTCCGAGGTGATCAACAAGGGCGACGAGGTGGAAGCAGTCGTTCTGAACATCGATCCCGAGAACCAACGGCTGTCGCTCGGCCTCAAGCAGCTCTCCACGGACGTTTGGGACGACTTCTTCGCCAACACGAAGGCGGGCGACGTCGTCGAGGGCAAGGTCGTCCGGATGACCAACTTCGGTGCGTTCGTGGAGCTCGCCGAAGGAATCGAGGGGCTGATTCACGTCTCCGAGTTCGAGGATCAGAAGCGGAGCGAGCCGTCGGCGATCGAGTTGAACGCCACCATTCAGGTCCGGGTGATCAAGCTGAGTCCGGTCGAGCGGAAGATCGGTTTGAGCGTCCGCGCCCTGCGCGACGAGAACTTCGAAGCGGACTGGCAGAGCTACGCTGACGATTCGTCGCCAGAAGTGACGCTGGGCGATCATTTCAGGCAGCAGCAGAGCGCTACGGCCACCCGGGCGGGCGCGTCCGCGGGCACGCCGGGCGCCCGGTCGTCAGGGCATTCCGACACCGACTAGTTCGGCGCGCGACGCACGCCAAACGGAGACGGCTTTGTGTCCGGGAGCAGTATGACCAAGGCGGCGCTGGTCGAGGAAGTGTCCCGGGTGGCCGAGCTTCCCAGGAAGCAGGCGGAAAAGGTAGTCGAGACGGTGCTTGGCAGCATCGTCCAAGCGTTGCACGACGGTGACAAGGTGGAGTTGCGTGGTTTCGGCAGTTTTCGTCTGCGGCGGCGCAATTCCCGACGGGGTAGGAACCCGCAGACCGGCGCCCCGGTGGACGTGCCCCCCAAGCGGGTCCCTTACTTCAAGCCAGGCAAGGAACTTCGGGCGCTGATCAACGAGGATCTCCAGCCTCCGGAGGCATCGTCGTCCCCGTCCTCGGATCTGGACTCGACAGCTGAGTCCACGCCCCCGAGCGGCACGCCGTGAAGCGCCTTTGGGCACCGTGGCGACTGGAGTACGTGACGGGCGTGACGCAGGATGAACCGGCCGGCTGCGTATTCTGCGCGGCGCTCGATCCCGCGCACCCGTCCGAGCACCTGATTCACCGCGGCACACGCGTCTTCACGATTCTCAACAAGTACCCGTACAACAACGGCCACCTCATGGTGGTGCCGATCCGCCACGTGGCGCGCATGGAGGACGCGACGCGCGAGGAGTTGGCCGAGTTGATCGCGCTGACCCGGTTCGCCGAGATGGCATTGACGGAAGCGTACGGAGCGCAGGGTATCAACGTCGGAATGAACCTGGGCCGGACCGCGGGAGCCGGCGTCGTCGGCCACCTGCACGTACACCTGGTGCCGCGCTGGGAAGGGGATACCAACTTCCTGTCCGTCGTCGGCGACACGCGCGTCGTGCCGGAGGCGCCGGCGGACAGTGTCGCGAGGCTGAAGCCGGTCTTCGAACGGCTTGCCGGTTCCTGAGGGGCGTGCTTGCCCGCGCCGGACGCCGCGCCGCCCGGGCTAGGCCCGCAGCAGCTGCCTGGCGATGGTCTGCAGCTGCAGGTTGGAGGTTCCTTCGTAGATTTGGCCGATCTTCGCGTCCCGGTAGAGTTTTTCGACCGGGTAGTCCTTGGTGTAGCCCACACCGCCGAACAGTTGCACGGCGAGCGAGCTGACCCGTTCCGCCACCTGCGACGCGAACAGCTTCGCCATCGCGCCCTCGGTCAGGAACGGTTCACCCGCGTCGCGCAGCCGCGCCGCGTTATACGTCGCCAGCCGGGCCGCTTCGAGCTCCGTCGCGGCTTGCGCGATCTGGAACTGCACCGCCTGGAACGACGCGATCGGCTGGCCGAACTGGCGCCGTTCCCGAACATACGCGATGGCATGGTCGAGCGCCCCCTGCGCCAGACCGACCATTTGTGCGGCGATTCCGATCCGGCCCTCGTTAAGGGTCTCTATCGCCACCCGGTAACCACGTCCCATCTCGCCCAGCACGGTGGTGTCGGACACGCGGCAGTCGTCGAGCAGCAGTTCGCAGGTGCTGCTCGCCCGAATGCCAAGCTTGTCTTCCTTCTTGCCGACGGCGAAGCCGGGGGTATCGCGGTCCACGACGAACGCCGTGATGCCGCGGTGGCCGGCGGACGGGTCGGCGGTGGCGAAAACGATGAAGAGCGCAGCCTCGGCGGCGTTCGTGATCCACAACTTCCGTCCGGTCAGCTTCCACCCATCGCCGGCGCGCACCGCGCGCGTCGTCAGGGCGAACGCGTCACTGCCGGCACCGGGTTCCGACAGGGCATACGCGCCTACCGCATTCGCGGCGAGCGCGGGCAGCCAGCGTGCTTGCTGATCACCGGTCGCCCAGCGCCGCAACGCATTGATTACCAGGGTGTTCTGGACGTCGACAAGGACGGCGACAGCCGGGTCGACCCGCGACAATTCCTCGACCGCGAGGACCGACAGCATGAACGATCCGCCCGCGCCGCCGTGCGCCTCCGGGATCTCGATGCCCATCACGCCGAGGGCGAAGAGCTGATCGATGAGCGTGCGTGGCATGGCCGCGGCGTCGTCCATCTGCCGGACGAGGGGGCGTATCTCGGCCTCGGCGAATTCCCGGACCATCGCCCGCAGCAGCTCCTCCTCCTCGGAAAGGCGGGTGAGCGGGGCGGTGGCGGCACCAGGGTCGGGCATGGCTGGACGCGTCGGCTGCGCGCGGCGAAAACGGCCAGAATGGTAACATTGGGACAACGGATCGGGCGCGTCGCACTGTCGGCGCGCGATCTCGGACCAGGTGATGATCAGACACTGGATCGCCGCCGGACTCTTCCTCGGTTCCCTGCTCTGGTTGGCGGCCGGCCCGGTTGCTTGGGAGCAGCCGGAGCCGGCCCAGACCGAGCCGGCCC
>CAZJYU010000034.1:0-11390 GCA_964550305.1 uncultured Vicinamibacteraceae bacterium | reverse complement strand
GAGCCGGCCCAGACCGAGCCGGCCCCCGCTGACACCGCGCCGAGTGGCGTGCCGGGGGTGACGGTCGAACAGGCCGACGGCCAGCCGCTCGTCTTTCGGAGCGGGGTCAATTATGTCCGCGTCGACGCCTTCGTGACCGACGACGACGACAACCCGGTCTTCGACCTGACGCAGGACGACTTCGAGGTGTACGAGGACGACGTCCTGCAGACGATCGATTCGTTCCAGGTGATCCGCGTGGATCCGCTTCCCGAGTTGACCGACACGCCGCTGACCGAGGTCGGCCGCACCCGCGCCGATCAGGAGCTGGCCGCGGCACAGCCGGACGTCCGGGTTTTTGTCATCTTCCTCGACGACTACCACGTCCGGAGGGAGAACAGCGTGACCGCCCGGCAGATGCTGATCGACTTCATCGAGAACGATCTGATCCCTACCGACCTGATCGCGGTGATGTACCCGCTGACCCCGATCGAGGAAGTTCTCCTGACGCGCGACCACGCGTCGATCGTCCGGGCCCTCGAGCGTTTCGAGGGGGTCAAGTACCACTACGAGCCGCGTAACGCGTTCGAGGCGCGCTATACCTTCTATCCGACCGAAATCGTCGAGAGGATCCGGAACGAGGTGTCGCTTTCGGCGCTGCGCGGCCTGATGGTGCGGCTGGGCGGGCTCCGCGAGGGGCGCAAGTCGGTGCTGCTGGTAAGCGAGGGCTTCAGCAACTACGTACCGCCGCAGTTGCGGAGCCACAATGCCGAGGACCCGGTCGATCCGCTCATCAACCCGAGCCGATTCGATCCGTTTGCGGCGGAGAACCCGTACGAGCAGACGTATGCGTTCTTCAGGCAGGCGGAGACGATCGGCGACCTTCGCCGGGTGTTCCAGACGGCGAACCGGTTCAATACGTCCATTTATGCGGTCGACCCCCGGGGGCTGACGGCGTTCGAGTTCGACGTTTCTCAGCCGAGCATCAGCTTCCGGACCGATTCGCAGGCGCTCCGCGAGACGCAGTCCACGCTCCGCGTGCTGGCCGACACGACCGACGGGCGAGCCATCATCAACCAGAACGACCTGCGGCGGGGCCTTCAGCAAATGCTGGCCGACGCAAGCGGCTACTACCTGCTCGGCTACGACTCCAGCCTGGCGCCGACCGACGGGGAGTTCCACGAGATCGAGGTGCGCGTCAAGCGCCCCGGCCTGCGGGTGCGCGCCCGGCGCGGTTACTGGGCGATCACCGAACGCGATGTGGAACGGGCGCTGGCCGCCCCGGAGAACGAGCCGCCGCGCGCGGTCGACGTTGCCCTTGATGCACTGGCCGAGCCGCGCCGCGGCCGTCTCGTGCGCACCTGGTTCGGTACGTCGCGCGGCGAGGCGGGCCGTACCCGCGTGCAGTTCGTGTGGGAGCCGGTAGACGGCCGGGGGCGACGCGACGAGGCGTCGCGCGTCCTGCTGACCGCGATGGGCGATAGCGGTCCGCTCTTTCGCGGTCGGATCCCGGACGTACCCGAACGGTCCGGCCGGGGCACGGCGCGTCGCGGCGGGGCGGCGCCCGCGGCGACCTTGTCCAAGTCGGTCGAGTTTGACGCGGATCCGGGCGAGTTGCAGTTCACCGTCGCCATCGAGGGGGCGGCGGGCGAGGTACTTGATCGCGACCGCGGCGAGATCACCGTTCCCGACTTCACGGGTCCGGAGACGGTCCTCAGTACACCCGTCTTCGTGCGGGCGCGCAACGCTCTGGAATACCGCGATCTGGTGGAGGACTGGACGGCGACGCCGGGCGTGTCGCGCACCTTCCGCCGGACGGAACAGATCATTGTGCGGTTCGAGGCGTACGCGCCGGGGGGCGAGACGCCGGCGGTGGAGGCTCGCCTCGTAAACCGCACCGGGGAGTCGATCGTGCCGCTGGGGGTGATACCGGCGGGACAGGTGCAGTCGATCACTGCCGCGGCCGCGAGCCCTGACGGCACGGCGGCGCTCACTGGCGCCGACCCGGACGCCGGGTCACCCGGCATCGTATTCGATGCCGGATCGCGCGATCCGTCAGCCCCCGCCAACCTGTTCCAGGTACATGTGGCCCCGGCGTTCCTGCCCCCGGGCGACTATCTGATCGAACTGAAGGCCACATACGCCGATCAGGAGACGACGCGTCTTGCCGCGTTCCGCCTTACATCCTGACGCGCCGATGTCGACGGCGGAGGAATCCGCGCGCGTGGCGCCCGCAAACGGGTTGGCGACAGCAGACGATCTGCCGGGCTTCGAGTACGCGGCGGAGCTCAACGATCCCGGGCAGTTTCCCTACACACGCGGCATCCACGCGAACGGCTACGGCGGCAAGCTCTGGACGATGCGGCAATTCTCCGGCTTTGGCACGCCGGAGGCGACGAACCGGCGCTACCGCGACTTGCTCGCCGCCGGGGGCCATGGTCTGAGCGTCGCGTTCGACCTGCCGACGTTGATGGGGCGCGACCCGGATCATCCGTTGTCGGAGGGAGAAGTGGGGAAGTGCGGCGTCAACGTGGCGTCGCTCACCGACATGACGCGCCTGTTCGACAGTATCCCGCTCGATCAGGTGACGACGTCGATGACCATCAACAGCCCGTCGGCGATGATCTTCGCGATGTACCTGGTGGCGGCGGAGCGCCAGGGTGTTGCGTGGCGGGATCTCTCGGGAACGCTGCAAAACGACATCCTGAAGGAGTACATCGCACAGAAGGAGTACATCTACCCGCCGCGACCTTCGATGCGGCTGGTGACCGACACGTTCGCCTTCTGCACGGAGCACGTGCCGCGCTGGAACACCATCTCGGTAAGCGGCTACCACATTCGCGAAGCGGGCGCGACGGCGCTCCAGGAGTTGGCGTTCACCCTGCGTGACGGGATGGAGTACGTGCAGTACGGCATCGACGCCGGCCTCGCTGTCGACGCGTTTGCGCCCCGCATCTCGTTTTTCTTCAATTCCCACAACGATTTCTTCGAGGAGATCGCAAAGTTCCGGGCCGCGCGCAAGCTGTGGGCGACGGTTATGCGCGACCGCTACGGGGCGAGGGACGAGCGTTCGTGGAAGCTCCGGTTTCATGCCCAGACCGCCGGCGTGTCGCTGACCGCCCAACAGCCGTACAACAACGTGGTGCGGACCGCGCTGCAGGCGATGGCGGCGGTCCTCGGAGGTGCGAATTCACTGCACACCAACTCGCTGGACGAAGCACTGGCGTTGCCGACGAGGGAGGCGGCGCTGCTCGCGCTCCGGACGCAACAGATCATTGCGTACGAGAGTGGCGTGACGGGCGAGGTCGATCCACTGGGCGGGTCGTACTGGGTCGAGTCGCTGACCCGCGACATGGAAGCGGGCGCCCGCGACTACTTCGACCGGATCGATGCACGGGGCGGCATGGTGGCTGCGATCGAGCAGGGATTTCCCCAACAGGAGATTGCGAACAGCGCGTACGCCGCCCAACAGGCGGTGGAGTCGGGCGCGCAGGAAGTTGTCGGCGTCAACTCGTACGTCGACGCGGCGAGTCCCACCGCGGTCGACACGCTCTATATCGACGAGTCGGCGGCGGCTGCGCAGGCAACCCAGGTTCAAGAGGTGCGTGCGCGGCGCGATGAAGTGGCGTGCCGGCGAGCCCTCGACAGCGTGCGGCAGACCGCGGAGGGAACCGCTAACCTCATCCCGCCGCTCATAGATGCGGTCCGGGCGGAGGCAACACTCGGCGAGATGTGCGATGCGCTGCGAGACGTCTGGGGCGAATGGGAAGAAACGCCCCAGGTCTGAAGACGCGAGGAACGGATGAGCGACTCAACCAAGTCAGCCGGTACGCCGGCGGACGGCGCCGGCGCGGCGCGGCGCATCCGGGTGGTTGTCGCGAAACCGGGCCTCGACGGCCACGACCGCGGCGCCAAGGTGATTGCCCGGGCGCTGCGCGACGCGGGAATGGAGGTGATCTACACCGGCCTGCGCCAAACGCCGGAGCAAATTGTCGAGGCGGCCTTGCAGGAAGACGCCGACGTGATCGGCGTGTCGATCCTGTCCGGCGCCCACAACCATGTTTGCCCCCGCATAACCGCGCTGCTGGCCGAACGAGGCCTGACCGATGTCCTGGTCGTGGTGGGCGGCATCATCCCGGATGCCGACATTCCGCGCCTCGAAGCGGCCGGGGTCGCCGGCGTGTTCCAGCCTGGCACCCCGATGGACGCAATCATCGGCTTCATTCGTAGCCACGTCCGGCCCGTTGCCTGAGCCGTCGGCTCTCGCCACGTGTCCTCGCCCCTGGGCTACGTGACCCCGAATGCCCTGCCGGCACCGTGCGCTGGCGGTCGTCCGGCAAGTTGACGCCGCTCGATTCCTGCCGGTACGCTCCCTGTTCGAGTGCCGCACAAGCTCCTGATTGCCGACGACAGCGCCGCCGTTCAGCGCGTAATCTGTCTCGCGTTCGAAGATGAACCGATCGACGTCGTCACCGCGGACGACGGTGAGGCGGCCCTTGATGCGGTAACCCGTGAATCGCCCGACATCGTGTTGGCCGACACCACCCTGCCCGGTATGGACGGCTACGAACTGGCCAGCCGCGTCCATGACGATGCGGACCACGCGGAGGTGCCGGTGGTGCTTCTGACCGGGGCGTTCGAGCCGGTTGACCGTTCCCGTGCGGATGCCGCCGGTTGCCGCGACGTGTTCGTAAAACCGTTCGCTCCGGGTGATGTGGTGGCGCGGGTCCTGTCTTTGCTCGGCCTGGAAGCGGTGTCGCAACCCGAGCCGGCGGCGGAAGTCGCGGGACCGGCCTCGACGCCGGCGCAACCGATTACGGCGCCGGCAAGTGTCCCGGAGCCCATTGCGGCAGTGGAACCCACGGCGCCCGTGGCGGTCGATCCGTCCGTGATGGAATCACCGGAGCCGATCACGCCGGCCCCCGTGGCGCCGCAACCGATAGACGCGGTGGCGCCACCAACGACGGTTGCGGGGGAACCGGCCGTGGCGAACGAACCGATCACGGAGGAACCCGTCGCCGTGGAGCCACCGGTAGCGGCTGTGCAGGAACCGGCCGCAGGCGCGGAGACGGCGCGGGCCGAACCACCACCCAGGCCGGGTGAACCGGCGGGGCCGGTGCTCGCGCGCGCGTTCAGAGCCTTTCTGGCCGCAGAGCAGCGCCATGCGCCGCCTCCCGAGTTGACCGAGACGGTGAAGGGAGAGCTGATCGCGCGGGTGCGCGGCCGGCTGACGGCGTCGTTCGTCCGCGAGGTGGCGGACGAAGCGGTAGAGCGCGCCGCTGAACGCCTCCTGCGTGAGGAACTGGCCAGTCTTGCCGCGGAGGCCTCCCGGACGCGCCGGGACGCCGACTGACGGGATGCGCCAGCTTCCAAAGACGTTCGAGCACGCCGAGGTGGACCCGAAGTGGTACGCCTTTTGGGAAGAGATCGGTGCGTTCCGGGCCGATCCGGCATCACGCAGACCTCCGTTCTGTATGGTCCTGCCCCCGCCCAACGTCACCGGCTGGCTCCACGTCGGGCATGCCCTCAACCAGACGCTGCATGACGTCATCGCGCGCTGGAAGCGGATGTGCGGCTTCGATGTCCTCTGGCTTCCGGGCACCGACCATGCGGGCATCGCCACGCAGAACGTTGTCGAGAAACAGTTGGCCAAGGAGGGGAAGTCCCGGCACGACGTGGGCCGGCAGGCGTTCGAGGCCCGGGTCTGGGACTGGGTGGGAAAGAGCCGGGGCACGATCACCAGCCAGATGCGGAAGCTGGGCGCGTCCGTCGACTGGTCGCGCGAGCGCTTCACGCTGGACGAGGATCTCTCTCGCGCCGTCCGACGCGTCTTCGTCACGCTCTACCACGACAACCTGATCTACCGCGCGCCGGCCCTCGTGAGCTGGTGCCCCCGCTGTCGGACCGCGCTTTCCGATCTGGAGGTGGCGCACCAGCCCACGCGCGGGAAGCTCTGGCATATCCGCTATCCCTTTGCGGCGGGCGGCGGCGCGGTCACGGTGGCCACCACCCGGCCGGAGACGATGCTGGGCGATACGGCAGTGGCCGTCCATCCCGAGGACGCGCGGTTTGCCGGGCTCGTCGGAACGTCGCTGACCCTCCCCGTGCTTGGCCGGGCCCTGCCGGTGATCGCCGACCCCTTCGTCGATCCGTCGTTCGGCACCGGCGCCGTCAAGGTGACGCCCGGGCATGACCCGAACGACTTCGCGATCGGCACGCGGCACGATCTCGAACGGATATCGGTAATCGACGAAGACGGTCGGATGACCGCCGCCGCCGGGCCGTACGCCGGGCTGGATCGCTTCGAGGCGCGTGCACGGCTTGTGGAGGCGCTTGAGGCGGACGGCTTGCTGGACCGGGTGGAGGACCACGAGCACGCGGTGGGGCAGTGCCAGCGGTGCGGAACGGTGGTGGAGCCGTTGCTGTCCACCCAGTGGTTCGTCCGGATCGCGCCGCTGGCCGAGCCGGCGCTCGCCGCCGTGACGGCCACCCGCGACACGAAGTTCGTCCCGGAGAACTGGACCCGCACCTATACCGACTGGATGACCAACATCCACGATTGGTGCATCTCGCGCCAACTCTGGTGGGGACACCGGATCCCCGCGTGGTACTGCGACGCGTGCGAGAAGACGCACGTCGTCGAGGCGGCGCCTGAGGCGTGCGATTGCGGCGGCGCGCTGACTCAGGAACAGGATGTGCTGGATACCTGGTTCAGCTCCGGCCTCTGGCCGTTCAGCACCATGGGCTGGCCGGACGAGACGGACGACCTCGGGCGCTACTACCCGACGACGCTGCTCGTGACCGCCCACGACATCATCTTCTTCTGGGTTGCCCGGATGATGATGTTCGGCCTCCGGTTTCGGGGCGACGTGCCGTTCCGGACGGTCTACATCACCTCACTCGTCCGCGACGAGCACGGCCGGAAGATGAGCAAGTCCAAGGGCAACGTGGTCGATCCGCTTGAAGTGATGGGGGAGATCGGGGCCGACGCGTTCCGTTTCACGCTCGCTGCGCTCGCCTCGCCGGGCATGGATATCTCGCTGTCCGAAGGCCGTCTCCGCGCCTACCGGCAGTTCATCAACAAGATCTGGAACGCCTCCCGCTTCGTCCTGATGCAGATCGAGGACGGGAGCGGGCCTCGTGCGGCGGGAGCGTCCGCGCCCACTTCGGACGACGGCCTGCGGCCCGGCGTCCCGCCGGCGCAGTCCCTCGGTCTCATTCACCGCTGGATCCTGCACCGCGTCAGCGCACTTGCGGCGGAGGTTGGCGCGGCGCTCGAGGAGTACCGCTTCGACGTGGCGGCCGATCGCCTGTACCACGTCTTCTGGCATGAGTACGCCGACTGGTACATCGAACTGGTGAAGCCGGAGCTGCAGGTGGGAGGCGATGTTCGCGCACGCGCGGTGGCGGTCCTGCTGGAGGTGCACGACCGGCTGCTCCGGATGCTGCATCCGTTCATCCCCTTCGTGACGGAAGAGGTATGGCAGACGCTGCCGGGCCACGGTGAGACGATCGCGCGTTCGGCGTTCCCGAAACGGGTAGATGCCTGGCGCGACGACGACGCCGTCACCACCATGACGCTGCTGCGGGACGTCGTCACGACCATCCGTACCGCCCGATCGGAGTGGAACGTTCCACCGCGGCAGCCGATCACCGTAGCGGCTCATGGCGCTGACGCAGCCACCGCCGACCGCCTCCGCCCGCACCTCGATCATGTCGCGCGCCTCGCGGGTCTTGCGTCGTTCACGTTTGCCGACACCGCCCCGGCGCCGGACCCGGAGACCGTCCGGCGCGTCGTACGCGACTTCGAGCTGCACATCCCGCTATCCGGCATTGTGGACCGTGCACAGGAGGCGCACCGCGTCGCGCGCGACCTGGAGAAGCTCGCGAAGCAGCGGACCAGCCTCCAGATGCGCCTTGGCAACGCATCGTTCCTCGAGCGCGCCGATCCCGACATCGTGCGGCAGACCCGCGAACAGGAGGCGGCGGCCGGCGAGCGCCAGCAGAAGCTCGAACGGATCCTCGCGGAGCTGGCGCCGTGACGTCCGGCGCGCCGGAGGTGAGGGTTCCGCTGACCCCGCTCGACGCGTCCGACTTCCGCGACACCGTTCGACGCGCCCTCGCCGAAGACCTCGCCGGCGGCGACATCACCACAGACGCAACCACGCCGCGCGACCTGCGTGGCCGGGGCGAGTTCCACGCGAAGCAGCACTGTGTCCTCGCCGGCCTTGATGTGGCGCTCGACGTCTTCCGTCAGCTCGACAGCGAGGTCCGCGTTAGTGCCCGGCCCCGCGCCGACGGCGACACCTGCCGACCCGGCGACGTCGTGGCCATCCTCGAAGGGCGCGCGGCGTCGCTGCTCGGCGGGGAACGCACCGCCCTCAACTTCCTGCAGCGGCTCTCGGGCATCGCCACCTCCGCCCGCGCCTACGTCGACGCGGCGGCGGGCCGCACGGTGATTCTTGATACCCGCAAGACGACGCCGACGATGCGTGTCCTCGAGAAGTACGCGGTTCGCGCCGGCGGCGCCACGAACCACCGCTTCGGCCTCGGGCACGGCGTGCTCATCAAGGACAACCATGTCCAGGCCGCAGGGTCGATCCGCGCGGCGGTCCGTCGCGCCCGGCGTGCGCCTGGTGTTTCCCCGGATGCGCGGCGCTCCCGCGACCGCCGGACCACTGCGGCCGCATCCGGCCCGCTGGGCAACCGCATCGAAGTGGAAGCGCAATCCCTGGCTGAGGTGGACGAAGCGCTGGATGCCGGCGCCGACATCATCCTGCTCGACAACCTCACGCTGGCGGAGATGGCCGACGCCATCGGTCGGTGCCGCGGCAGAGCCGAGACCGAGATTTCCGGTGGCGTCACCCTCGAACGGATCCCGGAGCTGGCCGCCCTGGGCCCGACGTACATCTCGGCCGGCGCGCTGACCCACTCGGCCCGCGCCATCGACCTCAGTTTCGAGATGGTCCCGTTGCCATGACCGTCGCGGCGGCGCCGCTTTCGGCCGATCTCGCCGCGGCAATCGCGACGCATCCGGAACTCGACCCGGCGCGGATTTACTTCTACCCGGTGCTGGCATCCACGAACGACACGGCCGCGGAACTGGCTGCGTCGGGCGCGCGCGACGGCACGGTGGTCATTGCGGGCCGCCAGACCGCGGGTCGCGGACGGCTGGGGCGTGCGTGGCATTCGCCGGATCGCGTCGGCCTCTACCTTTCCGTGGTCCTGCGGGGCCCGCACCGCCCAGCCGTCACGCTGCTTGCCGGCGTTGCCGTCGCAGAGGCGATCCGCGAGACCACTGGCGTTGCCGTCGATCTGAAGTGGCCGAACGACCTCGTTGCCGCTCCGCGCAGCGCCAGCAGTTGGCGGAAGCTGGCCGGCATCCTGACTGAAGCCCTCCCGCCCGAGGCGGGCGACGGCGCCATCGTCGGCATTGGCGTCAACGTGGGAGTTACCGCGTTTCCCTCCGAGCTGGCCGAGACCGCCGCCGCGCTCGATCAGTGCGTCGGCGAGCCGGTCGATCAGCCGGCCCTGTGCGCAAGGCTCCTCGCGCGTCTCGCCGAATGGCGCCGGCGCATAGCGTCGTCCGGGACGGCGTTGCTGCTCGAACGCTGGCGGGAGCTTTCCCCCAGCAGCCGCGGCGCCGCCGTCGCGTGGGATGATGGGACGGGCTCGCCGCGCCACGGAGTCACGGCGGGAATCGACGCGACCGGCGCGCTGCTGGTGGACGTGGGCAGCACGGTGGAACGGATCGTCGGCGGAGAGGTCCGGTGGGGCGGATGATGCTGCTTGCCATCGACGTCGGGAACACAAACATCGTCTTCGGCATCTTCGAGGGCAGCGCGCTCAGGGTGAGTTGGCGGCTCGCGACGAGCCCGGAGCGAACCGCCGACGAGCTGTGGGTGCTCGTCAGCCGCCTCTTCGCGCAGCATGGAATCGATCCGGAGCAGATCGACGGCGCCGCCCTCGCATCGGTCGTGCCGCCCCTGACCCATACCGTTGCGGAGATGGTTGCGCGTGCCATCGAGCGCCCGGTCGTGGTGGCCGGCGCGGAGACCGCGGGGCTCCCGATCGCGTACGATAAACCGTCCGACGTTGGCGCCGATCGCCTCGTGAACGCCGTCGCCGCGCTGCAACTCCACGGAGAGAACGCCGGCGGGGGGCGCCGCCCAATCATCATCGTCGACTTCGGCACCGCCACAACGTTCGACGTCATCTCCGTTGCCGGGGTGTACCAGGGCGGGGTCATCTGCCCGGGTGTCGAGATCTCGGCCGACGCGCTCTTTCGGCGCGCCGCGCGCCTGCCGAGGGTCGATGTGCGCAAGCCGGCGGAGCTGGTCGGACGGAGCACCGTGGCTTCCATGCAGTCGGGCCTCTTTTTTGGCTACGTGGCAATGGTGGAGGGGCTGGTCCGCCGGCTCCGCGACCACCTTGCACGCCGCGAAGGCGCCGAGCCGATCTGCATCGGCACGGGTGGCCTTGCCAACGCCATTGCCCAGGAAACGCAGGTAATCGAGGTGGTGGAGCCGGACCTGACGTTGATTGGCCTCCGCCTGGTCTGGCAGCGCCGCCGGGGGTCGTGATGGATGCCGGCGAATACTGCCGTGCCGTCGAATCGTACCTCTGCCGGAAGAACGACGGTCACCTGATCCGGATCGTCGGCCCCGCCTTCGAGATGGTGTGCGCCTGGGCGAAGGCCGGCATCCCGCTCAGTGTGGTTCGCCGCGGCATCGATCAGCGCTACACCCGCTACTACGGCCGGGGCCCACGCCGTTACCCGGTCCGGATCGAGTTCTGCGAAGCGGATATCCTGAGCCTGTTCGACGACTGGAAGCGCGCCGTTCGAATTCCGGGGGCCATCGCCGAAGATGCCGGCGTCCGGGTGGATCCGGACTCGCCCGACACCGCCGCCGCGCCGGCACGCGCCGCCCGGCGCACGCGGCGCCCGCTAGCCGGACATCTTGACGGCGTTGCCGCCGCGCTTGCCGACTGGACACCGCCACCGGGACATGCCGCCCCGGCGCTCGCCCGGGCAATGACGCGCGCCCGTGACGCCGTCGACGACGCACGTTCCAACGCGGGATCCCTTCGCGGCGCGGCCCGCCGGGCGGTGGTCGAGCGCCTCGCCGCGCTTGACGACGCACTGACCGTGGCGGCCCGCCGGGACACGGACGCGGCGACCACGGCGACCCTCCAGTCGGAAGCCGCCGGCGCCCTCTCCCCCTTCCGGGCACGGATGCGGCCGGACGCCTTCGCCGCCGCCCTGGACACCGCCACGGACCATCTGCTGGCTGACCACTGGCGCCTCCCGCGCCTGAGGTTCGAATAGAATCAAGTAGTTGCGCGTTCGACCGGCTGTCACGTATTCGTATTGCCTACCGCCGTGGTGATGGGCCCTACCGCCATTAGTC
>CAZJYU010000033.1:0-28581 GCA_964550305.1 uncultured Vicinamibacteraceae bacterium | reverse complement strand
GGCGGCGGGAGGCATCGGGCACCGGCTGGTTCACGCCGGAGCAGGGCTTCAAGGCTTTCGAGCGTTTGCTGCGCCAGGATGCAACGAGCGCCGTGGTCGCAGCGGTGGATTGGCCGGTATTCGGAGACTCCATCGGCGACTCTCCGTCCCTGCTGGAGGATCTCCTCGCCGACGCGACAGACGACGGCGACGATTCGTCCACGTCGGAAGACCTGCTTGTACAGTTGGGTTCGACACCGGCGGCGGGACGCGAGGATCTGCTCGTATCGTTCCTGCAGGGGGAAGTCCAGGCAGTACTGAGGCTGCCCTCGGCGCCGGAACCAGCGGTCGGGTTCTTCGATCTGGGGATGGATTCCCTGATGGCGGTCGAGTTGCGCAACCGCCTGAACCGGGCCTTCTCCGATGCCTACGTGGCGCCGAATACGCTGGTATTCGACTTTCCGACCATCTCCGACCTCGCTCGTCACCTCGTGGACGTGCTCGGCGAGCCCGCGCCGGCCACCGAGACGGCGTCCGATACGGCATCCGAAGCTGTACCCGAACCGAGCGCGCAGCCGCTGCTCGGAAGCGACAACGATGGAATAGCGATCGTCGGCATGGCGTGCCGTTTTCCCGGCGCGCCGGACATTGCCGCTTATTGGCGCCAGCTCGAGACCGGCCGCGATGCGGTGACGAATGGGCGGCAGGACAACGGGTTCTGGACTGGTGTCGCGGGCGACCCCGCAGCCAGTGACGGCGCCTGGGGGCGTGGCGGCTTCATTGAGGAGATCGACCGCTTCGATGAACGCTTCTTCGGCATGCACCCGATCAGCGCGCGCATGACGGACCCGCAGCAACGGCTTCTTCTGGAGACGAGCTGGCGGGCGCTCGAAGACGCCGGGATCGATCCGGAGGGCCTGAGGGGCAGCCGCACCGGAGTCTACGCCGGGATCGCGACCAGCGAGTACCGCGATCTGATGATGGCGAGCAGCGAGGACCCCAACTATCTCGGTACTGCAAGCAGCATGGCGGTGGGAGGCGTCGCATTCACGCTGGGTCTCACGGGGCCGGCGATGCCGGTGACGCTCAACTGCGCAGCATCGCTGGTCACGGTGCACCAGGCGGTCGCAGGCCTGCGGAAGAACGAGGTAGACCTGGCCTTGGTCGGCGGCGTGAATGCGGTCCTCTCGCCGGGACTGACCCGGGAAATGGCGGCGCTGGGGATGTTGTCGCAGCAGGGGCGCTGCATGACCTTCGACGCCGCCGCCGACGGTTTCGTGCGCAGCGAGGGCTGCGGAATGGTCGTCCTGAAACGGCTGGCGGAGGCCGAAGCCGACGGCGACCGCATCTGGGCAGTGATTCGGGGCGCAGCCGTCAACCAGAACGGCGCGACTGCGGGGCCGACGGTGCCCAACGGCCCGGCACAGGAGCGAGTGATCGAAGCAGCGCTGTCCCAGGCAGGCGTTCAACCGTCGGACGTGGATTATCTGGAGGCCCACGGAACAGGATCGAAGCTGGGCGACCCGATCGAGGTGCAGGCCGCAGCGGCGGTCTACGGCACTGGACGCGACAAGGACCAGCCGCTCCTGATCGGCTCGGTCAAGACCAATCTCGGCCACCTGGAATCGGCGGCGGGGATTGCCGCGCTGATCAAGGTTGTCCTGGCCATGCGCCACGGTCTGATCCCGAAGCATCTGCATTTTCAGGAACCGAACCCACATCTGGACTGGGACCGGCTGCCGGTGCGCGTTGTGTCGGAGGCAACGGATTGGCCGCGCGGGCCGGAACGGCCGCCGCTCGCCGGGGTCAGCGCATTCGGCATATCGGGGACCAACGCGCATGTCGTCGTGGAGGGGTACGGAACCCCGGACGATGTCTCTCCCGTTCCGGCGGGTGCCCCGCGGCCGGTCGCCGTCTCGCTGCCGGACCCCGTCGCCGGGCTGCCGCAAACAGGCGCCGGGCTTCCCGCGCGCGGAACACGACTTCTGCCGCTCTCGGGGAAGTCGGCCGCATCGCTTCGGAAACTGGCGGGACAATATCTCGCATGGCTCGATGAGCGCGAATCGGCGCTTGCGTCGCAGGACGCGGCGTCCGATCCGGCGCTCGCGGACATGGCGTGGACCGCAGGAGTGGGGCGGAGTCACTTCGAGCACCGGGCGGCCGTGGTGTTCGGGGACCGTGGGTCGCTGCGCGAGGGTCTGCAGGCGCTCGCGGCGGCTGACGGCGAATCCGAGCCGGAGAGGGCAGCGAAAGTTGCCTTCGCCTATGGCGGCCACGGGGACCGGTGGGCCGCGACCGGTGAGGCGCTGTACGCCAGCGAGCCGGTGGTGCGCGCCGTTCTCGACCGCTGCGAAGAGGTGCTTGGCGAAGTACGGCACGCCTCGCTGCTGGACATCCTGTTCGGGCGGCCGGGTTCTGCTGGAGACCTGGGCGATCCGCAGTGGGCGCGCCCGGCGATCTACGCGCTCGAATGCGCGCTCACGGCGCTGTGGTCGAGTGTCGGTGTGCAGCCGAGCGTCGCGCTCGGGTACGGGATCGGGGCGCTCGCGGCCGCGCAGGCCGGCGGCGTATTCGGGCTGGAGGACGGCTTGCGCCTGGCCGCGGCCCAGGATGATCCCGGAGCGGTGCTGGACGTCGTTGCGATCGGCTCGCCGTCGCTGACGCTGGTAGACAGCGTGTCGGGCCGCGTGGTTAGGCCCGATGAAGTCCTGGATGCACAGTATTGGGACCGGCACGCGGCAAGCGAGCCGGAGGCTTTCGAGAGCTGCGCCGGAGCGCTGGCCGCGTTGGGTGTCGATGTGGTTGTCGCGGTCGGTCCGGACGCGGCGTTGGAGACAACGCTGACGGCGGCGTGGCCCGATGTGGCCGGCAACGCGGCCGCACCGGTAGTCCTGTCGAGCCTGGCGTGGCCGCCGGACCGCGACGCGCCGTCCAAGGCGGGCTCGAACGGCGGCTTCGTGGATGCGGTCGCCGGAGCCTACGAGGCGGGGCTGCCGTTGTCTTTCGCGGGGCTCTTCGCGGGCGAAACCCGTCGTCGGATTGCGCTGCCGGACTATCCGTTTGAACGTCGACGTCACTGGATCTAGATCCCGGAGCGGCCGACCAGGACCCGCCGTCAAGACCGAGGAGCAGCAAGGATTCTGGCGCTGCATCGGATGCGCCAGCAGTTGAAGTGTTACCCATGTCCGGAATGGACCGCTGACGTGTGGCGGAGGGACAGGGATTCGAACCCTGGAGCGAGTTTCCCCGCTAACGGTTTTCAAGACCGCCGCCTTCGACCGCTCGGCCATCCCTCCGCGGGAGAGGCCTGAAGACCGATCGCTACTGTACCATCAGGCTCGATGGCGGAAATGTCGGGGCAGGAGCGGCTGATCGTCGCGCTGGACGTGGAGAGCGTCGACCGCGGCGCGGCGCTCGTCGAGCAGCTTGCGCGGGTCCGAATGTTCAAGCTGGGGTGGCGCCTGTTGATGGCGGGCTTGCGGACGCGCGGTCTCGCGGACCTGTGGCACTCGATTACGGGAACGGGACGCGAGATCTTCGTCGACCTGAAGGTGCCCGACATCGGCAATACCGTGGCGGACGTCGTCGGCGACCTGGCGCGCGATCCGCGGGTGCGGTTCCTGACGCTGCACGAGAACATGCAGGCGCGCGACATCGAGCGCGCGCGCGCGGCGCGCGGAGACAGCACGACACCGCAACTGCTGATGGTGCCGTTCGTATCGAGCCTGTCGGCGGAGGACTTCCCGAAGGTCGCCCCGGCGGCCGCCGCCCGCGGAATGCCGATGGACGAGTGGGTCCTCCAGCGGGCGGGTTCGGCGCTCGACCGCGGGTGCGACGGGATCATCGCGTCCGGAGATGCGATCGGGCTCTGCCGCGGCCGCTGGCCTCGCGGCGGCGAGCGGGACGTGGTGATCGTCAGCCCGGGTATCCGTCCCGCCGGTTCGGGCGCGGATGATCACAAGCGGCTGACGACTCCGACCGACGCCATCCGTGCCGGCGCCGACTACCTGGTGGTGGGCCGGCCAATCCTGAACGCGCCGGACCCCGCCGCCGCGGCGGACGCGATCATCGCGGAAGTGGACCGGGCGCTTTCCGACATCGCCGATGGAGAAAAGGAGACGGGATGACACCGCAACCGGAAGTTTGGCTGCGCGGCCCCGTGGAGGGTTTCGAGCCGCTGCTCATGCCCGCCGTGCACAGCCTGCTGCAGGCACGCGAGGATATCGAGGGTCTGGTCGCGTCCGTGCCCTCCGAGCACGTGTGGCAGCGTCCGGGCGGCGCCGCATCGATCGGCTTTCACGTACGCCACCTCGGAGGGGCGCTCGATCGTCTGCTGACCTATGCGCGGGGCGAGTCGCTGTCCGACGCCCAGAGAGCCACCGCGCGGGCGGAAGGCGATCCCGGCGATCCCGCCGCATCCCTGGCTGAGGCCGCGGCGGGCGCGTGCGCGTCGATCGAGCGCGCGCTGGACCAGTTGCGGGCCACTACGCGGGAGGATCTGCTGGTCCCCAAGAAAGTGGGTCGCCTCGGCCTGCCGAGTACCACCCTGGGTCTGATCTTCCATGCCGCGGAGCACTGCACGCGGCATGCCGGGCAGGCCATGTCGACGGCGAAAATCCTGCGAGGCGCGAGCGACGCGTAGTTCACCGGTTGCGCTGATGCCCCTGTGGCTCGCGCGCCCGCTCGCCAGAGGTACACTCAAACCGCCAGTCGCCGTTGCAGCGCCGCGGCTGCCTGCCGGCTGATCGCAAGCAGCAGGAGATCCAGCGGCAACAGACCGATCTGGCCAGGCTGCCCCCGGGTCCGGATGGCGGGGACGTTGGGCGCAACCAGGTAGCAGCGCCCGCTGAAGCGAGGATAGCGCGCCATGAACTGCTGGAGTCCCGCAGTCGGATGACGCGCAGAGGCGCCGATTTCGAACGCGATGGGATGTTCGGGGTGGTCGTAGATGAGGTCCACTTCGTAGTTGGCGTGCCGCCAGTGGTAGAGCCGGACCTGCGTCTGCCGTGCCAGGGCATGCAGGTGTCCCGCCACGAGGTTCTCGTAAAGGAGCCCCATTTCCACCGGGTCGTTCAGTGGACCCACGCCACGTTGCAGCGCGGCGTTCCTGACCGCGCCATCCACGAAGTAGACGCGCCGCCCGCGGCGTTGCACCTTCCGTTCCGAACCCGAATAGTTCGGAAGTAGAAAGATCAGGAACGCATGTTCGAGGTACGACAGGTACCGATCGAGCGTCGGTTGCGAGAGGCCTCCGAGTTCCTTGCAGACGGTCTGTGGCGACAGGAGGCCCGTCACCTGCGCCGCGAGCACGTAGAGAAGGCGCTCGAGCATCATCGGGCTGTCGATGCTGAAGGCCTGAGGAATGTCCTTGTAGATCGCGCGCTCGACGGCATCATCACGCAGTCTTCGCTGGGATCGCAGAAGCAACGAAGCCTCATCCTGCTGGACGTCATGTCCTTCCGAGAGCAACAATTCGGGGAAGCCGCCGGTGAGAAGGAATCGCTGACGGAGTGCGGGCAATTCGCTGAGCTCCGGGGCGGCGCGCATACACGCCTCCACTGTCTCCGCGAGCGTCGCTTCGATTGGCAGCGGGCGGCCGCGGTCCAGCAGATCGAGGAACTCGCCGAACAGGTAGGGAGCCAGGTGCTGTTCTTCCCAGCGTCCGACACCGCTCTCCAGACGGCGCCTCCGCAGCACCGCGGTCGAACTCGAAGAGCCGGCGAGCCGGATCGGCCAGTGCTCGTCGTAGAACGTCTTCAGCCACAGGTCCCAATCGTTGGCGTAGGTCAATTCGTCGAGAAACACGAACGCCGGTTGGTTCGGCTTGGCATCGGCGCGAATCGCGTCCACCCACTCGAGCCCCGCAGGCATCAAGAGCGGATGGTCCAACCGCAGCCACCAGATGCGCTTCGGGTCGACACCGGCACGGAGAAGGTGGCGCACGGCCTGGTAGAGGCAGGTCGTCTTGCCCACGCGCCGCGGTCCGAGCACAAGCTGGAACCTCCGAGGGTCGGCGTGCAGCAGCGCGTCGCCGAGAAGCGTCGCCAGGCGACGCTCGACCGGCGGGGCCAGCTCGGTGGGCACCTCTCCTGTGATCCGCCAAGGATTCTGCTCGACCAGAATCTGCGTGTAGTCGTGAGTGGACGGCGACCAGGTCGATCGCTTTCTTCCGCTCGAAGACCTGCTCCTTGCCATCATTTACGCGGTTCTGGCCGGAGGCGGCGCATGCCGGTAGACACACAACATAGTAGTTGTGAATGTTATATCAAGAATAACATTCACCAGGGACTAACTTTGTGCCTTAGCCGAGGTCGTCTTCCGCCCAGACCGCTTCGGACAACACGCCACCAGATTCGTGCCGGAGTGGGCGAGCCGCCGCCGTTTCGCCCAACGCGTATGATGGGATCAGCCGTATCGCCGGAGAGGATCTCCAAATGCGCCGAGGGCAGCGGTTGTTCCGGGCCTCCGCGCTGGCTGCCCTCGCGGCCGCCGGGCTGGCGACGGCTCTGTTTGTCCTGACGCCGGCGGTGACGGCCACCCAGTCGCTCTTCCGAGGCTTCGGCGCCTGGGGCAGCCCCGCGCTCCCGTACCGGGCTGACGTCACCTTCGTCCGCCTCCGCTGGGATCGTGGCGAACCCGGCGCGCAGGTGTACGGCCGGGGCCCCAACTTCTGGCTGCATGAGTTCCCGCGGGCGGAGCAGCACCTGATGACGCTGCTGAGCGATTTCACTACCGCCGAAGCGAATGCCAACGGCAGCCTCATCCTGAAGCTGGACGACCCGTCCCTCTTCCGCTATCCGATCGCGCTGATGCAGGAGCCCGGCTTCTGGCTAATGACCGACACCGAGGCGGCGCGGCTGCGCGCCTACCTCCTGAAGGGCGGCTTCGTCATCTTCAATGACTTCGAGGGCGCGCAGTGGGAGAACTTCGAGGCCCAGATGCGTCGTGTCCTCCCCGATGGGCGCTGGCTTCCCCTGGACCCCGGCCACCGCATCTTCGACAGTTTCTTCCAGGTGACCGAGCTTCAGCTACCCAACCCCTTCAATCATCACCTGGCCGGCCTCATCCCCGAGTACTTCGGGCTCTTCGAGGACAACGATCCCACGAACCGTCTCATGGCGATCGCCAACTACAACACCAACCTGGCCGAGTACTGGCAGTCCGGCGGCACCGGTTTCTTCCCCATCGAGCCGATGAACAACGGCTTCGAACTGGGGATCAACTACCTGATCTACGGCCTGACGCACTGACCGCGAACGGCCCCCCGGTCCGACGGCGAACTGCAGCCCGGTACGGGGCAAGCCGGCCATGTTGAACCCGCGGTTGCGTATCGAGAGATTGACGGGTCATATTGAATGTCCAGTCCAACATGGAAGTGGACGGACGCCCATATTGAATCAACAGTCTCGTATGGAGATCATTGGGTGAAGGATCGCAAGTCTGGTTACGGTGTGGCGGCGCGCGCGGGCCGCCATGTGCGGGGTCAGGCGGGGTATCGGGTGTTCCTGCCGGCCGCGTTGCCGCCGGATCCGCCGGTGGAGCTTGGGGGCGAGTTGCGGGAGCTCCTGTCGGAGGCGGACCGGGCCCTGGGGCGTCTGGACGGGGCGATCTCGACGTTGCCGGCGGCGGATCGGCTGGCGCGGATGTTCGTTCGGAAAGAAGCGGTCTGCTCGTCGCGGATCGAGGGGATCGCGAGTGCGCTATCTGACCTTCTCGACGCCGAGGTGGGGATTCCGCCTCGGGGACGGGCACGCGATGCAAACGAGGTCGTCAACTACATCGCGGCGCTGGATCATGGTGTGGAGCGGATGCGGGATCCGCAGGGCGTCTCCATCGCGCTGTTCCGCGGCGTCCACGAGCGGCTGCTGCGCGATGCGGTTTTCGTGCCGCCGCCACCTGATCAGGTGCGGCCGGCGCTGGAGCAGTTGACCACGTTCCTGCGGGAGCCCGGCGACCTGCCGCCGCTCATCTGGATCGGCCTCGCGCATACGCAGTTCGAGACGATCCATCCGTTCGTCGACGGGAACGGACGCATGGGGCGGCTGCTCATTACGTTCCTCTTGCAGCGGCAGGCGCTGTTGCGGTTTCCGGTGCTGTACCTGTCGCACTACTTCCTGGGGCGGCGGGCGGAGTACTACGACACGCTCCAGGCGGTGCGCGACGCGGACGGTTGGGAGGGATGGCTCGCCTGGTTCCTCCGGGGCGTGATCGAGGCGAGCACCGATGCGGCGGACACCGCGCGTCGACTCGCGGAGATGCAAGCAGGGCATCTGGATGCCATCGCCTCGGAGTTGCGGTCGGCGGGCAACGCGCGAGGCGTGCTGGAACTGCTGTACACCAAACCCACCGTGAGAGTGACCGAGGTGCGGGAAGTGACCGGGACCAGCTACACGGCGGCGAACAAGCTGGTGGGGAAGCTGAAGGCAATGGGGATTCTGGAGGAGGCGACAGAGCGCAAGCGGCACCGGCTGTTCCGCTATGCCCCGTATGTCGCGCTGTTCGCGTCGGGTTCCGGTGGCCGAGACGATTCGGTAGGATGGCACTAGTCATGAACACCTCGGGTGGAAGCGAACCGACCGACAGCGACATCGCCTATCAGTCGCACATCCTGCAGGGCGTTTCCCGCACCTTCGCGCTCAATATCCCGCAACTGCCGGGAGCGTTGCGCGATGTCGTCGGCAACGTATACGCGCTGTGTCGCATTGCGGACACCATCGAGGACGAGCCGGCGTTGTCCCCCACCCAAAAGAAAGCGTTCTCGGAACGGCTGATCGACATCGTTGCCGGCCGCGCCGACGAGGCGGCGTTCGCGCGGGACCTGGGCCCGCTGCTCTCGTCGTCGAGCACCGCCAGCGAGCACGACCTGATCGCCAATACGGCTCGGGTGATCCGCATCAACCGGGGATTTCGCGACGCCCAGCAGCGAGCCATCCAACGCTGTGTTCGGATCATGTCGCGCGGCATGTCGGAATTCCAGTACAACGCGACGTGCGCCGGCCTGGAGGACATTGCCCATCTGAACCGCTACTGCTACCACGTCGCCGGCGTGGTGGGCGAGACCCTCACCGACCTGTTCTGCGACTACTCCGCCGAGATCCACCGCCGGCGCGACGACCTGTTGGCGCTGTCCGTCTCGTTCGGCCAGGGCCTGCAGATGGTCAACATTCTCAAGGACGTCTGGGAGGATCAGCGCCGTGGCGCGTGCTGGCTGCCGCGCGACGTCTTCGAGGCCGCCGGCTTCGAGTTGCGGTCCCTGTCCGCCGGAGAGCACGATCCCGGTTTCGTCGCGGGGCTGTCCGAGCTGGTGGGGATCGCCCACCGGCACCTTGTCGACGCGTTCCGTTTCGTGCTGATCCTGCCGGCCCACGAAACCGGCATCCGCCGGTTCTGCCTCTGGCCGCTGGGCATGGCGGTACTCACGTTGCGGCGCATCCATGCCACGCCGGAGTTCCGGAGCGGCGCCGAGGTCAAGATCTCACGCCGCAGCGTGCGGGCGGTGACCTCCGTCACCAGCCTGCTGGTGCGCTCGGACCTCGCTTTGCGGCTGCTCTTCCAGGGGCTGACGCGCGGGCTCCCGCAACCGCTGGAATCCCGGGCGGGCTAGTCCGGCAATTCCTGACGCGTCCAGCCTCACCGCAATCGCCGCCAGATGGGTGTCACCGCCAGGCCAACCGCGACGAGTCCCCACTGCCAGACGCCGGCGGACGGCGCCCATCCCGGCGCCGGACTGCCGACCATCCAGGACCCGATCCCCACCAGCAGGCAGAAGATCGATAACGCGCACGCTCCCGTCGCGGCGGCGGCCCGGGCCAGCCGCGCCGGGCCCTGGTCCCCCGCGCCGCCCCCATGGGCCGGGTCCCGGGAGCCGTCCACGCCCGTCGCTTCCCGCGCCACCGGCCCCCAGAAGCCGGCGGGCCGCACCTTGCGGTAGAAGGCCACGAGCCGCGTGCGATCCTCCGGCCCGGCGACGGCGACCGCCACGAGCGCGGCCACCGTTGCCACGACCGCCACCCCCAACAGCCGCGCGGCGTGTTGATCGTCCGGCACGGCGGCCATCAGCACTGGCGCCGCCACCAGCGACGCCGCGATCGCGGCAATTTCTCCCCACGCGTTCATCCGCCACCAGATCCACCGCAGAATCAGCACGATGCCGATCCCCGCGCCCAGCAGCAGGCTCACCTGCCACGCCTGGTTGATCGACGTCAGGCGAGTCATGATGCCGAGTGCAACGAGCGTCAGCACGACGTTCGAGGCCCGTGCCACCCGCACGAGGGACTGCCCCGACGGCTCACGCCCGAGCCAGAGCTGGCAGACGAACCGACGGTAGAGGTCGTTCGCCCAGTACGACGCGCCCCAGTTCAGGTGCGTGTCGACGGTGGAAGCGAGCGCCGCCAGCATCGCGGTCACCATCAGGCCTCGCAGGCCGGCCGGCAGCAGTTCCACCATGCCGCGCACGTAGGTCGCCTCGCGTTCCGCCTGCAGCAGCGCCGGATCGAGCGCCGCCGCGCCTGCTCCACCCGCTGATCCCGCGCCGCTGAACATGGCGCCGTCGAAGGGAAACAGCACGAGCAAACCGAGTGCGAGCGGGATCCACAGCAGGCTGCGCAGCAGCACCTGCGTGAAGGTGAAAACGATCGCCGCCGTCCGCGCGTCGGCGTCGCTGCGGCACGCCATCGACCGTTGGGCCAGGTAACCCGTGCCGTCCGCGTTGATCTGAATCAGCCACTGCAGGCCGAACAGCGCCAGCACGGCGGCGGAGGCATCGCGCGCCGGTCCCGGGGTGAACGCAAGGATCTCGTCCGGCCGGATGCCGCCCGGCCCGCCCGCCGCATACAGCTCGCCGACGCGCGCCGGCAGCGCCGCCAGCCCGCCTGCCTCGCGCACCGCAAGCCACGCGAACGCCGCCGTCCCGACAAGCATCACGCCAAGCTGCACCACGTCGGTTGCGACGACGCTGCGCAGGCCGCCGGTCATCGAGTAGAAGGCGGCGACCGTCAGGATCACCACGAGCGAGATCAGGTTCGAGGCGGTCCGCACCCAGACCGCCGGATCGTCCCGCGCCCCGATCGTGAGCGGCGCCCCGATCCATTCGACCAGCGCCACGACGGGGCTGAACAACCCCGGCGGCAGCCAGACATCCCACACCAGAAAAGGCTCCGCAATCCTGGCCGCCGCGAAGAAGACGAACGCCAGGACGACGCAGTTGAACACGGTGCCGAACCAAATCGCCTTCACCCCCCGCAGCACCAGTGCGGCGCGGCCGCCGTAGCGCGCCTCGGTCAGTTCCGCGTCGGTCACCACCCCGGCCCGCCGCCATCCCGGCGCGAGCAGGAAGCCCATCAACAGGAACGCCAGCGCGTAGATCCACAACTGCCACAGCGCGAAGATCCCGGCCGTTGCCACGAGCCCCGTCACCAGGAGCGGGGTATCCGCCGCGAACTGCGTCGCCGCCATCGACAGCCCCGCCTTCCAGCCCGGGAGCGACCGGTCGGCCAGGAAGTACGCTTCGAGACTGCGCGATGCGGCGCGCCGGTTCCGCAGTCCCGACGCGATCGCATAGGAAATGAAGAGCGCGACGATCAGCAGGTCGACAGAGGCCATTTTCCGTCAGGCCGACGCATGACCTCGCCAGACTGACGCATCCGGATCTCCTTCCTCTCAGAACCGGAACAAGCGGTTGAACTTGACGACGAAGGCGCGGTTTACGAGGCCGGGAATGCGGCGCAGGGTCGTGTTGCGCTCTTCGTTGAAGACGATGAACAACTCGCTGCCCGGCTGGTACTCCCAGCGGAACCGGACGTTCGCGGAAACCGCTTCCGCCGCGGAGTTGTACTGGACGAGCGCACTGGCGAACATCAGCGGCGTCACCGTGTAGGTGATGCGCGTGCCGATCAGATTCGTCGTGAACGACCCCTCCACGAGATCGATCTCGTTGAGCGACCAGGTCGGTTCCACCGACAACTGGTTGGTGATGCTGGCGCGCCCCTGTCGCACGGTGAACGCCGTCTTCGTGCCGCTGTAGAAGGTGCCGTGCTCCACCATCACCCTGCCGCCGATGCGCCGCTGCGGCCCGAACTGGTAGCTCACCTGACCGTTGACGAAGTCGTAGCCGGCAACCGGCAGCGTGACGCCCCTCGCAATCCGGAACGGCCTGGGCAGGAACTCGAACGACCGGACGGCGGTCAACGTGAACTGATCGCTGTTGTCGAGCTCGATCGTGAAGATGCCGGTCGCCTCGCGCGTCTCCACCGCGCCGGCCAGGTTCTCGATGTAGGCGAACGACCCGCTCCAGAGGAAACGCCGGACCCAGCCAATGTTCTGCGGGCGCGGACTGAATCGGAACAGTCCGTAACTGCGGCGCATGTCGCGCCGGCGGACGAAGCCGATTTCCGGGTAGAAGTCATCGCCGACAAGCAGGTGTTCAAGCTCTACGCCGTACCGGTCGCCCCGGTAGTCGAGCTGTGCCCGGTAGCTCGTGGCGTTGCCGATCTTGCCCGGCGTCCAGGTCTGGGCCCAGTGCGCATTGATGGTCACATCGTCGTAGAAGCCGAAGGCGGCGTCAGCGCCGAACGCCTGGTTGGAACCGTTGCCCTCGCGGCTTTGGGACCGCCCGGTGAAAAGCACGCCGATGCTACTCCGCCGGAGGATGTCCCGTTTCGCGCGGAGCACGGTGAAGTTCGTGCTGGGAGCAAGCGGCTGCGCGGCGGCGGACGCGCGGGGATCCAGGCTGGTGGACACAGGCACGTCGGCGAGTAGTTCGCGCGACTGAATGTTGATTGCGCCGAGCGTGAACGCGCCGGCCCGACCCGTCAGCCGCCCTCCCGCGCGAAGCGGCACCTCACGCATATTCTCCAGGCCAATCGTCCGGCTGTAGAAAAGGATCGGCGTGTCGGTCCCGCCGGCCTGCGGGCCGCTGGTCACAGCGCCACCGAAACCGAAAACCCCCTGGTTCTCCAGAAAGAACTCCCGTTTCTCCGGGAAGAAGAGATTGAAGCGCGTCAGGTTGATCTGCTGCTCGTCCGCCTCCACCTGCGCGAAGTCGGGGTTGAGGGTGAAGTCGGCGGTCAGTCCCTCGGTGACGCCCATCTTGACGTCCACCCCGGCGTCGCCGTTCGGATCGTTCGTCACCCGCGCGGCCGGGTCCGCCGGCGCCAGGTTCGTCGTCAGGTCGCCAATGACGTAAGGCTTCACCTCGAACAGCCGCGACGCCGGCGGAGCGTCAATCCCGACCAGCGTTGCGGCAAGCGATGCGCGGAAGTGGCCGCGCAGCCCCTGGGCGGCCGAAAGCGGAGTGAGGTACGACGACTCGTTCTTCCAGCGGTTTACGCGCCGCGCCTGGAAGCCCCAAACCTGCGGCCCGCCGGCGCGGTAGCGGAGCGACTTGAAGGGGAGTGCGGCCTCCAGCGTCCAGCCGCCGTCGAACCGGCCCACCGAGAAGTCCCAGATCGGGTTCCAGTCCAGGTTCACCTGCGACTCGTTGGTGGTCTGCGCGTCGATGCGGCCACCGACCGCGGTCACCTCGAACATGATCACGTTGCGCCGGTCGTAGAAGGTGTCGAACGACCACGCGAAGTTGTCGTCGCGCACGACCCGGATGTTGTCGCGCCGCATTTCGTTCGCGATGATCCGGTCGGGGCGTGTCTCCCAGCACCGGGCAACGACGTAGACGTTGTCGTCGTCGAACAGCAGCCACACCTCGGTCCGTTCCGTCGCCGGCGCTCCTTCGACGGGATCGTTCTGGATGAAGTCGGACATCGACTGCACCTGTTGGTACACCTCCTCGTCGAGGTCACCGTCGATCGCGATCGTCTGCTGAATGCGCGTGGCGCGCACGGTGACGCCGCTCGCGTCACGCACGATCACGGCGGGCGGCAGGGGCGGCGCCGGTCCGAAGATCTCGGTCGGCGCAGCGGGCGCCGACTGCGCCGAGGACTGCGGATCGGAGCTGTCCCGTTGGGCCGACGCTGCCGGTGGCAGCGCAGCGACCAGCGCCAGGGCCACAGAGAGTAACCGCAGTCTCGATACCATCAACGTCTATCCGCCTCCACCTGTTGCTCCTCCCAACGCGCCGCCTCGAGCAGCGTCGCCGTGCCGTGGTTCCAGATACCCTGCAGGTCGGGGTCGCCCCACGCCGTCCGTGGTGCGGTCTGAGCGAGACCGGCCGGCGGCAACAGTCCGAACACCATGGCGACCGTGCTCCAGCGCCCGGCCCGCGGGAAAACGCGCATGCCGACCCCATCCTACCGCCGATTGACGGCCCGGTGGCGCAGGGCGTCGACGGGTTGGAACCGCAACGGCTTTCGGCTAGGATCGGACCATCTCGCCGGGCACCGACCACCGGCAATCCGAGGAGAGGGAGCATGATGGACTATCGATCGATTCTGAAGCGAGGCACCACGGTGTTCGCGTTCGTGGCGCTGGCGACGGCGAGCGCTTGCGGCGGCGCCGAGATGCCGGCGGACGAGGAGGCGATGGCGGAACCGATGGGCCACGCCGACCTGGTGCAGCGCGTCCTCCCGAATCCGACTTCGGAGGTGCTCATGAACTGGGTCGACCTGCCCGAGGGTCGCACCTGGGGGTCCACCGCTGGCGTCGATATCGATCCGACCGACGGCCACGTCTGGGTATACGACCGTTGCGGCGCCAACGGCCTGGACGGCGGCTGTGCGGCCAACCCGGATGTGGACCCGGTTCTGAAGTACGACCGGAATACCGGCGAGCTGCTGGCCGCCTTCGGTCGGGGACTCTTCGTTCTGCCGCACGGCCTGCACGTCGACGACGACGGCAACGTCTGGGTGACGGATTCACAGGGCAACGGTGAGATCGGACATCAGGTCATCAAGTTCAGTCCGGAGGGCGAGGAGCTGATGAGGCTCGGCGTGCCGGGCGAGCCGGGCAGCGACCCGGAGGGGCGCCACCTGAACGAGCCGTGCGATGTCATCACCTGGGGACCGACCGGTGACATCTTCGTCTCGGATGGCCACAGCGGCCAGAATCCGGACCCGCCGGAAGGCGCGACCGGCCGCATCCTGAAGTACGACGCCGAGGGCAACTTCATCAAGCAATGGGGCGAGATCGGCTTCCGGCCGGGGCAGTTCCGCACGCCGCACGCCATGGAGTTCGACTCACAGGGCCGCCTGTTTGTCGCCGACCGCGGCAACCACCGGATCCAGATCTTCGATCAGGAAGGCGAGCTGCTCGACACCTACTATCAGTTCAGCCGCATCAGCGGGCTGTTTATTACTGCGGACGACATGCTCTACGCGATCGACTCCGAGTCGAGCGAGGGCCGCAACTATGGTTGGCTGACCGGCGTCCGGATCGGTCCGGCAGGCGAGGATCGCGTCACCGGGTTCATCCCGCCCCACATCCCGATGGAGGGCCGGACACTGCAGGGGCTCGCGGGTGAAGGGGTCGCGGTGGACGAGGACGGCAACGTCTTCGCCGCCGAAGGTCCCGGATCGCGGCCGTTCGCCGGCGGCGGCCTGACGAAGTACGTCGCCGCGAACTAGCTGGCGGCGGGGCGGCTAGTAGATCACGAGGAACCGGCCGTCGGGCTCCGCGACCACCGCCGCGAGGCTGCCGTGCGGGATGTCCGGGCCGGTTCCCCGATCGTCTGCCGTACGCCCCCCTCCGAAGAGCTGCCAGTGGAGCGCGCCGCCCGACTGCCAGCCCGGGCCGTCACCCCAGACGAGCAGCGTCTCGCCGCGGTCGTTGACGGCCAGCGCCGGGTTCTTGCGTCGCGCCACCATGTCGCCGGCGGGCGACGCGGGCGGATCCGGCGCGCGGAGGTTCTGGAAGTAGACCTGTCCTTCGGTCTCCCACGCCACGGTAGCGCCATGGGGCCCGTCTGCGATGCTTGTCGTCGAGATGGGGCAGGCATTGATTTCCCAGGGGTCGAGCTCCCGGTCTTCGAAAGTCCTGCCGCCGTCACTCGACGTCAGCAGCCGCTGGCTCCGGCGGATGTTGTCGCCGGCGCCGCGATACGAGACATAGAGTTCGCCCTCCGATGGCCCGGACGCGCCGACCAGCGCCTGCAGCCCGCAGCAGTCGCAGGCGCCCTCCGCGGCGGGGCTGATGGCCTCGGGAAGCGAGAAGGTCCGGCCGTCGTCGCGTGAGGCGGCCATGAAGACGGCGCGTTCGGCGTCGGGCGGTCCACCGGTGTGCCAGACGATATAGACGTTCCCCGACGCGTCGGCGGCAACCGACGGCCCGGCCTCCACCCCCTCACCGCCGGTGAGCGCGAACTGCGGCTCGAACCGGACGCCGCCGTCGGCCGCCGGAGTGTCGGCGCTGCGGGTGTACAGGAACTCGGTCCGGCCGAGCTTGAACCAGACGACGTGCAGCCGGCCGTCCCGGCCGAGTGCGATCTGCCCGCCGTCGATCGGGCCCATCCCGACCACCGTGCCACGCTGCGAGTTCACATACCGCGGTTCCGACCAGGACGTCTGCCCCGGTGCCCGGGCGACGTAACGCAGATCTCCCGCGCGCGGCTCGCCTTCAACGTAGATCACGTGAACCGAGCCACTCCCGTCTACGATGGCCTGCGGCAGGCGCCCTCCCTCGGGCAGCCGGAGCAGCGAGACCTGATCGTGCAGCGCGATCGGCCCGCCGGGATTGCCGGCACAACTCGCCGCCAGGAGCATCGCGGCGGCGATAGCCCACGGTCTGTTGGTTCGCATGACGACAACGATATCGCAGTCGGAAGGCAGCGTCGCGGTTGCCCGCCCTGTAGTCTCCCCTTACGCCTGCCGATAGGGATGCATATAATCGCGCACTGATGCGCGAGGAGGACTTCTTGGTGCGATCTCTCAATCAACGGCCGGCGAGAGTGCTGGTGCCGTTCGTTGCCCTCGTGCCGGTCGGGTTGATTCTGGCCGGTCTGGCGGGCGAGACGGGGTCTTCCGTCGTCGCCCGCGCGCAGTCGCCGACTGACGTGGGGCCGCCCGTTCCGGCACATCTGGATGCGCCTCCCGGGTCAATGGCGGCAGCCATTGCCTACGGGCACACGCGATACGGTGACGACGTCGCCGCTTTTGAGGTCCACCGGCCCGCGTACCGCTTCTGGCAGCACATCTTCAGTATTCCGGACGGCAATGTTGCATTCGGCAGCGCTGTGGACGGCCACCTCGTGGCGAGCCTTCCGCAGCGGGGCAACTGGGCGCGCGATGGCGAGTGGGTCAACCCGGCGCTCAAGCGCGTGCTGGCGGGCGAGCGGCTGCCTCTCCGTTTGCACGATCGGCGTGCGCGCGTGGTCGAACTCCTGGAGCCGGTAGCCGGCGAGTTGATCCACAACTCGACACGCGGCCGCTTTCTCGCGCCTCACGCTGCTCGCAACGGCCACCTCCTCGCGGAGTGGGGACGCATCTACGAGCGGTTCGGCGTGCCGGCCGAGATTGGGCTGGCGCAGGCCGTGGTCGAGTCGGGTCTGAACGGCCGAGCCCGCTCGGGGGCGCGCGCGCTGGGTTTCTGTCAGTGGTTGCCGCGCAACTGGCGCTTGCTCCAGAGACTGTCCCCGCATGTCATCGAGGGTTACAACCAGACGACGCAGGCGCCTTACTGCGCTGCCTATCTGACGATTCTCGCAACGATGTACGGCAGCTTCATTCCCGCGCTGTCGGAACACCACGCCGGGGGCGTGAACGTCGGCCGCACCGTGATCAACGGTGAACGGCTGGGTGGTGTCGGGACCCGCGAGCAGTACCTGCGCGGGTCGGACTTCGCCCGGGCGCTGCGCGACGTGTCGATTCGTCGCTACCGTAGCCTCTTCCGGACGTACGGGCCGCGGTCGGCGTTGTACGCGGAGATGGTTTTCGGCAACGTCTATACCATACGGCGCCTGATGCGCGAGATGCCGCAGACCGAGGTGTACGCGATGCGCGCGCCCCGGAACCTGGCGATTGGCGCCCTCGCCGACGCAACCGGACTGTCGCGCAACGAGCTCCAGCTCTACAACCCGGCGCTGGTTCGCCAGGTGCCGCGCGGTGCGAACCTCTACCTGCCGGTGTACATGGAGGAGTTCGGCCCCGATGTCTCGTTCTGGCACCGGCCACCGCCAACGGCGTACGCGGAGTTGCTCAACGAGTTCCTCCGGCTCGAGGTTCCAGTGCACGAGTGGCACACCGACGCATTCGGCGCAGAGCTCGAGGCGTTCGCGCGCCGCTTCGCGGCGACCGACAGCGAAGAGGGGACGGTGATGGCGGCGGCAATCCGGTTCGCGGTCGACAGCCTGATAAACAACCGGCGTGCCGCCATCCTCGCCGAGTTTCGGACCAGCAATCGAATCCGCGACCTCTTCGAACACGGTCGCCGCGAACTCGCGAGCCAGTCCGGCCTATAGCCCCTGAGGGTGCGCGGACCGCGAATGTAGCGGGGGTTTCACCCACGGGCTGCTAGCGGTCGGGCCGCCCCCGCACCTCTCGCCAGTTGGTCTGCATCTCGAAGAACGTGTAGGACGCGGTCCACGCAATCAGGACGAGGCCGGTCACGGCCTCAGACACCGCCAGCACCTGCCCGCCCCGGAGCGGCACGATGTCGCCAAACCCGAGCGACGTATAGACCGCGCCGGAGAAATAGAAGACATCGACCATGGAGGGCTCGAAAACGTCCATTTCGAAGTGCGCCAGTTCAACGCTCCCGCCCAGGATCAGCACGTACCATCCAATCGTGTAAACGGCTACCTCCACAATGTGGGCGCCCAGCGCCAGCGTCACCGCGAGCGCAACGCCGATTCGCTTCGATCCCGACACGCGTCGGACAAAGTACGAGATGAAGACCAGCGACTCGTAGTGCAAGCCGACCGTCAGCAGCGACAGGATGGTGGCGGCGAGGGCTGTCATGTGCCGAACACCCTACCCGATCCTGATTGCGGCGAGGAACCGCCGTGATTCCCGCCGCCGGCGCCGGTGAGGCTATGATCAACTCCATGCGGCGCGCCACCCTGCCCGTCGTCACTGCCGTCCTCCTGTCCGCGTCTGCCGGTTCCGCCGCCGCGCAGCCGCAGCCGGCCGTTCTGACGGCGGCTGAAGCGCAACGCATACCGATGATCGACACCATGCGCGAGCTCGTGGCGATCGAGTCCGGCAGTCGCGACCCGGAGGGGTTGCGCGAGATCGCCGGCGTCATCGCAGGACGACTCCGTGCCCTCGGGGGCGAGGTGGAGCTGGTGTCGCATGACGACCCGTACGTCATGGTCGACACGCCGGACGAGATCGGCGAGAGCGTTGTGGCCCGGTTCCGCGGCGGCGGTACCGGGCGCATTCTTCTGTTGGCGCACATGGACACGGTGTACCGGCGCGGCCAGCTCGCGGAGCAGCCGTTCCGGGTTAGCGACGGCCGCGCGTACGGCCTTGGCATCGTCGACGACAAGCAGGGAATCGCGCTGATCCTGCATGTCCTGGCACTGCTGCGTGCGATCGACTTCGACGACTACGAACTGATCACCGTGCTGATCAACGGCGACGAGGAGGTGAGCTCGGCGGGCTCGCGCTACCTGATTACCCAGCTCGGGGCGGAGCACGACGTCGTGTTCTCGTGCGAGGGCGGCGGAGCGACGGACCGGCTGGCGCTGACCACGGCCGGCATCGGCGCGGTTCTGCTGACGGTCACGGGCCGCGCTTCGCACGCCGGGGGCGCGCCGGAGCAGGGTCGCAACGCCTTGTACGAGCTGGCCCACCAGGTGCTGCAGATGCGCGATCTCAGCGACGCTGACGCCGGCATCAAGCTGAACTGGACGCTGGCCTCGGCGGGCGCGACGCGCAACGTCATTCCCGCCACCGCGCGGGCGACGGCTGACTTCCGCGTGCTGCGGGTCGAGTCCTACGACGAGGTGGAGCAGCTTGTGCGCGAGCGCATCCGCAATCAGTTGATCCCCGACACGACGGTTGAAGTGTCGTTCGAACGGCGCCGTCCGCCATTGGAGGCGACCCGCGCCGCCCGGCGCCTGGCGACGCATGCGCAGTCCGTGTACCGCGAGGTGGACCGCGGGCTGGGAGTAACCGACGTGGCGGCGGGCGGCGGAACCGACGCCGCGTTCGCGGCATTGGAGAGTGACGCCGCGGTCATCGAGGGATTCGGCCTGGTCGGCTACGGCGCCCACTCCGACGCGGGCGAGTACGTGGAACTCTCATCAGTCGTGCCGCGCCTCTATCTGCTCGCGCGGATGATCATCGACGTCGCGACCGGCGCCGCCCGTTAGCGGCCAGGGGGCCGCGGCAACCGGAACGCCATCAGCTCCGCCGGGTAGGTTCCACCGCCCACCGCCAGCACGATGTACTGCCGCCCGTCGAGCAGGTAGGTCATCGGCGATCCGGTTTGCGCCGCAGGAATCCGCACCGCGCCCCGTTCTTCGCCGCTGGCCTTGTCGTACGCTCGCAGCATCGCTCCGCGCGTGCCGTCTTCCCGCGTGACGGTTCCGCCCTCGCCGCTGATCACCAGGGTCTTCGTCGTCAGGGTTCCGATCCCGCCGGAACTGCCACCGGCGCCGCCGGTCCGCCCGGTCCGCGGAATGTCGAGCCCTCGCAGGGCGGGGTGATTCCGCACGCGGTCGGGCGTCTCCCCGTGCGGAATCTGCCAGACGATCTCGCCCTCGTTGAGATCGATCGCGGTAATCCGTCCCCACGGCGGTTTGAGCAACGGCAGCCCCTGCACGGTCAGCGAGCCGGCCCGCCCGTTGATGTAGTCCATGTCGGACCGCGACGGGTCGTTCACGAGGCCGAGCGCCCGCATCAGCGTGTGCGAGTAGACGTAGAGCATGCCGGTCTCCGGGTCGAACGACCCGCCCGGCCAGTTCGCGCCGTTCGGTACGAAGAGCGTCGCGCGCTTTCCGCCCTCGCCCTGCACGATGGGCGGTGTGTAGACCGGCCCGACCTTGAATTGAGAAATGAACTCCAGCGCCTCGGCTTGCAGTTCCGGCGTGAAGTCAATCAACTCCTCCACCGGGAACCCTTGCCGCTCGAACGGTGGCGGCTTCGTCGGGAACGGCTGCGTCGGCGAGTACCACTCGCCCGGTACCGTACCCTGTTCCACCGGACGTTCCTCGATCGGCCAGACAGGCTCGCCCGTCACCCTATCGAAGACGAATACCCACCCCTGTTTCGTCGGCTGAGCGACCGCGGCGATCTCGCGCCCGTCGATGTTGAGGTCCACCAGGATCGGCGGGCACGGCACGTCGTAATCCCAGATGGGATGGTGGACGAACTGGAAATGCCACTTTCGCTCGCCCGTTTCGAGGTCGACGGCTACCAGGCTCTCGGCGAACAGGTTGTCGCCCGGGCGGTGGCCGCCATAGTAGTCGCCGGTCGGAATCTCCACTGGGAGGTACGCGATGCCCAGTTCCTCGTCCACCGTCACGGTGGTCCACACGCCGGTGTTGCCGGTGTAGACGGCGGAGTCGTTCAGCCACGTGTCCCGCCCGAACTGGCCGGCCGTCGGGATGGTGTGGAAGATCCACTTCCGCTCGCCGGTTCGCGTGTCGAAACCGCGGATATAGCCCTTGAGGTTCTCGCGGCTGGGAGGGGCGCTGCCGCCACGATGCGACGCGCCGACCACCACCGTGTCGCGGGCGACGATCGGCGCGCTGTTCCAGCCGATCTCGCCAGTGAGCGGATCGATCACCTGGTCGTTGTGCTGCTTCAGGTCGACGACGCCGTTCTCGCCGAACGTCTGCACCGGAATCCCGGTTCTGGCGTCGAGCGCGACCAACTGGTAGCCGATCGTCACCAGGTAGATCCGCTCATCCCCCTGGCCGTCGGTCCAGTAGGCAACGCCCCGCCCGGACATCCGGCGGAGCGCATTGGCGGCCCGGTCGCCCTCGTCGAGGCGATACATCCAGAGCAGCTCGCCCGTGGCCGCATCGATCGCCACCGCATTGCGTCGGCTGCCCGCCGTGGCGTACAGGACACCGTCCACCATCAGCGGAGTCGTCTGGTAGTTGAAGTCCGGCCCGGGACCGAAATTGGCCGCCGTAAAGCGCCACGCCACTTCGAGATCGTTGAAATTCGATCCGTCAATCTGATCGAGGGGCGCATAGCGCGTGCTCCCAAGGTCGCCGCCGTAGGTGCGCCATTCGCCGTCCGCCGCCCCGTGCTGCGCACCGGCGGCGGCCGGCGTGGCCATCATGATGAGCCCGGTAATCGTCGCGACCGCCGCCCTTCGCATGGGATCCTCCCGCCGGGCGAGTCTCGCACAGTCCGCCCGGAACGCCAACCGCTTGCGACGCCGCGCCGGGCATGGTTGGATCACCACCCATGCGCGTTCGTGCGCCGGCCTCCAGGCCGGCACGGCCACAGGTGCGCTCGACGCTGGCGGCCGTCACCGTCGTGGTCGTCACCGTGGTGGTTGCACTGGCGGTCGCCGGCAGCGCGGCGGCCCAGGAGCGCACCGTCTGGGACGGCGTCTACACCGAGGCCCAGGCGCGTCGTGGCGAACCGGTCTATCAGGCGGAGTGTTCGGAGTGCCATGGGCCTGCCATGGAGGGGATCGACATGGCCCCCGGCCTCGCCGGCGGCGACTTCGTCTGGAACTGGGACGGCCTTACCCTGGGCGAACTGTTCGAGCGCATCCGCATCTCGATGCCGCAGGCCGATCCCACCAGCGTCAGCCGATCCGAGAAGGCCGACATCCTCGCCTACATGCTCGAGATGAGCGGCTATCCCGCCGGCGACACGGACCTCTCTACCCGCGCACGCGATCTCAACCAGGTTACGCTCCACGCCCTCGAGCCCTGACCGCGAGTCCGCTCCGTGTGGCGGCGTCTCCCGTCCTGGCCGGGTCCACGTGATACCCTCACTCCTCCATGCCTATTCCCCCGGGCCGTCCCGCCCCTGAACTCGCCGTCTCCGAGTGGATTCAGGGCGGCCCGACGAACCTCGAGCAGCAGCGGGGTAACGTCGTCCTGTTGGAAGTCCTCCAGGTCAACTGCCCTGGCTGTTTCCTTACGGCCATCCCTGAAGCGATCAAGGTCCACGACCACTTCGCCGGCCAACCGGTCACGGTCCTTGGTGTGGCCACCGCCTTCGAGGACTGGGACCGGAACACCCTCGACAACCTGAAACGCCTCGCCGCTACCGGCGAAGTGATCGGCGAGACGCGCCACATACTGGAGCAGGCGCGGATGCTCGACAAGGGAAGGCTCCGCTACCGCATCCCCTTCCCGCTCGCCATGGACGAGCTCGTGCCGGTCTCCGGCGAACCAACCCGGGACCAGGCCCTCGCCGCGATTCGTCCCCAGGTGCCGCAGTTCGATGTGTTGCCGCCGGATCAGCAATCCCAGTTGATCGAGCGCGTCACCGGCTACCTTCGGACGCGTGATTACGCCCCGGCGACGTTCGACACCTACGCCCTCCATGGCACGCCGTCGACCATCCTGATCGACAGGAACGGCAAGCTTCGGGAAACCACGTTCGGCCAGACAGGAGATCTCGTTCCGAAGATTCAGATTCTCCTCGACGAGTGACGCCGCCGGCACTAATCCGGCAGGCGCAGTGCGGCGAGCGAACCGGGGAAGCTGCCCCCCTGGCCGATCTGGACCACGATGTACTGCTCGCCTTCGTGCAGATAGGTCATCATGCCGTACTGACCGGGTGCGGGAAGGTCGACGGTGCCGAGCTTCGCGCCCGTCATCTTGTCGTGCGCGTTGAGCACCGGCGGTCCGTTGTTTCCCTCGGTGGCGAGCAGCAGGCTGCCGGTGGTCATGAGGATCGGGCGGGCACGCTCGTTGCCCACTCCCGCCAGGTCGACGCCCTGCAGCGCGGGGTGACTCTTCAGCCGATCCGAAGGCTCCCCGACCGGGACGGCGAAGACGTGCTCGCCGGTGTTCATGTCGATTGCCGTGATCTTGCTGAACGGTGGCTTGTAAATCGGCAAGCCCTGCGGTCCGCCGAAGCCGACGCCGCCTCCCTGCACCCAGTCCGAGATGGTCACGCCGGTGGTCGTGCACTCACCGGAGTCCGACGTACAACTGTGGATTTCGGCGTCGACACCCGCTCCGGCCCGCACCGTCCGCCCCGAGCAGGCGTGCCCGTTCGACTGGTACAGGTATCCGGTCTCCGGGTCGACGGTCGCCGGGTGCGTGATGTTGACGCCGCCCGCGCCGCAGGCGATCCATGGCCGCGGCTCGTTGTGGTTTTCCGGCAGCGGCGGCATGTAGGGACCGCCTACGCGGAACTCGCTCAGGATCTCGAGCGCCTCCTGCTTCAGTTCCGGGGTGAGATCGATGACGTCATCCTCCGAGATTCCCAGGGGGTTCAACGGCGCCGGCCGGGTCGGGAACGGCTGGGTCTCGGCAAGCTGCTCGCCCGGTACGATTGACGCCGGGACTTCGCGCTCCTCGATCGGCCAGACGGGTTCGCCGGTCTCGCGGTTGAACGCGAATGTCATCCCCTGCTTGGTCGTCTGGATGGCCATCGGGACTTCCTGCCCGTCGACGGTCACGTCCACCAGAATGGGGACGTTCGGCAGGTCGTAGTTCCAGATCGGGTGGTGCACGGTCTGGAAGTGCCAGACCCGCTGCCCGGTCTCGGCGTCAATCGCAATCGTGCTGGTGCCGAACAGGTTGTTTCCGGGTCGGAACCCGCCGTAGTAGTCGATGGTCGGCGCGTTCGTCGGGATGTAGACAATTCCCCGTTCGAGATCGGCCGAGAGCGGCGCCCACGACGAAACGTCTCCGGTCCAGTCCCACGCGTTGTTCTCCCACGTGTCGAATCCGAACTCGCTCTCCGACTGCGGGATGACGTTGAACTTCCACTTGTGCTCGCCCGTCCGTGCGTCGTAGCCCAGGATGTCGCCCGGGACGTTCTCGATGCGCGTTTGCGAGTAGCCCTGCTCGTGCGAGTTACCAACGACCACCGTGCCGTTCACGATGATCGGCGGCGACGAGCTGGTGATGTAGCCGACCTCCATCGGGATCCCTTCGTAGGGATCATAGGGATGGCCAAGATCCTTCAGCAGGTCGACGACCCCGGTTTCCGGGAAGCCCTCGATCGGCACGCGCTCACCGAAGCCCTCGAGGTGCTCGCCGGTCTTGGCGTCAAGCGCGTGCAGGAAGAAGCCCGGCGTGATCACATAGATGACGCCACGGCCGTCCACCTCGGTGTAGCCGACGCCCTTGCCGTAGGCGGCGCGCATCGACTCCCGCCAGCGCCGGGTTTCCGGCTCACGGTAGGTCCAGAGGGTCTCTCCGGTTGCCGGATCGATGGCGACGATCGTCCGCCGGTAGCCTGCCACCGAGTAGAGGACCCCATCGATATAGCTCGGCGTGGAGCGCGACAGGTAGTAGGGATGAGGGCTGAAGTTGTCGCCCCGCCAGACCCACGCCACCTCGAGATCGCCGAAGTTGTCGGCGTTGATGTGATCCAGCGGCGAATAGCGCGTTCCCCACGCGTCCCCGCTCTGGTAGTGCCATTCGCCGTACGGATTGCCGCGCGCAGCCTCCTGCGCCTCCACGGGCTCCAGCAGCATCGCGCCGCCTGCGGCGAACGCCGCCGCCAGGCCGAGCGCGCAGGCTCGACGCCATCCTGACGATCTGCGGACTTTCATCGTTGTTCCTCCGGCTCGAACGGTTGAAGCGGCTAGTCTACCGCAGTCTCGAGCCCGTGCGACGCAGTCCGGGATGCGGCTGACGGCCGCCCTTACATGGTGTACGCCGGAAAGAGCGGGGCTGGTAGAATGGCGGATTGTGCCTGTCGTGTACGTGGACGAACGAGGGATCGAGTATGTCTCGGTTCCGTTGCCGACGCATGAGGTGACCCAAGCGGTGCCAATCGACGCCAACCGCCGTCGGACGGTCAAGGAGCCGCTACCCGTTTACGCCGGCACCGACGGCGCCGAGCTCGCAGCAGCTCCGCGCGCCCACCGAAAGCGGTGGACCGACGAGCAGTGGGTCGCCTTCCGGGAGCACCAGAAGCTGGAGTCGGAGCTGGCGCGCGACGACGAACCGGTGGCGACGGCCATCGTCGTCAGGATGCCGTAGCCGCGCCGTCTAGCGCGGAGGCTGGAGGGGCAAATGAAGTTCGTCGTCTGGGGCCACGATCCCTGGCAGCGGCCGATGTTGCTGCATCTCAACTGGGATCCCCTTTGGGTCACCATCTTCTGCGTCATCATGTTCGTGCTGGCGCACGCTGCCTACACCATGCTCTCGGCGGGGCACCGCCGCCCTCCCGAGGAAGCGGACGCGATGGAGAAAAAGCACACCTCCGTCCCCGCCCGCATCCTGCGCCACTCGTTCACGGCACGGCTCTTCCACTGGTCGATGTCGATCACGATGTTCGTCCTGCTGGTGACCGCGTTCTTTCCGATTCTCGGGCTGGAGTTCGACTGGGTGCCGTGGCACTACTGGGCGGGGGCGATCTTCACCGGGGTGATCGTCTGGCACGTTATCCACACCACGTTCTGGCTCGACTTCTGGTCGATCTGGGCGGGACCGAAGGACATTCCGGCGTTCAAGGCGCTGATGCTGCGCGAGACCGGGAAGATCAAGACGGCGCCGCGGCCGGCGAAGTACCCGCTGGGCAATCAGCTCTACCACTGGATCCTGACGGTTGTCGGTCTGACCGTCATCATTACCGGCATCATGATGATGTTCCGGATCCCCACACCGTTCTTCCCGCCGAACCAGTACCTCGTGAGTGAACAGGCGTGGGGCTGGGTCTACGTGTTGCACGGGCTGGTAGGCGTCTCGCTCGTCGGCCTCGTCGTCGCACACATCTACTTCGCGCTCAGGCCGGATCACTGGTGGCTGACAAAGGCGATGATCTTCGGCTGGATCACGCGCCGCCAGTACCTTGAGCACCACGAGCCGTCACGCTGGCGCGTCAGCGAAGACAAGCCCTGGTAGGTCTCGGATTAGTGGTTGGTCACGTCCGGGCGCCCCGCCGTCCCGCAGGTGACCGCCGTCACGACGGCGGCTGCCGCTTCCGGCCCCCCAGGCGCGTCCAGACGAACATGGCCCCGGCGCTGACCACCATCTGAAACGCCGTGGCAAACGCGTCGAGCGTAACGCTCCAGCGGCTGATGGTCCGGAGCAGCGGCGCAGCGCCGATGGCGCCCACCACCAGCACGATGGCCGTCCAGACCGTCACCGGGCTGGGTGTTCCGGGGAGCGGCGCAGTGCCGAAGCCGGCGAGCGCGGCCACGTAGAACCCGGCGTCGACGAAGGTCTCGGCACGAAAGAGGATCCAACTGAACATTACCGTTCCGAGCACCAGGGCGTGTCGCCACCACGGCCGCAGCCGGGCCAGACGCGCGCTGCACCACGGGGTCCGCTCCAGCATGACCAGCCCGCCATGAAGCGCCCCCCAGGCGAGTAGCGTCGGCGTCGCGCCATACCAGGCGGCAAGGGCGACAAACGCCACTACCGGCGGCACCCGAAGATAAGCGTCGGTCCACTTGGTCAGCGTCATGTTCCAGCGCCGCCAGAACCGGTCCAGCGAGTCGGCGGCGTAGGGCCAGTCGAAGTTCTCCGGCAGCCGGAAGCCGAGCATCCGCCCCAGACCAAGCGCGATGTCGGCGACGCCGGAAAGGTCGTAGTACACCTGGAGCGTGAAACAGACGAGCCCCGCCCACGCGAGGAGGGCGCCGAGCTCGCCCGGCGCCGCCGTGAAGGCCGCCTCGGCCGGCACGGCGAGGGTGCGCCCGATCAGCCAGACCTTGGCGACGCCGAGCGTGATCCGGCGTACGCCGTACGCGGCTGACGCCATGCTCGGCTGGCGTGTCGCGAGCGGCGCGTGGAGCTCGCGGTAGCGCACCGTGGGGCCGGCGAGCAGGCAGGGAGCGAAGAAGAGGTAGGCGAATGTCCGGGACGGGTTGCGCACCTCCCCCGCGTCGCCGCGGTACAGGTCGATGACATAGGAGGCCGCATGCCAGGTGAATACGGAGAGGCCCAGTGTGGCTACCAGGCCCGGCACGGCGAACGGCGCGGCCTCGAAGGGATCGAGCCACTCCGGAAGGCCGGCGTTCCGGACGAGGTCGGTGAACGGGATCGCGACCGGTAAACGGTAGACGACCACGAGAGCGAGGCAGAGCGTCACGCCCAGGGCGAAACACAGTTCAGGAATGGCGCCGGGGCGATCGCGCCGGTCAGCGCCACCGATCCCGAGCCCCAGAAGATACAGGCAGACGGCGACCGCCGCCGCGATACCGGCGAAGCGGGGGGCCGCCGCCGCAAGCACCAGTAGGCCACCCGCGGCGATCCCCCAGTTGGCCACGGGCGGTAAGTCTATCGGTGAGACGCCTGTCGCGCGCTACCGCCAGGGGGAGCGCATCGGACCGCGTCCGCCCGGACCACCGCCGCCCGGGCCGCCGCGGCGCCTCCGTTCCTCGCCCAACCGCACGATCTCCGTGTTGAACGTCTCGAGTTGCTCCGCTGTGAGGATGTCGGCGATCTCGTTCCGAAACGTCTCCTCTTCGGTATCGATCCGCTGGCGCATCTCTTCCCACTGAGCCCGGAAACGTTCGCGCCGCGCCTCGAAGACCTGTTCCAGGCGTTCAGTCTGTTCGTCGCTCAGATCGAGCCGCTCGGAGATCCGGGCGACGAGGCGGCCGGGCCGGGAGAATCGACCCGCCGCCGGGGGTCCGCCGACGAACGACGGGCCGGGAGGTCGGCCG